>NZ_JAPTYD010000005.1 GCF_026913015.1 Paracoccus benzoatiresistens
CGAGCCCGAGGTGGTCGACGACCTGATCGCCAACCGCATGAACCGAGGCTGACAAAAAGGCCGCGGAGGGGGGCGGCCCGTGTGCAGCGAAAAAGGGCGGCATCCGGAGAGGAGGACCGGGCGTCGCCATACCTGCCTGACGAGCAATCCCGCGCACGCGCCCTGCTACCCCGGGGACGCGACCGAAGAAGGCTTGACCGTCGGGCCCCATGCCAGCGACCCGCTGGTTCAACAGGAGGAGGATTGATGGCTTACGCATCGCCCGACGCGACGACCCGTTCGCGTCCCATGTCGTCCGAGGAAAAGAAGGTCATCCTGGCCTCTTCCGCGGGCACCATCTTCGAATGGTACGACTTTTATCTTTATGGCTCTCTGGCCTCGATCATCGGGGCGCAGTTCTTCACCGCCTTTCCGGAAGCCACGCGCAACGTCTTCGCGCTGCTGGCCTTCGCGGCGGGCTTCCTGGTCCGTCCCTTCGGCGCGCTGGTCTTTGGCGCCCTGGGCGACCTGATCGGCCGGAAATACACCTTCCTGGCCACCATCCTGATCATGGGCTTCTCGACCTTCCTAGTCGGCCTGCTGCCGGGCTATGCCTCCTGGGGCATCGCCGCGCCGATCATCCTGATCGCGCTGCGGATGCTGCAGGGCCTGGCGCTTGGCGGCGAATACGGCGGGGCGGCGGTCTATGTGGCCGAACACGCGCCGCAGGGCCAGCGCGGCTACTTCACGTCCTTCATCCAGACCACGGCGACCCTGGGCCTGCTCTTGTCGCTGGTCGTGATCCTGCTGGTCACGTCCTATGTCAACGCGAACTATCCTGCCGTTCCGCAGCTTGGCCTTGACGGCCAGCCGCTTCTGGACGCCACCGGCGCGCAGGTCATGCTGGAGCCCTTCAAGGCCTGGGGCTGGCGCATCCCGTTCCTGGGGTCGGTCTTCCTGCTGCTGATATCGCTGTATATCCGCCTGCAGATGAACGAATCCCCCGCCTTCAAGAAGATGAAGGAGGAAGGCGCGCAGTCCAAGGCGCCGCTGAAGGAAGCCTTCGGCAACTGGCGCAACGGCAAGATCGCCCTGATCGCGCTGCTGGGCCTGACGGCGGGACAAGCCGTGGTCTGGTATTCGGGCCAGTTCTACGCGCTGTTCTTCATCCAGAACGTGATCAAGGTCGATCAGTTCAGCGCCAACGTCTTTGTCGCCTGGTCGCTGATCCTGGGCACTGCGGGCTTCATCTTCTTCGGCTCGCTGTCCGACCGTATCGGCCGCAAGCCGATCATCCTGGGCGGCTGCGCGCTGGCCGCGCTGACCTATATGTGGGTCTTCCCGATGCTGACGGCGGTCGCGAACCCTGCGCTGCACGCGGCCCAGCAGATCCCCGTGACGGTGACCGCGGCGCCGGACGACTGCTCGTTCCAGTTCAACCCGGTGGGCACGGCGCAGTTCAACAACAGCTGCGATGTCGTCAAGGCAACGCTGTCCAAATCCTCCGTAAACTCGGAAACCGTGGATGCGCCGGCGGGCACCGTGGCCTCGGTCAAGGTGGGCGAGACGGTGGTGCAGTCCTATGACGGCAATGCGCTGACCGGCGATGCGCTGGCTGCGGAAAAGGCGCGCTTCACGTCCGAAATCAACGCCGCGCTGACGGCGGCGGGCTATCCGCTGACGGCCGCCGACAACACGACCGTCGCCAAGGCCGACCACTTCTTCGACATCTTCAACGGCCAGAACATCAGGGTAGTGCTGATCCTGACTTTCCTGATCGTGCTGGTGACGATGGTCTATGGCCCGATCGCGGCGCAGCTGGTCGAGCTTTACCCGACCCGCATCCGCTATTCCGGCCTGTCGCTGCCCTATCACATCGGCAACGGCTGGTTCGGGGGCCTGCTGCCGGCGACGGCCTTCGCGATCTCGGCCCAGACCGGCAACATCTATGCGGGCCTGTGGTATGCGATCGTGATCGCGGTGATGACGGTGATCATCGGCACCATCTTCGTGCCGAACAACACCCACAAGAAGAACATCTTCGCCGACGACGGCGTCTGATCCTGCCATCGGGCGGGCCGGATCATCCCGGCCCGCCGTCACCTTTTCAGATCGGGAAGGCGCGGCCCATGGCCCGGATTCTTGTTGTCGAGGACGAGGACAACATCGCCATCGCGCTGGAGTTCCTGCTGGCCCGCGACGGGCATGCCCATTCCCGCCTGTCGGAAGGCAGTGCCGCCCTGGCCGCGATCCGTGACGAACGCCCGGACCTTGTCCTTCTGGACGTGATGCTGCCCGACATGTCGGGATACGAGGTCGTCGCGGTCCTGCGCGCGGATCCCGGCCTGTCCGGGGTGCGCATCCTGCTGATGACCGCGCGCGGATCGGTTGTCGAACGCCGCCGCGGCCTTGCCCTGGGTGCGGACGGCTTCATCGCCAAGCCGTTCGAGCTGTCGGAACTGCGGGCCGAGATGACGCGGCTGCTGAGCTGAGGATCAGCGGCGTCGGGCCTGCCACAGCGACCATCCGGCCAGACCAAGACAAAGATAGACCGCATTCACCGCCAGCCCGGCCAGCACCTGCATGGACAAGGGCTCGGGACGGGTCATGGCCCCTGTCAGCGGGATGATTACCGCGACGAAGACGGCCCCCGCCGCCAGCGGCAGCAATATCCCCGTCACTGGCCTGTTGCGCAGCGTTGTCAGCAGAAGCGCAATCAGCAGGCCGATCCGGAACACATCCCCAGCCTGGGCCGCCAGCAGGTCCGCCATCATACATCCCCCTGTCTTTTCCACAAACTAGACCGCGCGCCGCGGCGCAGTCCAGCGGGTCACAGCGGGATTTCGGGCTGGTCTGGGTTGATCGGGATCTCGGGCAGGGCGGGCGAGGAATCATCGGGTGCCCGCAGCGTTTCCCCAAGGGCTGGCGGGGGCGGCGCGTCGGCCTTGCGGCGGATCAGCACGTCGCCGTTCTCCAGCCGCTCGGGCGCCTCGTAATTGCCGAGGTCATCCACCAGCACCGCCAGATCATCCAGCATGGGGGCAAGATCGGCCAGGGCGCCGCCCATGTCCTGGCCAAGCCGGTTCAGGTCGGGGCCAAGTTCGTTCCACAGGTTTTCGGCAATGATGCCCAAGCCGCGTTCGACAAGGCCCAGTCCTTCCTCGGTCTGGGACTGGGCCAGCGCCGGTGCGGGCATGGCAAGCAGGACCAGGATCAGAAACCGGCGCATGATCACCCCAACGCGTTGCCGCATGGCGTCATGCTACGCTTCCCTTGGCAGGGTGTCGAGCGCGCAACGAAAAAGGGCTGGCGCAAGGCCAGCCCTTATACCTGACGGACCCGAAGTTCCGTTCAGAAATCAGCTGTCGTCGTCGTCGTCGTCCGAAGCGACGGCGGCGATGACGCCCAGCAGCAGCAGGGCCGGGACAACCAGGCCAGCGTTGGTCGTGGCGGGGCTTTCTTCCACAACGACGGGTTCGACGTCGACGACGGGGGCGACATAGCCACCAGCCAGAGCCGACGAAGCGGTCAGGCCGAGAGCGGCAGCAAAGGTAGCAAATTTGGTCATGATCATGCTCCGTTTCGTTGAAAGCTGCCGTCACCGGCAACATCGAGGCGACAGTTACACAATCCCCGACTGTTTGAAAGCTTCATTGATTCAAATCCGTCGCTGGCTTGTGCCGACTGTTGCATATTGGCCAACACCCTTCGGGTCGCTCGGTTCCGGTCGGAAATGGCACTCTGGCGGGGCTGTGGCATTCCTGCACTAGCCACGCCGAAACACCTGCGAAATTCCGAAAATCGCCGCCGCTCCGGCCACGATCGAAGGGCCTGCGGGCGTGTCCAGACGCAGGCTGGCCGTCAGCCCGCCCAACACGGCAAGCGCGGCGATCAGCGTGGCATTGCCGACCATGCGTTCGGGCGTGCGCGACAATCCGCGGGCGGCTGCCGCGGGAACGATCAGCATTGCAGAAATCAGCAGCGATCCCACGACACGAATCGACAGCGCCACCACAACCGCAAGGGCAACCGACAGGACCAGGCGTTCGATCCGCGGATCGATTCCCGCGGCCATCGCCAGTTCCTCGTTCAGCGATGCCGTCAGCAGCCGCTGCCAGCGCCAGGCCAGCAAGGTCAGGACCGCGCCTGCGCCCGCCCAGATCAGCGCCAGATCGGCGCGTCCCACGGCCAGGATGTCGCCGAACAGATAGGCCGACAGATCCGACCGCGCCTGCGGCACGAAGCTGATCGCCACCAGCCCGATGGCCAGCGCGGAATGGGACAGCACCCCCAGCATCGTGTCCATCGCCTGCCCGCGCGTGGCCAGGGCCGAGACCACCAGCGCCATGGCCAGGGCAACAAGCAGCGTGCCCGCATAGATGGAGGCGTTGAAGGCCAGGCTGATCGCCACGCCAAGGATCGCGGCGTGGGCGGTGGAGTCGCCGAAATAGGCCATTCGCCGCCAGACCACGAAGCTGCCAAGCGGCCCGGCAACCGCCGCGACGCCAAGCCCCGCCAGAATCGCGCGGGTGAAGAAGTCGTCCAGCATCAGGGGGCCTCGGCATGGTGGTGGTGGGGGTGGGGGCCGTGCCCATGCCCGTGGTCGTGGTCGTGGTCGTGGTCGTGGTCGTGATGGTGTTGGTACAGCGCCAGCGTGCCTTCGGATCCCGCGCCGAACAGGGCGCGGTATTCGGGTGCGGTGCTGACATGCTGGGGCGTGCCTTCGCAGCAGATATGCCCGTTGAGGCAGATCACCCGGTCGGACGCCCGCATGACGACCAGCAGGTCATGGCTGACCATCAGCACCGCCGCGCCGGTCTGGCGGCGCACCTCCTCGATCAGCTTGTAGAAGGCGACGATGCCGGGCTGGTCCAGGCCCTGCGTGGGTTCGTCCAGAACCAGCAGATGCGGGTCGTGCAGCAGCGCGCGGGCCAGCAGCACGCGCTGGAACTGCCCGCCGGACAACTGCGTCAGTTGGCGCGCCTCGACCCCCTGGACCCCGGTGCGGGTCAGGACCCTTGCCGCGACATCATCGGAAATGCGCCGGGGCAGGGACAGAAAGCGCCGCACGGTGATGGGGATGGTGGTGTCCACCTGCACCCGCTGCGGGACATAGCCGATGCGCAGGCCTGGCTTGCGCACGACCCGGCCCGCCGCCAGCGGCATGTGCCCCAGAAGGGCACGCACCAGCGAGGATTTTCCCGACCCGTTCGGCCCGACAACGGTGACGATTTCCTGCGGCCCGATGCGGAAATCGACGTTCTGCAGCACGGTCTCATGGCTGCCGGGGCGCTGGATGGTCAGGCCCCGGGCCTCGATCAGCGCGCTCATGCCCCCGCCTCGGCGCAGGCGGGGCAGAGGCCAAGCGCCTCAATGGTGACGCGTTCGACGGCAAAGCCGGTCTCGGCCGCCAAATTGGACAAGGCCGTTCGCACCGGGGCGGCAGGCAGTTCGGCCAGCTTGTCGCAGGCCCGGCAGATCAGGAAGGCGGGCGCGTGGTCATGGCCTGGATGCAGGCATGCGGCAAAGGCGTTCAGCCGCTGCAGGCGGTGCGCAAGGCCATGCTCGACCAGGAAGTCCAGCGCGCGATAGGCAACCGGGGGCTGGTGGCCGAAGCCTTCGGCGGCAAGACGGTCCAGCACCTCGTATGCGCCCATGGCGCGGTGCGATTCCAGCAGGATCTCCAGCGTGCGGCGGCGCACCGGAGTCATGCGGCCACCCTGTTCGGCAAGCCTGCCCGCGGCCTCGTCCAGCGCACGGGCTTCGCAGGCGCGGTGGTCGTGGGGGGCGAAGGCCGGGGTCGTTCTGTCGCAGTCGTCGGTCACGAGCGTTACTTTATCACAAGTTGGTTGACTTGTTATCATGTAACATGAAATGGAACGGTCCTGCAATCAACGAACAGGGAACGACCCATGCGCATGATGCTTTCCTTGCTGGCCCTTCTGGCTGCCGCCCCCGCCCTGGCCGAGCCGCCGCAGGTGGTGGTGGATACGCCGGTGACCGGATCGCTGGTCCAGCAGGTACTGGGGAATGACGGGCAGGTCCGGGTTCTGCTGCCGCAGGGGGCCAGCGCGCATCACCACCAGATGCGGCCTTCGGACGCGCGGAGCCTGCAGGACGCCGGGCTGCTGGTCTGGACCGGGCCGGAACTGACGCCCTGGCTGGATAGATCCGCCGCTTCGCTGGCCGGCGGCGCGGCGCAGCTTCGCCTGCTGGAGGTGCCCGGCACGCATCTGCGCAGCTATGGCGGCGATGGCGGGCACGACCACGACCATCACCATGAGCATGAGCACGACCATGGCCATGACGGCACCGACCCCCACGCCTGGCTGGATCCGGCCAATGCGCAGTTGTGGTTGACGGCAATTGCCGAGGCGCTGGCCGAGGCCGATCCCGGCAATGCCGACCTTTATGCCCGGAACGCCACGGCTGCGGCGCAGCGCGTCGCGGATCTGGATGCCGAGCTGCAGGCGCAACTCGCGCCCTACAGGGATGCCAGCTTCGTGGTCTTCCACGATGCCTATGGCTATTTCACGGATCACTTTGGCTTGCGCCCGGCCATTCCGGTTTCGCTTGGCGATGCCAGCACGCCCTCGGCCGCGCGTCTGGCCGCCATCCGCGACGAAATCGCCGAAACGGGCGCGGCCTGCGCCTTTCCCGAATATGGCAGCGATCCGAAGCTGGTGCAGGCCGTCATCGAGGGGAGCGATGTCCGCCTGGGCAAGGAACTTTCCCCCGAGGGCGGTGATCTGACAGGGGGAAATGATCTTTATACGTCGATCATGACACAAATGGGGCTCTCGCTGGCTGCCTGTTTGACTCAGCGGTAAGTGTCTGTGGGGAGACGGTTTTCTGCCTGACACATCCTGTCGGGCAGATATCCGAGTCTTTTACTTTGACAATCCAGACGGAATTTGTCAGATTTCGGGCAGTGAAGGCTTAACCCCAAGAGGCTGACCATGACCGCTGCGCGTCCCGCAGATTTCCAGCAACCGGCTACCAGCGTCCTGGCGCGTATTCCGCAGCATGACGCGACCACGCTGACGCGGGGCGGCAACCAGGCGCTGATCATCCTCGACGACCAGATCTACCAGTTGCGCATCACCCGCGCCGGCAAGCTGATCCTGACGAAGTAGACCTTCCTTCGGCCCGGATCAGGCTGCGACGCAAGGCCGCCGGATGCAGGCGGCGCGGATCAGCCGCGCGGCTTGCCCCCCGGACGGCCACCCGGTTTGCCGGCAGGACGCCCGCGCGGCTTGTCGGTGAAGCGGGACCCTTGGTCGCCCGAACCGCCGCGCGCCGGCTTTGGCCCGCCGGGTTTGCCGAAAGGCTTGCGGTCACCGCCGGGCTTTCCGTCGCCGCGCGGCCCGAAGCCGCCCGGCTTGCCCTCGGCACGCGGCTTGAAGCCACGTTCGCCTTCAGGGCGGCCCTCGCCCCGCGGCTTGAAGCCACGTTCGCCACCTGGCTTGCCCTCACCACGCGGCTTGAAGCCACGCTCGCCTTCGGGGCGGCCTTCGCCACGCGGCTTGAAGCCACGTTCGCCACCTGGCTTGCCCTCACCACGGGGCTTGAAGCCACGTTCCCCTTCGGGGCGGCCTTCGCTACGCGGCTTGAAGCCGGGCTTGTCTCCGTCCCGCCGCCAGTTGCCGCCTTGTCCGTCGCGTGCGGGCTTGGCGAAACGCGGACGATCCTCGGCCCCTTCGGGGCGGGGCTTGCCCGACCATTGCCGCGCCGGGCGATCGCCGTCTTCCCGGGCCGCTCCGGGCTTGCCACGGAAACGCGGCCGGTCGGCGTCGTCGCCGCCAAAGCGCGGCTTGCCGGGCTTGTCTCCCCAAGAGCGGGCAGGACGATCCGCGTCATCACGCGGACCCGCAGGCTTGCGGGCGAAACGGCGCTCGCCTTCCTCGCCTGCCGCCAGCGGCCGGGGGGCGCGGCGCGGACCTTCGCCCTCCTCGCGGCGCGGCTTGCGCGGGCCCTCGGCGCCGCGGGGACGCATCTCGCGGTCCTTGGGCGCGGTTTCCTCGCCCGTCAGCAGACCGCCAAGCTGGTCGCGCAGGACCCGGCGCTTCACCTCGACTACCTCGTTCTTTTCCATGCCCACCAGCTTGAACGGGCCATAGCCGATGCGGATCAGCCGGTTCACCTGCAGGCCGACATGGGCCATGGCGCGGCGGATCTCGCGGTTCTTGCCCTCGCGGATGCCGACGGTCAGCCAGGCGTTTGCGCCCTGCTGGCTGTCCAGCTTGATCTCCATCGGGGCGAAATCCTCGCCTTCGATGGTCACGCCCCGGCGCAGCGGCGCGAAGGTCAGGTCGCTGGGCGTGCCGTTCACCCGCACGCGGTAACGCCGCAGCCAGCCGGTCGAGGGAAGCTCCAGCCGCCGCTTCAGCTCTCCGTCGTTGGTCAGCAGCAGCAGCCCTTCGGAATTGAGGTCGAGCCGCCCGACCGTCATCACGCGCGGCAGGTCGCGGGGCAGGGCGTCGAACACCGTCTGGCGGCCCTTTTCGTCCGCCTCGGACGTCACCAGGCCGATCGGCTTGTAATACAGCCACAGCCGCGTTTCCTGCGGCTCGTCCAGCTTCTTGCCATCCACGGTGATGCGGTCGGTCGGCAGCACGTCCAGGGCGGGGCTGTCGATCTTCTTCCCGTTCACCGTGACCCGGCCCTCGGTGATCATGCGCTCGGCTTCGCGGCGGCTGGCGATGCCTGCGCGGGCCATCACCTTGGCGATGCGGTCGGGGGATTGTCCGGGGGATTGTTCGGGGGCGGGGGTCGCGGAAGGGGCGGGGGTCGTGGAAGGGGTGGCGTCGTCGGTCATGGCGATCTCCTGCGCATCGCTGCGGTGGCAAAAACCGCGCTTCTAGCGAAAGCGCGGGGCTGTGGAAAGGGCGACTTGCGCGGCGTCGTCGCCCTTGCGACAAGCGGGGCATGAGCCTCTTCACCTCTCATATGGCGCTGGCCCTGGCAGAGGCAAGGGCCGCAGCCGACCGGGGCGAGGTTCCGGTGGGCGCGGTGGTCGTGGCCCCCGACGGGCGCGTGGCGGCGGCGGCGGGCAACCGCACGCGCGAGTTGGCGGACCCCACTGCCCATGCCGAGATCCTGGCGATCCGCGAGGCCTGCCGGGCTGCGGGCTCCGAGCGGCTGCCCGGCCATGACCTGTGGGTCACGCTGGAGCCTTGCCCGATGTGCGCCGCCGCCATTTCCGCCGCGCGGATCGGGCGCCTGTATTATGGGGCAAGCGACGTGCGCATGGGCGGCGTCGAACATGGCGCCCGGGTGTTCGAGCACCCGCAATGCCATCATCGCCCGCAGGTTTATGACGGACTTGGCGCGGATCAGGCGCGGGCGCTGCTGAAGGGGTTCTTCCAGACCCGTCGATGACGGTTGCGCGCCTCGCGCGCGTCGCCTATACCGTCCTCCACGCGGGTGTAGCTCAATGGTAGAGCAGCAGCCTTCCAAGCTGAATACGTGGGTTCGATTCCCATCACCCGCTCCATCCCCTCTCCGACGCGGTCAGTCGGCGGCGTTGACGTCGCTGCGCAGGATGGATTTCAGCTGCAGGGTTTCGGGGTCGATGCGCACCAGGTGATCGCCCACGATGGCATAGCGGCTGCCGCGCACCCCTGATCCAAGCCCGTAATGACCGGGACGTTCGATGAAGTCGACTTGATCGGCGGGAATCACATCGCCCGGCGCCAGGACAGGCAAAGGCGACGGCCGAAGCGCATGATCCGGCGCGCCTTGCGCCTGCGGGCCGTGGTCGGCGTAAATCGCCCCGATGACCGCTGTCACAGAGGCAGCCGCAATCGCGATCAGTTTGCCTGTCATCATCTCGTCCACGGCAGTTCGTTGTCTCAGGGGGAAAACCTGACAGGGGCCGGGCGGGTTCCGCCGGAGGCAGGGGTTCCGCCGCGCTAGCGGTTTTTTTCGACGAAGCGTGGCAACATTGCCGAGAAGTCGCGGCCGCGCCCGTCTTCTTCCTCGACGAACTGCCGGTAAAGCTGCCGCGCAAGCGCGCCCATCGGCGTGTCGGCGCCCGCCGATGATGCGGCGGCCTGCGACAGGTTCAGGTCCTTCAGCATCAGTTCGGCGGCAAAGCCGGGCTTGTAGTCGTTGTCGGCGGGGGACTTCGGCCCGATGCCGGGGGCAGGGCAATAGGTGTTCATCGACCAGCTGGAGCCGGAGGAGGTCGAGACGACATCGAACATTTTCTGCCGGTCCAGCCCCAGCTTGTCGGCCAGGGCGAAAGCCTCGCAGGTGGCGATCATGGTGACGCCCAGGATCATGTTGTTGCAGATCTTGGCCGCCTGGCCGGCACCCGAGGCGCCGCAATGGACCGCCTTCTGGCCCATGATGTCAAAGAGCGGCCGGACGGTCGCGAAGGCCTCCTCGGAACCGCCGACCATGAAGGTCAGCGTGCCGGCCTGCGCGCCCCCGACCCCGCCCGAGACCGGCGCGTCCAAGGCGCCAAGCCCCGCCGCCTGCGCCTGGGCGGCCACTGCGCGGGCGCTGTCCAGATCCACGGTGGAACAGTCGCAAAGGACCGCGCCGGGCCGCATGGCCGGGATGACTTCCTTAGCGACTGCGCCGAGGATCCGGCCGTCGGGCAGCATGGTGATGACGACATCGGCGCCCGTTGCGGCAGCGGCGGCGCTGTCGGCCAGGTCCAGGCCCTGGGGCCGGGCGGCGGTGTCGAATCCCGCGACCTGATGCCCGGCGCGGGCGAGGTTCAGCGCCATCGGCGCGCCCATGTTGCCAAGGCCGATAAAGGCGATCTTCATGCCGGTTCCCTCAGGGTCAGTTCATGGGCTCCCAGGGGCGCCAGCACCGCCGCGACATGGTCGGGGCTGGCGTCGGCCATCCATTTCGGCTTGCGGTCCTTGTCGATGATCTGCGCACGCACGCCTTCCAGGAAATCGGTCTCGCGCGTCGCACGCCAGGTATAGCGGTATTCGCGGGCCAGAGAGTCCTGCATCCGGCTGTCATGCCGCGCGGCACGCACCATCGCCAGCCCCGCCGCCATCGACAGGGGAGAGTTGCCGGCCAGCACCTTGAGGGTCTGGGCATCGCCAGCCTGCTCCAGCGCGTCGATGATGTCGGCCACGGTGTCTTCGGCAAAGGCAGACAGGTCGCTGGTTCGCAGGGGGGCGGTTGGGGCGTCCTGGCCCTCGATCAGGGACAGGTCGCCCGTGTCCTCCAGCCGGGCGATCAGGTCGGGCCACTGGTCCTCGGGGATATAGGTATCGGCAAAGCCCGCATGGATCGCGTCGCCCGCGCCCATCCGGGCGCCGGTCAGCGCCAGGTATTCCCCGATCCGGCCCGGCGCGCGGGACAGAAGCCAGGTGCCGCCCACGTCGGGGATGAGGCCGATGCCTGACTCGGGCATGGCGATCTGCGTGGTGTCGCCCACGATGCGATGGCTGGCATGGCCGCCGACGCCCACGCCGCCGCCCATGACGAAGCCCTGCATGAAGGCGACGATGGGCTTCGGGTAATCGGCAATGGCCGCGTTCATGCGGTATTCGTCGGCAAAGAAGCGCTGCCCCAGGGCATGATTTCCCGCAAGCCCGGCGCGATACACCGCCGCGATGTCGCCGCCCGCGCAAAAGGCGCGATCGCCCTCGGCGTCGATGATGACCAGGTCCACCTGCGGGTCGTCGCGCCAGTCGTCCAGGGTGCGGTGGATCGCCAGTGCCATGTCGTGGCTGAGCGCGTTCAGCGCCTTGGGGCGGGTAAAGGTGATGCGCCCGGCGTGGCCGGATTTGCGGATGTTCAGGTCGTCCAATTCTACCCCCGTTCGGCCAGCATCGCCCGTCCGACGATCAGGCGCATGATCTCGTTGGTGCCTTCCAGGATCTGGTGCACGCGCAGGTCGCGCACGATCTTCTCGATCCCGTAATCGGCCAGATAGCCATAGCCGCCATGCAGTTGCAGGCAGCCATTTGCGACATCAAAGGCGCGGTCAGTGACGTGCAGCTTGGCCATCGCGCAGAATTTGGTCGCATCCGCCGCGCCCGTGTCAAGCTTCCATGCCGCCTGGCGCAGGAAGATGCGCGCGGATTGCAGTGCGGTTTCCATCTCGGCCAGCCGGAATTGAAGCGCCTGGAACTGGTCCAGCGACCGGCCAAAGGCGCGGCGTTCGCCCATATAGGCCAGCGTCGCGTTCAGCGCGGCCTGCGCCCCGCCAAGTGCCGCCGCCGCGATGTTCAGCCGCCCGCCGTCCAGCCCCGCCATCGCATAGGCAAAGCCCCGTCCTTCCTCGCCCAGCAGGTTTTCGGCGGGGATGTCGCAATCGTCGAACTGCACCTGGGCGGTGGGCTGGGCGCGCCAGCCCATCTTGTCCTCGGGTGCGCCGAACGACAGTCCGGGGGTGCCATCCTGCACGATCACCGCGCTGATGCCCTTCGGCCCTTCGCCTCCGGTGCGGACCATGGCCACATAGGCGTCCGAATAGCCCCCGCCCGAGATGAAGGCCTTGGTTCCGTTCAGCTGCCAGCCCGCATCCGTCCGTTCCGCCCGCGTGCGCAGGGCGGCGGCGTCCGATCCGCTGCCGGGCTCGGTCAGGCAATAGCTGAAGATCGTCTCCATGCTGCAAAGCCCCGGCAGCCAGTGGGCGCGGGCGGCGTCCGATCCGAACCTGTCGATCATGCCGCCGCACATGTTGTGGATCGACAGGAAGGACGCGACCGACGGGCATGCCATCGCCAGCGCCTCGAAGACCAGCGTTCCGTCCAGCCGCGACAGGCCCGCGCCGCCATGCTCCTCGGCCACGTAAAGTCCGCCGAAGCCCAGGGCGGCCACATCCGCCCACAGCTCGCGCGGGATGGTGCCCTGCGCTTCCCAATCGCGGGCATGGGGCGCGATGCGGTCCTGCCCGAAATCGCGCGCCAGATCGACGATGGCCTGCTGTTCCTCGGTCAAGGCGAAGTCCATGCGCCCATCCCTCCCCGGACGATTGCAAATTGAACAGCCGTTTAATTGCCCGGGATGGGGCGCCTTGGCAAGGGTTACAGCCCGTGGTGGAATTCCTGCACCAGGTGGCGGACCAGTTCGCGCATCGCCTCCTCCGGCGTGGCGCCGGCGGCAGTGGCGCGCGACAGGACGGCGCGCTGGCAAGCGGCCGATCCGCCCTGGGCCACGATGTCGCGCGCCCGGGCGACATGGGGCTGGCTGTCCAGGGCATCGGCGTCGCCCGAGATCAGCGCCAGCCAATCCTCCACGACCTCGGCAAAGGGGATGACCCGCCCGGCGCCAAAGTCGATCATGCCCTCGGTCATGCCATAGCGGGCGGCACGCCAGCGGTTTTCCGCGATCAGGAAGTTGTCGTATTGCCGCCAGCGCTGGTTCTGGCGCGACAAGCGCCACAGCATCCGCAGCGTGGCCTGGATCAGCGCGGCCAGGGTGACCGTGTCCTCCAGCCGGGGCGAGGCGTCGCAGACCCGCGTTTCCAGCGTCGGGAAGCGCGACGAGGGGCGCAGGTCCCACCAGATCTTGCTGCTGTCCTCGATCACGCCCAGATCGGTCAGCGCGCAGACGGACCGGTGGAAATCGTCCCAGCTTCCGAACTGCGGGGGCAGGCCCGTCCGGGGCATCCCGCCGAAGACGGTGGTGCGATAGGAGGCAAGCCCCGTGTCGCTGCCCTGCCAGAGGGGGCTGGAAGCCGACAGCGCCAGCAGATGCGGCAGGAAATAGGTCATCTGGTTCATCAGGTCGATGCGCTGGGCTTGCGATCCGATCCCCACATGGACATGCATCCCCGAGATCAGCATCCGCCGCGACACCGCCGCCAGGTCGCGCGACAGCTGGTTGTAGCGGTCCTTGTCGGTATGGTGCTGCTCGCGCCAGTCCGCGAAGGGATGGCAAGAGGCCGAGATCGGCGCCAGCCCGTGGTTCCCGGCGACATGGGCAACCGTGCGCCGCAGATGCGCCAGGTGCTGTCGCGCCTCGGCGATGCTGGCCGAGACCGGCGTTCCGACCTCGACCTGGCAGCGCAGGAATTCGGGGCTGAACTGGTCGCCCAGGGCCGCCTTGCATTCCGCCATCAGCGCGTCGGGCGCGGCTGCCAGATCGCCGGTCGAGGGATCGACCAGAAGGTATTCCTCCTCGATGCCAAGGGTGAAGTCGGGGTGGTCGGTCATGGGCTGCCTTGCTCTGGATCGTTGTCAGCACACAGCGATCACCGGCGGCACAAGTTCCGGACGCGGCCCCACAAAGCGCCAGGCCGGGGAGTGTCGCGCAACAGGAAGCGTTGCTCCCCGCAGGGGGAAGAAAGGCTTGTGGCAAGAAGGGCGGGGAAATCCCCGCCGTTTTTCCGTTTCACTCCATGGCGCGGAAGTTGAATTCCCCGCCTTCCTTGATGCCCGAAGGCCAGCGGGCCGTCACCGTCTTGGTCCGGGTATAGAAACGGAAGGCGTCGGGCCCGTGCTGGTTCAGGTCGCCGAAGCCCGATTTCTTCCAGCCGCCGAAGGTGTGATAGGCCAGCGGCACCGGGATCGGGACGTTGATGCCCACCATACCGATGTTGATGCGGCTGGCGAAATCGCGCGCGGTGTCGCCATCGCGGGTATAGATCGCGGTGCCGTTGCCGTATTCGTGGCTCATCGCCAGGCCGATGGCTTCTTCATAGGAACCCGCGCGGACGGTGGACAGGACCGGGCCGAAGATCTCGGTCTTGTAGATGTCCATGTCGGGGGTCACGCGGTCGAACAGGTGCGGGCCGACAAAGAAGCCGTTCTCGTAGCCTTGCAGGTTGAAGTCGCGGCCGTCCACGACCAGTTCGGCGCCCTGGTCGATGCCGGACTGGACCAGCCGCAGGATGTTGGCCTTGGCGGCTGCGGTCACGACCGGGCCATAGTCCACGTCGTCGCCCGCCGTATAGGGGCCGACCTTCAGCTTCTCGATCCGCGGGATCAGGCGCTCGATCAGCGCGTCGGCCGTCTTGTCGCCCACCGGCACCGCGACCGAAATCGCCATGCAGCGTTCGCCCGCCGCGCCATACCCGGCGCCCACAAGGGCATCGGCGGCCTGGTCCATGTCGGCATCCGGCATGATGATCATGTGGTTCTTGGCGCCGCCGAAGCACTGCGCCCGCTTGCCGGTCGCCGCCGCGCGTTCATAGATGTATTGCGCGATCGGGGTGGAACCCACGAAGCCCACGGCCTGGATCACCGGATTGTCGAGGATCGCGTCCACGCTGTCCTTGTCGCCATTGACGACCTGCAACACGCCAGCGGGCAGGCCCGCTTCCTGCAGCAGCGCGGCCAGCATCAGCGGGACCGAGGGGTCGCGTTCCGACGGCTTCAGGATCATCGCGTTTCCGGCGGCCAGCGCGGGGCCCAGCTTCCACAGCGGGATCATGGCCGGGAAGTTGAAGGGCGTGATGCCCGCCACCACGCCCAGGGGCTGGCGCATTGAATACATGTCAATGCCGGGACCGGCGCTGTCGGTGAATTCGCCCTTCAGCAGGTGGGGGGCGCCGATGCAGAACTCGATCACCTCGAGCCCGCGCTGCACGTCGCCCTTGGCGTCGGGCAGGGTCTTGCCGTGTTCCGATGACAGCACCTCGGCCAGCTTGTCCATGTCGCGGTTGATGAGCCGCACGAACTCCATCATCACGCGGGCGCGGCGCTGCGGGTTGGTGGCGCCCCATTTCACCTGGGCAACGGCGGCGCGTTCAACCGCGTGGTCAAGCTCGGCCTTGGTGGCCAGCGACAGCTTCGCCTGGATTTCGCCGGTGGCCGGATTGAAGACATCGCTGAAGCGGCCCGACGTGCCCTTGTATTCGTTGCCGTCGATCCAGTGGTGAATCTCTTTCATCGCATCCTCCTTGGTTGGGGCGCAGCCTAGGCTTGCGGAATTGCCGGATAAAGAGGAAGGATGGCAAAGACGTTTTGCATTATTGCAAAGGCTACAGGGTGGACTGGGACGATCTGCGCATCTTTCTGGCGGTCGCGCGGGCGGAAAGCCTGTCAGGCGCGGGGCGCCGGCTTGGCATGGACGCATCCACCATCGGGCGTCGCATCGCGCGGCTGGAGGCCTCGGTCGGCGCCGCGCTGTTCGCCAAGACGCCGCAGGGCTATGCCCTGACGGCCGAGGGCGCGCGGCTGGTCGCCCCGGCCGAGGTCGCCGAGCAGGGGGCCAATGCCGCGGCCGAGGCCGTGCGCCGCGAAGCCGGGCTGACGGGCCAGCTTCGCGTCGGCGCGCCGGACGGTTGCGCGAACTATCTGCTGCCGCAGGTGGCGCGCGATCTTTGCGCCGCCCATCCGGGGCTGGAGATCCAGATCGTCGCCCTTCCGCGCGTGGTGAACCTGACGAAACGCGAAGCCGACATGGCCGTTGCCGTCTCGCCCCCCGACACGGGCCGCCTGACGGTGCAGCGCCTGACGGATTACCACCTGCATCTGGCCGCGCACGAGGATTATCTGCGCGACGCCCCGCCCATCCGCGACCTGGCCGACCTGCGGCATCACCGGATGATCGGCTATATCCCCGACATGATCTTCGACCGGGAACTGGATTACCTGTCCGAAACCGGGGCCGAGAGCGCGGCGATCACCTCGAATTCGGTTTCCGTCCAGATGCAGGCGATCCGCGCGGGGGCGGGGCTGGGCATCGTCCACGACTTCGCCATTCCCTTCGCGCCCGGCGTCCGGCTGGTCCTGCCCGACCGCATAGCGCTGAAGCGCAGCTTCTGGCTGATTCGCCATGCCGACGACCGGGCGTCGCGCCGGCTGTCCCTTCTGGCGGACCTGCTGGCCCAGGGTCTGCGGGCCGAGGTCGCGCGCCTGGAGGCCCTGCTTTCCGCTCCGCGCCTTTGTCGCACTTGACGGATCACGATTAGGCGAAAATGATGGACATATCGAAGCCTTCAGGAGGACGCCCGATGCTTGTCAATCAGCTGCTGTCGATGAAATCCACTTCGGGCAAGCCGGGGATCGAGGCGCAGACGATCCTGACCATCCGCTCCGACGCGACCCTGGGCGAGGCCGTGAAGGTGCTGGCAGAAAAGCGCATCGGCGCCGTTGTCGTATCGGACGATGGCAAGAAGCCGCAGGGGATCCTGTCCGAACGCGACATTGTCCGCCAGCTTGGCGCGCACGGCCCGGACATGCTGTCCACTCCGATCGCCGAGGTGATGACCCGCGAGGTGCAGACCTGCGCCATGGGGGATGACGCGCTGGTCATCCTTGAACGGATGACCCAGGGCCGTTTCCGCCACCTGCCCGTCGTCGACCAGGACGGCAACATGCTGGGCGTGGTGTCGATCGGCGATGCGGTCAGCGGCCGGCTGAAGGAACTCGCGGCCGAGAAAGAGGCCTTGACCGGCATGATCATGGGCGCCTGACGAGCGGCGCAATCGCTTGCAATCCGGGCAGAAATCGGCTTTGCCACGGCAGGGCAGGCAAGAATAAGGGCGTCCGTTCATGCGCATCGGTCTTTATCCAGGCACATTCGATCCGATCACGCTGGGCCATGTCGATATCATCCAGCGCGCCATGGCCCTGGTGGACCGCCTTGTCATCGGCGTCGCCATCAATCGCGACAAGTCGCCCCTTTTCGGCCTGGAAAGCCGCGTCGCCATGGTCCAGGCCGAATGCGACCAGATCGCCGCCCGGACGGCAGGCGAGATCGTCGTCCATCCGTTCGAGAACCTGCTGATCGACTGCGCCCGCGACGTGGGCGCGTCCGTGATCGTGCGCGGCCTGCGCGCCGTGGCCGACTTCGAATACGAATTCCAGATGGTCGGGATGAATCGCGCCCTGGATGCCAGCATCGAGACCGTGTTCATGATGGCCGATGCCCGGCGGCAGGCCATCGCGTCCAAGCTGGTCAAGGAAATCGCGCGCCTTGGCGGCGACGTGTCGAAATTCGTGACGCCCCCCGTCCAGGAGGCACTGGAGCAACGCTATCGCGGATAAGGCTTGCAGCAAGACGCCACGGTGCTAGCATCCTTGTCGAACGCGCGCTGTTCTTGAACCTCGGAGGGAGTCGTGACCCAGTCCGACCAGCGCCTGCCTGCCTATCCCGACGAATTGCCCGAGCCCAGCCAGATCGCGCTGTCCGACCTGTCCGACGCGCTGGCGCGGGGTTGGCGCGATTTCCGCCGCGTGCCCGCCTATGGGCTGGGTTTTTCCGCCTTCTACGTGCTGGGGGGGTGGGCGCTCGCCTCGGTCGCCTTCGCCTCGGGGCGGGCCTGGTGGCTGATGCCCTTCATCCTGGGCTTTCCCCTGATCGCCCCCTTTGCCGCCGTTGGCCTTTACGAGGTCAGCCGCCGGATCGAGGCGGGAGAGCCCCTGGAGACCGCCCGCATCCTTCGCGTGGTCTTCGAACAGCGCAATCGCCAGATCCCGTCGATGGCGATGGTGATCCTGATGCTGTTCATATTCTGGGTCTTCGTGGCCCACACGGTCTTCGCGGTGTTCATGGGCGTGTCGGCTATGACCAACATCACCAGTTCGGCCGAGGTTCTGCTGCAGGGCAGGGGGCTGGCGATGCTCATCCTCGGCACGGTGATCGGCGGGATTTTCGCCGCCGTGCTGTTTTCCTTCACGGTCGTCGGCCTGCCGCTGCTGCTGGACAAGGAGGTCGATTTCATCACCGCCATCATCACCTCGTGCCAGGCGGTGGCGGCCAGTCCGGGCGTGATGGCCGTCTGGGCGGCCCTGATTGCCGGCGCGCTGTTCCTGGCCATGCTGCCGGCCTTCCTGGGACTGCTGATCGTGCTGCCGGTGCTGGGGCACGCAAGCTGGCACATCTATCGCCGGGTGATGGCCGGCTAGCCGCGCCCGATGAAGGGCATGTTGGTGGCCATCACCGTCATGAACTGCACGTTCGCGCCCCTTGGCAGCCCCGCCATGTGCAGGACGGCATCGGCGACCACCGCCACGTCCATCAGCGGTTCGGCGTCGGGCGCGTTGGTGCTGACCCGGGTCAGCAGTTCCGTCGCCGCGTTGCCGATGTCGATCTGGCCGCAGGCGATGTCGAAGGGCCGCCCGTCCAGCGACAGCGATTTGGTCAGCCCGGTCACGGCGTGCTTGGACACCGTGTAGGCCACCGATCCCGGCCTCGGGGCATGGGCCGAGATGGACCCGTTGTTGATGATCCGCCCGCCCTGCGGGGCTTGCGCGCGCATCAGCCGGAAGGCCGCGCGGGCGCAGAGGAACATGCCCGTCACATTGACCGCGATCACGTCGCGGAAGGTGCCCGGATCCATCGCGTCGGGCGTGGCAGGGTCCGCGCCGCGCCCGGCATTGTTGAACAGCGCGTCCAGCCGCCCCCATTCGGCATGGCAATGGTCGAAGGCCGAATCCACGGCCCCTTCATCCGTCACATCGCAGGGCAGGATCAGCGCGGGGTCACTGCCGGCGGTTTCCCTCAACGCATCCGCCTTGCGGCCCAGAAGCGCGACCCGCCAGCCTGCCGCCAGGAAGCGCCGCGCGGTGGCCTGCCCGATGCCGCTGCCCGCGCCGGTGATGATGATGGATCGCGCCTCGCTCATCTCAGATGACCCTTTGCTGCTGTTGACCCAGGCCGTCGATGCCGAGCCGCATGATCTGGCCCGCGCGCAGGTAGACCGGCGGCTTTTGCCCCATGCCCACACCCGGGGGCGTGCCGGTGGCGATCACGTCGCCCGGCTGCAGCGTCGTGAAGCGCGAGGTATAGGACACGATGCCCTCGGGACCGAAGACCATCGTCGCGGTCGTGCCGTCCTGATGGCGGTGGCCGTCCACCTCCAGCCACAGGCGCAGGGCGCGGGGGTCGGGGATCTCGTCCGCCGTCACCAGCCAGGGCCCGATGGGGCCGAAGCCGTCATGGCCCTTGCCCTTGTCCCAGGTGCCGCCGCGCCGCAGTTGCCAGTCACGTTCGCTGATGTCGTTGATGACGCAATAGCCCGCGATATGCCGCGCCGCCTGATCCGGCGCGATGTTGCGCCCGCCGTCGCCGATGACGATGCCCAGCTCGACCTCCCAGTCGGTGGCCGTCGAGCCGGGGGGCAGATGCAGGTCGTCGTCCGGCCCGGCGATGCAGCTGGTCCACTTGCTGAACAGGATCGGCTCGGCCGGAACCTCCATCCCCGCCTCGGCGGCGTGGTCGGCATAGTTGAGCCCGATCGCCAGGAACTTGCCGACGCTCCCCACGCAGGCACCGAGCCGCAGGTCCTGCTGCGGCAGGCCCGGAACAAGGGGCAGCGATCCCGGATCCAGCGCGCGCAGCGCCGACAGCCCGTCGCGGGTCAGGCAGGTTCCGCCGATATCCGCGACATGGGCCGACAGGTCGCGGACCCGTCCGTCGGCGTCCAGGATCCCGGGACGCTCGGCCCCCTTGTCGCCGTATCTTACAAGTTTCATCCCTCATCCCCCTTGTGAAACCGCGCCAAGCCTAGCCCATGTCGCGGCGCGCGATTTCGCCCGATCGCCAGATGCTTTATGCGGCAGGCGGCGAAAGTCGGCAGGCCGCAACGCAAAACGGCCCGCGAAGGGCGGGCCGTCACGTCAGGCGAAAAGGCTCATTCCGAGGCGGGGGGTGCAAGCTTCTTGGTCGGGCCGTTGGCGATCGGGTCTTCCTGCCGCTGGACCGAGCCTTCGAAATGCGCGCCGGATTCGATGGCGATGGTCTTGTGGATGATGTCGCCTTCGACACGCGCGCTGGCCGACAGACGCACCTTCAGCCCGCGAACGCGTCCGATCACGCGGCCGTTCACCACGATCTCGTCGCCCACGATCTCGCCCCGGATGGTGGCGCTTTCGCCGACCACCAGTTGGTGGGCGCGGATGTCGCCCTCGATGGTGCCCTCGACCTGGATGTCGCCTTCGGTGCGGATATTGCCCACCACCGTCAGGTCCGAGGACAGGATCGACGGCGCGGTCCGGCGCGCGGGCGTCGCGGCCGCGGGTTCGCTCCGCTCGAAGCTGGGGGCGGCAGGTGCGGGCGCGTCGGGCGGGGTGGGGGCAGGGGGCGTCTGCGGTTTGTCGGTCACGCGGGTCTTACTGAACATTGCTTGCAGCCTTGATGAAGCTCATCGGGTCAACGGCCCGACCCTTCATGCGCACCTCATAGTGCAGATGCGGCCCGGTCGAGCGTCCGGTATTGCCCATATCACCGATCCGCTCGCCTTGCGACACCCTTTGGCCAACCTTGACCCGAATCCGGGACAGGTGGCCATAGCGCGTCTCGACCCCAAGCTCATGCTCGATCTTGATGAGGTTGCCATAGGCGCCCTGCCGGCCCGCATAGGTCACCACGCCGTCGCCGGTCGCATGGATCGGCGTGCCGACCGGGGCTGCCATGTCGATGCCTTCATGGGCGCGGCCCCAGCGGCGCCCGAAGCCGGAACTGTAGCGGAAGGACTGCTTCACCGGCATCGCCAGCGGCAGCTTTTCCATCGCGATGCGATAGGTGTTCATCTGGTCCAGCGTGACGATGATCTGGTTCGCCTTTGTCTCGCTGTGGGTCAAGGCCGCGTCGCCGCGCGTCGAGTAGGACATGGGCGTCAACGGGCCGCCCTGGCCGGAATAGCCCTCGCGGATGGTTTCCAGGACATCGTCCGGATTCATGCCGACGGACCGGAACACATCGTCCAGCGGCTCGACCGAAATGCTGAGGGCGTCTTCCAGCTGGGTCAGGATCTCGTCGTTGCGGGCCAGGATCTGGTCGCGCTCGACCGACAGGTCCTCGGCCTCGCGCTTGGCCTCCCTGGCTTCCTGCACGGCGCTGGCGCGTTCGTCCGCGGCCTGGCGCAGCTCGCCCGTCACGATGTCCAGGGCGGCGGTGACCTCGTCCCGGCGGGCGGGATCGGCGTCCGATCCGGCGGCCTCGGCCACCGCCTTCTGGTCGCCATCGCGCTTGGCCAGCGCATCGCGCAGCGAGGATTGGACCACATCCAGCCCGGCTTCCAGTTCGCGGCGCTGTTCCTCGGATGCCAGCAACTGCGACTGCATCTGCGACACCTGCTCCAGCGCGACGGCGAAGCGGTTCTGCGCGGCCAGCGCCTCGGCGGCGCGGGCATCGCGTTCCTGCGACAGCTCCGTCAGGCGTTCCTCGAAGGCGGCTTGGGTGCGGATGATCTGGTCGCGCGACGAACCCGCGCTGATGGCGTCGATGGCCAGGACCGAGCTGGCCACCAGCGTCCAGCCGAAGGCCAGGGTGATGCCGCTGACAGCGGCCAGCTGGGTCGCGGGGCGCAGGCGAACGACCCGGGCGTTGCCCTCGGATCCCAGGACCAGCCGCTTTTCCGGCAGAAGTCGTGCCAGCGAGGCATTCAGGCGGTTCGTCACGTTTGGCAATTCGGATCCCTCAACGTCGCGCCCCGGTTGAGTCGGGCAAGCTGGTTCCAGTTCGAAGGGGGTAAACCCCAACTGTGCCTTCCTGGCAACAGACCTCGGGAATTTGGTTCCCTTGATGCGCGGAACCTCGCCTCGGGTAGCGATAATCCGCCGATAAACACCAGATATTGTGCCAAATGTCACAGGATTTCATAGGGAAGGGGTCCGTGTCGGTCCGCAGGAATCCGCAGCGGGCGGTCGATCGGGGGAACAGACCGCTGGTGGCAGTCGGGCCGGGGGCAGATCCGGCAGGAAATCCCGATGGGCTCGAAGGCGCGCGGTTTGGTCAGGTCCAGACCATCGGCATAGACGACCGCGCCCGCATGGGTCACCTCGCAGCCCAGGCCGATGGCAAAGCGGCGGACCGGGGCGTTGAAGGCGCCGGCGTGCTTGGACACGTCGCGCGACATCAGCAGATAGCGCACGCCATCGGGCGTTTCCGCCAGTTGGCGCAGGAACCGGCCCGGCTGCTCGAAAGCCTGATGGACGTTCCACAAGGGGCAGGCGCCGCCGAAGCGGGCGAATTGCAGGCGCGTGGCCGAGTGGCGCTTGGTGATGGTGCCCGCCTGATCGACGCGGACAAAGAAGAAGGGCACCCCCTTGGACCCCGGGCGCTGCAGGGTGGACAGGCGATGCGCCACCTGTTCCAGAGAGGCGCCAAAGAGGTGCGACAGCCGTTCCAGGTCATGGCGCTCGGCCTGGGCGGCAGCCAGGAAGACGCGATAGGGCATCAGCGCCGCGCCCGCGAAATAGTTGGCAAGGCCCACCCGCGCGACATCCCGTGCCGTCTGGCTGCGGAAGCGCGCCAGATCCAGCGTCGCCTCCAGCAGGTCGGCCTGCCGTTCCAGGGCGACAAGGTGCAGCAGTTGGAAGACCTGGCTGGGGCCTTCGGCGGCGGCATTGACCTGGATGTCGTTGCCCGCGCGGCGGAAGACGGCATTGGCGGGCAGTTCCGTGCGCGTCACGCGGATCCCGCGCTGCGCAAGCGCGGCCACGCCTGCCTCCCACGGGTCCAGCCGCTTGCCGTCCGGGCAGGCAAAGCGTTCGGCGGCGCGGTCCACGGCGTCGATATAGTTGTCGCAGTAATGGAAGAAGTCGCGCACCTCCTCCCACGGGGTGGACAGCGCGTTCTGGCCGGATGCGCCGATCGCCTCGTCCAGCGCCGCCAGCCGTTCCTGGCCCTGCCGGTGCGCGCGGTAAAGGTCCAGGAACGCGCGGGCCAGCACCGGCGCATTGGTCGCGGCAAGGCGCAGGTCGGCCAGGGGCGGGATCGCGTCGAACAGGGGGTCGGCCAAGGCCTCCTGCATGTCGATGACCATGCGCTCGGCATCGCCCGCCGAAAGGGTGGACAGGTCCACGCCGAACTCCTGCGCCAGCCGCAGCAGCACCCCGACCGAAATGGGGCGGTGGTTGTTTTCCATCTGCGACAGATAGGGCAGGGACACGCCGAGCCGTTCGGCGAACTGCTTCTGCGTCACCCCGCTGCGCGCCCGTGTTTCGCGCAGCGAGGCACCTGCATAGATCTTCTGAATGGCCATCCTGCTTCCCCCTCTTTGCAAAGGTTGCACTAGCCTTTGCAAAGCGTCCCGGACAAGAGCCTTGATCGGGGGACAGGGGGCGGGGGCGGGGCGGGTCAGGATCATGGGTCCACCCTGGCGCAAAAAGCCTAAGATATCGTTGCGCCTTGCGCGATCCGCGCCGCCGGGCTTTGATCGGGCCATGAAGCAGCGTGGTGGCAGCCGCATCCTGACCGGAACCCGCATCCGCGAGCGCCGCCTGGCGCTGTCGCGGCGGCAGGCGGATGTGGCGCGCGCGGCGGGCATCTCGGCCGCCTATCTGAACCTGATCGAGCATAACCGCAGGCCCGTGGGCGACCACCTGGTTGTCCGCCTTGCCGCCGCGCTGGAGGTTTCGGCGGCCGAACTGGCCGAAGGGCGGGAGGAATCGCTGATCGCCGCGCTGCGCGAGGCCGCGGTGCGCCTGCCCGACGATGTCGCCGCCGAAGTGGAGCAGGCGCCTGAACTGCTGGCCCGCTTTCCCGGCTGGGCCTCGGCGCTGATCGCCACGGCGCGCCGGGCAGATGCGCTGGAGCGCCAGCTTGTCACCCTGTCCGACCGGATGACGCAGGACCCCTATCTGCTGACCACCCTGCACGAGGTGCTGTCGGCCGTGACCTCGGTCCGGTCCACCGCCTCGATCCTGGCCGAGGGGGGCGAGATCCCGCCGGACTGGCGCGCAAGGTTCCAAGCGAACCTGGACGAGGATAGCCTGCGCCTGTCCAGCACCGCGCAGGCGCTGGTCGCCTATCTGGACAGCTTCGACACGCAGGGCGCGATCTTTACCCCGCAGGAAGAGGTCGAGGCCTGGCTTGCCGCCGGTGCGCCGCCGATCGAGGAGGCGGAGGATCTGGCGTCGGACGCCGCGCGGGCCCTGGCGCAGGGCCATCTGCGGCGGATGGAGCAAGAGCGCGCGGCCCTGCCCGACGACGCGCTGGCAGCCGCGGCCGAGGATCCCGACCCCATGCGCATGGCCGACCGGCTGCGCCTGCCGCTGGATCTGGTGATGCGGCGCCTGGCGGTGCTGAAGCCCGCGGGCTTCGAATCCGCCGGGCTGCTGGTCTGCGACGGATCGGGGGCGCTGACGCTGCGCCGTCCGGCACCGGGCTTTCCGCTGCCCCGGCCGGGCGATGCCTGCGCGATCTGGCCGCTGTTCCAGGCGCTGGCCTCGCCCCAGACCGCGATTGCGAAACGGGTCGAGGCACCCTCGGGGCGCCGGTTCCGTACGCTGTCGTTGGCCACCCGTCACCAGCCGCTGGGCGTGGACGGCCCGGTCCTGACCCGCGCGCAGATGCTGATCCTGCCCGAGGAGCCGGGCGTGCCCACCCGCCCCGACCTGCTGATCGGCCCCGCCTGCCGCATCTGCCCCCGCGCCGACTGCGCGGCGCGTCGCGAACCCTCGATCCTGGCCACGGCCTGAAGACAGGTTTGACAGCACCCGCCCCCCGGCTCATGATCCATCAAACGCCTGAGGAGGGGCGAGGATGCTAGACATCCTGATGATCGAGGACGAGCCGAACATCGCCGAAGCGGTGCGTTTCATCCTGACGCGCGAAGGCTGGCAGGTCGCGCTGCATGGCGACGGCCTGGGCGGGATCGAGGCGATCCGCAGCGGCAAGCCCCGCCTGGTGATCCTGGACGTGATGCTGCCGCATCGCTCGGGGACCGAGATCCTTGCGGAACTGCGCAACGATCACGACGCGGGCCTTGCCGCGACGCCGGTGCTGATGCTGACCGCGCGGGGGCAGGCGACGCTGCACCTGCCGCAGGCCGATGCGGTGCTGGCCAAACCCTTCGCCAATGACGAATTGCGCGCGATGGTGCGCCGGATGCTGAACTAGGCCATGCCCGACCGGCCGCTGTTTCTTGAACGCGCATCCTTCCGCCGCCGCCGGCTGGGCGATGCAGCGCGCGTGCTGCCGGTGCTGGCGGCCTTGGCCATCCTGGTTCCGGTCTGGTGGATCCCTGCCCGGGTCAGCTTCGCCGCGGGCGCGGTCTGGCTGTTCGGCCTCTGGGCCGCGCTGATCGCCGCCGTCTGGGCGCTGCACCGCGCACTGCGCCGGGCCGACGCGGCGACGCTGCGCGCCAGCCAGGCCATTGCGCAGGACGACGACCATGCCCTTTGAGGCACTTGTCGCGGGCTGCCTCGCCTATGTCGCGCTGATGTTCGGCGTGGCCTTCGCCGCCGACCGCGCGGCATCGCAGGGCAGGGTGCGCTGGCTGGACCATCCGGTCGTCTATACGCTCTCGCTCTCGGTCTATTGCTCGGCCTGGACCTTCTATGGCGCGGTGGGTTACGCCAGCCGCTCGGGGCTGGAATTCGCCACGATCTACCTGGGGCCGACGGTCGTCTTCACCGGCGCCTGGTGGGGGCTGCGGCGGCTGGTGCGGGTCGCGCGGATGCATCATGTCACCTCGATCGCCGACCTGATCTCGGCGCGATTTGGCAAGTCGAACCGGCTGGCAGCCTTTGTCACTCTGATCGCCGTCATCGCGGCCACGCCCTATGTCGCGCTGCAACTGCAATCGGTCAGCCTGTCCTTCGAGGTCTTCGCGACCGACAGCCTGACCGACATCCCGCTGGCCGGGGGCGGGGGCACGGCCTTGTGGGTGGCGGCGGGGCTGGCGCTGTTCACCATCCTCTTCGGCACCCGCAACCTGGCCGCCGACGAGCGCCACCACGGCGTCGTCACCGCCATCGCGCTGGAGGCCGTGGTCAAGCTGCTGGCCTTCCTGGCGCTTGGCGTCTTTGTCGTGTGGGGTCTGGCGGACGGCCCCGCCGACATGCTGGGCCGGATCGCGAGCCGCGCACAAGATCAAGGCTGGATCCTGAAGCCCGACCGCTGGACCGCGCTGCTGATCGTGTCGGGCGCGGCCATCGTCGCCTTGCCGCGCATGTTCCAGGTGCTGGTGGTCGAGGCTGCGGACGAAGACCGCCTGGGCACCGCGGGCTGGGCCTTCCCGGCCTATCTGTTCGCCATGTCGCTGTTCGTCCTGCCGATCGCGGTGATGGGGCAGCAGCTTCTGCCCGCGGATGCCAACCCGGACCTGTATGTCCTGACGCTGCCCGCGCAGTCGGGGCAGAACTGGCTGGCCTTCCTGGTTTTCCTCGGCGGCTTTTCGGCGGCCACGTCGATGGTGGTGGTCTGCACCATCGCGCTGGCCACCATGATCTCGAATCACTGGCTGGTGCCGCTGTGGCTGGGGCTGCGCCGCAAGCCGCAGGGAGACGACCCCGAGGATCTGCGCGGCTTCGTGCTGAACGCCCGGCGGGTGGCGATCCTGTCGGTGATGGCCGTGGGCTGGCTGTATTACCAGGCCACGGGCGGGACGACGACGCTTGCTTCCATGGGGCTGGTGGCCTTCACCGGAATGGCGCAGGTGCTGCCCGCGATGATCGGCGGGCTGCTGTGGCGGGGCGCAAACCGCAACGGCGCCTATGCCGGGGTGGGCTGCGGCTTCCTGCTGTGGCTGGCGATGATCTTCCTGCCCTCGGTCGGGATCGGCAGCCCACCGCCCTTGCCGGCGGGCGTCGATCCGCTGGCCTTCGCGATCTTCCTGTCGCTGACGGTCAACATGCTGGCGTTCATCGCCTTGTCGATCTTCGGGATGCCCGATCCGGTCGAACGGCTGCAGGGCCTGTCCTTTGTCAGCGCCGTCGATCCGATCCGCCACAGCCGCCTGGCGCGCGGCGCCGACCAGGCCGAGCCCCTGCTGGTCATGGCCCGCCGCGTCTGGGGGGCCGAGGATGCGCTGCGCTTCTTCCGGTCCGAGGCCGCCTTCCAGGGCAAGTCCGGCTATCTGCCCGACCTGACGCCCCGGTTCCTGACGCGGCTGGAACGGCGGCTGGCGGGCTCCATCGGCGCCGCCACGGCCCATGCGATGATCGACAGCGTGGCAGGCGGGGCGGAACTGACCGTGTCGGACCTGATGGAGGTCGCGGACGAGGCGCAGCGCGCCAAGGAGGAAACGCAGCGCCTGGAAAACGCCACCGCCGAACTGGCCCGCACCGCGCGTCAGCTGCGCGAGGCGAATGACAAGCTGACCGCCCTGTCCGTGCAGAAGGACGCCTTCCTGGGGCAGATCAGCCACGAACTGCGCACGCCCATGACCTCGGTCCGGGCCTTTTCGGACATCCTGCGCACGCCGGATCTGTCGGAGGCCGATCGCGACCGCTTCGCCAAGATCATCTATGACGAGGCGGGGCGCCTGACCCGCCTGCTGGACGACCTGCTGGATCTGTCGGTCCTGGAAAGCGGGCAGGCGCAACTGTCGATCACGCCCGCCAACCTGCACGACCTGATCGAACGCGCGCTGTCCGCCGCATCCGCCACCCGCCCCGAGCGGGTCTTTCGCGTGGATCGAGAGCCTCTGGACGAATATGTCGCCGTGATCACCGATGCCGACCGCCTGCTGCAGGTGCTGATCAATGTTATCGGCAATGCCCGGAAATATTGCGATGCCGAGCCGCCCGTGCTGACGATCCGCGTCCGCCGCAACCTGCGCGGCGGCGCGCAGATCGACATCATCGACAACGGGTCGGGGATCGAGGCCGGGCGCCAGGCGCTGATCTTCGAAAAGTTCGCCCGCCTCAACGATCCCGCGCGGGCAGGGGGCGCGGGCTTGGGCCTGGCGATCTGCCGCGAGATCATGGCGAATCTTGGCGGGGAAATCACCTATCTGCCCGGACAGGGCGGCGCGGCCTTCCGCATCGTGCTGCCGCGGCGGCCCCCGGTCCCGGTCGATGCGGCCCACCGCCTGCGGGCGTAAACGCTTTGTCAACCGCTTCTTGCCACAGTGCAGTCATCTGACGGGCGATTCGGGGTTTATCATGGCGCAACCTGGACAGGCGGGACGGCTGCGGGCCTTGCTTCAGGCGCGGGCACAAGGCGGCAAGGACAAGCCCGCGCGCTTGCCGCAGCCGCAGCCCTTGTCCCCCGCGCGGGCTGCCGCCAATGCGGTGGGCCGGGCCTTGGAACGGCTGTACCGCCTGCCGGTGCTTCCGATCGACATCCAGTCGGGCGCAGCGACCCTGGCCGAACTGCCCGAACTGCTGCCCGACCAGTCGCTGCTGGTGGTCCTGCAGGGACCGGGCGACCAGATCGGCGCCATGGCGCTTGGCTTCGATACCGTGACCGCGCTGATCGAGGTACAGGCCCTGGGCCGCGTCACCGCGCGCCCCGCCGAGCGGCGCAAGCTGACGCGCAGCGATGCCGCGATCTGCGTCGATTTCGTCAATGCCCTGATGGCGGAACTCGGCGCCGAGATGGGCGCGGTCGAGGGATTCGGCCCCATCCAGGGCTATCGCTACGCCACCTATCTCGACGATCCCCGTCCCCTGGTGCTGATGCTGGAGGATCGGCCCTATCGCAGCCTGTCCTTCGAGCTGCGTTTTGGCGGGGCCGAGACGCGCGACGGCCGGATCCTGATCGCCGTGCCCCACAAGGCCGAAGTGCGGCCAGCGGCGCCCCCGGCCGCTGCTGCCCTGCCAGCCCCGGCCGCTGTCCCGCAGGCCCCGTCGCTTGCCGGCGCCATGGCCGCCGCCCCGGTCGAGGTGGTGGGCGTGCTGTGCCGCCGCACGGTCACGCTTGGCGAGTTGCGCGCCCTGGTTCCGGGCAGGCTTCTGCCCCTGCCGCGCGTCAACCTGGCGGAAGCGCGGCTGGAAACCCGCGACGGCCAGTTGCTGGCTACCGGCAAGCTGGGCGAATCAGAGGGCTGTCATGCGCTGCGCCTTCACGACCCGTCCCGGCCTGCCGCCGAACAGCCATCGCACCGCGCCGGCCTGTCCCCGGTGCTGCCCCCAGCCGATCTGTCAGGCAGCGATCCGTTCCGCGCCGCTGCCGATGCCCAAGCGGCGGCTGGCGAAAAGGGCATGGTCGGACTGGGATCGGGGGCGTGACTCATTCTTTAGACTTGAAATCCGGCCCGGCCGGTCGCATCTAACCCCCGTCCCGAATCAGGCGGGGCGATCAGAATGGAGTGATCATGGCCAAGGAAGAAATGCTCGAATTTCCTGGCGTCGTGAAGGAACTCCTGCCGAATGCGACGTTCAGGGTCGAGCTGGAAAACGGCCATGAGATCATCGCGCATATGGCAGGAAAGATGCGGAAGAACCGCATCCGCGTCCTTGCCGGCGACAAGGTGCAGGTGGAAATGAACACCTATGACCTGTCCAAGGGACGGATCAATTACCGCTTCAAGTGACGCGGGCGCGGCAATGACTGCGCCCCGGCCGAATTTCGACGGCCCGCGTCTGATCCTCGGCTCGGCCAGTCCGCGCCGGCTGGAGCTTCTGGCCCAGATCGGCATCGTCCCCGATCAGGTCCGCCACGCCGATATCGATGAAACCCCGCTGAAGGGCGAAGACGCGCGCGACTATGTCCGCCGGATTGCCCTGGCGAAGGCTGCGGCCTTCGACCTTGCCGCCGGCGACGTGCTGCTCTGCGCCGATACCACTGTTGCCGTGGGTCGTCGCATTCTGGGCAAGCCCGCATCGCGCGCCGAGGCTGGCGAATTCATGCGCCTCATGTCCGGCCGCCGTCACCGTGTGCTGACCGCCCTGGTCGTCCGCCAGGGCGACAGGACGCGCGAGCGGCTGGTGGAAACCGCCGTGCGGATGCGGCCGATCGCTGCTGCCGAACTGGAAGCCTATCTCGATATCGGCGACTGGCAGGGCAAGGCGGGCGGCTATGCCATCCAGGGCGCGGCCGCCGCCTTCATTCCGTGGATCCAAGGCTCGTTTTCCTCTGTTGTCGGCCTGCCCTTGTCCGAAACCGCCGCGATTCTGGCAGCAAGCGGCATCGTCATGAAGGGAGCCCCGCGATGAAGGGACGCCAGGTCGTTCTGGGCCAACTGTTCGGGGCCGAAGCCGCGGCGCTTCTGGAGGATGGCCGCCTTGTCGACCTTCTGGTCGATGCGAGCGATCTTGCACCCCTGGTGCCGGGCGACATCTGCCGTGGCGTGGTGGAGCGGTTGATGAAGGGGCAGGGCGGGGTCTTCCTGCGCCTGCCCGATGGCCAGCGCGGTTATCTGCGCGACCGGTCCGGCCTTGCCGAAGGACAGTCGCTGCTGGTCCAGGTGGCCGGCGTCGCGGAAGAGGCAAAGGCCATTCCCCTGACCTCGCGCATCCTGTTCCGCGGTCGCCATGTGCTGGTGACGCCGGGCGCGCCGGGCATCAACGTCTCGCGCCGCATCCGGGACGAGGATCTGCGTGCCGAACTGGAAGCCCTGGGTGCGGCCGCCTCGCCGCCCGATGGGACCGGGATCATCTTCCGCAGCCTGGCCGAACTGGCCGCGCCCGGGGACATTGCCGAGGAACTGCACGGCCTTCTGGACCTGTCCGCCCGGATCATGGCCGAGCAGGCCGGCCAGCCCGAACTGCTGCTGGGCGTCGCCTCGCCGCACGAGCAGGCCTGGATGGAATGGGCCGATCCCGAACCCGACGCGGTCGAGGAGGGCGATGACAGCTTTGCCCGCTGCGGCGTCCTGGAAGCCGTCGATGCGCTTCTCTCGCCCGAGGTCGCGCTGCCCGGGGGTGCCCACGCCGTGATCGAGCCGACCCGCGCCCTTGTCGCCATCGATGTGAACACCGGCAACGACACCAGCCCCGCCGCCGCGCTGAAGGCCAACATCGCCCTGGCCCGCGATCTGCCGCGCCAGTTGCGCCTTCGCGGGCTTGGCGGGCAGGTGGTCGTGGATTTCGCCCCGATTCCCAAGCGCGACCGCGCCACGCTGGACCAGATCCTGCGTGCCGCCTTCAAGGGCGAAAGCGCGGAAACCTCTCTGATTGGCTGGACCACGATGGGCCTTTACGAGATCAACCGCAAACGCGACCGCATCCCGCTGCGGCGCCTGGCGCAGGGCGCGCGCTGATGGCCTGCCCGATCTGCAACAAGGACAGCGTGCCGGAATACCGTCCGTTCTGTTCCCGGCGGTGCGCCGACATCGACCTGGGGCGCTGGCTGCGCGGCGCCTATGTCATCCCTGGCCAGCCGCTTGACGACCTCGCTTCGGACATGGACGAAAAAAACAGCGACAAGGGGCTGGACAGCCGCGACAAGCGCCCGTAAACACCGCGTCACGCCACGCGCCAAACGGCGCGTCAGGTTGCCCGGATAGCTCAGTTGGTAGAGCAGCGGATTGAAAATCCGCGTGTCGGTGGTTCGAATCCGCCTCCGGGCACCATAAAACTCCAATCAGGCCGATAACATCTTCTTGGTGCTGGTTTCGTGTCGAAGCGCAGGAAGTTCGTCGGGAGTGGCCGAGAGCGATTGCTGCTACCAGACACAACAGGATCATGAATCGGGTAATCTGCCGACATGGCCTCGCGTTCTGTTTGACTGGGAAGTTGGCCAGAACTCTCGTGACCGAATGAACTCGCCGCGCGGATCATGGTCTGCGGCGATCTCTTCGCCGGTCGGTGCCGGGTGGATCAGTTTGCGCATGCGATTGATCGTCGATTCCCGAAAAGAAGGCGCCTTGCAAGACGGCGAAAAGGTCGTGGATGCCCAGGGCGAAAAGGGTGAGACGGGCAGGGAGCCACAATCTGGACAGTTTCTTTCCTCATTCCCGTGCCTTCGAAATGCGGGGAATGCGGAGCAGTCCTGGACCCCCGTTCGCCCACGGCCAGGCCCGTGACCCCCTCGCCAAGCTCGGACACGGTGCCGCAGTATTCGTGGCCCATGGTGATCGGCGCCTTGTCCCGGCTTAGCGGGTGATCCTTTTCCACCGGCACAAAGATCGGACCCGCAAGGTATTCATGCAGGTCGCTGCCGCAGATGCCGGTCCAGGCGACCTTGATCTTGACCTCGCCCGCTGCCGGGCTTGGCTCTGCGATGTCTTCGACGCGGATGTCCCTTACGCCATGCCAACGTGCCGCTTTCATCTTCTTCTCCAAATGGTGGGGTAAGGCGCGCCCGGCCGGGAGGCAGCCGGGCGCAAGATGCATCACGACAGGTGATGCACCTGCTGCAGGCCGTAGACGGGCGTATCCAAGCCTTCCATCCGGGCCTTGAGCTGGAGTGCGAGATAAAGCGAGTAGTGCCGCGACTGGTGCAGGTTGCCGCCGTGGAACCACAGGTTCTGCTGCTGCGTGGGCTTCCACATGTTGCGCTGCTCGCCTTCCCACGGGCCGGGGTCCTTGGTCGTGTCCGAGCCGAGACCCCAGACCTTGCCCACCTTGTCCGCGACCTCCTGGCTGATGAGATCGGCGGCCCAGCCGTTCATGCTGCCATAGCCGGTCGCCATGACGACAAGATCCGCCTCAAGGCGCGTGCCGTCCTTCAGCACCACGGCGTCTTCCTCGAAATGATCGACCTGGCCTTTGACCAGCTTCACCTCGCCGTCGATGATGAGCTGGCTGGCGCCCACGTCGATGTAATATCCCGAGCCGCGCCGCAGGTATTTCATGAACAGGCCTGATCCGTCCTCGCCCCAGTCCAGTTCGAACCCTGCCTTCTCGAGCCCGGTATAGAACTCGGCGTCGCGTTCCCGCATCTGGTTGTAGAGCGGAATCTGGAATTCGTGCATGATCCGGTAGGGCAGGGAGGCAAAGATCATGTCGGCCTTTTCGGTCGTCACCCCGTTCGCCAGCGCTTCCTCAGAGTAAAGCGCGCCAAGCCCGATCTCCATCAGGCTGTCCGACCGGACGATATGCGTGGAGGAGCGCTGCACCATGGTCACGTCGGCATCCGCCTCCCAGAGCGCGGCGCAGATGTCGTGGGCCGAGTTGTTGGAACCGATGACAACGACCTTCTTGCCGGTCCAGGCGTCGGGGCCCTTGTGCTGTGACGAGTGCTGGATCTCGCCCTTGAAGCTGTCCATGCCGGGGAACCGCGGCATGTTCGGCTTGCCCGACATGCCCGTGGCCAGCACCAGCTGCGTGGGCTTCAGCGTGCCTTTTTCTCCATCGCGGTTGACCTCGACGGTCCATGTGCCCGAGGCCTCGTCATACCGGGCCGACTGCACCTCCGAGCGGGTCCAGTAGTTGATTTCCATGACCCTGGTGTACATCTCGAGCCAGTCGCCGACCTTGTCCTTGGGCGTGAAGATCGGCCAGTTGTCGGGGAACTTCATGTAGGGAAGGTGGTCGTACCAGACCGGGTCATGAAGGCAGAGCGACTTGTAGCGGCTGCGCCACTGGTCGCCGGGGCGGTCGTGCTTGTCCAGCACGATGGTCGGCACACCCAGTTGCCGCAGCCTTGCCCCAAGCGCGATGCCGCCCTGTCCGCCGCCCACGATGACCGTGTAGGGCTGGATGTCGTAGCCCAGGCGAGCCTCCTCCGCTTCGCGGCTTTCCTTCCACGTGGTGCGGTGCTTCTGCGCGCCGTGTTCCGCACCCATGGGACGACGCTTGCCGCGGTTTTCCTCGAAGCCCTTCAGTTCCTGAAGGGCCGTCAGCAGCGTCCAGATGCGGTCGTCCTTCAGCCGCATCAGACCCCAGCCGCGCCCGGCCTTTGTCTCGAAGGTGATCCAGGTGGTGATCACGCCGCCCTCCTCGGCGGGGATCTCTCCATCCTGGATCTGGAAATTGCCGGGTTTCGTGTGCTCCAGCTGGTGCGTCAGCATGTCGGCCACGCCGTCGGGGCCCTCGACCGTCTTCAGGTTCCATGTGACAGAGACCAGGTCCCGCCAGTAGCTGTCGGTGGCGAACAACGCCTTGGCGCTGTCCACGTCGCCTGCCGCCAGCGCGGCGTTGAGCGTATCCAGCACCTCCTGCGTGCGGGTCGTTGTGGCTGAGTCTAACATCGGGTTTCCTCCTCTGGATAGGAGGAGTATCGGGGGCGTCGCGCCGCACGATCCATCAAAAGGTCAATGTGAGGGCACCAAAATCGTCCGCTGCGGTGCGGCATGTTGCAGGCGCAACGCCGCGCAACAGCTTAGTGGGGCGGCTGCAACCCGGCCTTGCGCAGACGGCGCAGGACGGTCGAACGATTGACCCCGAGGCGCCGTGCGGCACAGGACATGTTCCATCCGCAGGCCTCCATGACCTGCTCGAGCGATTCCCCGGCTTCGGTGGCCTGGATCATCGCGTCGACGGGGGCGGGCAGATCGGACTGATCAATCACCCGCCCCTCGCACAGCGCGATCGCCACATCCAGCACCTGCTCGAGCTCGCGCAGGTTGCCGGGCCACTGGCGGCCGAGCAGCGCGGCGCGGGCCGAGGGCGACAGGCGCATGTCATCAGGTGCGCGCCGCCGCAGAAGCCGGTCCATCAGCGTGCCGAGATCCTGCCTCTGGCGGAGGGGCGGCAGGCTCAGCGTGGCGCCCGCAAGGCGATGGAACAGCGGGCGGGAAAGGCCCAGGGCGCCGGGAGCGACGCATGTGGTGGACAGCGGCCTCAGGCAGTCGCGGCCGTCCAGAATGGCCGCCAGCGCGGCCGCCGCGTCCCCTGGCAGATCCTCGATCCGGCGCAGAAGCAGCGTCGTCGGACCGTTCACGGTGTCGCAGGTTTCCTGCAGCGTGTCGGGGGACAGTCCGGCGCAGTCGAGGCTCAGAAAGCCGCTTGCTGTCCCGACCATGTGGATCGCGCGGGCCAGCTTGGTCTTGCCGGTTCCCGTTTCCCCGGAGATCAGCAGCGGCACGCTGGTGCGCGCCAGCTTTGCCGCCCGCGCGAGAACCTGCTCCATGGCGGGGTCGTCGCCCGCCAATCCCGAAAGCGGGCCGCCTTGGCGGCTGCTGCGCAGTGCGGTCCGCGGCGCCTGCGGTGCGATGGCATGACCGAAAAGCGCCCCGCCGTCCCGCATCGTGACGATGCGGTCCTCGGTCGGGCGGTCGCGCATCAGGTCCGGCAGGTCGTCGACCGTCAGGTTCAGCACCTCGTCGATGCGGCGACCGATGATGGTGCCGCCATCCGTGAAAAGGCGCCGTGCGGCGCGGGTATAGCCAAGGACCCGCCCCGAGCCGTCCAGGCGGACGGCGGCCTCGGGATCGACGTCGAGGAATTCCGGACTGTCGGACAGCCGCAGCACCCAATCGCGCCGGCCTTCCGCCATGAGGTTCGCCATCTCGACTCGCCGCGCCGCGTTGGTGACAAGGCTCATGGCAAGGTTCTGGCTGCGCTTCGGCGTCGGCGAGCGCAGCAGCGAGATGTCCAGCACCGCCGCAAGCCCTCCGAGGCTGTCGAAGATCGGCGCCGCGGTACAGCTGAGCGAGACATGTGCATTGCCGAAGTGGTCGTCCTGGTGGATGGTCACGGGCTCCTGCGTGACGATGCAGGCTCCGACGCCGCAGGTGCCCGCCAGGTCCTCGGACCAGTTCGAGCCAAGGTAGAGCCCCGCCCCGCGCAGGTCATTGACGAAGAGGTCGTCTCCGAAGAAGTCGACGCAGACGCCCTTCGCATCTGTCAGAAGCAGGACGTAGTTCTGCCCGGCGACTTGCCGGAACAGGCTTTGCAGGCTGGACCGCGCCGCCCCGATCATCCATTCCGCTTGCTTGCGGTGATCGCGCAGTTCAGCGTCGGTCACGATATGGGCGGGGTCGTTGCGCGAGGGGTCCATCCCGTAGAGTTCGACGCAGCGCCGCCAGGACGCCGACACGAAACTGTCGCGTCCCGTCTGCGTGCCGCCGAGAACCTGCTCGATCTCTTTGATGTGACGACGATCGGTCACCTCGCCCTCCCTAAGCCCAAGCCGAAACCGATAGCTCAGGCTAGCACAGCAGAGGCTCCTCGGCAGACCAGACTTTTGTCCCGCCCCTGCCGCCAACTTTCAGCTGGCAAGGGTGGTGGAAGATGCTAATCAGAAACGCTTTTTGCTGCCGGGCGTGGATTGCTCCTGGGCATGAGTTCCGCCTTGGCCATGCCTGCGCTCTGCTCAAGGGGTCGCCGGTCGCCAGCTATTGCGCAGGGTCGTCCGTGCCGAGATTCGCCCTGCCGCGCGACAACCCGCTCTCTCTTTAGCCTTCTTCAGGGCAGGAAGGTCGTTGATGCCGAACGGGCAAGGCGGCATCGTTGCGCGGCTCGTCCTTCAGGGCAATCTGGCCCAAAGGCTGGTTCTGGCAGTGCAAGGAAACCGGACAAGCCTTCCGCCGTTACGGCTATGCGGCCTGCATGTTCCGGAAGGAAGAAACGCGATGCAGGAAGCACAAGCGCCTGGAGCCAGAGCTGTTGAAAAAACCAATCATCTGAAGGGATGATGTGGCGGAGAGGGTGGGATTCGAACCCACGGAACCCGTGAAGGCTCAACGGTTTTCGAGACCGCCCCGTTCGACCACTCCGGCACCTCTCCGCGCTCTTGGGTGGTGAGGCGGGGATTTAGAGGGATGGGGGTTGAAGCGCAAGGGGTTTTGTCGAAAAAAACACCTGTGCCAGGAAAGGATGCACCATGCTGCGGTTTTTGTGTCTGAACCTGCTGCTTGCCCTTGCCGGGCCCGCCGTTGCGCAGCCGGGTGCGCCGCTGGCGCAACACCAGCAGGCAGCCGATGCGGTCTGGGACGTCATGCAGCTGGAAAGCCTGACCCCCATCCTGCAGGCCGAGGCCCTGGCCGAGGGAGAGGAGATGGCCGCGACCATGTTCCCGCGCGGCGGCACGGGACGCTGGCTGGATCAGGTGCGCGCGATCCATGATCCTGCCCGCGTGAGGGCGCTGTTTCTGGCCGGGATGGCCGGAGCCATGCCTGGGGCGGACCCGGCAGAGGTGCGGGGGGGGCTGGACTTCTATCGGGGCAGCTTCGGGCAGCGGATGCTGGCGCTGGAAAGCTCGGCCCGCGAGGCGATGCTGGACAGCGATGTCGAGGCAGCGGCGCGCGACGCCTATGCGCGGGCCGAAGGCCAGGGCGAGAAGCGTGCGGCGCAGATCGCGCGGCTGGTCGAGGCTGCCGACCTGATCGAGCCGAACGTGGCCGGAGGGCTGAACGCCTCCATCGCCTTTTCCCGGGGGTTCGAGGCGGGTGGCGGCTTTCCCATGCCGATGGGGGACGATCAGATCATCCGGGATGCCTGGGCGCAGGAGCCGCAGATCCGGTCGGACACCCGGGACTGGATCGGCGCCTATCTGTTCCTCGCCTATTCCTCGTTGACGGATGCGGAGCTGGAAACCTATATCGCCTATGCCGGGTCCGCCGAAGGGCAGGCCCTGTCGCGGCTGATGTTCGCGGGGTTCGATGCGGTCTTCACGCAGACCTCGCATGACATGGGCCTAGCCGCGGCGGCCGAGATCCGGGGGCGGCAGTTGTGAGCGCGGTTCTGCTGGTGGGCCTTCTGGCCGATGCACGGATGCTGGACGCCTTCGGCCTGACGGGGACGCCGCAGGCGGTCGGAGGCCGTCTGGAAGGCGGCGGGCGCGCCGGGATCGACCGGGACGGCTGGCCCAGGCTGCTGGCGGGGCAGGGGACCCTTGCCGCCATGCGCGTGTTTCGGAACGCGGCGCTGGACCGCTATGCCGAGGTGATGGGCCTTGCGCCGCAGGATCATCCCGACGGGCCGGTCCTGGGTCTTGGCGCGGGCGGGCCCGATGGTGAGCCGCAGGTGGATCTGGCCGTGTCGATCGCGCGGCATGTCCTGGCCGTGCCAGCCGACCGCACGGCGGACGGCATCGCCAGGCGCCTTTCGGCCATCGGGGTCCGGGCGGCATCGGAACTGCGGGGCGCGGAAAGCCCGGCCTCGGGCGGGGATCTGGTCGAAAGGCGCGGGCCCGGGGATGTGCAGGTCCTCGGGCAGGACGAACCCTTCGAAAGCTTCTTCTCGGTCCAGGTCAGCCATTTGCGCCATCGCACCCATGCGGGCGGAATGACCCCGTCCGTGCGGCGGGAAGCCGTTGTCCTGGGCGATGCGGTTGTCGTGCTGCCCTGGGATCCGGTCCGCGACCGGGTCCTTCTGGTCGAACAGTTCCGCATGGCGCCCCTGCTGCGCCGCGACCCGCAGCCCTGGCTTCTGGAAACGATCGCCGGCCGCGTCGATGCGGGCGAGACGGTCGAGGATGCCGCCCGCCGCGAGGCGCGGGAGGAAGCGAACCTGACCATCACCCGGCTGTTTCCCGCCGTCCATCATTATCCCAGTCCGGGGGTGCTGGGCGAATACCTGTATCTCTATGTGGGTATCGCGGATCTGCCCGACGGGGTGGAAGGCCTCCATGGCCTGGAAAGCGAGGACGAGGATATTCGCAGTCTCGTGATCGACCGCGCCCGGCTGACCGAAATGGCGATGTCGGGGCAGTTGTCAAACGGCCCGCTGGTCATGATCGCGCTGTGGCTGGAGTTGCGCCATCACGCGATCCGCGCGGAACTGGGAGCCGCCTGAGCCGGGCTTGAGGCCGGGCTTGGGGTTGTGCCCCGGCGGACGCCCCGTGTAGGTAACGCGGAACTCGATCCAGACCGGAAGGTTGCTTGACCATGCGAATTTGCCCCGACCTGGCCGACATGATCGGCAACACGCCCCTGATCCGTCTGCGCCAGGCCAGCGAAGCCACCGGCTGCGAGATCCTGGGCAAGGCGGAATTCATGAACCCCGGCCAGTCGGTCAAGGACCGCGCCGCGCTGTACATTATCCGCGACGCCGTGGCGCGGGGCGAATTGCGGCCGGGCGGAACCATTGTCGAAGGAACGGCAGGCAATACCGGGATCGGTCTGGCCTTGGTCGGCGCCGCCATGGGGTTCAAGTCGGTGATCGTCATCCCGGAAACGCAAAGCCAGGAAAAGAAGGACATGCTGCGGCTGGCGGGCGCCACCCTGGTCGAGGTTCCTGCCGCGCCCTACAAGAACCCCAACAACTATGTCCGCTATTCCGGCCGCCTCGCCGAGGCGCTGGCGCGCACCGAGCCCAACGGCGCCATCTGGGCCAACCAGTTCGACAACGTGGCCAACCGTCGGGCGCATCTGGAAACCACCGGACCCGAGATCTGGGAACAGACCGGCGGCAAGGTCGATGGCTTCATCTGCGCCGTCGGCTCGGGCGGCACGCTGGCGGGCGTGGCGATGGCCTTGCAGCACAAGGGCGTGAAGATGGGCCTTGCCGACCCGGAAGGGGCCGCGCTGCATTCCTTCTATACCACCGGCCACTTCGAAGCGCCCGGAAGCTCGATCACCGAAGGCATCGGGCAGGGGCGCATTACCGCGAACCTCGAAGGCTTCACCCCCGACTACAGCTATCGCATCGCGGACAACGAGGCGCTGCCGGTTGTCTTCGACCTGCTGGAACACGAGGGGCTGTGCCTTGGCGGGTCGTCGGGCGTCAATGTCGCGGGCGCGATCCGCATGGCGCGCGACATGGGGCCGGGACACACCATCGTCACGGTGCTGTGCGATTATGGCAACCGCTATCAGACGAAGCTGTTCAACCCCGACTTCCTGCGCGCCAAGGGGCTGCCCGTGCCGGGCTGGCTGACCCGCGAAGCGCCCGACATTCCCGAAGTTTACGAAGGCTGAAACCCATGATCCGCGCGTTTCTGGCTGTCGTCCTGACAGTCCTTGCCCTTGTCATGTCACCGGCCCTGGCCCAGGAACCGACCCGGCCGGATTACGACCGGTGGGACCGGGTCGCCACCCAGGCAGAACAACTGACCGGGAACCAGGACACGGCGGCGGCCCAACTGGAATCGATCCGCGCCGATATCGTGGACTGGCGCCGCCAGTTCGAGGAAGCCCAGGGCGTGAACGGCGAACGGATCGCCACGTTGCAAGCCCAGATCGCGGCGCTTGGCCCGGTCCCCGCCGAAGGCCAGACCGAGGCCGAGGACGTCGCCGCGCGCAGGGCCGACCTGCAAAAGCAGCTGTCCGAGGTGCAGGCCCCGCGCCTGACGGCGGTCGAGGCCTTCAGCCGCGCCGATGCGATCATCCGGCAGATCGACGACAATCTGGCCCTGCGCGCGGCAAGCCAGATGGCGCAGCAATCGACCTCGCCCCTGCTGCCCGCGAACTGGATGCTTGCCCTGTCGGAAACGAAGCGGCTGGTGACGGGCATTGTCGAGAACACCGGCCAGCGCATTTCCGAGCGGGCGACCTGGCGGCAGCTGGAACCAAGGCTGCCTCATGTTCTGGGCTATCTGATCGCCGCCATCGTGCTGCTGACCTTTGGCCGGCACTGGGTCGAATCGCTGCCACGGCGGATCTCGGTGCGAACCCAGGATTATTCCCGTGCCGCCGTGACCTTTGTCGTCTCGCTGCTGCAGATTGTCCTGCCGATGGTGGGGATCTATCTGCTGATCAGCGCCCTGACCGCGACAGGGGTTTTCGGCCCATGGACGCGTCCCTTCCTGGAAGCCTTGCCGGGGGCAGGGGTGATCCTGTTCGGCAGCGCCTGGCTGGCGCGGCAACTGTTCCCGGGCCAGTCGATCAACTACGACACCATCAACATGAGCCCGGCCGACCGGCAGCAGGCACGCTGGTTGACCAACGCCGTCGCCGTGGTCTTCGCGATCCACTACATCGCATCGCAGACCTTCCTGCCCCTGTCCGGCCTGGCCGAGCGCAGCAGCAACCTGCAGCGCATTCCGCTGGATTTCGCGGAAGGCGCGGCTGTCGTCTACAACTTCGTGCTGATCACGATCGCCTCGGCTCTGCTGTTCAAGCTGGGCAATATCCTGCGCGGCCTGAAACCCTGGACGGACAAGGCCACCACCGCCTATCGCCATCGCGTGCTGTCCTGGGCGGGAAAGCTGACCCGCATCAACAGCATCCTGGCCGTGGCGCTGACAGCCATCGGCTTTGTCAACCTTGGCAACCTGGGCACATGGCCCTGGCTGCAATCACTGGCGCTGATCGGCCTTCTGGTGCTGTTGCAGGACTTCATCGCCGATGTATTCAACATGCTCAAGCGCGGGCAGGAAGGGGCACGGGAAGGTTTGGCGCCCCTGCTGATCGGCTTTGCCCTGATCCTGCTGTCGGTGCCGGTCTTCATGCTGATCTGGGGCGCCTCGGTCAACGAGCTTTCCGAATACTGGGTCCGCTTCCGCCAAGGCGCGACCCTGGGCGGGGTGCGGCTGTCGCCCGGCGCGGTGCTGATGTTCATCCTGGTCTTTGGCATCGGCTATTCGATCACGCGCGCCATCCAGGGGGCGATGCGCACATCGGTGCTGCCCAAGACGAAACTGGACGCGGGCGGGCAGAACGCGATGGTGTCGGGCATCGGCTATGTGGGGATCGTGCTGGCGGCGGTGCTGGCGATCTCGTCCGCGGGGATCGACCTGTCGTCCTTTGCCATCGTCGCCGGTGCGCTGTCTGTCGGCATTGGTTTCGGCTTGCAGAACATCGTGTCGAACTTCGTGTCGGGCATCATCCTGCTGATCGAGCGCCCGGTCAGCGTCGGCGACTGGATCAGCGCGGGCGGCCAGCAGGGGATCGTCAAGCGCATCTCGGTCCGCTCGACCCAGGTCGAGACCTTCGACAAGCAGCAGGTGATCGTCCCGAACAGCGACCTGATCAGCCAGCCGGTCACCAACTGGACGCGGCAAAGCAAGACCGGGCGGATCATCATCCCCATCGGCGTCAGCTATGGCAGCGACACCCGCAAGGTCGCCCGCATCCTGAAGGAGATCATCGAGGACCAGCCGCTGGTCACCATCGATCCCGCGCCCGCCATCCTGTTCCGCGGCATCACCGTCGATGCGCTGAACTTCGAGATCCGGGCCGTCATCTCGGACGTGGGGTCGGGGCTTTCCGTGACCTCCGAGGTTTATCACCAGATCGTCGAGCGGTTCATCCGTGAAGGCATCGGGATGCCCTTCACCACCCGGGACATCTGGCGCGACGGCCAGGATCTTCCCGACCCCCACAAGGACGAGGATGAGGCCGTCCCGCCGCCCCCCGCGCAGTTCCTTGCCCGGTCGCAGCAGCGCGAACTGCCCGACGGCAAGTAAGGCTCAGCGGCTGGCCGTTTCGGTATCGGCCAGCCCTTCGCGCGACAGAAGGATCGCGACCGGGCGCAGCCAGGGGACGTGCCAGCAGACGATCATGACCGCCACCATGATCGGCACCGCCAGGAAGGCGCCGGCGATGCCCCAGATGGCCCCCCAGAAGGCCAGGGACAGGATGATGCCGAAGCTGGACAGTTGCAGCGTCTGGCCGGTCAGCATCGGGTCAAGGATATTGCCCACCACGAAATGCACGATCATGCAGGTGGTGCCGACGACGATGGTGGTGGTCGGATCGCCCGTCAGCACGAAGGCCAGCGCCACCGTGATCGCCCAGGCGATGACCGATCCGACATTGGGGATGAAGTTCAGCACAAAGGTCAGCCAGGCCACGGCGGCGGCCAGTTCCAGCCGCCCCAGGACGAAGATCAGCCACACGGCCGCGCCCGTCAGCGCGCTGACAAAGGTCTTGACCACCAGATAGCGGTTCACCCGCCGCATGATCGAGGTCATGATCTGGTTGATGCGTACCGCCTGCGCCGGATCGCCGGTCAGCCGCTCGACCTTGACCGGCAGCCAGGTGCGTTCCGCGAACATGAAGCCTACGAAGAGGATGATCAGCAGGCTGCCCGACAACAGCCCCGAGGCTTGTCCTGCCAGTGACCGCAGCCAGCCGGTGATGTTGAATTCCGTCATGGCGGCCATCAGGCGGGTCTGCGCCTCGGGGCCGAACCGCTCGGTCAGGGCCGTCAGCGCGACCTGGACGGATTCGGCATAGGCGATGGCGCGGCCCACCACCTCGTTCACCTGGGACATGACCGTGGTGGACAGCCAGATCAGCCCCAGGGTGATGCCGATCAGCGCCAGCGTGGTCGCCAGCCAGTTCGGCACCTTGAGCCGCTTGGAAATCGCCTGGATCGCGTCCGAGGTCAGCGAGAACAGGATGATCGCGATGGCCAGGCAGATCAGCACGAAACGCGCCTGGAACAGCATGAACATGACCAGCGAAAAGGCGATGATGCCCAGGAACCCGGTCTGGAGCCTTTGCCGCAGCACATCTTCGCTGGATGGAGTCACGCTGTCCCTCGTGTGAAAAGGGCCCGGACAGCGTCCGGGCCCTGGTTCATGCGTCGCTCGTGTCCTCGCTGTCGCCCTGTTCCGCGATCCGCGCAACCGAGACGACCTCCTCGCCTGATGCGGTGCTGAAGACCCTGACGCCGCCCGCGCTGCGCGACCGGAAGCTGATGCCGTCCACCGGAACCCGGATCGACTGCCCGGTCGAGGTCGCCAGCATGATCTGGTCGTCCATCTCGACCGGGAAGCTGGCCACAAGCGCGCCGCCGCGCATGGCCTTGTCCATCGCCATCACGCCCTGGCCGCCGCGCCCGCGAACGGGATAGTCGTGGCTGGAACTGATCTTGCCCGCGCCGTTCGCGGTGATGGTCAGGATCAGATCCTCGGCTGCCGACATCTCGGCATAGCGTTCCTGGGTGATCGCGGCCTCGGCCACGGCGTCCTCGTCCTCGTCGGCCTCGGCGCCGTCATCCAGCGCACCGGCCACGGCGCGGCGCATCTTCAGATAGGCGGCGCGTTCGGCAGGGTCGGCCTCGAAGTGGCGGATGACGGACATGCTGACCACGCGGTCGCCATTCGCCAGCCGGATGCCGCGGACGCCTGTCGAATCGCGGCCCTTGAAGACGCGCACGTCCGTCGTCTGGAAGCGGATCGCCCGGCCCGAATTCGTGACCAGCATCACGTCGTCGGCCTCGGTCGCCATGCGCACGCCGACCAGTTCCACCCCGTCCGGCAGCTTCATGGCGATCTTGCCGTTCGACTTGACGTTGGTGAAGTCCGACAGCGCGTTGCGCCGCACATCCCCGTCCGAGGTCGCAAAGACCGCCTGGTAGTTTTCCCATTCGGTCTCGGGCGCATCGACCGGCATCAGCGCGGCGATGGACACCCCCGGCTCGATCGGCAGGATGTTGACGATGGCCTTGCCCTTGGCCGTCCGCCCGCCCAGCGGCAGGCGCCAGGTCTTCAGGCGATAGACCATGCCGTCGGTGGTGAAGAACAGCAGTTCGGTATGCGTGTTGGCGACGAACAGCGTGGTGACCACGTCGTCTTCCTTGGTCGCCATGCTGGACAGGCCCTTGCCGCCGCGCCGCTGCGACCGGAATTCGGCCAGGGCTGTCCGCTTGATATAGCCGCCCGAGGTGATGGTGACGACCATGTCCTCGCGCTCGATCAGGTCCTCGTCCATCATGTCGCCGGACCATTCGGTGATCTCGGTCCGACGCGGCACGGCGAACAGGTCCTTCACCTCGCGCAATTCGTCGCTGATGATGCCCATGATCCGCTCGCGCGACCCCAGGATCGCCAGATAGTCGCGGATCGCATCGGCAAGCTGCCCCAGTTCGTCGGTGACTTCCTGCACGCCAAGCTGCGTCAGGCGCTGCAGGCGCAGCTCCAGGATGGCGCGGGCCTGGGTTTCCGACAGGTTGTAGGTGCCGTCGTCGTTCACGGGATGCAGCGGGTCGTCGATCAGGCGCAGGTATTCCAGGATGTCATGGGCGGGCCAGCGGCGTTCCATCAGCCGTTCGCGCGCCTCGGCGGCATCGGCCGAGGACCGGATCGTCGCCACGACCTCATCGACATTGCTGACCGCCACGGCCAGGCCGCACAGCACATGGCTGCGCTCGCGGGCCTTGCGCAGTTCATAGGCCGTGCGACGGGCGACGACGTCCTCGCGGAAGCTGATGAAGTAGGTCAGGAAGTCGCGCAGCGTCAGCTGTTCGGGCCGGCCGCCGTTCAGTGCCAGCATGTTGCAGCCAAAGCTGGTCTGCAGCGAGGTGAAGCGGAACAACTGGTTCAGCACCACGTCCGGCGTCGCGTCCCGCTTGAGTTCCACCACGACGCGGACGCCTTGGCGGTCGGATTCGTCCTGGACCGAGGCGATGCCTTCGACCCGCTTTTCCTTGGCCAGTTCTGCGATGCGTTCGATCAGGCTGGCCTTGTTGACCTGATAGGGCACCTCGTCCACGACGATGGCCCAGCGGTCCTTGCGCAGTTCCTCGATATGCGTTTTCGCGCGGATGATGACGCTGCCGCGCCCTTCAAGGTATGCCTTGCGCGCGCCGGACCGGCCCAGGATCAGCCCGCCGGTCGGGAAGTCGGGGCCGGGGACGATCTCCAGGATCCGTTCGGTCGGCAGATCCGGGTTCTCGATCAGCGCCAGCGTGGCGTCCACGACCTCGCCCAGGTTGTGGGGCGGAATGTTGGTGGCCATCCCGACAGCGATGCCACCAGCCCCGTTGACCAGCATGTTGGGGAAGCGCGCGGGCAGGACGGTCGGTTCGCGGTCCTTGCCGTCATAGTTGTCCTGGAAATCGACCGTGTCCTTGTCGATGTCCATCAGCAGGAAATTGGCGGGCTTGTCCATCCGCACTTCGGTGTAGCGCATGGCAGCGGGGGGATCGCCGTCCATCGACCCGAAGTTGCCCTGGCCGTCCAGAAGCGGCAGCGACATCGAGAAGTCCTGCGCCATGCGGACAAGCGCATCATAGATCGCGGCGTCCCCGTGCGGGTGGTACTTACCCATCACATCGCCCACCGGGCGCGCGGACTTGCGATAGGACTTGTCGGGCGTGTTGCCGCTTTCGTCCATCGCGTAAAGGATGCGGCGATGGACCGGCTTCAACCCGTCGCGCAGGTCGGGAATGGCCCGGCTGACGATGACCGACATGGCATAGTCCAGATACGAGGTCCGCATCTCGGAACTGATGTCGATCACCGGGCCGTCATGGGGCATCACCTGGCGCGTCGCAGCGCCGTTTTCATCGCCCGCCTCGGGGGTCTCGGGCAGGTCGTCTTCAGGGGTGTCGGCCACGGGATTTCCTCAACATCTTGTTGGGTTACATATAGGCGACGCAGCCCCCAGAGGCAATCTTGCCCCCCGATTTTCAAGCCTTTCAGCCGCGTTTTGCCGCCATTCCCCAGACCACGGCCAACCCCGCCGAAAGGACCGCGTTCCAGGCGGCCATGGACAGGCCCAGGAAGCGCCAGGCAACCTCGTCGCAGCGCACGACCGGGGCGTTCTGCAGGCGGGTCATCAGGTCCTGCGGGGACATGCTGGCCAGGTTTCCGACCGTCCCCGAGCAATGCGTGGGGCCAGCCCAAAGCTTCAGTTCGACCCCGGTGTGATAAAGGGCAAGGCCCATGGCGACGCCCGCGGCGATCATGCCCAGGACGGCCAGCGCCCGGACCCTTCCGGTCAGCCAGACCAGCGCCGCCACGGCGATCGCGGCGACATGGGGACAGCGCTGCAGGATGCACAGCTCGCATGGGGCGTAGCCCGCTGCCTGAAAGCCAAGCGCGGCAATCAGAAGCGCCGCCGATCCGGCCCCGGCCAGCAGGGAAAGTTGTCGTCCGTCCATGGTCCTCTCGTCCTTGATTTGCCCTGTGGATCGGCCTGCGCGGCGGCCGCGTCAAGCACCTTGCGGCCTTGTCGCGGCGCTGTGATGATCCCGCCGTGGCAGCCCTGCGGAACCTGCGAGACGGGCTGGTGTTTCCTTGCAGACGACCCCACATCGGGGATCAAGGGAGGTCATGGCGCATGCAATGGCGTGGTCGGCGCGGCAGCAGCAATATCGAGGATCGGCGGGGCATGGGCGCCGCGGGGGCAGGGGGAGTCGGCGTGGTCGGGATGCTGGCGATCCTGGCGGTGGGTTATTTCTTCGGCATCGACATCACGCCCCTGGTGCAGGGCATGGACCAGGGCCAGCCACAGGAGAGCCGTCCCCTGACCGAGGAAGACCAGCAATGGGGCGAATTCGTTTCGGTCGTGCTGGCGGATACCGAGGAGGTCTGGGCCCCGGTCCTTCCGCAGCAGGCCGGAGTCGACTATGTCGAGCCGAAGCTGGTGCTGTTCAGCGGCGTCGTGCAATCGGCTTGCGGGGGCGCTTCCTCGGCCATGGGGCCGTTCTACTGCCCCGGCGACCAGCGCGTTTATCTGGACACTGACTTCTTCGACATGATGGCCAGCCGCATGGGGGCGGGGGGTGATTTCGCCTATGCCTATGTCATCGCGCACGAGGTCGGCCACCATGTCCAGAACCTGACCGGCACCCTGGGCGAAACGAACCGCCTGCGTAGCCAGGTCAGCGAGCAGCAGGCAAACCAGATCTCGGTCCTGACCGAGCTTCAGGCCGACTGCTATGCCGGCATATGGGCGCGCCAGGCGCAGCAACGGTTCGGCACGCTTGAGGCGGGCGACCTGGAAGAGGCCATGGGCGCGGCCGAAGCCGTGGGCGACGACGTGATCCAGGCGAATGCGGGCCGCACGCCGGTGCCCGACAGCTTCACCCATGGCAGCGCGGCGCAGCGCCAGGAATGGCTGATGCGCGGCTTCAACTCGGGCGATATGGCCCAGTGCGACACGTTCAAGGCGGCGGGATTGTAGTTCCGCCCTACGAAAGGAGAAGACGGATGCTGACGATCTTCACGATCCTGACAATCGGGCTTGGCGCGGCGATGCTGCGCCGGCGCCCCGAACCGCGGCGCGTTCTGGTTCGCGCAAGGCGCTGACCCTATCGCGGAACGCGGGGCGCGCGGCCTTCCTCCATCTGTGCCCATTCGGGCCACAGGTCCAGCCATTCCAGCGCCGCGATGGCCAGGCCTGCCGCGACGATCAGCAGGACGAGCTTGACCATCCGGGCACTTGGCGGGTTTCGCGCCCATTTTGATGCCCGAAGCAGCCAGATCAGGTTGTTCACGGCGATGGCCTCCTGCTAGATCGGGCGGACTCGATCAGAGTCCCCGTCGCCTTTCAAGACCGAACACTGCGAGACGCCTTTGCCGAATCATCACGATACCCGCGACCTTCCCTATAGCGCCAAGCAGATGTTCGACCTGGTGGCCGATATCGAAAGCTATCCGCAGTTCCTGCCCTGGAACAGCGCAGCCCGCATCCGGTCCCGGGAGACCCGGCCGGACGGGGCCGAGGAAATCGCCGCCGATCTGGTGATCAGCTTCAAGGTCTTTCGCGAACGCTTTGGCAGCCGTGTCGTCCTGTGGCCTGCCGATCCTGACACCGGCGCGCTGAAGATCGACACCGAATACCTGGACGGGCCGTTCAAATACATGCGCAGCGGCTGGACCTTCATTGACCGCCCCGAGGGCGGCAGCCGCGTCGATTTCTTCGTGGATTTCGAATTCAAGAACATGATCCTGCAACGGCTGATCGGGGTCGTCTTCCATGAGGCGATGGTGCGGATTGTCCGGGCGTTCGAAAACCGGGCAAAGAAGCTCTACGGGGAGGCGAAGGGCGCCCGCGCGTAACCGTGCGGCGCATCGCCTTGCCGACGTAAGCGGGCTGGCAGGACAGTCTCCTCGGCCCGGGGACATGCGATGGTTCCGACCATCACTGCCCTTGAAGATTTTCCCGAAAAGGCGAGGGGCTTGCGGGTGCCACGCAGGTCCGCCGGGTGCGGAAGGCTCCCCCTTTGAGGTGATGAAGCAGCACCTACGTAGCGCGCCATCCCTTGGGCAAAACCACCCTGTCAGGACAGCAGGAATACCCGGAGTTGCCGGCCCATCTTGTCGGCCGAGGCACGGCGCCCCTATGGGGCCTTTGTGAACCGTTTCACAGTCTAGCCGCATCCAAGGTCAGTGGGGTAAAGCCCCACCTGCCGGAATGCGAATTCTACCGATCCCTGCAGGGTGGCGTTTCCGCCACCCGCAGCCTCAACTCAACGCCGCGCGCAGATCCTCGGCCCGGTCCGTCTTTTCCCAGCTGAACGCCGTCCCGCGGTTCAGCTGATAGGGATGGCGTCCGAAATGGCCATAGGAGGCCGTGGGACGATAGATCGGGTGCAGCAGATCCAGGTCGCGGATGATGGCGAAGGGGCGCAGGTCGAAGACCTCGCGGACCGCGGCCACGATCTTGTCATGGGGCACCGTCTCGGTCCCGAAGGTGTTGAGCGAGATCGAGGTCGGCTGCGCCTCGCCGATCGCGTAGCTCACCTGGATCTCGCAACGGCTGGCCAGCCCCGCCGCGACGATGTTCTTGGCGACCCAGCGGCCCGCATAGGCCGCCGAGCGGTCCACCTTGGAAGGATCCTTGCCGGAAAACGCGCCGCCGCCGTGGCGCGCCATGCCGCCATAGCTGTCCACGATGATCTTGCGGCCCGTCAGCCCGCAATCGCCGACCGGCCCGCCGATCACGAACTTGCCGGTCGGGTTGATGAAGTACTTGGTCTTGTCCGACAGCCAAGCAGCGGGCAGGACCGGCTTGATGATCTCCTCGATCACCGCTTCGCGCAGGTCGGACAGCGTGATTTCCGGATTGTGCTGCGTGGACAGGACCACCGCGTCGATCGCCTCCGGGCGGCCGTCCGCGCCATAGCGCAGCGTCACCTGCGATTTCGCGTCAGGGCGCAGCCATTTCAGCGTGCCGTCGCGGCGGACCTTGGCCTGCCGTTCGACCAGCCGATGCGCATAGGTGATCGGCGCCGGCATCAGCACGTCGGTTTCGTCCGAGGCATAGCCGAACATCAGCCCCTGGTCGCCCGCGCCCTGGTCCTCCAGGTTGTCGCGGTCCACGCCCTGGTTGATCTCGGGCGACTGCTTGCCGATGATGTTGATGACCGAACAGGTCGAGCCGTCAAAGCCCACGTCGGACGAGGTATAGCCGATGTCGTTGATGACGCCGCGGACAATGCTTTCCAGATCGACCCAGGCATTGGTCGAAATCTCGCCCGAGATGATCGCGACGCCGGTTTTCACCATGGTTTCGCAGGCAACGCGGGCGCGCGGATCCTCGGCCAAGATGGCATCAAGGATCGCGTCGGAAATCTGGTCGGCAATCTTGTCGGGATGGCCCTCGGACACAGATTCCGAGGTGAACAGCGAATATTCCATGAATCAATACCGGTAATGATCGGACTTGAAGGGACCCTCGGGCGTCACGCCGATATAGTCGGCCTGATCCGGCGACAGTTGTGTCAGCTTGGCCCCGACCTTGTCCAGATGCAGCCGCGCGACTTTTTCGTCCAGCGCCTTGGGCAGGATATAGACGCCGGGCGCGTATTCACCGCCCCTGGTCCACAGTTCGATCTGCGCCAGCACCTGGTTGGTGAAGCTGGCCGACATCACGAAGGATGGATGGCCCGTGGCGTTGCCTAGGTTCAGCAGGCGGCCCTGGCTCAGCAGGATGATGCGATTGCCCGAGGGCATCTCGATCATGTCCACCTGGTCCTTGATGTTGGTCCATTTGTGGTTGCGCAGGCTGGCGACCTGGATCTCGTTGTCGAAGTGGCCGATGTTGCCGACAATCGCCATGTCCTTCATCTCGCGCATGTGCTCGATGCGGATCACGTCCTTGTTGCCGGTCGTGGTGACGAAGATGTCGGCCGTGGCTGCCACATCCTCCAGCAGAACAACCTCGAACCCGTCCATGGCGGCTTGCAGGGCGCAGATCGGGTCGACCTCGGTCACCTTCACCCGCGCGCCCGCGCCGCGCAGGCTGGCAGCGCTGCCCTTGCCCACGTCGCCATAGCCGCAGACCACGGCGACCTTGCCGGCCATCATCGTGTCGGTGGCGCGGCGGATGCCGTCCACCAGCGATTCCTTGCAGCCATACTTGTTGTCGAATTTCGACTTGGTGACGCTGTCGTTCACGTTGATCGCCGGGAAGGGCAGCAGGCCGCGCTTGTGCAGGTCGTAAAGGCGGTGGACGCCGGTGGTCGTTTCCTCGGAAACGCCCTTGATGGCGTCACGCTGGCGGGTGAACCAGCCGGGGCTTTCGGCCAGACGCTTGCGGATCTGGGCGAACAGGGCCTCTTCTTCCTCGCTGGTCGGCACGTCGATCAGGCCGGTCTCGCCCGCCTCGACCCGCGCGCCCAGCAGGACATACATGGTCGCGTCTCCGCCATCGTCCAGGATCATGTTCGCCGTACCTTCGGTGAACTGGAAGATCTTGTCGGTATAGGCCCAGTATTCCGTCAGCGTCTCGCCCTTGATGGCGAAGACCGGCACCCCCGTCGCGGCGATCGCGGCGGCGGCGTGATCCTGGGTCGAATAGATGTTGCAGGACGCCCAGCGAACCTCGGCGCCCAGCGCCACCAGCGTCTCGATCAGCACGGCGGTCTGCACCGTCATGTGCAGGCTGCCTGCGATCCTGGCACCGGCCAGGGGCCTGGATGCGCCGTATTCCGCCCGCAGCGCCATCAGGCCGGGCATTTCCGTTTCTGCGATGTCCAGTTCCTTGCGGCCGAAATCGGCCAGCGCGATGTCGCGGATGATATGGTCGGTCACAGCGGTTGATCTTTCGTTCGTCCTGGTTCCTGACCGGATAGCCGATGCCTGCTGTAATCGAAAGCGAAAAGGGGTGGCGTTGCCCGCCCGTCGCGGCAAGGTCATGTGGCTGCGGCGGAACCCCAGATCCGCCGCAGCCCGGAAGGCGACAGTGCGCTGACCGCCTTCCTTTCGTGCGACACGCCTTCGCGACAGGGGGCAGGGCGCCCTCCTGTTCACGCGACAGGTTGCCAGACCAATCTGAAGATTTGATTAAGATAACGCCGGCGACGGGACCTGCCGCGTCGCGCGGGCGAAATGGATGCTGTTCAAATCGCGGTGTTTGACCGGGTTGCGGCCCTCTTGCGCTGCTCCCGGGATGTTTCGAGACGGCTTGCGAAACGCTTGACGAAGTCGGCCATGGCCAGTTCCGCCGCCTCGAGCGGGTCCTGGCACGGAAGCAGGCCGTCCATCCGTCCATCGACCACCATGCGGGCCAGACCATAGGCAAAGGTTCGCGACGACAGAACGATCATCGAGATGTCCTCGTCCTCGCGCAGGTGTCCCGCCTTCTGGGCACGTTCCAGCATCCGGGTCATCAGATCGACCACCGAATCCAGATAGCGGCGCAGTTTAGGGGTGTGCATGGCATTGAGCGTCGGGTGGCCGTTGATCAGCCGGAACTGCGTCCGGTGATCGGCTGCCCAGCGGACATAGGCGATGCCAAGCGCCAGGAACTGAGCCACGGCATCGTCGGGGTCGATCTTGACGACGGCCTTTGTGCAGGAATCGATCAGCCGCACCAGTGCCTGTTCGGCTACGGCGATCAGCAGGCTCTGGTCATCGGGGAAGATCCGCCGGAGTTCGGCGACAGGTATGCCAATGCGCCGCGCGACATGTTCCAGCTCCGGGTCCTGCTTGCCAAGATCCGCCATCATCTCGATCGTTGCAACGACAGCCTGACCGTGAAGGCCCAGGCCCCTCATGATGTCGTCATGCTTGCTCATGCTCTGTTCCCGTCCGGCATGGCTCATGGCTGGCCCAATGGTGCCCCAACGCCACCATTTCTCCAATAAGTTGAACCATTCCGGCGCCGCGCGGTTCCCTTTCCGCGCGCCGTCTCGGCAAAGATATGTGCAGACGATTGCAGGACCGCGGGCTGCGCGCGGCCTGGCGAGACTGGCTGACTCTTGCCCACGCGCATCTGCCCACAATCCGTCACTGGTTCCATCGTACAAAAATAACACGCCGCCACGTGGCCGCGAACTGGGCTAAAACGACAACTTGACGTTAGGGAAACCTCGGTCAGCCTTCCGCGCGGGCCTGCCGCTTGCGCTCGTGCGGGTCCAGGTAGCGCTTGCGCAGGCGGATGTTCTTGGGCGTGACCTCGACCAGCTCGTCGTCGTTGACATAAGCGATGGCTTCTTCCAGCGACATCCGGACCGGAGGCGTCAGGCGCACGGCCTCGTCAGTGCCGGACGCGCGGACGTTGGTCAGCTTCTTGCCTTTGAGCGGGTTCACTTCCAGGTCGTTGTCGCGGCTATGTTCGCCGATGATCATGCCCTGATACAGCTGTTCCTGCGCGCCGATGAACATCTTGCCCCGGTCTTCCAGGTTCCACAGCGCATAGGCCACGGACACGCCGTCTTCCATGGAGATCAGCACGCCCTGGCGGCGACCCTGGATCGCGCCCTTGTAGGGGGTCCAGCCGTGGAAGATGCGGTTCAGCACGCCGTTGCCGCGCGTGTCGGTCATGAATTCGCCGTGATAGCCGATCAGGCCGCGCGACGGCACATGGGCGACGATCCGGGTCTTGCCATGGCCCGCCGGGCGCATGTCCACCATGTCGCCCTTGCGTTCGCCGGTCAGCTTCTCGATCACCACGCCGGTATAGTCGTCGTCCACGTCGATGATGACTTCCTCGACCGGCTCCAGACGCTGGCCGTCTTCCTCGCGGAAGATCACGCGGGGGCGGCTGATGGACAGCTCGAAGCCTTCGCGGCGCATGTTCTCGATTAGGACGCCCATCTGCAGTTCGCCCCGGCCCGAGACGACAAACGCGTCGCCGCCCGGTGTATCCTCGACCTTGATGGCCACGTTGACCTCGGCCTCGCGCATCAGGCGCTCGCGGATGACGCGGGACTGGACCTTCTTGCCGTCCTGGCCGGCCAGGGGGCTATCGTTGATGCCGAACGTCACGCTGATGGTGGGCGGGTCGATGGGCTGGGCGGGCAGGGCGGTGTCGATATCCAGCGCGCAGATGGTGTCGGCAACGGTCGCCTTGGCCATGCCGGCCAGCGTCACGATGTCGCCGGCCTGCGCCTCGTCGATGGGGGTCTGGGTCAGGCCGCGGAAGGCCAGGACCTTGCTGATGCGGAACTGCTCGATCCGCTCGCCGTCGCGCGACAGCGCCTTGACGGTGTCGCCGGCCTTGGCGCGGCCCGCCTCGACCCGGCCGGTCAGCAGGCGGCCCAGGAAGGGATCGGCCGACAGCGTGGTCGCCAGCATCTGGAAGGGCTCGTCCGTGCGCGCGATCTGCTTTGGCGGCTGGACATGCTTCAGGATCAGGTCGAACAGCGCCGACATGTCCTTGCGCGGGCCATCGAGCGTGTCGTCGGCCCAACCGCCGATGCCCGAGGCATAGACATGCGGGAAATCAAGCTGCTCGTCGCTGGCGCCCAGGTTCGCGAACAGGTCGAAGACATCGTTCAGCGCGTTGTCGGGCTCGGCCGCGGGCTTGTCCACCTTGTTCAGCACCACGATGGGCCGCAGGCCAAGCGCCAGAGCCTTCGAGGTCACGAACTTCGTCTGCGGCATAGGGCCTTCGGCAGCATCGACCAGCAGGCAGACGCCATCGACCATGGACAGGATGCGCTCGACCTCGCCGCCGAAGTCGGCGTGGCCGGGCGTGTCCACGATGTTGATGCGGGTGCCTTTCCATTCGACCGACGTCGCCTTGGCAAGGATGGTGATGCCGCGCTCACGCTCGATGTCGTTGCTGTCCATCGCCCGTTCGGCGACGGCCTGGTTTTCGCGGAATGCTCCGGACTGGCGCAACAGCTGGTCGACCAGCGTCGTCTTGCCGTGGTCGACGTGAGCAATGATGGCGATGTTGCGGATATCCATGAACGACCCTTTTCAATTCGCGGTCGCCCTACAGAAAAGTCGCCCGAAAGACCAGACGCAATCGCGGCGCCGCTGCGGCGCCGCGCATCTGCCTTCAGCGAAGTCCCAGGAAGGACAGGATGAACAGGACAATGACGACCAGACCGACGATGTAGATGATCGAGTTCATGGCAACGCTCCTTGTGTTGACTGCGACGGTGTTGACTGCCACGCGCGCGTCCTGGAACGGAGCGGCCTGACCGGTGTCCCCCTTCAAGGGATTGCCGTTCAACGGTTTGATCTGCTTCGGGTTCCATTTACGGCCTATGGCCGCGGCAACCAGTCCAGCCCCTGTGTCGTCAGGGCCGCAGGGTTGTACTCCGCACTGACCCATCCCTTGTATCCCGAATGATCCAGGGCCGCGAAGAAGCCCGGATAGTCGATCACGCCGCCCACCGGTTCATGCCGCCCCGGAAGGCCCGCGATTTGGATATGGCGGATGATGCCCGCGTGCTTTCGCCAGGCGGCCATGGCGTCGCCAGTGATGAGCTGGGCATGGTAGGTGTCGAATTGCAGCCCGAGATTCGGCGCCCCCGTTTCGGCGATCAGTTCGGCCGCCAGGTCGAAATCCGCCAGGAAATAGCCGGGCTGGTCCGCCGGATTCAGCGGCTCGATCGTCAGGCTGACATGGGGCGCGCGGCTGGCGGCCCAGCGGAGGTTGCGGGCAAAGGTTTCGCGCGCCTCGGGGCCCTCGGCATAGCCCGCCATGATGTGGATGTGCCGGGGCCGCAGCACGCCCGCAAAGCGCAGCGCCCGATCAAAGTCGCTGCGGAACCGCTCTTCCCGTCCCGGCTCGGCGGCAAAGCCGCGCGGGCCGCCTGCCCAGTTGGGGGGCGGCGTGTTCATCAGCACGAAGTCGAGCCCGGCCGAGATGGCCGCGCGGGACAGGTCGCGCGCCGCGATGTCATAGGGAAACAAGATCTCGACGCCCTGGAAGCCTGCCTCGGCGGCAGCGGCGAATCGCTCCAGCATCGGCAGTTCGGTGAACAGCATCGTCAGGTTGGCGGCAAAGCGGGGCATCAGGGCTCCAACGGAAAGAAGGCGCCGCCCGAGCGGATGCCGCTGCGGCCTGCCTCGTCCTCGGCCGCGGCGGCAAGGCGGTAAAAGGTCTTGCGGTCGATCAGCGCCTCGAGACCCGCGCGGACATGGACATAGGGCCGGGGTTCCTGCGCCGTGCCGCGCAGGGTGATGGGGTTTTCAGGTCCCGCTGTCACCTGGTCACCGATATTGGTGGTAAAGGTCACGGCGTCGGGCAGGATCTCGGCATCGACCGCGACGAAGGGCGCATCGATCACGCGGATCCCCACCTTTTCGACGGGGGTGACCAGAAAGAAGCCGTCGCCCTCGCGCCTGAGGATGGTGGAAAACAGCCGCACCATGGCGGGCCTGCCGATGGGCGTGCCCTGGTAGAACCAGGTGCCGTCGGGGCGAATCTCCATGTCCAGGTCGCCGCAGAAGGGCGGGTTCCAAAGATGCACCGGCAGCAGCCCGCCCTTCGCCGCCTTGCTGGCGGCGGCGGCAATGCCCTCGGCGCTCACAGCTTTGTCACCGCGATCTGCCATTCCCTGTGGTCGCCTTTCGCATATCCTCTTATGGTCGGTCTAAAGCAGCGAAGGGGCGTTGTCATGGCTTCGGATGAGATTCTGGTCGGTCAGGTCGAACAGCTTGCGCAGGCTTTGGCCGATGCCCGCACCAGCATCGAACGCCGCTTCGTCGGCCAGCACCAGGTGGTCGAGCAGGTCTTGGCCGCTATCCTGTCGGGGGGCCACGCGCTGCTGGTGGGCCAGCCGGGCCTGGGCAAGACCATGCTGGTCGATACGCTGTCAACGGTCCTGGGGCTAGACAGCCAGCGCATCCAGTTCACCCCCGACCTGATGCCCGCCGACATCCTGGGCTCCGAGGTGCTGGACGTGCTGCCCGACGGCTCCCGCGCCTTCCGCTTCATCGAGGGCCCGGTCTTCACCCAGCTTCTGATGGCGGACGAGATCAACCGCGCTTCTCCCCGCACGCAGTCCGCGCTGCTGCAGGCCATGCAGGAGCGGGAGGTCACCATCAGCGGCCAGCACCGCCCGCTGGGCCGCCCGTTCCATGTCCTCGCCACCCAGAACCCCATCGAGCAGGAAGGCACCTATCCCTTGCCCGAGGCGCAGCTGGACCGCTTCCTTTTGCAGATCGACGTGGACTATCCCGACCGCGATACCGAGCGCGACATCCTGCTGGCGACCACGGGGATCGAGGAAGCCCGCGCCCATGCCGCCTTCGACGCGGGCGGCCTGATCGCCGCGCAACGGCTGATCCGCCAGATGCCGGTGGGCGAGGGGGTGGTGGAAACGATCCTGGATCTTGTGCGCTCCTGCCGTCCGGGCGGCGCGGAATCCGCGGCTTTCATCGGCGACACGCTTGTCTGGGGGCCGGGGCCGCGCGCCGCGCAGGCCCTGATGCTGGTGACCCGCGCCCGCGCCGTGCTGAACGGCCGCTTCGCCCCCACCCTGGAGGATGTCGAGGCGATGGCCGCCCCCGTCCTGCGCCACCGCATGGCGCTGTCCTTCGCCGCCCGGGCACGGGGCGAAACCGTGGACGGCGTGATCGCGCGCCTTTTGGGCGACCGCTTCGGTCAAAGCCAGGCGGCATGAGGTTGCCTTGACCGGGTCCCCCGCCGAACTTCGCGCAAGGGCGCAATCGGCAAGCGCGCATCTGCCTGCGCTGATCCTGTCGGCTGAACGACTGGCGGCCATGGTCGCGCCCGGCGCGCACGGGCTGCGGCGCGGCGGGCCGGGCGAGGATTTCTGGCAATACCGCCCGGCGAGCCAGGGCGATACCGCACGGGCCATAGACTGGCGCCGGTCGGCCCGGTCAGATTCGCAATTCGTCCGCGACCGCGAGGCGCAGACGGCGCAGGCGGTGGGGCTGTGGGTCTCGGCCGGGCAGGGCATGGCCTATTCCGGTGCCCCGGACCGCCCGACCAAGGCGGATCGCGCCCAGCTGCTGGCCTTGGCCCTGGCGATGGTGCTGCTGCGCGGGGGCGAGAAGGTGGGCCTGCTGGGCCAGCCGGCCCGCGCAGGGCGCGTCCAGGCCGACCGGCTGGCCCAGCAGATCGTGGCGCGCAGGCCGCAAGGTGGCGATGGCGACGCCCCTGCCGCAGACCATCTGCGCCCGAACCAGCGTCTGGTGATCCTGTCGGATTTCCTGGACGACCCATCCTGGGTCGATGACCTCCTAGCCCGTGCCTCGGGCATGGGCGTGACTGGCGTGCTGATGCAGGTGCTGGACCCGGACGAGGAGGTGTTTCCCTGGACCGGCGCGGTCCTGTTCCGGTCGCTCTCGGGGGCGTTCCGCCATGACAGCAGGGATGCCGGGGGCCTACGCGAGGCCTATCTGGCGCGGCTGGCCGAGCGCCGCGACTGGCTGCGCCGCCGGGCCGAGGGAGCGGGCTGGCACTGGGGTCACCACCGGACCGACCATCCGCCCGCTGTCGCGCTGAGTTGGCTTTATCAGGTGCTTGCAGGCTGATGCTGATGCTGGGCCCCATAGGCTTCGCGGCCCCCTGGGTGCTGACGGCACTGATTGCCCTGCCGGTGCTTTGGGTGATCCTGCGCGCCATGCCGCCCGCGCCGCGCCTTGTGGCCTTTCCGGGCACGGCCCTGCTGCGCGGCCTGGTGGACAAGGTGCCGATCGCCCGGCGCACTCCCTGGTGGCTGTTGCTGCTGCGCCTTGCCGCCGTGGCGGCGCTGATCCTGGCCTTCGCAGGGCCAAGCTGGAAACCCGTGGTCGCATCCGGCCAGACCGGGCCGCTGCTGGTGATCCTCGACGCGGGCTGGTCCGCCGCCCCGGACTGGCCCGCGCGCCTGACCCGCGCCGAATCCGCGCTGTCCGATGCCGCGGCCGAGGGCCGGCCCGCCGCGCTGCTGCTGGCCGACGGCGGCGACGTGCCGGGCGCGCTGCCCTTCGCCTCGGCCGACAGCCTGCTGGCGGGCCTTCGCGCCGCGCAGCCGGTATCCTGGGCCACCGGCCTGCCTGAGGATCCCGCCGCTGCCCTGGCCGCCGTTCCCGACGGCCAGCTTGCGACCCTGTGGATCAGCGACGGGCTGGACCATCCGAACCGCGCCGCCTGGCTGGCCGCGCTGGCGGAACGCGGCCCCGTCACCGTCGTGCCGCCCGCCCGCGCCGTCCGGTCGCTGTCGCTGCACGCGGGCGACACGCCCTCGCTGACGCTGGCCGCCACGGATGAAGCCGCACCCGCGATCCTTGCCATCGGGCCCGACCCGCAGGGCCTGGAACGCGAACTGGCCCGGCTGACGCCCGGCGATGCCGCCGCTGCGGCGGGGGTCAGCACCCGCCCCGTGGCCATCGACCTGCCCCCGGAACTGCGCAACCGCATCACCCGCTTCCAGGTGGAAGGCGAGGCTCATGCGGGCGCCGTCGTTTTGGCCGACGACCGGGTGAAGCGCCGCAAGGTCGGGCTTGTGGGCGATGCCGACCGTCAGGCCGAAGGGCAGGAACTGCTGTCCCAACTGCACTATCTGCGCCGCGCGCTGGCGCCCACCACCGATCTGGTCGAGGGCGGCCTGGGCGACGTGCTGAACGCCGCCCCCGACGTGATCGTGCTGGCCGACCAGGTTGATCTGGCCGAGGCGGATGACCTTGCCGCCTGGGTGAACGACGGCGGGCTGCTGATCCGCTTTGCCGGTCCCCGCATGGCCGCGTTCGAGGATTTGCAGGACGAACCCCTGATCCCCGTCGCCCTGCGCCAGGGCGGGCGCGACATCGGCGGCGCGCTGTCCTGGGGCGATCCGCGCGCCGTCCGGCCCTTTGCGGGCGACGGCGTCTTTGCCGGGCTGACACCGCCCGAGGAGGTCACGGTCCGCGCGCAGCTGATGGCGCAGCCGGCGCCCGACCTGGCCGAAAAGACGCTGGCCGCGCTGACGGACAATACGCCGCTGGTCACGCGCGCCCGCGCGGGGCAGGGGCAGGTGGTGCTGTTCCATGTCACCGCCAATGCGGAATGGTCGAACCTGCCGATCTCGGGCCTGTTCGTGGACATGCTGAACCGCCTGGTCGAAACCGCCCGCGTTTCCCCGGCCGAGGAACAGGCCGATGACCGCGAACAGCCCTTCTGGACGCCCGAGACGGTGCTGGACGGCTTTGGCCGCGCCTCTCCGGCCGAGGGGCTGGCCCCGGTGCCTGCGGCCGATCTGGCGCTTGGCCCCGGACCCGGCCGCCCGGCGGGCATCTATGCCGCGGGCGAACGTCGGGTGGCGCTGAATGCGGGTGGGCCGCTGGTTCTGGCCGAATGGCCCGGAGCCACCGTCGAGGCTGTCGGCACCACCGGCGGGCGCGACCTCAAGGGGGTGCTGCTGGCTGTCGCGGCGCTGATCCTGGCAGCCGATGCGCTTGGTTCCGCGGCGATCGCGCGGGGCGGGCGTGTCGCCGCCGCCGTCCTGCTGGCCTTGGTGATCCAGCCCGTGCCGCCCGCCGCGGCGCAGGAGGTGAACCCGGAACTGGCCCGCGCCGCCGACGAGGTCGCGCTGGCCTATGTCGTGACCGGGGACGACCGCGTCGACGAGGCGTCCCGCCTGGGACTTCGGGGCCTTTCCATGGTGCTGGCGCAGCGCACCTCGGTCGAGCCGGGAGAGCCGGTGGCCATCGATCTGGACTCCGACGATCTTTCGGTGCTGACGATGCTTTACTGGCCGATCACCGACACCCAGGCCTTGCCGTCGCCCCAGGCCTATGTCCGGCTGAACCACTTCATGCGCTCGGGCGGGATGATCCTGTTCGACACCCGCGACGGCGATGTCACGGGTGTTGGCGGGCCGGACATGTCGCAGGCCCTGCAGGCCCTCGCGGCGCCCCTGGAGATTCCGCCCCTCTCGCCCGTGCCGCTGGATCACGTGCTGACGCGCAGCTTCTATCTGCTGGGCGACTTCCCGGGCCGCTGGCAGGGCAACCCGGTCTGGCTTGAAGCGCCGCCCGCCGGCGCGGAGGCGGCCGAGGGCGTGCCATTCCGCCAGTTGAACGACGGCGTCAGCCCCGTGGTGATCGGCGGCAACAGCTGGGCCGAGGCCTGGGCGGTGGACGAGAACGGCTTTCCGGCCTTTCCCATCGGCCGGGGCTGGGAAGGCGAGCAGCAGCGCGAGATGGCCTTCAGGTTTGGCGTGAACCTGATGATGTATGTGCTGACAGGCAATTACAAATCCGACCAGGTCCATGTTCCCGCCCTTCTTGACCGCATGAGGACCGAGGAGATGCTTGGCCCATGACCCAGCTGCGCTTCGATCCCTTGCTGCCCTGGTGGGCGATTGCCGCGCTGGCGGTGCTGGCGCTGGCGGTGGCGGGCTTCGCGCTGTGGCGGGGGCTGCGGGGCTGGGCGTGGCGCGGGCTGGCGGGGATTGCCGCGGCGCTGGCCCTGGCCGGACCCGCGCTGGAGATCGGCAGCCGCACGGGCCTGTCCGACATCGTGATCCTGATCGACGACCGCTCTGCCAGCCAGACGCTGCCGGAACGGACCGCGCAGGCGGACGCGGCGGTGGATGCGATGACCCGCCAGATCGCCGCGCTGCCGAATACCGAACTGCGCCGCGTCACGGTGGGCGACAGCGACGACGGCACCCTGCTTGCGACCGAGATGGCCCGCGCCATCGCGGCGGAACCGGAAACCCGGCTGGCGGGCGTGATTGCCGTCACCGACGGGCGCCTGCACGATCCGGCAATGCTGCCCGCGACCGCGCCCGCCCCGGTCCATGTCCTGCTGACCGGCCGTCCGCAGGACTGGGACCGCCGCCTTGTGATCGAGGAAGCGCCCGCCTTTGGCCTGATCGACCAGGAAATCACAATCCGCCTGAGGGTCGAGGATCAGGGCGCCGTGCCCCCCGAGGCGCAGACCGGATCCGTCAACCTGCGCCTGTCCCTTGATGGAGAGGATGAGCAGGTGCTGTCCGTGCCGCTGGATCAGCCGATCACCTTGCCCTTGATGCTGGATCACGCGGGCCAGAACGTCGTGCAGATCGGCTTCGACGCCCCGGAAGGCAGCGAGCTGACCGACCGCAACAACAGCGCCGCCATCAGCATCAACGGCGTGCGCGACCGTCTGCGGGTGCTGCTGGTCTCGGGCGAACCGCATGCGGGCGAACGGACCTGGCGCAACCTGCTCAAGTCCGACGCGGCGGTCGATCTGATCCACTTCACCATCCTGCGCCCGCCCGACAAGTCGGACGGCGTGCCGGTCAACGAACTGTCGCTGATCGCCTTTCCGACCCAGGAGCTGTTCATGGAGCGGATCGAGGATTTCGACCTGATCATCTTCGACCGCTACAGCGTGCGGGGCATCCTGCCGCCGGACTATTACGACAACATCGCTCGCTATGTCGAAGGGGGCGGGGCGATCCTTGTCTCTGCCGGACCGGAAATGGCCGGGGTCGAGAGCCTTTATCTCTCGCCCCTGGGCCGCATCCTGCCCGCCCGGCCCACGGGGCAGGTGCTGGAGCAACCCTATCTGCCCCGCCTGACCGACGACGGGCGGCGCCACCCCGTTACCGCCGGCCTGCCGGGGTCCGAGGGCGAGGAGCCGACCTGGGGCCGCTGGTTGCGCATGGCGACGGTGACGCCCGATCCCGACGCGCAGGTCGCCATGACGGGGATCGACGACCAGCCGCTGCTGATCCTTGACCGCGTGGACGACGGGCGGGTGGCGCTGCTGACCTCGGACCAGGTATGGCTCTGGGGTCGCGGCTTCGAGGGCGGGGGGCCGCAGCTGGAATTGCTGCGCCGCATCGCCCATTGGTCGATGAAGGAACCCGAGCTTGAGGAGGAAGCCCTGCTGGCCGATGTCGCGGACGACCTGTCCGTCCGTTTCACGCGCCGCACCATGGCCGACAGCGCCGGCCCCCTGGTCGTGACCCGCCCCGATGGCGAAACCGAGGAGGTGCCGCTGGCGGAGGCCGGGCCGGGCCGCTTTACCGCCGACTGGACCGCGCCCGAGCCGGGGCTCTACCGCCTGCAGGATGGCGACCTGCGCCGCGTGCTGGCCCTGGGCCCCGCCGCGCCGCGCGAGTTCGAGCAGACCGTGGCCGATGCCGCCACGCTTGCGCCGCTGGTCAACGGCACGGGCGGAGGCGTCATGCCCCTGTCGGACGGTGTGCCCGACCTGCGCACCGTCGCGCCGGGACGGACCGCGCATGGCAGCGCGGGCCTTGGGGACTGGATCGCCATCACCCCGCGCGAGGCGGCATCGGTGACCGGGCTGGAACGCAAGCCGCTGCTGCCGGGCTGGGCCTGGCTTGTGCTGGTGGCAGGCCTGATCCTGACCGGCTGGCTGCGCGAAGGGCGTGCCGGGGGTGGCGGCGGGCGGGCGCCGGTTCCCGGGGCAGGGAGCGCCTGATCGGCTTGCCAAGCGGCAAGTGCATTGCTAACCGGAAAAAAACGTCTCGAAGGAACGCTCATGGCCGAAGAAACGCGCGCTCCCGCCCCTTATACCGAGGCGGACCTGTCGCTGATCAAGCGCATCATCCCGCACCGCTATCCGTTCCTGTTCATCGACAAGGTGCGCGACATCGTTCCGCATGAAGGCGGCGTGGGCATCAAGATGGTCACCAGCAACGAGCCGCATTTCCAGGGCCACTTCCCCGAAGAGCCCGTGATGCCCGGCGTCACTATCGTCGAGGCGATGGCCCAGACCGCGGCCGTGATCGTCGGCATCAGCATGAACATCATCGACAGGCCGCTGGCGACCTATTTCATGGGCATCGACAAGTGCAAGTTCCGCCGCATGGTCGTGCCCGGCGACGTGCTGGAGCTGCATTGCAAGGCCCTGCGCGGCGGCGGCAAGATCTGGAAGTTCGAGGGACGGGCCCTGGTGGACGGCCAACTCTGCGCCTCGGCCGAGTTCACTGCCATGATGGCGCTGAAGGCCAATGACTGACAGCCTGATCCACCCGAGCGCCGTGATCGAGGATGGCGCGCAGATCGGCGCGGGCGTCCGGATAGGTCCCTTCTGCGTGGTCGGCCCCAAAGTGCGGCTGGCGGATGGCGTGGTCCTGAAATCCCATGTCGCCATCACGGGCGACACGACCGTCGGCGAGGACACGGTTGTCTTCCCCTTCGCCTCGATCGGCGAGGTCCCGCAGGATCTGAAGTTCAAGGGCGAGGACGTGCGCCTGGAGATCGGCGCGCGCAACCGCATCCGCGAATATGTCACCATGAACCCCGGCACCGAGGGCGGAGGCGGCGTGACGCGGATCGGCAATGACGGGCTGTTCATGGCGGGCTGCCATGTGGGCCATGACTGCCAATTGGGCGACCGGGTGATCCTGGTCAACAACGCCTCGCTGGCCGGGCATTGCCACCTGGACGACGACGTGATCGTCGGCGGGCTGTCGGGCGTCCATCAATGGGTGCGCATCGGGCGCGGCGCGATGATCGGCGCGGTGACGATGGTGACCGCGGATGTGATCCCTTACGGCATGGTCCAGGGCCCGCGCGGGCATCTGGACGGGCTGAACCTGGTCGGCCTGAAGCGCCGGGGAGCCAGCCGGGCCGATATCCACGAACTTCGCGACATGCTGGACAAGCTGGGCGGCGGCAGCTTCCGCGACACCGCCCGCCACCTGGCCGAAGGGGAAACCGGCGGAATGGTCCGCGACGTGCTGGACTTCATCCTGGGCCCGTCCGACCGCAGCTTCCTGACCCCGAAGCCCGCATGAGCCGAACCGCCGTCATCGCAGGCAAGGGCATCCTGGCCCCCGCCGTCATCGCCGCGCTGGACGCGCCGCTGGTCTATGCCCTGGACGGCTTCGCGCCCGACGGGGTCGAGGCGCAGCCCTTCCGGCTGGAGCGGCTGGTGCCCTTCCTGGACAGCCTGATCGACCAGGATGTATCGCGCGTCGTCTTCGCTGGTGCTATCCGCCGTCCGCGCCTGGACCCGGAACTGTTCGACAATCGCACCGCGCAGCTGGTGCCGCGCATCATGATGGCGATGCAGTCGGGCGATGATGGCGCCTTGCGCGCGGTGCTGGACGTGTTCGAGGAACATGGGCTGGCCATCGGCTCGGTCGCCGAGGTCGCCCCCGACCTGATCCCCGGCGAGGGCGTTCTGGCGGGCGAGCCCTCGGCCGCCGACCGGCGCGACGCGGCCCGTGCCGCGTTGATCCATGCAACCTTGGGGCCGCTGGACGTGGGGCAGGGTGCCGTGGTCGCGCAAGGCCAGTGTCTTGCGATCGAGACGCTGCCGGGCACCGAGGCCATGCTGGACTTTGCCGGCCGCCACGCCGGGCTGCGGCCCAATCCGAACGGCGCGAAGGGCGTGTTCTTCAAGGCGCCCAAGCCCGGCCAGGACATGCGCATCGACCTGCCGACGCTTGGCCCCGACAGCGTGACGCAGGCCGCCGCCGCCGGGCTGGCCGGCATCGCCTGGCAAGCGGGCGGCGTGATCGTGCTGGACCGGCAGGAAACCATCCGGCGCGCGAATGCGGCGGGATTGTTTCTGTGGGCGATGCCGCCTTCGGGCATGTGAGCAACGAAGAAACCGACTTCGTCGTTGCGCAATGGCCATATGACATCAGCAGCGGGGCAAGGCGCATGAAGTTCTTCCTGATCGCGGGCGAGCCATCGGGCGACCAGCTGGGCGCGGCGCTGATGGCCGGGCTGCGCGAGCTGGTGCCGGCCGCGGAATTCGTCGGCATCGGCGGCGAGGCGATGACCGCGCAGGGCCTTGTCAGCCTGTTTCCCATGCAGGAGCTGAGCCTGATGGGCATATGGGAGGTTCTGCCCAACTATCGCCACCTGAAGCGCCGCATCGCCGAGACGGCGGCTCGGGTGGTTGCGGAAAACCCCGATGCGCTGATCGGCATCGACAGCCCGGATTTCTGCCTGCGCGTGGCCCGCGCGGCGCGGGGCCAGCGGCCCGGCCTGCGGACGATCCACTATGTCGCGCCCTCGGTCTGGGCCTGGCGGCCGGGGCGGGCGCTGAAGATGGCCGAGGTGATCGACCATGTGCTGGCGATCCTGCCCTTCGAGCCGCCCCTGATGCAGGCCGCCGGGATGACCTGCGATTTCGTGGGCCATCCGATCGCCACCCTGCCGGTGGCAGGCCCCGACGAGGCCGCGCTGTTCCGCGCCGGCCACGGGATCGAGCCCGAGAGCCCCGTGGTCCTGTGCCTGCCCGGATCGCGCGGCGGCGAGGTCGGGCGCCTGCTGCCACGTTTTGGCGAGGCGCTGGCGGACCTGCGCCATCATGTCCCCGACATGCAGGTGGTGCTGCCGACCATGCCGGGCGTCGCCGGCCAGGTGCGCCACCTGACTGCGCAATGGTCCATCCGGCCCCTTGTAGTCGAGGACCCCGACCTGAAGCGCGCGGCCTTCGCCGCGGCGGATCTGGCGCTTGCGGCGTCGGGCACGGTCAGCCTGGATCTAGCGGCGAACCGGGTGCCGATGGTGATCGGCTATGACATGGCGCCGCTCAGCCGGATGCTGATCGGGATGCTGCTGAAGACCGACACGGTGACGCTGGTCAACCTGGTCAGCGACACCCGCGCCGTGCCCGAATTCCTGGGCCGCGACTGCAAGCCCGCGCCGATGGCGGCGGCCTTGCTGCGCGTCCTGCAGGACGACGCCGCACGGGTGGCCCAGCTGGATGCGATGGATCTGACCATGGACCGGCTGGGCAAGGGGGGCGAGGCGCCGGGCCTGCGTGCGGCCCGGTCCGTGTTGCGGGCGGTTACAGGGCCGCGGTGACGATCACCTCGACCTTGTAGTCCGGGGTGGCCAGCTTCGCCTCGCCGGTGGCGCGGGCGGGGGTGTGGCCCTGCGGCGCCCACTGGTCCCAGACGGCGTTCATTTCGGCGAAATCAGCCATGTCGGCCAGCCAGATCTGGGCGGACACGATGCGGGTCTTGTCGGTCCCGGCCTCGGCCAGCAGGCGATCCACCTGTTCCAGAACCACGCGGGTCTGGTCGGTGACGGATGCGCCGGGCTCGCCCACCTGGCCCGCCAGCCAGACGATGCCGTTGGCGATGACCGCCTGGCTCATGCGCGGGCCGGTTTCGATGCGTTTGATATCGCTCATTGTCTATGCTCCTTGAATGAGACGCCAGAAGAAGATCGCGGTCATGCCGAAGCCGATGACGGCGATCAGCAGTCGCAGGGTGTCGCGCGGGATGCGCCGGGCCAGGGGCGCGCCGGCATAGCCGCCGGCGATGGTTCCGACCGCCGTGATGGCGGCGGGTCCCCAAGCCACCGCGCCCCCGGCCGCGAAGACGGCAAAGGCAATCAGCGACAGCGCGAAGCTGAGCCAGCATTTCAGCCCGTTCATCGCGTGCAGGTCGGTCATGCCCCACATGGAAAAGACCGCCAGCAGCACGATGCCAAGCCCGCCGTTGAAATAACCCCCGTAGATCGCGACCGGCAGCAGGATGCCCAGGCCGAAGGGCCTGACCACCGATTGCCAGCGCGAGGCTATCCGGCGCACGTCGTCGGCGAAGGAGAAGACCAGCGTCGCCATCAGCAGCAGGAAGGGCACCAGGGCGGAAAAGGCCTTGTTCGAGCTGACCAGCAGCAGCCCGCTGCCGACTGCCCCGCCGATCATCGTCCAGGCCGTCAGCCGGGCGAGGGGGGCTGCGCGAATGTTGCGGATGTCGTCGCGGAACGCGATGGCCGAGGACAGATAGCCCGGCAGCGCGGCGATGGTGCTGGTGGCATTGGCCGCGACCGGCGGGATGCCGGTAAAGACCAGCGCGGGAAAGGTGATGAAGGTGCCGCCGCCCGCGACGGCGTTCAGCATTCCGCCAAGCAGCCCGGCGAAAAACAGCAGGGCAGCGTCCAGCATGGGCGGCCTTCCGGTTTGGTTGTGAACGCCTTGAAGGACCAAGGGATTCGGATCGGCAAGGACGCTAGCCGCAGCGTCATGGGGGCACAAGCCCCGGCCTTGATGCCACGATCTGCCTATCCCTGCAGCAGGAATGCGGATTTCTTGGGCGGCCGGGATCGATGCATGTTAGCGACCTCTGGAGGCAGAGAAATGTCGCAAACGGTGTTGCGCAGATGTCGATCAGAGGCTTAACGTGCGGATGCGCTGGAACAACGAAAACCAAACAGGGAGAGCGCCTTTTGCTGGATGACCGCCACGGCGATGCCTTCGTCGCTTTTGAACATGTGCAAAAAAGCTATGATGGACAGACGCTTGTCGTCAAAGACCTGAACCTGTCCATTGGCAAGGGAGAGTTCCTGACCATGCTGGGGCCCTCGGGCTCGGGCAAGACGACCTGCCTGATGATGCTGGCCGGGTTCGAGACGGCGACTCATGGCGAGATCAAGCTTGCCGGGCGCCCGATCAACCAGGTGCCGCCGCACAAGCGCGGCATCGGCATGGTGTTTCAGAACTATGCCCTGTTTCCGCACATGACGGTGGGCGAAAACCTGTCCTTCCCGCTGGAGGTCCGGGGCATGGCCAAGGCCGAGCGGGAAAGCCGCATCGCCCGCGCGCTGGACATGGTGCAGATGGGCAAGTTCGCCAGCCGCCGCCCCGCGCAGCTTTCGGGCGGCCAGCAGCAGCGCATCGCTCTGGCCCGTGCCCTGGTCTTCGACCCCGAGCTGGTGCTGATGGACGAACCCCTGGGCGCGCTGGACAAGCAGCTGCGCGAGCACATGCAGTTCGAGATCAAGCACCTGCACGAACGGCTTGGCATCACGGTGGTTTACGTGACCCACGACCAGGGCGAGGCCTTGACCATGTCCGACCGCGTGGCGGTCTTCAACGACGGCCGCATCCAGCAGCTGGCCCCGCCTGCCGATCTCTACGAGCGGCCCGATAACAGCTTCGTGGCCCAGTTCATCGGCGAGAACAACAAGCTGCCCGGAACCATCGAGGAACTGTCTGGCGACAAGGCCCTGGTGCGCCTGAAGACCGGCGAGCTGATCGACGCGACCCCGGTGAACGTGACCGCGAAAGGACAGCAGACGCTGGTTTCGATCCGCCCCGAGCGGGTCGAGTTCAAGCCCGAGATGATGCCCCCCGGCGCGCACATGATCGGTGCCGAGGTCTGCGACGTGATCTACATGGGCGACATCCTGCGGGCCCGGCTAAAGGTCGCGGGCAGCGGCGATTTCGTCATGAAGATGCGCAACACGATCGGCCAGACGCGTCTGGAACCCGGCCAGCAGATCAGGATCGGCTGGCACCCCGCCGATGCCCGCGCGCTGGATCCCGTCTGACGGGGGCACGCGGCGCCCGCGCCGGCCGCGGGCCAAGAACGACGGCGAAGGCCGCATGTCATTGCAGTTGGAGTTATAGATGAAGAAGACGCTCGCCCTTACCACCGCGCTTGGGATGATGGCCTCGCCTGTTCTGGCCGATGTGAACCTGCTGTCCTGGGGTGGGGCTTATGGCAACAGCCACCTGGAAGCCTATGCCAAGCCCTTCGAGGCCGAGACCGGCATCAAGGTGACCATGGCCGATGCCGACAACCCGGCGACGCCCATCAAGGCCATGGTCGAGGCGGGCAACGTCACGACCGACGTGGCATCGGTGGAATATGCCGACGCGGTGCGGCTGTGCGACGAAGGGCTGCTGGAGGAAATCGACCCCTCCATCCTGGTCGCGGCCGAGGATGGGACCCCTGCGGCGGACGACTTCATCGAGGGCGCGATCACGGAATGCTTTGTCGCGACCGACGTTTATTCGATGGTCCTGGCCTTTGATGACAGCAAGTTCCCCGATGCCAAGCCTGCCAGCCCGGCCGACTTCTTCGACCTGGAGAAGTTTCCCGGCAAGCGCACCATGCGCAAGGGCGCCAAGTTCAACCTGGAGCTGGCCCTGATGGCCGACGGCGTACCGGCGGCCGAGGTCTATGAGACGCTTGCGACGCCCGAGGGCGTGGACCGCGCCTTTGCCAAGCTGGACAGCATCAAGAACGACGTGATCTGGTGGGAAGCGGGCGCGCAGCCGCCGCAGCTTCTGGCCGATGGCGAGGTCGTGATGGCCTATGCCTTCAACGGCCGGATCTTCAACGCCGCCCAGGGCGAGGGCAAGCCCTTCAAGATCATCTGGGACGGCCAGATCTATGAGATGGAAGGCTGGGTCGTGCCGAAGGGCGCCAAGAACCTGGAGGATGCGATGAAGTTCGTGGCCTGGACGACCTCGCCCGCGCCGCAGGCCCGCGCGGCCGAATTCATCAGCTATGGCCCTCCGCGCAAGTCCGCCGCGGCCCTGGTCGGCAATGTCGAGGGCACCGATGTACCGATGGGGCCGCACCTGCCGACGACCGAGGCGAACATGACCAATGCGCTGCCGTCGAATCTGGACTTCTGGGTCGATCGCGATGCCGAGCTGAACGAGCGCTTCAACAGCTGGCTGGCCAGCTGACCGGATCGGGGCGGGCCAACACAAGCCCGCCCCTGCCCCGAAAGGGGCCAAGAACAAGGGCAAGATGCCCATTCACCAACGGGAGTTAAGAACGTGAAAACCACTCTGGTCCTATCCACCGCCCTTGTGGGCATGGCCTTTGCCGCCACCGCGCAAGAGGTCAATGTCGTGTCTTGGGGCGGTGCCTACGAGGTCAGCCAGGTCGAGGCCTATAACAAGCCCTTCACCGAAAAGACCGGCATCAAGGTCAACATGATCGCCGCCGACAATCCCTCGACGCCGCTCAAGGCGCAGATCGAGGCGAACAACATCACCGGCGACGTCTTCGACATCGAGGTCAGTGACGCCATCCGCCTGTGCGACGAGGGTGCGCTGGTCGAGATCAACCCCGATGACCTTCCCGCCGCGCCCGATGGCACGCCCGCGGCGGAAGACTTCATCGACGGCGCCCTGCAGGATTGCGCGGTTGCCAACATCTTCTGGGGCACTGTCATCGCCTTTGACACGACCAAGTTCGAGGGCGAGAAGCCGTCCACGGCGGCGGATTTCTTCGACACCGAGAAATTCCCCGGCAAGCGCGGCCTGCCCAAGAACCCCAAGCGGACGCTGTATCTGGCGCTGATCGCCGATGGCGTGCCGGCTGACCAGGTCTATGAAAAGCTGAGCACGCCCGAGGGCGTCGATCAGGCTTTCGCGAAGCTGGACGCCATCAAGGACAACGTGGTCTGGTGGGAAGCCGGTGCGCAGCCCGTGCAGCTGCTGGCCGACGGTGAGGTCGTGATGGCCACGGGCTATAATGGCCGCTTCTTCGACGCCATGGTGGGCGAGGGCAAGCCCTTCGAGATCATCTGGGACGGGCAATACATGGACATGGACATGTTCGCCATTCCCAAGGGCGCGCCCAACCCGGAAGCCGCGATGGAATACCTGAAGTTCGCCACCGACACGCAGCGGCTGGCGGACCAGGCGAAATACATCGCCTATGGACCGTCGCGGAAATCCTCGGCCGAGCTGGTGGGGTTGTACAAGGACGGCAAGACCGAAATGGCGCCGCACATGCCCACCAATCCGGAACACATGAAGACCGCGGTCATGGATGACCCGGAATTCTGGGCCGACCACGACGCCGAGCTGACCGAGCGTTTCAACAGCTGGCTGGCCGGCGCCTGATCCAGACAATTGCCGCTGCCCTTGTGGGCGGCGGCCCGATACCTTGAGGACTCCATGGCGAACGCACTTGATCCGCATGCGGCCATCGCGACAACGGCCGGCGGGCTGACCGACGGGGCTCTGCGGACCGCCGATGGCAGGCCGCTGGTGCGCGCCTTGGCCCGGTCGCAAGCCCTGGCGCGGCGCCGCGCCTTTCTGCTGGTGCTGCCGCTGCTGGCCTTTGTCCTGATCACCTTCGTGATCCCGATCGGGCAGATGCTGCAGCGGTCCTTTTACAACGACGGCTTTTCGGACCACATGCCGCAGCTGTCGCAATGGTTCGCCGAGAACCCGCGCGGCGCGGAACCCGACGAGGCCGCCTGGACCGCGCTGGCAACCGACCTGCAGGCCAGTGCCGAAGCGCGCACCATCGGCATCGTCGGCACCCGCATCAACTATGACGTACCGGGCACACGGTCGCTGTTCACCTCGACGGGCCGGCAGGTTCGCCGCGGCATCGAGCCGCCCTACCAGGCGGCCCTGATGGAGATCAACGAGGACTGGGGCGATCCCCGGCTGTGGTCGGCGATGCGCGAGGCCTCCAACCCCGTCACCGGCAACTTCTACCTGGCCGCCGTGGACCGCAAGCGGGGCGAGGATGGCAGCATCCAGCAGGTCGAGGAACGCCAGCAGGTTTACGTGATGCTGTTCATGCGCACCTTCTGGCTGTCGCTGCTGATCACCTTCATCACCTTCGTGCTGGGTTTTCCGATCGCGCATCTGCTGGCGACGCTGCCGATGCGCAAGTCGAACCTGCTGATGATCCTGGTGCTGCTGCCCTTCTGGACCTCGCTGCTGGTGCGGACCACAAGCTGGATGGTGCTGTTGCAGCAGCAGGGGGTGATCAACGACATCCTGGTCTGGCTGGGCGTCATCGGCGGAGGCGGGCGGTTGCAGATGATCTACAATCAGACCGGCACGATCATCGCCATGACCCATATCCTGCTGCCCTTCATGATCCTGCCGCTCTATTCCGTGATGCGGACGATCAACCCGTCCTATGTCCGCGCGGCGCGGTCTCTGGGCGCCACAAGCTGGACGGCCTTCCGCCGGGTCTATTTCCCGCAGACGCTGCCGGGGCTGGGGGCGGGGGCGCTGCTGGTCTTCATCCTGGCCGTGGGCTACTACATCACGCCCGCGCTGGTCGGCGGATCCTCGGGCCAGCTGATTTCCAACATGATCGCGATGCACATGACCGACACGCTGAACTGGTCGATGGCGGCGGCGCTGGCCGCGCTGCTGCTGGGCGCGGTCCTGCTGCTGTACTGGGTGTATGACCGCATGGTCGGCATCGACAACCTGAAGCTGGGGTGATCCATGGCTGTTCCGACCTATGCAACCCCGCTGGAGCGCATCTGGCATTACGCCTATCTGGTGATCTGCGGGCTGATCTTCTTCTTCCTGATCGCGCCCATTGTGGTGATCATCCCGCTGTCCTTCAACGCCGAGCCCTACTTCACCTTTACCGACCGCATGCTGTCCCTCGACCCCGAGGGCTACAGCCTGCGTTGGTATCGCAGCCTGCTGACCTTCGGGATGCAGAACCCCGACGCCACCGGCTGGGCCTTCTGGTCGGATGCCTGGCAGAACGCGAACTGGGTGAAGGCCGCCAAGAACTCGATCATCATCGGGGTGTTCTCGACCCTGCTGGCGACCGTGCTGGGCACGCTGGCAGCCCTTGGCCTGTCGCGCCCCGAGATGCCGTTCCGCCGGGCGATCATGGCGATCCTGATCTCGCCCATGATCGTGCCGCTGATCATCACGGCGACCGGGATGTTCTTCTTCTATTCGAACCCCTGCGAGCTTCTGGGTATCTTCGGCCTGCCCACCAATTGCGGTCGGCTGGCGGGAACCTATGTCGGCGTTATTCTGGCCCATGCGACGCTGGGCATTCCGTTTGTCATCATCACGGTGACGGCGACGCTGGTGGGCTTCGACCAGTCGTTGAACCGGGCGGCGGCATCGCTGGGGGCCAATCCGCGCACCACCTTCTTCCGCGTGACCATGCCCTTGATCCTGCCGGGCGTGATCTCGGGGGCGCTATTCGCCTTTGTCACCTCGTTTGACGAGGTAGTGGCGGTGCTGTTCATCGCCGGCCCCGAGCAGCAGACCATCCCGCGGCAGATGTGGAACGGCATCCGCGAGCAGATCAGCCCCGCCATCCTGGCCGTGGCGACGCTGCTGGTGATCTTCTCCATCGCACTGCTGACCACCGTGGAATTGCTGCGCCGGCGGTCGGAGCGGATCCGGGGTGTCACGCCGAGGTGACACAGGCTGGGGGCTTCGCGCCCCCAGACCCCCGCGGGATACTTTCGTGAAGAAGATGCCTTACGGCAGGATTGCCAGCCACATCCAGATCGTCAGGACCGAGATCGCGGTTCCGACAAGGACCGTGGTCGCTGCGACCCGCTTGGCAGCGCCATACAGGTTCGCAAACAGATAGGCGTTCACCCCCGGCGCCATGGCGGCTGTCATCACCGCAGACCGCAGGCCGGCATCGTCCAGTCCCGTGATCCTGGCCAGGGCGTAAGCGACGCCCGGATGGACCAGCAGCGAACAGGCGCAGCAGAGCGCGATGGCGCCGCTGTCACCTTCCGGGCGATAGCGGTAGAGAACGCCTCCGAGGCCGAACAGGGCGGCGGGCAGGGCGGCATCGGCGATCATGTCCACGGCGGCCCAGAAGCCCTCGGGCATGACCAGACCCGCCTGCATCAGGACGTTCATCGACACGCCTGTCAGGATGCCGATCACCAGCGGCGTGCGCAGCACGCCTGTTATGGCGCGCAGCGCGACGCGGCCGACCGTCAAGCCGCTGCCACGGGCGCGCGTGAACTCCATCACCGTGATGCCGAAGGTATAAAGCAGCGGCGAATGGATCGCGATGATCGCCCAGTTGCCCGACAACGAGTCGGGGCCATAGGCGCGCTCCATGATCGGGATGCCCAGCAGCAGGCTGTTGGAGAACAGGCAGGTGAAGCCGATCGCCACGCAGTCCATCGGCGGGCGGTCGAACAGGAACCGCGCGCCTGCCCAGCCGATGAAATAGCTGGAAAAGGCGCCGATATAGAAGGGCAGCAGCAGCGCCGGGCGGAATTCGGCCCCGAGATCCAGCCGCGACATGGAGGCGAACAGCAGCGTTGGGGCGGCAAAGTTCTGCGCGAAGACCATCAGCCCGTCCACCGCGCTTTCGCGGAAGATGCCGCGCCAGGCCACCAGATAGCCGAAGCCCACGATCAGGAAGACCGGCACGATGATGTTGAACAGCGCGCTCATAGCGCGGCGGGGTGATCGGGCGCATCGGCGCTGGCCTCGATCACCATGCCGTCGAAGGCGGGCAGGATGTGATCGGGGGTCGTGGCCACCACGGTGGCATAGTCCATGTCGATATGCATGTTGGTCAGCACCGCATGCGGGGTTCCGGCATGGGCGATCCAGTCCAGCGCCTGCGCCAGATGGGCATGGCTGGGATGGGGCTGGGGACGCAGGGCATCGCAGATGAAGACCTCGGCCCCGTGGATCAGCGGCCAGGCTGCGTGGGGGATGTCCGACACGTCAGGAAGATAGACCAGCCCGCCGATGCGCAGGCCCAGGGCGGTGATCTCCCCGTGCTGGACGCGGAAGGGGATCAGCGTGACCGGCCCGCCGGGACCGTCGACGATGATGGGGCCGTCGATCAGGCGCAGGTCGCAGATCGGCGTGTAGTAGCTGCCGGGCGGGGTCCTGAAGATATAGCCGAAGCGGTCCAGCAGCGCCTCGGACGTGGGTATGTCGGCCCAGGCCGGGATAAGCCTGCCCGCGTTGTAGGCTATCTGCCGCAGGTCGTCGATGCCGTGGATATGGTCGGCATGGGGATGGGTATAGACCACGGCGTCCAGCGTCGCGACATTGGCGTCCAGCAGTTGCGGGACCAGATCGGGGCCGGTGTCGATCAGCACCTGCGTCGTGCCCCCGGGACCCGGGCGCTCGACCAGCAGCGAACAGCGGCGGCGGCGGTTCCTGGACTCGGCGGGATCGCAGGCGCCCCAGCGGTTCCCCAGCCGAGGCACGCCGCCGGAGGATCCGCAGCCCAGGATCGTGGCCCGGATCATGCCGCGGCCTTCGGGAACAGCCGGTCGAAATTGGCCGAGGTTTGCGCCGCAAGCTGCGGGTATTCCATGCCAAAGGCTTCCGCCAGGATCGCGGCGGTCTTGGCGACATAGGCCGGTTCGTTGCGCTTGCCGCGATGCGGGGGCGGCGCAAGGTAGGGGCTGTCGGTTTCGACCAGGATGCGGTCCATCGGAGCTGCGGCGAAGATCTCCCGCAATTCGGACGAACGCGGGAAGGCCGCGATCCCCGACATCGAGAGATAGAAGCCCAGGTCCAGCGCCGTCCGGGCCAAGGCCGCGCCCGAGGTGAAGCAGTGCATCACGCAGGAAAAGGCGCCGGCGCGGTGTTCCTGAGTCAGGATGCGGGCCATGTCATCGTCGGCGTCGCGGGAATGGATGATCAGCGGCAGGCCCGTGCGGCGCGCGGCCTCGATATGGACCGCCAGGCTTTCGGCCTGCTGCGCGGCGCTGTCGGCGGTGTAGTGGTAATCCAGCCCGGTTTCGCCGATGCCCACGAATTTCGGGTGGGCAGACAGGGCGACAAGCTGCTCCACTGTCGCCATCGGCTCGTCCGCCACGCTCATCGGGTGGGTTCCGGCGGCGTAGAAGACACCGTCATATCGTTCGGCCAGGGCGCGGACCTGCGGTTCCTGGCGCAGGCGGGTGCAGATCGTGACCATGCGCGTGACGCCTGCCGTGCGGGCGCGGGCGATCAGGGCGTCGTGTTCGCCCTCGAAGTCGGGGAAATCCAGATGGCAATGGCTATCGACGATAGAGACCGGGGCCGGCGGAGGGGCCGCTTGGGACATGGATCAACCTTTGGCTGGCAGGGCGGATCGCGCGGGCGGCAGATGCGCCAGTTCGATCAGCATATCCATCACCAGCGCGGCAGGGTCAAGGTTGACCGCCCGGCCCATGCGGGCGCGGGCCGACAGGCGGGCCTGCGCCTCGGCCCAGGCACGGGCGGCACCGTCGTCGGGCGCAAGCCGGGCCAGCAGCGCCCCCTCGCCACGCGCGGCCTGCGGCAGGGGCGGCCCCATCAGGCCCGCCCGGGCGGTGCGCGTCAGGAAGCGGTCCAGCACGGTCATGGTCAGGTCGAAGGGATCGCCGTCGGCACCGGCACGCCCTGCGGCGCCTTCGGCAAAGGCGGCCGCGCGGGGGCGGTCAAGCCGGGGCAGGGTGGCCATCAGATCGACCAGTTCCTGATAGCGGTCAAGCCCGCCCTGGCCCGCCAGCCGCAGGGCCTCGCCCACCGATCCGTCCGACAGGGCGGCCAGGGCTTCGGCATCCTCGTCGATGCCCAGATGGGCCAGGATATTGCCCATCTGGGTCGGGTTCAGCGGCGACAGCCGCAGGGTGCGGCAGCGCGACCGGATGGTCGGCAGAAGTCCCGCCGGCTGGTGGGCGATCATCAGGATCAGCGCGTCGGCGGGCGGTTCCTCCAGCACCTTCAGCAGGGCGTTGGCGGCGGCGGTGTTCATGTCGTCTGCGGCGTCGATGATGGCGATGCGCCGCCCGCCCTCGGCTGCCGACAGGTGGAAGAAGGACAGCAACCGCCGGATTTCATCGACCGGGATCTGCGCGGACAGGCGGCCCGCCTTGTCGTCCCAGGGGCGGCGAACCAGATGCAGGCGCGGTTCGGACAGCGCTTTGACGCGCCGCGCCTCGGGCGTATCCGTGGCGGCGAAGGGGCCGGTCGCGCCTGACAGCATCCAGCGGGCAATGGCCCAGGCCAGGGTGGCCTTGCCGACCCCGCGCGGACCCGTCAGCAGCCAGGCATGGTGCAGCCGCCCGCCTTGCGCGGCCTCCATGAATTCGGCGATGGCATTGTCCTGACCGATGACGCGGTCCGTATGGCGCGGATGCGGCGCGCCGGGAACGCGGTCGGGTTCGGGGATGTCGTCGGGATCGGTTCTCACAACGCGGCCCGGATGCGGGCGGCGACATCCTCGGCGCTGCCGGTCCCGTCGATCAGGCGCACGCGGGCAGGAAATTCGCCTGCCAGCGCACGAAACCCTTCGGCCAGCCGCTGCTGGAACGCCAGTCCCAGGCTTTCGAACCGATCCTCGGCCCCGCCGCGCGCATTGCCCCGGCAAAGGGAGGTGGCCGGGTCAAGGTCGATCACGAAGGTCAGGTCCGGCTCCACGCCGATCGCCAGATCGTGCATCCGGTCCACGAACCCGCGCAGGTCGCCCCGGGTCGCACCCTGATAGACGCGGGTGCTGTCGGCAAAGCGGTCGGTGATGACGGTCTGCCCGGCGGCCAGGGCCGGGCGGATGGTGCGCTCCAGGTGATCGCGGCGGGCCGCGGTGAACAGCAGGCATTCGGTTTCCGCCGACCAGCGTTCGCCCGCGCCCTCGACCAGCAGGCGGCGGATCTCCTCGGCCCCCGGGCTGCCGCCGGGTTCGCGGGTCAGGACGACATCGCGACCCTCGGCGCGAAGCGCATCGGCCAGCAGGCGGGCCTGCGTGGACTTGCCGCAGCCGTCGATCCCCTCGAAGCTGATGAACATCAAAGGCCGGCAGCCTCGACCGCCTTGTGGCCAAGCCGCATGACGGCGCCCTTCATCCGGCCCGCGAAACCGGCCTCGGGCACGTCCTCGGCGGCCAGCAGGGGGGTGATGGCCTCTTGCGTGCCGGGGACGGTCACGACCAGGCGGCCGATGGGGTCGCCCTTGGCGATGGGGGCGGGAATGGGCGAGTCATAGACCGCCTCGACCTTGACCTGGTCCTGCGATCCGGCGGGCACCAGCACGTTGACGCCGTCCTTGGTGGTCAGGCCGACGCGGGATTTCGTGCCCAGCCAGACCGGAGCCTCCAGCACCGTCTCGCCTGCGGGAACCAGCGTTTCCATGCTGAACTGGCGGAAAGCCCAGTTGACGATGCGTTCCGATTCCTCGGCCCGTGCGGTCTCGGACGGCAGGCCACTGATGACAAAGATCACCCGGCGCCCGTCCTGAACGGCAGAGCCGACAAGCCCGTAGCCCGCTTCCTGCGTGTGGCCGGTCTTGAGCCCGTCCGCGCCGATATCCAGCTTGAGGATCGGATTGCGGTTGAAGCGGTTGGACGGCACCCGGTCCATGTAGCGGAACTCGGTCAACGAGAAATCGCCGTAATACTGCGGGAAATCGTTGATCAGGTGCATCGCCAGCACCCCCAGATCCTCGGCCGACATCACATGACCCTCGGCGGGCCAGCCGGTCGAGTTCTTGAAGACCGAGTGCTTCAGCCCCAGCGTTTTCGCGCGTTCGGTCATCTGACGGGCAAAGGCTTCCTCGGTCCCGGCCAGCCCTTCGGCCAGGACGACGCAGGCATCATTGCCCGACAGGACGATCACGCCCTTGATCAGTTGTTCCACGGTCGGCGTGTCGCGGGGTTCGACGAACATCTTTGACCCGCCCATCTTCCAGGCCCGTGTGGACACGGGCAGGGTGTCGGTCAACTTCAGCCGGCCGTTCTGCAGCGCCTCGAACACCATGTACAGCGTCATCAGCTTGGACATGGACGCGGGCGGGATCGGCACCTCGGCGTTCTTCGACATCAGCACGGTGCTGGTGTTCACGTCATACACCCAGGCCGAGGTCGCGTTGGTTTCGAACGCCTGAACCGGGGCGGCCAGACACAGAATTGCCATAAGCCTTGTCAGGAGTGCGCGCATGAAAAGTCCTTTGCCTGTTCAGGCCGATGGTTACAACATGGCCCCGGCTGTCGCAACGCGGGCCACAATCATTCCGGGAGATTTGAAGATCAGTTCCCGGTCGCCTCGCGCCAATGGCGGCGGCACAGGGACACATAGGTTTCATTGCCCCCCACCTGCACCTGCGCGCCTTCGGTGATGGCGCGGCCCGCCTCGTCGCGGCGGATCACCATTGTGGCCTTCTTGCCGCAATGGCAGATGGTGCGGACCTCGCGCATGTCGTCGGCCAGGGCCAGCAGGGCGGCCGATCCGGGGAACAGTTCGCCCCGGAAATCGACCCGCAGGCCATAGCACATGACGGGGATGCGCAGGTCGTCGGCCACGCGCGCCAGTTGCCAGACCTGGGCGGGGGACAGGAACTGCGCCTCGTCCACGAAGATGCAGGCGCAGTCCATGCCGCGATCCTCGATCAGCGCGAACATGTCGGTCCCGGCGTCGAAGGTCAGGGCGTCGTCGCCGATGCCGATGCGGCTGGCGATGCGGCCGGGACCCGCGCGGCTGTCGATGGCCGCCGTCAGAAGCAACGTCTGCATGCCTCGTTCGCGATAGTTGTAGGAGGCCTGCAGCAGCAGCGTGCTCTTGCCCGCGTTCATGGTGGAATAATGGAAGTACAGCTTGGCCATGCGGCCCCATAGCGCCGGGGCCGGGCGGCAGCAAGGGTTGCGGCAACCCACGCCAGATGGCAAAAGGCCATGGGCGGCGGTCACATCCACCAGCGCGGTCACGCGCTGCCTTTCCATATGTAAGTCAGGTTCTCCGATGCGCGATCCCTTGTTCCGCATGGCCCTTGTCCTGGGCGTTCTGTCCGCCGTCGGTCCCTTCGCGATCGACATGTATCTGCCCGCGCTGCCGCAGGTCGCAGCCGACCTTGGCACGACCGAGGCGGGGGCGGCGCTGACGCTGACATCCTATTTCATCGTCTTCGGCATCGCGCAGATGATCTATGGCCCGATGGCTGACGCCATCGGCCGCAAGAAGCCGCTGCTGATCGGGGTCTCGATCTTCACCCTGGCCACGGTGGCGGCTGCCCTGGCGCCCACGCTGGGCTGGCTGATCGCGGCGCGTGCGGTGCAGGGCCTCGGCGCCGCCACGCTGATGGCGGTGCCGCGCGCGGTGATCCGCGACGTGGCGACGGGCCCCGAGGCCGCGAAGGTGATGTCGACGATCATGATCGTCATCGCCGTAAGCCCCATGCTGGCGCCCCTGACGGGATCGCTGGTCATGGCCTGGGGCGGCTGGCGCGAGATCTTCGCCATCCTGGCCGTCGCGGCGCTCATCAGCCTGGCCCTGATCCTGTTCGTCCTGCCCGAGACTCTGGCCCCGGAACACCGCCGCCCCGTCAGCCTTGCGCCGATGCTGTCGGGCGCGCGCCGACTGCTGACCGACCGGCGCTTCATGGGGCTGACCATGATCGGCGGCTTCGGCATGGCCAGCTTCTTCGTGTTCCTGTCCTCGGCCAGCTTCGTCTATACCCGCCAATACGGGCTGTCGCCGACCGGCTTCTCGCTCGCCTTCGCGGTCAATGCCATCGGCTTCTTCACCGCCTCGCAATTCGCCGGACCGATGGCGCAAAGGCATGGAATGGAGCGGGTGATCTCACTGGCGATCACCGGCTTTGCGGGGATCATGATCGCGCTGGCGCTGATCGTCTGGCTGGGCCTCGACGCGCTGCCGGTGGTCATGGCGGGGCTGTTCCTGGGCAATGCCTGCCTGGGGCTGGTCATGCCCACGGCCATGGTGATGTCGCTGGACCCCCATCCCGACATCGCGGGGCTGGCATCATCGCTAGGGGGCACGTTCCAGATGTTGACCGGAGGGTTGATGATCGCGCTGACCGGCCCCTTCATGGACAACAGCGCCGCCAGCATGGTGACGGCCATCGCGACCTGCGCGGCGCTTGCCTGGTGCGCAGCCGCCGCATCGCTGCCCCGCCTGCGCCTGGCATGAAAAAGCCGCAGGGCGCGAACCCTGCGGCTTCTTCTTCATCCAAATATCCAAAGGGCGACGCCGCCCCGCGTGCTACGCCTGCCGGCTTTTCGGCTGCCGGGACGGGCGCCGCGCCGGACGCTTGTTGGCACCAACGCCCATCGGCTTGCCGCGTCCGCCGCCCTGCGGGCGGGCCGAGGGGATCGGACCGGACGGAACCTCGCCCCCGATCACCGGGATCGGCGCCTTCATGGCCTTTTCGATGGCGCGCAATTCGCCGACCTCGGCCGGGGCGCAGAAGGCCACGGCCCGACCGTCGCGACCCGCGCGGGCCGTGCGGCCGATCCGGTGGACATAGTTTTCCGGCACGTTCGGCAGGTCATAGTTATAGACATGCGCGACCTCGGGGATATCCAGGCCCCGCGCGGCCACGTCTGTCGCCACCAGGACCTGCGTCTCGCCCTTGCGGAAGGCATCCAGCGCGCGTTCCCGCTGGCCCTGGCTCTTGTTGCCGTGGATCGCGGCGACGGCGAAGCCCCATTTCTCCAGCAGCTTGGCCAGCTTTTCCGACCCGTGCTTGGTGCGGCCAAAGACCATCGCCAGTTCGCCCGGGTGCTTGGACAGGTATTCCGCCAGCAGCGTCGCCTTGTCGCCCTGGGTCACGAAATGGACGCCCTGATCGATCTTCTTGGCCGCTTGGCCCGGCGGGTTCACGGCGACCCGGACCGGTTCGGTCAGGTAGGTGTCGGCCAGTTCCTCCATCAGCTTCGGCATGGTGGCCGAGAACAGCAGCGTCTGGCGTTCCCTCGGCAGCATCCGCGCGATCTTGCGCAGCGTGTGGATGAAGCCGATGTCCAGCATCTGGTCGGCCTCGTCCAGCACCAGATAGGTGGTGGCTTCCAGGCTGATCGCGCGGCGCTCGATCAGGTCCATCAGGCGGCCCGGCGTGGCGATCAGGACATCGACGCCGCGCGACAGCCGTTCGGTCTGCACGTTGATCGAGGCCCCGCCGACGACGCGGAAACTGCGGATCGGCGTGCCTTCCGCATAGGCGTCGATATTGGTGGCGATCTGGGTGGCCAGTTCGCGGGTCGGCGCCAGGATCAGCGCCCGGCAGGTCTTGGGATCGGGTTTCTTGCCGAAGTTGATCAGCCGGGTCAGCATCGGCAGGCCGAAGGCCGCCGTCTTTCCGGTGCCGGTCTGCGCCAGGCCCAGCACGTCGCGGCCTTCCACAACGGCCGGGATTGCCTCGGCCTGGATCGGCGTCGGCTTGGTCAGGCCGATAGCCGCGATATTGGCGTTGATGCGGTGGTCGATGCCCATGTCCGCAAAGGGGCCGGTCGGCAGCGGATCGCGGGCGGGCGCGCGGCGGCCGTCGTTCGCGTCGAAATGAGGCGCGCTGCGCGGCTTGCCCTTGGCGCCGCGGAAGCCGCGGCGGTTGTTGCTCTGTTCCATCAAAAACTTTCGTCCAGGCACCCCCCGTATCGGATGCAAGGGCAGGGGCCGCATGAACATGCGGCAATCAGCAGGGATGCGGGCGAGATACGAGGATGCCCACAAGCCTCCCCGCGTGAATGGGAAACTGGAATGAATGCCGGGCCCTGGGCGGAAAACGCGGCTGCTCACGCGGCAGCGGGCGGCGACTGGACCCACATGGGCCTTCACGGTCTGCAAGTCAAGCAAGATCGATGAGACCAAAAGGCGTTAATCATTATTAAAGATATCGGTGGAAGGCGGCTGCCGTCGGTGCCAGAAATACAGGCAGTTCCACAGTTGCCATTTCATGGGGTTAAGCGTCATGGCCACGATCAAAGCCAATTATGCAATCGACAGCTATGCGATCGATCTGAACTTCTATTCGCGACATTTCTACGAGGATTTCTTCTTAGATGACTCTTACTTCCTGATTTCCGGACGGACGTATCAGGACCTCTACATCGTGAATGGCTGGAATGGATATGACGATCTGCTCCTGGGCTTCGGTGGGTTCGGCTTTGGCGTCAACGCCTGGGGCGATGTGACCGGGGGGACCGTCACCTTTCTTTCCGAAGAGTTCTACGACGGACCGGAGATCTGGTCCGCGATGAATTTTTCTGTGCCAGCAGCCTGGCTTTACAATGCGGGCTTGACCTATGGGAATGCCGACGATCGGGTGGTCTTTTCCTCGGTCATGGCGGGCAACGATACCGTCAACCTCAGCCAGTTCGACGACCGGTTCGAGGGGTGGGCAGGCAATGACCAGATGTTCGGACACGGCGGCAATGATACCCTGATCGGAGGGACCGGCAATGACATGACGAATGGCGGCCTGGGCAATGACCGGCTGCTGGGCAGCGACGGGCATGACCGCCTGATCGGCGCCGCGGGCAACGATATCCTTGAAGGCGGAAACGGCAGCGATACGTTGGAAGGGGGATCGGGCCGCGATCAGATGTTCGGCGGCGCCGACGCGGCGCGGGACGTGTTCGTGTTCCGCGCACCCGCCGAAACCGTTCCGGGCACGCAACGTGACAGCATCCTTCAATTCAGGGCCGGGCAGGACGACATCGACCTGTCGCTGATCGACGCAAGCATCGGGCGCGCCGGAAACCAGGCCTTTGCGTTCACAGGCACAACGGCCGCCGCTCATTCGGTTTGGTATGTCAAACAGGCGGGCGGCGTCTTGGTCCGGGGCGACATGAACGGCAACAAGACCGCCGATTTCGAGATCTGGGTGGACGACGCCCTCCGCCTGGGCGCGGCCGACTTCATCCTGTAGCGCGGTCCGCGCTGTCCAGCCAGATCGTCACCGGACCGTCATTGACCAGCCGCACCTTCATGTCGGCGCCGAAGCTGCCGGTTTCGACCGCGATGCCCTGGTCGCGCAGGCATTCGGCAAAGCGTTCGTAAAGCCGCTTTCCATCCTCGGGCGCGGCGGCGGATGAAAAGCCGGGGCGGTTTCCCGTGCGGGTATCGGCGGCCAAGGTGAACTGGCTGATCACCAGCGCGCCACCGCCGACGTCCAGCAGCGACCGGTTCATCCGCCCCTGGTCGTCGCGGAAGATGCGCAGCTTGGCCACGCGGGCGGCCAGCCTGTCGGCCGCGGTTTCATCATCGCCTGCCATGGCGCAGACCAGCACCAGCAGCCCCGGCCCGGTGCGGCCGATGGTGGCGCCTTCGACCTCGACTTGCGCCTCGGTCACGCGTTGGACAAGCGCGCGCATCAGACCAACGCAATGCCGGTGATGACCAGCAGCAGCCCGATCATCGACACCGCAAGCGCGCCCATGTTGACGGCCAGAACGCTGCGCATCCGCGCGCGCATCGCCGCATCGGCAAGGCCGGCCTTGCGCGCGCGGGCCACCGTCACGATGCACCAGGCAAGGCCCGCGACACCCGCCAGCGTCAGCGCCGCGCCGCCCCAGATCAGCCAGTCGAAAACCGTCATCGGACCATCCCCCAATGTTTGCGCCTGCGGCCTAGCGGCGATTGCGCCCTGCGGCAAGACCGCCTAACAGATGCCGCCAAGGACGGGACAGGATCAAAACGGAAGGAAAACCGATGATGGACGATCAGGCTTACAGCGTTGCCGCCGACGAACTGCGCCAGTTCATCGAACAGTTCGAACAGCTGGAAGCGGAAAAGAAGGACATCGCCGAACGCCAGAAAGAGGTGATGGCCGAGGCAAAGGCCCGCGGTTACGACACCAAGGTGATGAAGAAGATCGTGGCCCTGCGCAAGCGCGACCGCGACGATATCGCCGAGGAAGAGGCGATCCTGGAAATGTACAAGCAGGCGCTCGGCATGGGCTGACGCCCGCGTCATTTCCTTTGACTTCTCATGTCTGATCCCGTAGAAGCCGCCCCTTCGGCCCTGACGTCCAGGGCGGCGGACGCGGGGAGATGTCTGTCGCAAGGATCGCGGTGCCCTCACTCGGGTGTAAGGCACCCCCATTCTGGCGAAGTTTATGACAGACAACATGATTGCCGCGCCTCTGGCCGCGGCTCTGGCGGCCAAGGGCTATGCCAGCCTCACTTCAGTTCAACAGGCGGTCCTGGAAACCGACGCGGCAGGGCGCGACATGCTGGTCTCGGCGCAGACCGGATCGGGCAAGACCGTGGCCTTCGGCCTTGCCATCGCGCCGCAGCTGATGGACGACGACATGCTGCCGGACGTGGTTGCCCCGCTGGCCCTGGCCATCGCCCCGACCCGAGAGCTTGCGCTGCAGGTCGCGGCCGAGCTTGGCTGGCTTTACGGCCAGGCGGGCGCCCGCATTGCCACCTGCGTCGGCGGCATGGACTATCGCGGCGAGCGGCGCGCCCTGGAGCGCGGCGCCCATATCGTCGTGGGCACCCCGGGCCGGCTGCGCGACCATATCGAGCGTGGTTCGCTGGACCTGTCGGCCCTGCGCGTCGCGGTGCTGGACGAAGCGGACGAGATGCTGGATCTGGGCTTCCGCGAGGATCTGGAATTCATCCTTGAATCCGCCCCCGCAGACCGGCGCACGCTGATGTTCTCGGCAACGGTTCCCCCCGCGATCGAGCATCTGGCGGGCACCTTCCAGCGCGACGCGATGCGCATCATGGCCCAGGGCGAATCGCGCCAGCACGGCGACATCGAATACCGCGCCTTCAACGTCGCCGCCCGCGACCGCGAGCCCGCGATCTTCAACATCCTGCGCCTGCACGAGGCGCGGACCGCGATCATCTTCTGCAAGACGCGGGCCAACGTGAACCACCTGCTGGCCCGCATGGGGAACCGGGGCTTCAAGGCCGTGGCGCTTTCGGGCGAACTCAGCCAGCAGGAACGCACCCATGCCCTGCAGGCGCTGCGGGACGGACGCGCCTCGGTCTGCGTGGCGACCGACGTGGCGGCGCGCGGCATCGACCTGCCGGGGCTGGAACTGGTGATCCATGCCGACCTGCCGACGAATTCCGAAACGCTGCTGCACCGTTCGGGCCGCACCGGCCGGGCAGGGGCCAAGGGCGTCTCGGCCCTGATCGTCATGCCGTCCGAGGTCCGCAAGGCGCAGATGCTTCTGAAACGCGCCAAGGTCGAGGCCGATTGGGGTCCCGCGCCCTCGGCCGACGAGGTTAGCGCACGTGACGACACCCGGATGCTGGACCACCCGGCGCTGCAGGGTGATTCGGACGACGATGCGGACTTGGCTCGGCAGATGCTGGAGCGTTTCGGCCCTGACCGGCTGGCGCAAGCCTTTATCCGGCTGTGGCGCGAAGGCCGCCCCGCGCCCGAGGAACTGACCGTCCTGCAGGACCGTGCCCCGACAGCGGCCCGCGAACGCCCGCCTTTTGGCGAGGCGGTGTGGTTCCAGTTGTCCGTGGGTCATACCGCCCGGGCCGAGGCGCGCTGGCTTCTGCCCAAGATCTGCGACGGCGGCGGCATCAACCGCGATGCCATCGGCGCCATTCGCGTCCGCCAGGACGAAACCTTCGTGCAGATCGCCGTCGCGCAGGCCGGCAAGTTCGGCAAGGCGATGGAGCTTGAGCCGGGCCTGACAATGCGCCGCCTGGACGGAGAGCCCGACCTGGAACGGGCACCCCGGCCCGCCGAGCGCCCCGCCCACCGCAAGCCCGAGGGCGAGTGGAAGAAGCCTTCGCGTCCCGAAGCATCGGGCGAGGTTCCGGCAAGGACCAAGAAGCCGCGCTGGACCCCCGAAGAACGCAGCACCAGGACGGGCAAGCCCGCCCAGGAAGGCGCAAAGCCCGGCGGCTTCCGGGCCAAGACCGCGCGATCCGAAGGTGGCAAGGAACGTGGCAAGTTCACGGCCCACCGCAAGGGCGGCAAGCCGGTCAAGGGCGAACGCTGACAAGGGGCCGTGCATCCGTCAGGCTGCACGGCACCCCGCCGCCACGGCGCTTTCTTGCAGAGGGCGACTCAAACTCAAGAATAATGTTGACCTTGGGTCAGAGTCGTCTCACGCTGAACTCGGTGTTCTAGTTCATGGAGTTCGGGTGATGATTAAGCGTATCGGCGCCGCAGACGGGGATGGGGGCTCGCGCCGCAACCCTCAGCCGGCGCAGGTTTTGCAGAAGAAGGACTTTGTCGACCGTGTGGTGGCCGCCAGCGGCGCCAAGAAGGCAGACGCCCGCCCCATCATCGAGGCGACGCTTGCCCAGTTGGGAAAGGCCTTGTCTGCGGGCGAGACGCTGGCCGTGCCGCCCCTCGGCCGGGCCCGGGTCAACCTGGAACGCGACCAACGCGGAGGAGAGATCATCACGTTGCGCCTGCGCCGCAGGCCGGCCAGCATCCGCCAGTCCGCCCACCCCGCCGTCGGGGACTGACAAGCAACGATTCGCCCTTGCGGCCGCCTTTTGAGCCTGCTAGATGCTGCGCCCACGGGTGATTAGCTCAGCGGTAGAGCGCTTCGTTCACATCGAAGATGTCAGCGGTTCAAATCCGTTATCACCCACCATTATCCATTCTGTCGGTGTCCTGGACGCTGGTTTCCCGCCGGGGCACCGCCGCGAGCCTGACTTTTCCGGCCATATGATGATTTGCGCGCGATCGGTTAAAAGCCGGTCCCTGCTTGTCTTCAACGGGAACTGCCATGGTCCATGCCCTGCAACTGCCCCAGGATGCCCCCTCCGTGCGGGATGCCGCGACACTGTCCATCGCGCCGATGATGGACTGGACCGACCGGCATTGCCGGGTCTTCCACCGCCTCCTGTCGCGACGCGCGCTGCTTTATACCGAAATGGTGACCGCCCCCGCGATCATTCATGGCGACCGCCACCGGCTGCTGGATTACGACGCGGCCGAACATCCCGTGGCCCTGCAACTGGGCGGATCGGACCCGGCCGAACTTGAGGCCGCCACCCGCATCGCGGCGGATTGGGACTATGACGAGATCAACCTGAATGTCGGCTGCCCCAGCGACCGGGTTCAGTCGGGCTGCTTCGGGGCCGTCCTGATGAAGACGCCCGACCTGGTGGCGGAATGCGTGGCCCGGATGATCGCGGCAAGCCCTGTCGAGGTCACCGTGAAATGCCGAATCGGCGTCGATGACCAGATCCCAGAAGATGTGCTGCCCGCCTTCCTGGACAGGATGCGCGACGCGGGCATCCGGCGAATCGCGATCCATGCGCGAAAGGCCTGGCTGCAGGGGCTCAGCCCCAGGGAAAACCGCGATATCCCGCCGCTGGATTATTCGCTGGTCCACCGGATGAAGCGGCAGTTTGCTGACCTGCACCTGTCGATCAACGGCGGCATTCCCGGCCTTGATGCGGTCAGGGATCACCTGCAGGTCATGGACGGGGTCATGGTGGGACGCGCGGCCTATCACCAGCCGTGGGATCTCCTGGGTCAGGCCGACCGCCTGTGGGGCGACCTCCCTCCCTTCAGCAGCCCTGATCAGGTCGCCCTGGCGATGCGTCCCTATATCGCTGCCCACCTGGCGGCCGGCGGGCGGCTGCACCAGATCACCCGCCACATGCTGGGCCTGTTCCACGGAATGCCCGGCGCGCGGGGCTGGAAGCGCACCCTGTCCGAAGGCGCCTCCAAGGGCGGGATCGAGGTTTATGACGCCGCCCTGCAACAGGTCACCCAACTGGCGGCCTGAGGCTTCTTCTTCATCCAAATATCCTGGGGGAGGCCCGAAGGGCCGGGGGCAAAGCCCCCTTACTCCGCCGCTTTTTCGGCTGCCTTGGCCTGATCCCACAGCCGGTCCATCTCGGCCAGGTCGCTGTCCTCGGGGCGGCGGCCCTCCGCGGCCAGCGCGGCCTCGATGGCCTGGAAGCGGCGGGTGAACTTGGCATTGGCGCGGCGCAGTGCCTGTTCGGGGTCGACCTTCAGGTGCCGCGCAAGGTTCGCCATCACGAACAGCAGGTCGCCGAATTCCTCCTCCAGCGCCTCGGGACCAAGGGTGTCGCGCGCTTCGACCAGTTCGGCGCTTTCCTCTTTGATCTTGTCCAGGACCTCGCCCGCATGGGGCCAGTCGAAGCCCACGCGGGCGGCGCGGTTCTGCAGCTTGATGGCGCGCGTCAGCGCAGGCAGGCCCCGGGCCACGCCGTCAAGCGTGCCGCGTTCCGCCTTGCCCGCGCGCTCGACCGCCTTGATGGCTTCCCAGTCCTTGACCTGCTGCTCGGCCGACTTGTCGCGGGATTCATCGCCGAAGACATGGGGGTGGCGGAAGACCAGCTTGTCGGAGATCGCCGCCGCGCAGTCGGCAAAGTCGAACATGCCCTTCTCGTCCGCCATCTGCGCGTGGAACACCACCTGCAACAGCAGGTCGCCCAACTCGCCGGGCAACTCGTTCCAGGCCTGCCGGTCGATGGCGTCGGCGACCTCGTGCGCTTCCTCGATCGTATAGGGCGCGATCGAGGCAAAGTCCTGCTCGATATCCCAGGGGCAGCCCGTCTCCGGATCACGCAGTTGCGCCATGATGTCGATCAGGCGGGCGATTTCGGCCCCGGCGTCGCGATCTGCCTTGGTCATTGCGATTTCCCCTCGCTTCTGTCCTGATGGGCCATTGCCACAGCCAAGGTGTTTAGTCCACATGCCCGTCCTGAACCGCATTGCCGAATTCTCGGATGACATGACCGCCTGGCGCCGGCATCTGCACCAGCATCCCGAACTGGGCTTCGACTGCTACGGCACCGCCGCCTTCGTGGCCGAGCGGCTGCGCGACTTCGGCGTGGACGAGATCCATGACGGCATCGGCCAGTCGGGCATCGTCGGCATCATCGAGGGGCAGGGGCCGGGCCCCACCATCGGCCTGCGCGCCGACATGGACGCCCTGCCGATGGAGGAGGTGACGGGCCTGGACTACGCATCGACCGTGCCAGGGCGGATGCATGCCTGCGGCCATGACGGGCACACCACGATGCTGCTGGGCGCCGCCCGCTATCTGGCCGAGACGCGCAATTTTGCGGGCCGCGTCGCGCTGATCTTCCAGCCGGCCGAGGAAAACGGCGGCGGCGGCGAGGCGATGGTCCGCGACGGCATGATGGACCGCTTCGGGATCGAACGGGTCTTCGCCATGCACAACAGCCCCGGCTTGCCCGTGGGGGTGATGAACACCATGCCGGGGCCGATCATGGCCGCCGTCGACACCTTCGAGATCCACGTCCAGGGCCGGGGCGGCCATGGCGCGATGCCGCATCTGACCGCCGATCCCATCGTCGCGGCGGTGGCGGTCGTGAACGCGATCCAGACCATTTCCAGCCGCAACCATCATGCCCTGGAGGAGCTTGCGCTGTCCGTCACGCAGATTCATGCCGGCAGCGCCGACAACATCGTGCCCGACACGGCCTATGTCTGCGGCACCGTGCGGACCTTCGCCCCGCATGTCCGCGACATGGTGCGCCGCCGGATGACCCAGATCTGCGAGGGCCAGGCCGCGGCCTATGACGTGGCGATCCGGCTGGACTATACCCCCGGCTATCCCGCCACGGTCAACGACCCCGGCCAGACGGCCTTCGCCGTCGATGTCGCGCGCGAGATCGTGGGCGAGGTCAATGCCTCGGGCGAGGCGGGGCGCGAGATGGGGGCCGAGGATTTCAGCTACATGCTGGAGGCGCGGCCCGGCTGCTATCTGTTCATCGGCCAGGGCGACACGGCAGGGGTCCATCACCCCGCCTATGACTTCAACGACGCGATCTCGCCCATCGGCGCCAGCTTCCTCGCGCGGCTGGTCGAACGGGCGCAGCCCGTGGCGCGCTGACCTCACGATCCTGTTTGCGCCCGTGTCCCGGCAGCGGGTCAGGCTTCCTTGCCAAGCAGGGGCGGCGGGGATAGGTTGCGCGCCAATTCGGGCGGGGTCACCCATCCTGCCAGTCGCCGTGACAACCGAAAGGACCGTCCATGTTCGTCACCCCCGCCTATGCCCAGGCCGCCGCAGGCAATGCCGGCGCCGGCGCCGCGTTTGCGCAGTTCATCCCGCTGATCCTGATCTTCGCGATCATGTATTTCCTGATGATCCGCCCCCAGCAGAAGCGCGTGAAGCAGCACCGCGAAATGGTCGCGGCGCTGAAGAAGGGCGACCAGGTCGTCACCCAGGGCGGCATCATCGGCAAGGTGTCCAGCGTGCGCGACGAAGAGCTTGAGGTCGAGATCGCGTCCGGGGTGCGCGTCCGCGTGGTGCGCGGCACGGTGTCGCAGGTCCTGTCCCGGACCGAGCCCGTGGCAGCGAACAGCTGACGGCGTTTTTCCACTAACCATCAAGGGCTTCGGCGAAGATGCTTCAGATCGACCGTTGGAAACGCATCCTGATCATCGGGCTCTGCATCATCGGCATCGGCTTTGCCGTGCCCAACCTGTTCTACCAGCGGGTCGAATCCCACAACGACGCCTTGGCCGAGATCGAGCGGACCGGGGTCGAAACGCCGGAACTCGCCGCCGCGCGCGACGGCTGGCCGGACTGGCTGCCCTCGTCCGTCGTGGCGCTTGGCCTCGATCTGCGCGGCGGCGCGCATCTGCTGGGCGAGGTGCGCGTGGCCGATGTCCACAAGGCGCGCATGGACGCGTTGTGGCCCGAACTGCGCCGCGCCCTTGCCGATGAACGCGCGACGCTTGGCGCGATCCGCCGCCTGCCGTCGCCCGAAGGCACGCTGAAGATCGAGGTCGAGAAGGCCGATGCGATCGCCCGCGCGGCAGAAATCGTGCGCGGCTTTTCCAACCCGGTCACGACCCTGACCGGCGCGGGCCAGCAGAGCCTCGCGATCCAGGCACAGGGCAACACCCTCACCATCCAGCTTTCGGATGCCGAAAAGGTTGCGACCGACGACCGCACCGTCCAGCAGAGCGTCGAGATCATCCGCCGCCGCGTGGACGAGGTCGGCACCCGCGAACCGACCATCGTGCGCCAGGGCGCCGACCGTATCCTGATCCAGGTGCCCGGCATCGGCTCGGCCGAGCAACTGAAGGCCCTGATCGGCACCACCGCCAAGCTGACCTTCAATTCCGTCGTGGCGACCGGCACCAACCCCGATGCGCGGCCCGGCGTGGGGCAGGTGATCCTGCCTTCCGCCGAACAGGAGGGTCTCTATTACACGCTGGAGGAAAGCCCGGTCGTCACGGGCGAGGAACTGACCGACGCGGTCCCCTCGACCGACCAGAACGGCATGCCCTCGGTCGATTTCCGCTTCAACCCGACGGGGGCGCGCAAGTTCGGCGCCTATACCAGCGCCAATATCGGCCAGCCCTTCGCCATCGTTCTGGACAACGAGGTGATCTCGGCCCCGGTGATCCGGCAGGCGATCACCGCGGGGTCGGGCCAGATCTCGGGATCCATGGATTTCGACGGGGCGAACCGGCTTGCCGTCCTGCTGCGCGCGGGCGCGCTGCCCGCGCAGCTGGATTTCCTGGAAGAACGCACCATCGGCCCCGAACTGGGCCAGGACAGCATCGACGCGGGACGGCTGTCGTCGGTCATCGCGACGGCGGCGGTGGTGGCCTACATGATCGCAAGCTATGGCCTGTTCGGGGCCTTCGCTTCGATCTCGGTCATCGCGAACGTGATCCTGATCCTGTCGATCATGTCGGTCATGGGCGCCACTCTGACCCTGCCGGGCATCGCCGGGATCGTGCTGACCGTGGGCACGGCGGTGGATGCCAACGTCATCATCTATGAACGCATCCGCGAGGAATTGCGGGCCGGCAAGCGGGTGGCGAAGGCCATCAGCGACGGCTTCGACGAGGCGATGAGCGCGATCATCGACGCCAACGTCACGTCCTTCATCGCGGCGGCGGTGATGTTCTTCCTGGGCTCGGGCCCGGTCAAGGGCTTTGCCGTGACGCTGACCATCGGGCTTGTCACCTCGGTCTTCACCGCCATCTACCTGACGCGGCTGATGATCATCTGGTGGCTGGAATGGCGCAAGCCCAAAGAACTGATCCTGTAGGGGGACCGCATATGGCATTCCGTCTGAAACTCGTCCCCGACAACACCAGCATCGACTTCTTCCGGTGGCAGTGGCTGACCTTCGGCATCTCGGCGCTGGCGATGGCCGTGTCGGTCCTGCTGATCGCCACGATGGGGCTCAACTTCGGCATCGACTTCAAGGGCGGCACCACCATCCGCACCGAAAGCACCACCGCCTTCGAGGTTGGCGATTACCGCGAGGCCCTGGACGACCTCGGCTTCAGCGACCTGGCCATCACGGAGGTCTTCGACCCGAGCTTCGGCCAGGATCGCCACGTCGCCATGATCCGCATCGGCACCACGGAGGAGACCGGCTCGGTCACGCCCGAGCAGTTGAACGAGATCGAGGCCGCGCTGCACGAGGTCGATCCGCAGATCACCTTCGCCTCGGTCGAATCGGTCGGGCCGAAGGTCTCGGCCGAACTGATCCAGACCGCCTTCTATGCCGTCGGCGCTGCCTGCCTGGGGATCATGGCCTATATCTGGCTGCGCTTCGAATGGCAGTTCGCCATCGGCTGCGTGGTCGCGCTGATCCATGACGTGCTGCTGACAGTGGGCCTGTTCTCGCTGTTCCAGTTGAAGTTCGACCTGACAACCATCGCGGCGCTGCTGACCACCCTGGGCTTTTCCTGCAACGACACGGTCGTGGTCTTCGACCGGCTGCGGGAAAACCTGATGAAGTACAAGACGCGGCCCCTGATCGACCTGATGAACCTGACCTGCAATGAAACGCTGTCGCGCACCATCATGACGGCCGTCACGACCGCGATCGCCCTGACCGCGATGCTGATCTTTGGCGGCGACGTGATCCGCGACTTCGTGATCGCGATGCTGTTCGGGGTGATCGTTGGCTGCTATTCCACGATCTATGTCGCCAAGAACATCGTGCTGTGGCTGGGCGTGAAGCGCGACTGGTCCAAGAAGGATCCGAAGCTGGCCGCGTCCCCCTTTGAAAACGCGGAACGTCCCTGATGAAGATGAACCCCACCCATTTCGGCGGGGCCGTGCCGGTCGATGGCTATGGCCCCGGCTTCTTCCGGGTCGGCGGACAGGTGATCCAGGGCGCGGTGCTGGTGACGTCGGCGGGCGGGACCGCCTGGGGCGGGCTGGATGATCGTGCGGCGCTGATGGCGCTTGCGGGGCAGGTGGACGTGCTGTTCATCGGCATGGGGGCGGATGTCGCCCATGCCCCGGCCGATCTGGTCGCGGCGCTGCGCGAGGCGGGCGTGGCGGTCGAATCCATGGCCTCGCCCACGGCGGCGCGGACCTATAACGTCACCGTATCCGAGGGGCGGCGCGTCGCCTGCGCGCTTCTGCCCCTGTGAGCCTGCTGGCCGTCCATGACCTTGCCGTCGCGCGCGGCGGGCTGAGGACGGTCGAGGGGATATCCTTTTCGCTGGCAGCAGGGCAGGCCCTGATCCTGCGCGGCCCCAACGGCATTGGCAAGACGACCTTGCTTCGCACCGTCGCGGGGCTTCAGCCCCCGGTGACGGGCCGGATCGAGATGGCCGAGGATGCGGTTGCCTATGCCGCCCATGCCGATGGGCTGAAAGGCGCGCTGACCTTAACCGAGAACCTGCATTTCTGGGCGCAGGTCTTTGGTGGCGGCGATGTCGCGGGCGCGCTGGCCGCGATGGACCTTGCCGCGCTTGCGGATCGCCCCGCCGCCGCGCTGTCGGCCGGACAGAAGCGCCGGCTGGGACTGGCGCGGCTGGTGGTCTCGCGCCGGCCGCTGTGGGTGCTGGACGAGCCGACCGTGTCGCTGGATGCGGCTTCCGTGTCGCGCTTTGCCGACATGGTGCGCGGGCATCTGGGGCAGGGCGGCGCGGCGCTGATCGCGACCCATATCGACCTGGGGCTTGATGCCCGGGTGCTGGACCTCACGCCCTTCAGGGCCAGGGCTGCCCCTGCCGCGCGCCCGGCGGGCTTCAACGAGGCCTTTGCGTGATCGCCTTGCTGAAGCGGGACCTGCGCCTTGCGATCCGCGCGGGCGGGGGCTTCGGACTGGGCGTGGCCTTCTTCCTGATCCTGTGCGCGCTTGTCCCCTTTGGTGTCGGCCCCGACACAAGCGCCTTGCAACCCATCGCAGCCGGCATCCTGTGGCTGGGGGCGCTGCTGGCCTGCCTGTTGTCGCTGGACCGCATCTTCGCGCTGGATCACGAGGACGGCAGCCTGGACCTGCTGGCGACCTCGCCCCTGCCGCTGGAAGGCGCGGTGGCGGTCAAGGCGCTGGCGCATTGGATCACCACGGGCCTGCCGCTGATCGTCGCGGCGCCGCTGTTCGGCATCCTGCTGCACCTGCCGACCGCTGCCATCCCGTCGCTGCTGACATCGCTGCTGCTGGGCACGCCCGCGTTGTCGATGCTGGGCGCCTTCGGCGCCGCCGTCACTGTGGGCCTGCGGCGCGGGGGGCTGCTCTTGTCGCTGCTGGTCCTGCCGCTTTACATTCCGACGCTGATCTTCGGGACCGAGATGATCCGGCGCGGGCAGGAAGGGGGCGCCACCGCGACCCCCCTTCTGTTTCTGGCGGGCATCACGGCAGGGGTGCTGGCGCTGGTTCCTTTTGCCGCAGCCGCGGCCTTGAGGGTCAATCTGCGGTGAAGCGGGCTTGAGCCGCGCCCAAGCCGCCGCTAGGGAGAATGCATGTCGATCTGGGAATACGCCAACCCCGTGAAATTCATGCGCACGTCCGGCGCGGTCCTGCCCTGGGTGGTGGCGGGGGCTGCGGTCTGCACGGTCACGGGCCTGGTCTGGGGGTTTTCGACGCCGGACGATTACCGGCAGGGATCGACCGTCAAGATCGTCTTCCTGCATGTGCCCGCCGCGATGATGGCGATCAACATCTGGGTGATGATGCTGGTGACCAGCCTGATCTGGCTGATCCGCCGCCATCACGTCAGCGCGCTGGCCGCCAAGGCTGCCGCCCCCATCGGCGCGGTGATGACGGTGATCGGGCTGATCACCGGCGCCGTCTGGGGCCAGCCCATGTGGGGCACCTGGTGGGAATGGGACCCGCGCCTGACCAGCTTCCTGATCCTGCTTCTGTTCTATATCGGCTATATCGCCCTGTGGTCCGCCGTCGAGGACCCCGACAGCGCCGCCGACCTGACCGGCGTGCTGTGCCTTGTGGGTTCCGTCTTCGCGCTGCTGTCGCGCTATGCCGTGTTCTTCTGGAACCAGGGCCTGCACCAGGGCGCCAGCCTGTCGGTTCAATCGGGCGAAAGGATGAGCGCGGTCTATCGCTATCCCCTTTACCTGACCATGCTGGGCTTCGGGTTGCTGTTCCTGTCGCTTCTGCTGGTCCGCACCCGGACGGAGATCCGCAGGCGGCGCCTGGCCGCCCTGCAGGCAAGGGAGATGCGCGCATGATCGAGCTTGGCAAATATGCGGGCGCGGTGCTGGGCGCCTATGGCGTCTCGCTGGCGCTTCTGGGCGGGCTGATCTGGCAGACGCTGGCCGCGAATGCCCGCGCCCGCCGCGAACTGGAAAAGCAGGAAAGACATGGCTAGGATATCGCCCCTTGTCGCGCTGCCGCCGCTGGCCTTCGCCGCCCTGGCCGGAATGTTCCTGTGGGGCATGAGCCGGGACAATCAGAACGAACTTCCTTCTGCCATAGTGGGGCGCGAGGCGCCCGCCGTGCCGCAGACCACGCTTCCGGGCAAGGTGCAGCTGACGGACGAGATGCTGCGCCAGCCGGGCGTCAAGCTGGTGAACTTCTGGGCCAGCTGGTGCCCACCCTGCCGGGCCGAACATCCTACGCTGACCGAACTTGCGAAACAGATGCCCGTCTATGGCATCGACCTGCGTGACAACGATGCCAATGCCCTGGCCTTCCTGGAGGAGGGCGGCGATCCCTTTGCCGCGATCGCAACCGATCCCAAGGGGCGCGGCGCCATCGACTGGGGCGTGACCGCACCGCCCGAAACCTTCATCGTCGATGGCGAGGGCAGGATCCTCTATCGTTTCGCCGGTCCCCTGGTGCGCGAGGATTATACGAACCGCTTCCTGCCCGAGCTTGAGAAAGCCCGGGCAGCCGAATAGCGCATCACCGGACGGCCCGGCGGGGTCCCGGTCCTACGGCCCGTCGTTCAGGTAAGGGGTCGGGTCCGCCTTGGCCTTTCTGGTCCGCCTGGCGGCAGGCTTCTTGGTCTGCGCAGGCTGGGGTTGGGCAGTATCTCCGGCCAGCATGTCGGCGCCCGACGGTTGGTCGCCCTCCAGCTGGTTGCGCAGTTCTTCCTCGGCACGCGACCAATGGTCGGCATCGCGGCCTTCGGGGCGGCCTTCGCTTTCCCAGATCTCGTGGGCGCGCAGCCTGATCCGCTCTTGATGGTCTTGATCCATGTCTCTCTCCTGTGGTTTACGAACGCGACCTGGTGTCAACGGACAAGCGCAATGACGGTCTGCCACGGCACGGGCAGGATGCCGCTGACGGGACGGTTTTGCGCCACCTCGTCGTCCGAGGTGTCGATGCGCAGTGTCCATTCGCCCTCGGGCAGGGCGAATTCGGCATCCTCGCCCGCATTGACCAGGATCAGCACAGTCGGCCCGTCAGGCAAGGCCTGCTGCAGGCCAAGGCAGCGCAGCTCGCCGTCCTGCCAATCGTCGTCCTCCATCGCACCGCCGCGCGGGTGCAGCCATTCGATCACGGGATGGCGGTCGTCCGCATCGGCGGGCGCCACGCCGAAACGGGACTGGGCCAGAGGCATCTCGTGCCGGAACGCGGACAGCGCCTGGACGGCCGACAGCAATTCTCCCCTCGCCTTGTCCCATTCCAGCCAGCTGATGGCGTTGTCCTGGCAATAGGCGTTGTTGTTGCCGTCCTGGGTATTGCCGAAGTCGTCGCCCGCAAGGATCATCGGCACGCCCTGGCTCAGCAGCACGGTCGCCAGCATGGCGCGGGCGCGACGAACCCGTGCGGCAAGGATGCCGGGATCGTCGCTGGCACCTTCGGCACCCAGGTTGTCGGACAGGTTGTGGTCGTGTCCGTCGCGGTTTTCCTCGCCATTGGCGTCGTTGTGCTTGTCGTTGAAGCTGACCGTGTCCCACAGGGTGAAGCCGTCATGGGCGGCCACGAAGTTCACGCTGGAGGTCGCGGGCCGGTGGCTGTGGTTGAACTGCACCGGCGATCCGGCAAGGCGTTCCGCCATGGCCGGCACCAGCCCCGGGTCGCGGCGCCAGAAGGCGCGGGTATCGTCGCGGAACTTGTCGTTCCATTCGCGGAAGGGCCAGCGATAGCCGCCGACCTGATAGCCGCCCTCGCCGATGTCCCAGGGCTCGGCGATCAGCTTGACGCTCGACAGCACCGGATCCTGCCGGATCGCGTTGAAGAACGACCCGTCGCGCTCGAACCCCTGCGGTTCGCGCCCAAGGGTCGATGCCAGATCGAAGCGGAAGCCGTCCACATGCATCGCCTCGACCCAGTAGCGCAGGCTGTCCATGACCATGCGCAGGACCATGGGATGGGCCACGTTCAGCGTGTTGCCCGTGCCGGTGGTGTCGAAGCCGTGGCGGGGGTTGTCGGGCGACAGCAGGTAATAGGACGCGTTGTCGATGCCGCGAAGGGACAGCGTCTGGCCAAGCTCGTTGCCCTCGGCGGTGTGATTGTAGACCACGTCCAGGATGACCTCGATCCCTGCCTTGTGCAGCTTGCGGATCGCCTCCTTGACCTCGCGGATCTGGCCCGACTTCAGGTAGGGGGCATGGGGGGCAAAGAAGGACAGCGTCGAATAGCCCCAATAGTTCGACAGGCCCCGTTCCACCAGGAAGCGGTCGTTGGCGAAGGCATGGATCGGCAGCAGCTCGATCGCGGTGACGCCGATCTTGTGCAGATGCTCGATCACGGCATCGCTGCCAAGGCCGCGGAAGGTGCCGCGATCCGCCTCGGGGACGCCCGGATGCATCTGCGTCAGGCCCTTCACATGGGCTTCATAGACGAGGCTGTTCTGCCAGGGCGTGCGGATGGCGCGGTCGGTGTCCCAGTCGAACTTGGCATCGACCACCACCGCCTTGGGCATGAAGGGGGCGCTGTCGCGGGTGTCGAAGCTGAGATCGTCCTTGCCGATCTCATAGCCGTGCAGCGCGTCGTCCCACTGGATCTGGCCGCGCAGTTCGCGGGCATAGGGATCCAGCAGCAGCTTGTTGGGATTGAAGCGATGGCCCTGTTCCGGCGCATAGGGGCCGTGGACACGATAGCCATAAACCTGTCCCGGACCGACGCCGGGCAGGTAGCCGAACCAGATGCCGCCCTCCATCTCGGGCAGTTCCAGCCGGTGCAGTTCCTTCTGGCCGGATTCGTCGAACAGGCACAGTTCGACCTTTGTGGCATGGTCCGAGAAAAGGGCGAAGTTGGTGCCTTCGCCCAGGAATTCGGCGCCCAGAAGGTCGGGGCGGGTGACGCTTTGATCGAAGGCGGGGGCCTGCTTCATGTCATACATTCCAGACTCCATGTTCAGGCGACATCGCGCGGATGCAGGGCAGCGCCCGAACCCGCCGACAGGATGGCCGGGACGCGCATCGCCTCGCGCCGGTCCAGCATGGCCTGCGTGACCAGGACGGTGCGTCCCTCGCAGCGGAACCAGCGGGCATCCTCGTCCGGATCCTCGCCCACGACCAGGCCTTGCGGGATCCGCGTGCCCGGCGCGACGATGGTGCAGGTCAGCCGGGCCGAGGGCGGCACCACCGCGCCCGGCATCATCACGCTGCCCCGCGCCAGATACCATTCCGAGGTGGGCGAGATGCGCGGAAGCCGTGCCGGCTGGGCCGCGGCGAAATCCATGTGCGACTGGCGCAGGGCTTCCAGCGTCCCGACATCGCGCCAATAGGGCCGGCCGGACCGGCCCGCGGGCAGCCGATAAGCCATGGCGACATCCTGCGCCACGGCAGCGGGAATGACCTCGTGCCCGAAATCGAGCGCTTCGATGCCGCGGCCGAACAGCGCGTCCTTCAGCCAACCGGCATCGAAGACATAGATCCCCATCGATACCATCGCACGGTCTGGTTCGCCCGGAATGGCCGGAGGGATCGCGGGTTTTTCCAGAAAGGACAAGATGCGCCCGTTTGCATCGGCATGCATCACCCCGAAGCCGCTGGCCTGGGCCAGGGGCACCACGTCCACCGCCACCGTGACCGCCGCGCCCGATGCGCGGTGCGCCGCGATCAGCGCGCCGTAATCCATGTCATAGATATGGTCCGCCGCCACGACCAGCACATGATCCACCTGCCAGTCCTCGATCTGCTGCCAGTTGTGCCGCACGGCGTCGGCGGTGCCAAGGTAACGGTCGCGCCCGTCGCGCAGCACCATCGCACCCCCCGCGAAATGCCTGCCCCAGCAGGCAGGCAGGTGGTGGTGCAGGGTCGCCGGCGCGAACTGCGTCGCCACCACCAGCCTGTCCAGTCCCGACCGGATGACATTCGCCATGGCAAAGTCCACGATCCGGTTCCGGCCGGCGAAGGGCACGGCGGGTTTGCTTTCGGCGACGGTCAGGTCATGCAGCCTGGTGCCCTTGCCGCCTGCTAGAAGGATGGTGGCAACCCGATGATCTGGGCAGGCCAATCTGGACACATGAGGCTGTTCTGTCACCGGGACAATCCTTATCGAGGGAAGCGCTGGGGCCTGAGGCCGACCTGCCCTCGCAACAGATGCAACGTCCGATTGTTCCGTGCTAAATCAAATATTTTCCTGTGTCCTGACCGGGTTGAGCGTTACCTGAACATGGCTGCCGTCGCGGAAGGCACGGGACAAACCCTCTGCATTCCGGGCCAAGGGCCGGCTGGAAAATTCCGCCAGAAGATGCTGGTCGCCAAGCGTGCGGAAAAGCCGGATCCCGGTTTCGTCCATGCGGACCGAGGTATCGGCATCGCGCAGGAACCCTTCGTGCCGTTGGCGCAGCGACAGAAGCTGCCGGGTCCAGTTCAGCTTGGCGTCGGGATCGGGCCGGGCCGAGAGCGTGTCCCAGTCCACCGGCAGCCGGTTGTCCGGATCGGTCAGCGCCAGCAATCCGCCCTCGTCGCCGCGATAGATATCGGGAAAGCCGGGCATCAGCATCTGCAGGGACAGTTGGGCGAAGGCCAGCGCCTCGCCCCGGTCCAGCAGGGATTGCAGGGCGGGGTCGGGGGCGCGGTGCCATTGATCCAGCAGGTCCCCGGCAAAGGCATGGGCGGCGGCCTCGGCCGCGTTGTCGGGGTTGGACCAGAAGCTGGTCAGCTTGGCCTCGCGCATCGCCTTTTCGATATGGCGGTTCAGCCTTTCGGATGTGTGATCCACATCGCCGTTCCAGATCGCCAGGGCCGACTGGACGATGTACCACCGCCACCGTGGCTCAACCGCCTCGGCCGAGGGCAGGGCGCAGGCCCCCTCGTAAAGCGCCATGAAGGCCTGGGGCAGGTGGCTGGTCGCGACCAGTCGCATCCGGGAATCGCCCGACCGCTTGGTGTCATGGGTCGAGACCAGCGTCATGTCGGAAGGACGGCGGCGGGCCAGGAAGGCTTCGGCTTCCTCGGCCGTGACAGTCGGCTCGTCAGGTTCGGCGCCGACCTCGTTTGCCGGCAGGTAGCGCGTCCAGCGGAAGCCTGCCGTGTCCTCCTGCGCCTTGGCCAGCAGGGCGCCCGACACCTGCTGGAACCGGCAGACCAGGGCGCGGGCCTCGTCGGTCCGGGGGTCCATCATCAGGTCGGCCAGCAGATCGACCACCACCCGGCTGCGCAAGCCTTCAGCCGCCTGGTCGGCGACCGCGCGCAGCAACTCGCGATCCCCGGGGCGGGCCGTATCGGTGACATAGCTGCGATAGCGGGGCATGGCGACCAGCAGCGCGGTGATGGCCTCGCGCAGGGACTCCGGGCCGGGTTCGGCAACCGGGGAACCCTTGGTCGCGGCGGCGGCCATGTCGGCCAGCTGCCGCCGCTCGGCGGCCAGTTCGTTGTCCAGCACGTCCAGCTTGGCCTGGCGCAACTCGGCCCGGAAATCCGTCTCGATGCCGGTTGCCTGCCGCCACAGCCCGTCCAGCGCCTCGATCCCGGCAGGGTCGGTCAGCATCCGGGCGATCAGGCGCGCGGCCTCGTATCCGGTGGTTCCGACTGTTTCCCATTCGGGGGGCAGGGTTTCGTCGCCGACCAGGATCTTCTCGACCCAGACCGGCGTGTCGGGCAGCGCCGCGTGCAGCCATTGCAGATAGGTTTCGGGATCGGCCAGCCCGTCGATGTGATCGACCCTCAACCCCTGGACCAGGCTAGACCGGACAAGTTCGAGGATCAGGCTGTGCGTGTCCTCGCAGACCTGGGGATCCTCGACCCGCATCCCGATTAGGCTGGTGACGTTGAAGAAACGCCTGTGCGTGATGCCGTCGCGTTCCTGGTCGAAATGGACCAGCCGCCAATGCTGCGCCTCGTGCAGGCTGCGCAGGTCCTCGGTCTCGGGGCTGCCGTCGGCCAGGGGCAGCGACACATCGCCGAAACTCCAGGTCCCGTCGGAGGCCCTGAATGTGTCCTCGGCCAGGATCTTCTCGAAAGGTTCCGGCAGGAAGGGCAGGACCAGCGGGCCGGCGTCCCAGTCGATGTCAAAATGCCGGGCATAGCGGCTGTCGCGGCCATGCTTCAGCACATCCAGCAGCCACGGGTTTTCCAGCGTGAAGGCCGTGTGATTGGGCACGATGTCCAGGATGATCCCCAGGCCCTGCGCCTTGGCGGCGCGGGCCAGGGCCTCGAACCCCTCGCGGTTGCCCAGGGCGGGGTCGATCCGTGTCGGGTCGGTGATGTCATAGCCATGGGTCGAGCCCGTCTGAGCCATGAAGATCGGCGAAAGATAGAGATGCGAGACGCCGAGTGTCTTCAGATAGGGCAGCAGGCTGGTGACCCGCGCGAAATCCACGCCGTCGCGAAGCTGGATCCGATAGGTTGCCGTAGGAATGAATGTGGTCATCTGGGCCTTGTTGTGACGGAAAGGGCAAAGGGATCAAGGCCGATGCGGCCCAGTGTGAATGCCGTATCCTGCGGTGGTTTCAAATCCGGTTCAACCTCGCCCAGGCTCAGCCACAGGTCCAGCGTCCCGGCGTGGAAGTGCCACGTCGCCGACAGCGATGCCGTCCCATGGCGGGTCACGTCGGCGGGGGCGCTGCGCCCGCTTTTCAGCAGCGGCACGACATGATCCGCGCGGAAGGACAGCGCCCGCCGCGTCAGGTCCAGCCAGTTGCGGGCCTTGTCGTCGTCCCAGTCCAGCTTGGACCGCTGGAAGGTTTCCGGCGACAAGGGGTCGGGAACCTGGGACCCCAGGCTGGCGATTCCGGCGAATTCGGCGGCACGGCCCTTGCGGACGGCCTCGGCCAGGTCGCCGGTATAGTCGGCGAAGAACAGGAAGGGGGTGGTGGCGCCGCGCTCCTCGCCCATGAAGATCATGGGGATATAGGGTGCGACCAGTAGCAGGGCATAGGCCACGCGGACGCCCTCGGGATCGGCCAGCGACAGCAGCCTTTCGCCCCGGGCCCGGTTGCCCACCTGGTCATGGGTCTGGGTCGAGTTGACGAATGTGGTCGGCGGCAGGTGTCCGCAAGGCCGGCCGCGCGGCGTGTCGCGGCCGGGGCGCGGCTGGCCTTCCTCGATATGCCCGCGCCCGAGCGCCAGGCACAGGTCTCCGACAGGGTCGTGCGAGAAGCTTGCGTAATAGCTGTCGGATTCCCCCGTCAGCCGGCAATGGACCGCATGGTGGAAATCGTCGTTCCAGGTCGCGTCGAAGCCGTTTTCGCGCAGGTCCGGTTCGTTCCGCTCGTCCTCGACGATCAGGTGGATGGCGCGCGCGGGATCGACCGCGTGCAGGCGCTGCGCGAATTGCCGCATGAACTCGTCCGCGCCCGGACCAGTGATCTGGTGGACCGCATCCAGCCGCAGCCCGTCCAGCCGGAATTCCCCGATCCAGTATTCCGCGCATTGGATCCAGTATTCGCGCACCGCCGGCTGCGAAAAGTCGATGGCCGCGCCCCAGGGCGTGTGTCGGCCTTCATCGAAGAAGCGGGGCGCGGCATGGTGCAGATAGGCGCCATCCGGGCCGAAGTGGTTCATCACCAGATCCAGGATCACCATCAGCCCCAGCGAATGGGCGTGATCGACAAGGCGGCGCAGGTCGTCGGGGCTGCCATAGGCCGGATGCAGCGCATAGGGCAGAACGCCATCATAGCCCCAGCCCCGGTCGCCGGACCATTGGCCGACCGGCATGATCTCGATGGCGGTGATGCCCAGATCGGCCAGTCCCGCCAGTTTTTCCGTAGCCGCAGCCAGGGTGCCCTGAGGCGTGAAGGTGCCGAGGTGAAGTTCATAGATCACCGCCTCGGCCCAGTCGCGGCCCTGCCACGGCACCTGCCACGCATGATCGGCAGGTCCCGTCACTAGCGAGGGGGCATGGACATCGCCCGATTGCAGCCGGCTGGCCGGGTCGGGCAGGTCCTGTCCGTCCACCCGGAACAGATAGCCGTCGCCCGGTTGCGCCGGGGCGCTGGCCGACCAGAACCCGTCCTGTTCCCGTGTCATGGCATGGGACTGGCCGCGCAGCACCAGCCCCACTTCGCTTGCGTCGGGCGCCCAGATCCGCGCCGTCCAGCCATCCTCGGACCAGCGCCCGCCCCAGTGTGATGTCATCCTGCTTCCGCCCCTCAGATCATCGGTTTGCCGCCGGTGACGGCAATCGTCGCCCCCGAGACATAGCTGGACATCGGTTCCGCCAGCATCACATAGGCCGAGGCCAGCTCAACCGGCTGGGCCGGACGCTTCATCGGATAGTTCTCGCCGAACTTGGACACCTTCTCGGCCTCCATGCTGGCGGGGATCAAGGGGGTCCAGACGGGACCGGGCGCGACCACGTTCGCGCGGATGCCGCGTTCAGCCAGAAGCTGCGCAAGGCCCATGGTGAAGTTCTGGATGGCCCCCTTGGTCGTCGCATAGGCCAGCAGGTTTGGGCTGGGGGTGTCGGCGTTGATCGAGGCCGTGTTGATGATCGCGCTGCCGGGCTTCATGTGCGGCACGGCGGCCTTGGTCAGGTAGAACATGGCATGGATGTTGGTGGCGAAGGTGTATTGCCATTCCTCGTCCGGGATGTCCTCGATCTTGTCGAAGGTGCGCTGGTGGGCGGCGTTGTTGACCAGGATGTCGATCCCGCCGAACTTCGCGACGGTTTCCGAGATGATCTTGCGGCAGTGCTCGGGGTCCGAGATGTCGCCCGGGAAGGTCAGGCATTCCCGCCCCGCATCGCGGATCAGTTGCGCGGTGGATTGCGCGTCCTCGGTTTCGTCCAGATAGGCCAGCGCCACGTCGGCGCCCTCGCGCGCATAGGCGATGGCCACCGCGCGGCCGATGCCGCTGTCGCCGCCCGTGATGATGGCTTTCATCCCCTCCAGCCGGTTCGCGCCGCGCCAGCTTTCCTCGCCATGGTCGGGCCTGGGGTCCATCTTCTGGAAGCTGCCGGGCAATTCCTGCTGCTGCTTCGGGAACGGGGGCTTCGGATAGTCGCGCATCTGCGGCCTCGCTTTTTTCATGGTGGATGGCCGCCCGGCAGGCGGGCGGGATGCCCTTTCAGAACCGCCTTGATGCCAATCGGTTTCCACGTTGCTGTTTATCAGTTGAAAAGCTGGTGCCCGGGTTGCGGAACAACTGCCCTCGCCGCGTCGTTTGACCCAGACCAGATCGGAGCAAGACTATGCGAAATTGCGATATCCTGATTGCGGGCGGGGCGCTGATGATGGTGGCGGGGCTGATCGCCAAGGCCGTTGGCAGCACGGATGACGAAACCGACTACCGCTATGTCCGCACCGCCGGGCCCAGGGAAATGTCCGCACCCCCGCGCAACTGGGACCGGGTTGACGAGGCCGTGGATGAATCCTTTCCGGCCAGCGACCCGCCCGGGGGGTATTGAGGCCATGTCCGGCGGCAGCGACGCCCGGCTGATCGCCTATGGCAAGCTGATCGACGCACTGCCCGGCCTTCTTGACGCGGAAGGCCGGCAAGCGCTTTGCGACTGGCTGTCCGAGCGCCAGGTCCTTCATGACGGTCAGGAGGACCCCGGCGCCGTCATCGTCGAGGGACTGGAAACCGAACTGGCCATCGCCCAGGTGTTTCGCGAACTGTCCGAACGTTTCGACTGCAGGCAGCCCTAGACAAGGGCCGCCAGCAGCTTTTGCGTCTCGATCATCTCGATCTGCTGGCCGAAGCGGTTGGCATAGACCTCCATCGTGGCGTCATGCGTCTCGTCCGTCGATGAACACAGCGCGTCCGACACGATGATCACGCGATAGCCCAGATCGACCGCGCCCATCACCGCGGCCAGCAGGCAGACATCCGTTTCGCCCCCGGTCATGATCAGCGTGTCGATCCCCTCGTCCTGCAGCATCCGGTGCAGCCGGCCATCCATCCAGGGCGAATAGACCGGCTTGTCGAAGACCCGGGCGGCCGGCAGGTGCAGTTCCAGTTCCGGCAAGAGCCTTTCCCAGTCAGGGTCGATGTTCCGCCGCAGCATCTGCGGCCATTTTTCGTAGTAATGCCGCCAGTTGCCAGGGGCGTCGTCCAGCGTTTCGGGCGTGATGAAGCGCGTGAAGATCGTCTGCGCGGGAAAGCGTTCGACCACCTGGCAGATCTGCGGCAGCACCCATTCGACAGCCCAAGGAGAGCCCTTGTCGAACATGCGCTGCATGTCGATGCACAGGTGAACGGTCTTCTCGCCGGGTGGGCCATAGATCAGGCCCTCGTTGACCTTCTCGTCCTCGTTCCGCTTGCCAAACGTCATGCCGTTCTCCTTCGTCTTATCAAGGATGAAACAGTCGCGTGGTCGGCTGGTTGCAGGCCGCCCGCCTGCGTAAACATTTGTTCTGCGCCGGAACCCGGGCAGCATCAGGGCGCTGTTCCGCCTTTGTTTCCATCTTCCGGTCGGTTAGGATGGATCCGGCTGGCGACGCGCGGGATGGAAGCCTCATGGAGGAAGGACGGGACGGGGAAGATCGCGCGGCAGGGGCGTCCTTGCGCAAGATCATCCACGTGGACATGGACGCCTTCTATGCGTCGGTCGAGCAGCGCGACAATCCCGACCTGCGCGGCAAGCCGGTCGCAGTTGGCGGATCGGCCGCCCGCGGCGTCGTCGCCGCCGCCAGCTACGAGGCGCGCGTCTTCGGGGTCCGGTCCGCCATGCCCTCGGTCACGGCGAAACGGCGCTGCCCCGACCTGATCTTCGTCAAGCCCCGGTTCGACGTGTATCGCGCCGTATCCGCCCAGATCCGCGAGGTCTTTGCCGAACATACCGACCTGATCGAGCCCTTGTCCCTGGACGAGGCCTATCTGGACGTCACGCGGAACAAGCAGGATATCCCGGTCGCCACCACCATCGCGCTGATGATCCGCGACCGGATCCGGCAGGTGACGGGGCTGAACGCCTCGGCCGGGATTTCCTACAACAAGTTCCTGGCAAAGCTGGCCAGCGATCTGAACAAGCCCAATGGCCAGGCGGTGATCACCCCGGCGCGGGGACCCGCCTTCGTGGCCGAGCTGCCGGTCAGCAGGTTCCACGGCATCGGCCCCGCCACCGCCGCCAGGATGGAACGGCTGGGCATCGTCACCGGGGCCGATCTGCGCGCCCGCTCGCCCGAGTTCCTGCGCCATCATTTCGGCAAGGCGGGATCGTGGTATTACCGCATCGCGCGCGGCATCGACCACCGCCCGGTCGAGCCGCACCGCATCCGCAAGTCGGTGGGCGCCGAGGACACCTTTTCCACCGACATCCACGACTTCGACGAGGCTCGGCGCGAGATCGCGCCCCTGGCCGCAAAGGTCTGGCGCCATTGCGAAGGCAGGCAGCTGACCGGTCGCACGGTCACGCTGAAGGTGAAATACGCAGATTTCCAGCAGATCACCCGAAGCAGGACCCTGGCGGCGCCGGTGCATGGCGCCAGCGACCTGGAGGCCATTGCCGTGGGACTGTTGCAGCCGCTGTTCCCGGTGGACAAGGGCGTGCGCCTGCTGGGCGTCACCCTGTCCTCGCTGGAATCCGGGGACGAGGCCGAGGCGCGCCAGCTTTCCCTGGGCCTGCCGGGGCTGTGAAAGGCAGGGTCATTCGCCCGCTTCTGCCACCAGGCTGGCGATCCGGCGCAGGGCCAGGCGATATCCTTCTGTCCCGCAGCCGGCGATCACGCCATCGGCGCGCAGGCTGACATAGGAATGGTGGCGAAAGCTTTCGCGCTTGTGGACGTTCGAGATATGGACTTCGATCACCGGTCCGTCGAAGGCATTCAGCGCGTCCAGGATCGCCACCGAGGTATGGGTGAAGGCGGCGGGATTGATGACGATGCCCGCACCATCCTCGCGCGCCTGGTGGATCCAGTCGATGATCTGGCCTTCGGTGTTCGACTGCAGGAAACGCGTCCGCACGCCCAGTTCGGCCGCCAACGCCACGCAGTCGCGTTCCACATCGGCCAGGGTTTCGTGGCCATAGATATGGGGCTGGCGCTTGCCCAGAAGGTTCAGGTTGGGACCGTTGAGGATATAGACAAGCGTGGGCATGAACAGGGTCCTTGAGCGGTGGCGATGAATGCTTAAAGCGTAATTCCCTCGGGCGGTGAAGGCCGGTTCGATGCCGGCCAAGGTGTCGCGCCCGATGGTTGCCGGGATTGATAAAAGGCAATGGTGCGGGGCGATGATGGAACGGACCCGCCCGGGGATTGTTAGAAAGGCGTCCCGCGCCGCAACCGAAGGCGGCGCATCGCAAGAAGCAAGGAGCTTTCCCATGGCCGACAAGACGCTGGAGACGCTGTTTCACGAAACGCTGAAGGACATCTATTACGCCGAACGCAAGATCCTGGGATCGCTGCGCAAGATGGCGCGCGCCGCGCAAAGCGAGGATCTGAAGGCCGCGTTCAAGGCCCATGAGGAAGAAACCCAGGGCCAGGTCGAGCGTCTGGCGCAGGTGTTCGAACTGATCGGCAAGCGTCCTCGGGGCAAGACCTGCGACGCCATCGAGGGCATCATCGCCGAAGCCGAGGATGTCGCCGAGGAATTCAAGGGCAGCCCGGCGCTGGACGCGGGTCTTCTGGCCGCCGCTCAGGCGGTGGAGCATTACGAGATCACCCGCTACGGGACGCTGAAGGCTTGGGCCCAGATCCTTGGCATGGACGAGGCGGTCTCGCTGCTGGACCAGACCCTGCAGGAAGAATCGGCGACCGACGAGAAGCTGACCGGCCTTGCCGAAGCCGTCATCAACGCCGCCGCCGCCGAACGGGCCGCGGCCTGAACCATCCAGGGCCCGCGCCAGTCGCAGGCCTTGCCCCTTGCGCCGCTGGGCGGCGCAGGAACGCCATCTTTGTCGCCTGTTAAAGGACGAACTGCGGCGATCCGTCCTGATCGCCGGAAGTTCGACGGCATCGGGCGCGATCCAGGATTGCGCCGGCCACGATCGCCGTATGATCCCAGCCCCGAAGATCGCCTCCCGAAGCTGCGGCGGCACGGGCCATCCGGTCGCGCAGCATGTTGTCCTCCAGCACCAATCGCAGGGCCGCCGCAAAGGCCGCCGCGTCGTCGGGCGGCACGAGAAGGCCTGCCGTGGCGGGCACGGTGTCGGGGACCGCGCCCGTGTTGCAGCTGACGATCGGCAGGCCGTGGACCAGAGCCTCGTCGAAGACCAAGCCGTAACCCTCGTATCGGGTGGCAAGCGCGAAAATGGTGGCCTGGGCATAAAGCCGGTCCAGCACGTCCTGCGCGACCCGTCCGGCCAGTGTGATGCGGGCGGCGGCGGAGCTTTCTGCAACCTGCCGGGCCAGGGCATCGGCGCAGGCGGCGTCCCAGGGATTGCCGACGATGACCGCATCCCACGCCAGATCCGGCAGGCGCGAAAGCGCATCGACCAGGATGTCGTGGCCCTTGCGGGGGTGCAGGATGCCCACGGACAGGATCAGGGGCGGCGATGCCGGTGCAGGGGGCAGGCGCGGGCGATCAACCCCCGGCCGGGCAATGGTGATGCGCTCGGGCGGGACATCGTAGCGCTCGATCAGGATCCGCCGGGTGTGCGGGCTTGGCACAAGGACGTGCCGGGCCAGCCGCAGGTTGTCGTATTCGGTCCGGAACAGATGATCGCGTCGCGCCGCGTCCAGGCCGCTTTCCAGGGACAGCGGGTGATGGACCATCGCCACGATGGGCGCCCGGACCTGCGCCAGGCCCGCCGTGTCGATGGCGCCGAAAACCAGCCCGTCCAGGATCAGCGGCCGGTCGGGCGGCACGGCCGCCAGCGCGGCAAGGGCTGCCTTCATCTCCTCGGGGGAAGGGTCGGGAAAGCTGGCCGGCAGTTCCAGGTGCAGCATGTCGTGGCCGATCCGGCGCAACCCCTCCAGCAGGCGGCGTTCATAGATATAGCCGCCGGTCAGGGTGGCGATGTCGCCCGGGATGGCGAAGGCGGCGGGGCAGGGGCTCACCGGTCCACCTGCTCGGGGGCGAAGACGCGCAGCACGCGGCGTTCGATCCAGGCGACGCCGCCGTAGCACAGGGCCGAGGCCATCGTGACCAGCACCACCGTCAGCCACAGCATGGTGTAGTCCGACACCGATGCCGACAACACCATCAGGTTGCCAAGCCCGCGTCCGGTCGCCAGCCACTCGGCCACGGTGGCCGCCAGGATCGCGGCGGGCACGCCCATCCTGGCCGAGGCGAAGAAGGCGGGCAGCATCGCCGGGATGCGGACATGGACCAGTTGCTTCAGGGGCCCGGCGGCATAGCCGCGCAGGATGTCCAGGATCTGGCCGGGCGCCTGCCCCAGCCCGTGCTGGCAGGCGACAAAGGTCGGGAAGAACACCATCAGCGCGACCAGCGCGATGGTGCCCGGCGCGCCCCGACCCAGCAGCAGCACGACCAGGGGCGCGGTGGTCACGATGGGCACCGACCGCAGCGCGATTGCAAGCGGCGTCACCAGGCCGGACAGGACCGGCGCCAGAAACAACAGCACGGCAAGCGCCGCGCCAAGCGCGAGCCCGGCCAGATAGCCCGGCAGGACAAGCGCCGCCGTCTGCGCGGCCGCCTGCAGCAGCGCCTGCCGGGTGGCGGCGGCATCGGGCGCGGACGTCAGCGCCGCCAGCAGATCGGGCGGGCGCCTGGCGAAGAAGGGGTTCAGGTGCAGCGCCTCGGTCCCGCCCCACCACAGCGCCAGCACCGCTAAGACCAGCACCGTGGCGCTGCCGATGCGGCTGGCCGCCGATCCCCGCGACAGGCGGGGCGGGGCCAGGATCACGGGCGGGCGTTCCAGCCTGAACCGGCGGCCGAGGGCGCCGACAGCCAGATAGGCCGCGATCGAGACGCCCGCCGCGACGATGGCCACGGACCACAAGGCGGGCACATCCAGGTCGCGGGTAAAGCGGATCGTCAGCACGCCCAGGCCACGCTCGGCCCCCGTGAACTCGCCCACCATGGCGCCGAGGAAGGCGGCGGGGGCCGCGATCTGCAACCCCGCCAGCAGATAGGGCAGCGAGGCCCGGGCGCGGACATGGACCAGCGCGGCCAGCCGCCCCCGGCCATAGCTTGCGACCAGGTCGAACCAGACCGAAGGCGCGGCCCGCAGCCCCGCCAGCAGCGGGATCAGCGTGGTGTAATAGACCGCCAGCGCCGCCAGCGTGATCTGCGGGCCATTGCCCGGACCCATCATCACGCGCAGGATCGGGCCGGTGGCGACCAGAGGCAGGCAGAAGACCACCAGGGCAAGCCCGGTCAGCAGCCCCAGGGCCCGCGGCCACAGCATTCCCGCGACGGCGATCAGGACGGCGGCCAGGTTGCCCGCCAGAAATCCCCATGCGGCATTCGTCAGGGTGACGGACAGCGCGCGGGTGATCAGTCCCGGATTGTCGGCCAGCCAGGCCAGCACCGCCATCGGACCGGCCAGCACGAACTGCCCCGCCGCCACCGCCGCGGCCAGTTGCCACATGGCCAGCAGCAGGACCGCCGGTCCCGCCCGACGCACAAGCGTCGTCATTGCGCAGCCAGTGCCGGGCTGTCGGCCACGCCCTGCGCCAGGGCCGCCAGGGCCTGCGCCGCGATCCGCCGGAACGCCGCGCTCTCGGTCACTTGCACGGGGCGGGGATGAGGCAGCGGCACCGGCAGGTCGGCCACCACGCGCGCCGGCCGGGGCGACAGAACGAGGATGCGGTCGGACAGCAGCACGGCCTCGTCCACGGAATGGGTGACCAGCAGCGTGGTCGTGCCCAGGGGCTGCCACAAGGGCGGCAGGTCGCGGGCCAGCTGGCGGCGGGTCAGTTCGTCCAGGGCGCCGAAAGGTTCGTCCAGCAGCAGCACCTGCGGCCGCGTGGCAAGCGCCCGCGCGATGGCGGCGCGCTGGCGCATCCCGCCCGACAGCGCGGCCGGGCGGGTTTCCTGAAACCCTTCAAGCCCCACCAGGCCGATCAGTTCGTCCACCAGGCGCGGATCGGCGGGCTGGCGCGCCAGCTTGCGGGCAAGCGCGATATTCCTGCGCAGCGTCAGCCAAGGCAGCAGCGAGGGATCCTGGAAGGCCATCGCGATTGCCCCCTTCGCCGCCTGCCGCGCTGGTGGCAGCCCGGCAATGCTGACCTGTCCTGCCGAGGGCTGATCCAGCCCCGCGACCAGCCGCAGCAGCGTCGACTTGCCGCAGCCCGAGGGGCCGACCAGGGCTGTCGTCTGGCCCGGCGCGAAGGTCACATCCAACGGTTCCAACGCGATGACGCCGTTGTCATGCGTCTTCGCCAGGCCCGTGCAGGTGATTGGGGCGGGCGGTCTATCCGGCATGGACGTCTTCAAGGATGGAGCGGTCCCACAGGTCGGGCGTCACCGTCCGGCCCAGAAGGGACAGGGTCCGGATGTTTTCCTGCACGCCCTCGTCCGTCCACCAGCCGAAGCCATGTGCGTCGGTCAGGCCGGAAAACATCAGCGGCACCTGCCGTTCCGCCTGAAGCCGCTGCGTCGCCGGATCCAGCCCGGCGTCGGGGAACATCTCGACCGTCAGATCCGCCGCAGCATCGGTGTCGGCCCGATAGGCGTTCCAGCCCCGGCCCTCGCCCGCCATCAGCGCGACCAGGTCCTTGCGGCGGTTGGTCAGGCTGTCGGTGGTCGCGATATAGGTCTGCGAATGAAGCGCATAGCCGTGATCGGCCATCAGCATGGTCCGCGCGGCAATCCCCCGCATCGCCATGGCGACGGGCAGGTCGGTTTCCCAGCACAGCAGGCCATCCACCTCGCCCGCCATCAGGGGTTGGGCGGAATACTGGGTCGGCACGATCCGGATAGCGGCGAAATCGACATCGTTCAGGCGGCACAGGGCCTGCAGCACGGGCGTGTTCGCGACCGCCATGCCGATGCGCTTGCCGGGCAGGTCGGCGGGCGTGTCGATCGGATTGTCAGGCAGAGAGGCGATGACAAAGGGGTTCTTCTGCATGGCCACGCCGATGATCCGAAAAGGGGCCCCCTGTGCGACCGCTGCGGCAGCATAGTCGGCGGCCGAGATCCCGACCAGCGCATTGCCCGCAACCACCGGGGGCTCCACCGGGGCGTTCGGGCCGCCTTGCAGCAGCGAGACCTCCAGCCCCGCATCCCGCCACCAGCCGTTCCGCAGGGCGATATAGCTGCCGGCGAACTGGACCGAGTGCAGCCAGGACAGTTGCAGGCCCACCGGCGTTTGCGCCCAGGCGGCGCGACCGCGACATACCGTGGCGCCCGCCGCGACGCCCGCAAGCCCCGCGATGACACCGCGCCGGGTCAGCGCAGCGGCGGCCCCCGGCGTGGCGGGCGGCACAATCAGGCGGGCGGGGTTCTGGTGGCCGGACATGGACAAAGCCTAGGCCGGGCGCGGAATGCGTCAAGCGGGATTTGCGCCTCTGTTCAGATCGTTGCCCTTTCGTTACCATCACGAAAGAGGGAGCCCCCGCGATGCCAGACCGTTTGCCAGGTTACCGCCCGCCCGCCCGATGGCTGCACTGGATCGTGGCCGTTGCCGTGCTGATGATGATCCCGGCGGGGCTGGTGATGACGCAGGAAGGGCTGCCAAGGCCCGTTCAGGACACGCTGTTCATCTTTCACAAGAACCTGGGCACGCTGCTGATCCTGGTCATCCTGGTGCGGGTGATCTATCGCCTGACGCATCGCCCGCCGCCCTTGCCGGACAGCGTCCCGCCCTGGCAGCGGCGGGCCGCGGCGGTGTCGCATGGCATGCTTTATGCCCTGCTGGTCATCATGCCGATCAGCGGCTTTGTCCGCGTCCGCGCCGGCGGCTACCCGATCGAGCTTCTGGACCGCCTGGGCTTCGGGCCCTTGATAGGCAAGTCCGAGCGTCTGGCGGACGCGGCCTCGGCCCTTCACGCCGCTGCGGCCTTTCTGCTGATCGCCGTGCTGGCGGTCCATGTCGCGGCCGCGCTGCAGCACGCGCTTATCCGTCGGGATGGTGTGTGGTCGCGGATGTGGCCGGGGCGCGGCTGATCACGGCCGCGCGGCGCAGGGCCGCAAGATCGGCGCTGCCGGTGCAGAAGCAGGCGGTGCGCAACTGTTGCAGGACCACGTCCAGCTGCCGCTCCAGCGCCTCGGGACCGTCAAGCGCCGCGGCCAGGACCGCCCCCGCCAGCGACACGAGATCCGCGCCCAGCCGGATGGCTCGGGCGGCATCAAGGCCCGTGACGATGCCGCCCGAGCCGATGATCGTGGCCTGCGGCGCGGCCTGCCGCGCGCCCCTGATGGCTTGCGCCGTCGGGATCCCCCAGCCGGCAAAGCAGGCGGCGACCTGCGCCGCGGCGCGGTCGGGCGCGCGCGCGGCCTCGACCCGCGCCCAGTCGGTCCCTCCTGCGCCCGCGACATCGAAGATCGTCACGCCCTCGGCACTCAAGCGGGCGACGACGCTGGCGGACAGGCCCGCGCCGACTTCCTTCACCACGACCGGCACGGGCAGGTCGCGGGCCAGGTCGCCGATCCTGGCGGCAAGGCCCCGCCAGTCGCGGTCGCCTTCGGGCTGCACGGCCTCTTGCAAGGGGTTCAGGTGCAGGATCAGGGCACTGGCGCCTATGGACTCGATGGCGCGCAGGGCCTGGTCGCGGCCAAAGCCGCGGTTCAGCTGCGCCGCGCCGAAATTGGCCAGGATCGGGATGTCGGGGGCAAGCTGCCGCAAGGTGCGGTCCAGCCCGGCGGCCCCGCCGCCTTCGATCATCACGCGCTGCGATCCCACGGCCAGCGGCAGGCGCAGCTTCTGGCAGACCTGCGCCAGGGCGCGGTTGATCGCCCCCGCGCGGCTTGGCCCCCCCGTCATCGAGCCGATCATCACCGGCGCGCTGATCCGATGTCCTAGAAAATCGGTGGACAAATCGATGTGGTGCCATGAAACTTCGGGTAGAGCGACGTGTTCGAACAGGACCGCCTCCAACCCGGTTGTAACCGTCGGGCCTGCCTGCCCGGCAAGCACGACATCAAGATGCTGATCTTTGCGCGAGGAAAGCTTGACACCGGAAGCATCGTCTTTTCCAAGCGGGGGATCGGGTTGGATCATCTGCGGCAGCCCTTATCGTTTCGCGTTGTCCCTGTTGGGCCTCAGCGCCAGCCCTGAAGGACTAGTTTCATGCACCAGAGCGCAATAGACAAGGCGAAGGCAGCGGCCTGGCATCCCGATGCGCAGGCGGGCTTCGCGCGCCAGCTTGACCTGCGGATCGCCCACCACCTGTCGCAGCTTTCCCCAGCCCCCGCCCGCCTGGTCGAGGCCGCGCGCGACGCCATGTCCAGCGGCAAGCGGCTGCGGCCCTATCTGCTGCATCTGGTGGCGGGCGATGCCGCCGACGGGGAGGCCGTCTTGGACATGGCCGTTGCGCTGGAGATGGTGCATACCGCGTCCCTGATCGTGGACGACCTGCCCTCGATGGACAATGCCACGCTGCGCCGGGGCAGGCCCACCACCCACGCCCGGTTCGGCGAGGCGACGGCGATCCTGACGGCCATCGGGCTGCTGAACCACGCGATCTCGATCGCGAACGGCCTGGAGGGAATGGACGATGGCCAGCGGGGGGCCCTGGTTTCCATCCTGTCCGGCGTGATGGGATGGCAGGGGCTGGTCGCCGGGCAGGAGCTGGATCTGAACGGCTTTTCGGACGAAGACGACGCGTCAGGCGACGCGCTTGGCCGGGTAACCCGAATCAACGCGCTGAAGACCGGCGCGCTGCTTTGTGCCGCCGTCGAGGCCGGTGCGATCCTGGCCGGGTGTACGGATGACAAGCGCAGCCTGCTGCGCCGCTTTGGCGAGGATCTGGGCCAAGCCTTCCAGATCGCCGACGACCTGATCGACCTGCTGTCCGACAGCGCCACCGCGGGCAAGGATTGCGGGCAGGACATCGGCAAGGAAACCTATCTGGCGGTCTATGGCGCCGACGAGGCGCTGCGCCGCTGCCGGGCGCTTCTGGCCTCGGCGGACGAGGCCCTTGTCAGCGCCGGGCTGACGCCCGATCCGTTCCGCAGCATGATCGACGCGATCTTCGCGCCGATGCTGGACCGGGTGCCGCAGGCCGTGCAAAAGGCCGGCGTCGCGTGATGACCTGCCGCGTGCCCCGCTGATCACCGTCCCCACCGTTGCCGCGACGGAGGGGGTGGCCTGCCGGACGCATGAAGACATCCATGCGCCGCCGGAGCCAAGGCCGGTCAAGGAACTGGCCCGCAACCGCAGGGTGCAGGCGTCACGGGCGGAGGTAAAGCCGGTCGCGGCTGACAGGTGCGGCGCGGCGGCGCGCGGCCAGGATCGTGGCCGCCGCAGCCTTTGCCGCCAGCCGCAGCTTTTCACCGGTGCCGGTGGACAGGCGCCCGTTCCAGGCGTCCGGCCCCTGGGCGCGCAGCTTGACGCCGATCTGGCGATAGATGTTGCGGGCGGCGGCAATGGCCAGGGCCGGGCGGCGGGGCAGGGCCGCGATGCCGACATCGGCGCTGCGGTAATAGATCTCGGCATCGTCCAGCAGGCGCAGCGCCACGCGGTGCAGGGCGGCGCGCCGGGCCGCGTCGTCGGGATCGATGGCGCCGATCCCCTCGGCCGCCAGCAGGTCGCGCGGCAGATAGGTCCGGCCGATCCGCGCGTCGTCGATCACGTCACGGGCGATGTTGGTCAGCTGGAAGGCGATCCCGAGGTCGCTGGCCCGGTCCAGGACGGCCTCGTCCCGGATGCCCATGATCCGCGCCATCATCACGCCCACCACGCCCGCGACGTGATAGCAATAGTCCAGCAGATCGTTCATGTCCCGATACACGCGGCCGTCCACGTCCATCCCGAACCCGTCCAGCAGTTCATCGACATGCCGGTGGGGAATGTCGCGCGCCGCGACCACGCGGGCCAGTCCGGCATAGACCGGCGCGGTCGGCTGGCCCTGCAAGGCGCGGTGCGTCAAGTCTCGCAATTCGGCCAGCCGGGCCGCGGGATCGGTCACGGGACCTGTCGCAAAGCCCGCCTCCTGCCCGTCGATGACGTCATCCGCATGGCGGCACCAGGCATAGAGCATCACGCAATCCTCGTGCATCCCGCGCGGCAGGAAGCGCGAGGCCAGGGCAAAGCTCTTGGAGCCCACGGCGATGGATTGCCGGGCCTGGTCCAGGGTCGCGTCGCTCATCGGGCATCCTCCAGCATCAGCGAGGCGGTCGCCTCGGCCGATCCCACCACGCCGGGAATTCCCGCCCCGGGATGGGTGCCCGCGCCGACGATGTAAAGGTTGCGCAGCCGGTCGTCGCGGTTGTGGGGGCGGAACCAGGCGCTTTGGGTCAGGATCGGCTCGATGGAAAAGGCCGAGCCCAGATGCGCGTTCAGTTCCGACCGGAAATCCAGCGGCGTGAAATGCCGCACCGTCATCAGGTCGCGCCGCAGGTTCGGGATATAGCGCGCCTCAAGATAGTCGAGGATCCGGTCGCGATAAACCGGCGCGGTCCGCTCCCAGTCGGGATCCACCGTTCCCAGATGCGGCACCGGGGCCAGAACGTAATAGGCGCTGCATCCCTCCGGCGCCAGATCCGGGTCCGTCACCGAGGGCGCGTGCAGATAGAGCGAGAAGTCGTCGGCCAGGCTGGTGCCCGCGAAGATCTGGTTGACCAGTTCGCGATAGCGCGGGCCGAACAGGACCATGTGATGCCGCAACTCGGGCCGAAGCCCGCGCAGGCCGAAATAGACCACGAACAGCGACATGGAATGGCGCTTCGCCGCCAGACGGTCCCCCTGGGGGTCGCCCAGAAGGCTGCGATAGGTATGGACCACGTCGGCATTGCTGGCGATCATGTCGAAAGGCTGGCGCTGCCCGCCCGCGTGGATGGCGGTTGCACGGTTGCCTTCCGTCTCGATCCGCTCCACCGGGGCGTTCAGGTGGATTGTCCCGCCCAGTTCGCGGAACAGCCGCACCATGCCAGCCACCAGCGCCCCGGTGCCGCCCTTGGCGAACCAGACCCCGCCCTTGCGTTCCAGCGCATGGATCAGCGCATAGATCGACGAGGTCGAAAAGGGATTGCCCCCCACCAGCAGCGTGTGGAAGCTGAAGGCCTGCCGCAGGTGTTCGTCCTTGATGTGCCGCGCCACCATCGAATGGACCGACCGCCAGGCCTGCAGCCGCGCCAGTTGCGGGGCAGCGCGGATCATGTCCGAGAAATGCAGGAACGGGACCGAGCCCAGCTTCTCGTATCCCTCGCGATAGACATCGCGCGAATAGGCGAGGAAGCGGCGATAGCCCTGAACATCGGCGGGGTTGATCGCATGGATCTGGCGTTCGATCGCGTCCTGGGCGTCGGCATAGTCGAAGACGGTGCCGTCTTCCCAGCACAGGCGATAGAAGGGATTGACCGGCAGCAGCGTCACATGCTCGGCCATGTCGCGGCCCGACAGGCGCCACAGCTTCTTGAGGCATTCCGGGTCGGTGATCACCGTCGGCCCGGCGTCGAAGGTGAAGCCCGCGTCGTGATAGACATAGGCCCGCCCGCCCGGCTTGTCGCGCTTTTCGAAAACGGTCGTGGCGATGCCCGCGCTTTGCAGGCGGATGGCCAGCGCAAGGCCGCCAAGGCCCGCGCCAATCACGGCGGCCGTCTTGCCAGGGGAGGGGGTCATGCGGGTCTTTCCTTCAACTTTCCGGGCAGGCAGCGCAAGGCCCTGGCAACCGGTACGGGGGGGCGCCCGGTCAGGATGCGCGCCTTGTCGGTCAGCGTGCTCTGGCCTGCGTAGAGGCGTTCGATCAAGGGTTCGGGCAGGCGGTAGAACCGCTCCATCACGCGGCGGCGCTCGTCCGGGGCGGCGGCCTCGAACAGCATCCGCGACAGCAGGCGGTAAAAGCCCTGCCGCGCTGCATCTTGCAGGCAGTCGCGGCGCAGGGCCTTGGCCAGGGGGCGGGGGCCCTGCTGCCAGTGCCGCGCGATCAGGTCGGCGCTGCGCATGGCATGGGGCAGGCTGTAGCCCGTCAGCGGATGAAACCGCAGCGCGCGCAGCCCGATCGTGGGAATGTCCGAGGGCATGCTGCGCCAGAAGGCATGGGCGTCGAAGCGCAGGGTGATCGGCAGGACGCCGGCTTCCTCGCGCACCACCTCGGCGATCTCCCAGCCATGGGCCGCGACGTAATCCGCGATGCCGGCGCGCTGGCGGTCCGCCGACAGATGGGCGGCGTCCGAGTAATACGTGGCCTCGACCAGCAGGCGGTTGTCGTCGAAGGGCAGCAGGTAGAAGAAGCGATAGCCGTCCTGCTGGGGCACGGTGGCATCCATGATGACCGGCCGGGTCAGCCCGTGGGGTCCGGTCAGGCGAAGCTCCTGGCCCAGGAATTTCTGGAAGCGTATCTGGATTGCCGGATGAGGCCGGAAGCCGCGCGCGTCGATGGCAATGCCGGCCTCGATCCGCTGGCCGTCGGACAGGGTGATCCCGCGCGCGTCCACCGCCGTCACCCGGGCTTGCAGCGTGGCGACGTTCGGCAGCGCCCTCAGCGTCGCGCCCAGGCTCTCGGCATCGAGCGAGGCGTAACCCGACCGCAACTGCCGCCCGTATCCGGGAAAGCGCACGTCCTGACCGTCCCACGCGCGCCGGATCGCCGGGGCCAGCCATGCACGCTGGCCTGCATCGATGTCGCTGTCGTGAAAGGACCAGGTATGCCCGGCCAAGGGATCGGGCTTCTGATCGACTAGCAGCACGCGCGCCGCAGGCGCAATCCGCATCGCCGCCAGAGAGGCGGAGAGGCCGGCGCCCGCAATCACGATGTCAGAGGAGGGTGGTGTCATATCCCGTTGATCTTGTAGCCCCTTGTCACGGCAGACGACGCCCTTACTGTGGCAACGATGAAAGACGAGAACCGTTCCGCCGTGCCGCCTGCGGTGCCACGATCTGCCACCCCGCGGCCGGTTGCAAGCGCTTTGCCGCGGCTGCATGGACGGGGCCGGCAGGCCGCCTTGTTCATCCTGCTGGCCCTGGCCACCAAGCTTGCGTTCCTGACGGTCCTGCAACGACCCCTGGGCTGCGATTGCGCGCAGATCTGGGCCTTGCCCGGCGATGTGCGGCTGAATTCGCGCACGATGCTGGATCCCTACAGCCTGCTGCACGTGATCTTCGGCGCGGTGCTGGTCAAGCTGGTCCGGTGGAAGCGGCCCGACTGGCCGTTCTGGACCCTGATGGCCGCGCTGATCGTCAGCAGCACCATCTGGGAGGTCGCCGAGAACCTGCCCGCCAGCATCGCCCTGTTCGGCTATTCCGCGGGCGATCCGCTGGCCTATCACGGCGACAGCATTTCCAATTCGATAATGGATACCCTTGTCGCGGTCCTGGGCGCACTGCTGGCCTTGCCGCTGTCCGGGTGGCTGGTCGGCCTGGGCGCCCTGGGGGGCGAGGTCCTGCTGTCGGCCTGGGTCGGCGACGGTTTCCTGATCAGCCTGTGGCGCGCGTTCGGGGGCTGACAAGGGCCTCTATCTCGTCCACCGCGCCGGCCGCGCCGCGCCAGCTGTCGCCCTGGGCCGCAAAGCCGCGCGCGGTGGTGCGAAAGCGCGAATCAGACAGCAGCGTCCGCACCGCATCGGTGATCCGCACCCGGCTGCGCTGCCAGGGCTGCAGCCGGAGCCCCGCGCCGCAATGGGCGACCCGCGCGGCAACGCCCGGCTGGTCATGGGTCAGCGGCAGGGCCAGCATCGGCACCCCAGCGGCCAGGCATTCCAGCGCGGTGTTCAGCCCGGCATGGGTCACGCACAGATCCGCGCGCTCCAGCACCGCCTGCTGGGGCACGAAGGGACGGACCCAATCGGCGGGGATCGCCCGCGCCTGATCGTCGGACAGGCAGCCCGCATGGGACAGCAGCACCTGCGCGCCGGCCTGCCGGCATGCCTGGGCGATGCGCGCCAGCAGCCCCGCCCGGTGACCCTGCAGCGTGCCAAGCGAGGCATAGACGAAGGGTCGCCCCGCATCGGGCTGGATGTCGGACGGAAAGTCCTGCGCCATCTGCCCGCGCCGGAAGGGGCCAAGCTGCGCCATCCGCGCACCCGTGACCGGCCGGGGATAGTCAAAGCCCGGCACCATCTGCGACAGCGTCAGATCGGGGGACAGGCAATCCTGCAACCGCCCCAGATCGCCCACCTTCCATTCCCGCGCCCAGCGGCGAATCACCCGCGACTGCGGCAGCATCAGCAGATCGGCCACCCGTTCGCCCCCGGCATTGCGTCGGAGGCCCTGGGCAGTGGTGTCATGCGGCCAGCCGAGGAAGGGCAAGGGGATCCCCGGCTCGGCGTCCATCGCGACGGCGCAGGCGACCGAAACCAGCGGCACCCCGAGCGCGCGGGCCAGAAGGCCCGAGGCGGGCTCCATCTGGTCGCCCAGGATCAGGTCGGGGCCGATGTCGCGCAGCAGCGGCGGCGCGTCGCGGCACAAACGGTCCGTGCGGCGGGCGCCGGTTGCGATTTCGGCCAGCAGGCGGCGGGGCTGCGGGTATGCGGGCGGGCCGGGCAGAGTGGCCTGGGCCACGCCGCCCTGCAGGGCAATGCCCGGTTCCGTCAGGAAGATCGCCTGATGGCCGCGGCGGGTCAGTTCCCCGGCCAGCGCCTCGAAGGCGCGCAGGTGGCTGTGGAGCGGCGGGCAGATCAGGACGGCGCGCATGAAACCTCGGGCATGGGACATGACTGTCCTGCCACAATCGCGTGCGGGTTGCACTTGTGCTTTCATCGCGCTTTCCGTCAGGGTGAGGGGAAGGGAGGGCCAGGGGTGCAGGTTGAGCTGATCATCTTCGATTGCGACGGCGTGATCGCCGACAGCGAGGTCCTGTCGGCCTCGGTCCTGATCGACCAGTTGGCCGCCCTGGGCATCACCGTCACGCCCGCCCATGTGCGCCGCCATTTCCTGGGCCGCAGTTTTCCCACGGTCGCGCAGAGGATCCGCGAGCAGTTCGGGCAGCCCTTGCCCGACAGTTTCGAGGCGGATTACCGCGCCCGCCTGCTGGATCGTTTTGCGATGGAACTGCGTCCCACCTCGGGCTTCATGGCGATGCTGGACGCGCTGCAAATCCCCTCCTGCATCGCCACGTCCTCCAGCCCTCAGCGCGTGGGGCGGACGCTGGAGGTGCTGGGCCTGGCCGGCCATTTCGCGGATCGGGTCTTCACCGCCAGCCAGGTTCGCCACGGCAAGCCCGCGCCGGACCTGTTCCTGCTGGCCGCCCACCGCATGGGCTGCGCGCCTGCCGACGCGCTGGTGATCGAGGACAGCGCGCCCGGCGTCGCGGCGGCCCGGGCGGCGGGAATGCGCATCCTGCATTATGCCGGTGGCGCCCATCTGCGCGGCTTGGAACCGATGGTCCTGCCAGAGGGGGTTCGGTCCTTTGACAACTGGGGGGATTTCTCGCAACTGTTGCTGGACCTGCAGCAAGGAGCCCCGATCCCGTGAACGCCACCCGTTTTTCCCCCGAGGCGGTGCGACTGGACGATGCGGCGCGGGCCGGCTGGCTTTATTACGTCGCCGGCAACACGCAGGAGGAAATCGCCCGCAAGCTGGGCGTCAGCCGGCAATCGGCGCAGCGGCTGGTGGCGATGGCGGTCAGCGAAAAGCTGATCAAGGTCCGCGTGGACCATCCGATCGCGCGCTGCATGGATCTGGCGGGTGCCCTGTCGGATCGCTTCGGGCTGATGTCCTGCGAGGTCGTGCCCTCGGACCCCGACGCGCCCGGGCTTCTGACCGGCATCGCCATCGCGGCGGCGGCGGAACTGGAGCGGGTGCTGAAATCGCAGGACCGGCGCATCGTCAGCCTGGGGACGGGCCGGTCGCTGAAGGCCACGGTGGAACAGCTGCCGCGCATGTCCTGCCCGCAGCACGTCGTCGTATCCCGGCTGGGAAACATGATGCAGGACGGCTCGGCCTCGCCCTATAACGCGACGATCAGCCTGGCCGAGCGGATCGGCGCCCCGCACTATCCTTATCCCCTGCCGGTGATGGCGCGCGATCCCGCCGAACTGGCCGCCATGCGGGGGCAGGAGGCGGTGCAGAACACCATCCGCCTGTGCGAGAAGGCCGATCTGTCGCTGGTCGGCATCGGCCAGATGGACCGCAGCGCCCCCCTGTTCGTGGACGGCTTCGTCAGCGCAGCCGAGATGGATGAACTTGCCACGCTGGGCGCCCAGGGCGAGATCACCGGCTGGGTTTACGATGCGAATGGCCGAGTGATCGACTGCGCTTTCAATGCCCGTGTCGCTTCCGCGCCCCTTCCGCGCGCGGCCGAACGCCCCGTCATGGCTGTCGCCGCCGGCGAGGCGAAGCTGCCCGCGATTCGTGCGGCGCTTCTGGGCGGTCTGGTCAACGGCCTGATCACATCGGAAGCCACGGCCGAGCATCTGCTGGCCTCCTGAACAGTCCATTCCTGCCTGCGCAAGACAATTGCCGCTTTGGGCAATGGCTTTTGCATGTCAAACTTGCGGATTGACAGAGTTCGTCAGCTTTGTGAATATTTGCCCGTCGCGATGGCAAATGCCCATTCGACAAGGGAGGATAGCATGACCATGACTTTTCGCGCCCTTCTGGGCGCGACGGCCCTGTGCGCCACTGCTGCAGGTATCGCTGCTGCTCAGGACAACGTCACCCTGACCATTGCCACCGTGAACAACGGCGACATGATCCGCATGCAGGGCCTGACGGGCGAATTCACCGCCGCGAACCCGGGCATCACTGTCGAATGGGTGACGCTCGAGGAAAACATCCTGCGCGAGCGCGTGACCACCGACATCGCCACGCAGGGCGGCCAGTACGACATCCTGACCATCGGCACCTACGAGGTCCCGATCTGGGCCAAGCAGGGCTGGCTGGCGCCGCTGGAATTCGACGAAGCCTATGCGGCCGATGACCTGATCCCGCCCGTGCGCGACGCGCTGTCGGTCGATGGCAAGCTGTATGCGGCGCCCTTCTATGCCGAATCGGCCATGGTGATGTACCGCACAGACCTGGCCGAGGCCGCGGGCGTGACCATTCCCGAAAGCCCCACCTGGACCGACATCATGAACGCCGCCAAGGCCATGACGGACAAGTCCAAGGAACAGTACGGGATCTGCCTGCGCGGCAAGCCCGGCTGGGGCGAGAACATGGCCTTCCTGACCGCCATGGCCAACAGCTATGGCGCGCGCTGGTTCGACACCGACTGGAAGCCGCAGTTCGACAGCGCGGAATGGAAGGCCACGCTGACCGACTATCTGACGATGATGAACGAATACGGCCCCCCCGGCGCATCGTCCAACGGCTTCAACGAGAACCTGTCGCTGTTCCAGCAGGGCAAGTGCGGCATCTGGATCGACGCCACCGTCGCCGCCAGCTTCGTGACCGACCCCGAGGATTCGACCGTCGCCGACAAGGTCGGCTTCGCACAGTTCCCCAACAAGGAAGGCGTGGACAACCACGGCAACTGGCTGTGGGCGTGGAGCCTTGCCATCCCGACATCCTCGGATGCGCAGGACGCGGCCAAGACCTTCATCGCCTGGGCCACCTCCAAGGGATATACCGAACTGGTGGCAAGCAAGGAAGGCTGGCGCGCGGCTCCTCCGGGCACGCGGACCTCGCTTTACGAGAATGCCGAATACCAGAAGGAAGCGCCCTTCGCGGAGATGACCCTGACGGCGATCAACGCGGCCAATACGCAAAAGGCCTCGGTCCAGGACATTCCCTATACCGGTGGTCAGTTTGTGGCGATCCCGGAATTCCAGGGCATCGGCACGGCTGTGGGCCAGCAGTTCTCGGCTGCCCTAGCGGGACAAATGTCGGTGGATGACGCGCTGGCCGGCGCCCAAAGCAACACCACGCGCGAGATGACGCGCGCGGGCTACATTAAGTAACGAGTAGGCGTTTAGCGTTCGGCACCGCCCGTCCCCTCCTTCGGGCGGTGCCCCCTCGGGGGCATCCAAGCCTCCCCCGCGTCGTCTAGGGAGTTTTCGCCATGGCCACCCGCCAGACCCAGGGGCTTGCCCGGCTGATGCGCGCGCCTGCCATCATCCTGCTGTTCGTGTGGATGATCGTGCCGCTGTGCATGACGCTGTATTATTCGTTCCTGAACTACAACCTGCTGAACCCGACCATGACCAGCTGGGCGGGGTGGTTCAACTACCAGTATTTCTACACCGACCCGGCCTTCTTCGAGGCGATCCGGAACACGCTGGTGCTGGTCCTGGGGGTGCTGCTGATCACCGTCGTGGGCGGCATCGCCATCGCCATGCTGATCGACAAGCCGATCTGGGGGCAGGGGGTGGTGCGGATCCTGGTGATCTCGCCCTTCTTCGTGATGCCGCCGGTCGCCGCGCTGATCTGGAAGAACATGATCATGCACCCAAGCTATGGCGTGCTGGCCGATGTGGCGCAGTTCTTCGGGGCAAGCCCGGTGGACTGGTTCGCGCAATATCCGCTGACGGCGATCATCCTGATCGTATCTTGGCAATGGCTGCCCTTCGCCACGCTGATCCTGCTGACCTCCCTGCAATCGCTGGATACCGAGCAGATGGAGGCGGCCGAGATGGACGGCGCGCCCGCCCATAGCAGGTTCCTGTATCTGATCCTTCCGCACATGGCCCGCGCGATCACCGTGGTGATCCTGATCCAGACCATCTTTCTGCTTGGGATCTATGCGGAAATCCTTGTGACCACCAATGGGGGGCCAGGAACGGCGTCCACCAACCTGACCTTCCTGATCTATCGCGCCGCGCGCCTGAACTTCGACATCGGCGGTGCAGCGGCAGGAGGCATCATCGCCGTGATCCTGGCCAACATCGTCGCGATCTTCCTGATGCGCGTCGTGGGCCGCAACCTGGACTGAGGGGCAACACATGGCACGCGCAACATCCCGCAACGCCAGGGTCGGCTGGACCGTCGCCGCATGGTTCGTGGCGCTGCTGATCTTCTTTCCGATCCTTTACACGATCATCACCAGCCTCAAATCCGAACAAGAGGCCATCGCGGGCTTCGACCTGATCCCTTCCTTCACGCTGGAAAGCTATCAGACCGTTCAAAGCCAGAACAACTACTGGCGGCCCTTCACGAACTCGGTGATCCTGGCGGTCGGCTCGACGATCCTGGCGCTGATCGTGGCGATCCCGGCGGCCTGGGCGATGGCCTTCTCGCCCACGAAGCGGACCAAGGACATCCTAATGTGGATGCTGTCCACCAAGATGATGCCCGCCGTGGCCGTGCTGGTGCCGATCTACTTGATCTTCCTGCGCACCGGGCTGATGGACACGCGGATCGGGCTGACGATCCTGCTGATGCTGATCAACCTGCCGATCGTGGTCTGGATGCTGTATACCTATTTCCGCGAAATCCCGGGCGAGATCCTGGAGGCCGCGCGGATGGACGGGGCCAGCCTGCGCGACGAGATCCTTTATGTGCTGACGCCCATGGCGGTTCCCGGCATCGCGTCCACGCTGCTTCTGAACATCATCCTGGCCTGGAACGAGGCCTTCTGGACGATCCAGTTGACCACCACCAATGCCGCGCCCTTGTCGGCCTTCATCGCAAGCTTCTCCAGCCCGCAGGGGCTGTTCTGGGCGAAGCTTTCGGCGGCATCCGTCATGGCGATCGCGCCGATCCTGGTGCTGGGCTGGTTCAGCCAGAAACAATTGGTCCGTGGGCTGACCTTCGGCGCCGTGAAATAAGGGGAAACACATGGGACAGATAACCCTTCAAGGCGTGGCCAAGCGCTTTGGTGAGGTCGAGGTGATCCCGCCGCTGGATCTGGCGATCGAGGACGGCGAGTTCGTGGTCTTCGTCGGTCCGTCCGGCTGCGGCAAGTCCACGCTGCTGCGCCTGATCGCGGGGCTTGAGGATGTGAGCGGCGGGCGCATCCTGATCGACGGGGCGGACGCGACCGAGGCCTCGCCCGCCAAGCGCGGGCTGGCGATGGTGTTCCAGTCCTATGCGCTTTACCCGCACATGTCGGTCAGGAAGAACATCGCCTTCCCGATGAAGATGGCGGGCGTTCCCAAGGGCGAACAGGATCGCCGGATCGAGGCCGCGGCCAAGGCGCTGAACCTGACCAGCTATCTTGACCGCCGCCCCGGCCAGTTGTCGGGCGGCCAGCGCCAGCGTGTGGCGATCGGCCGCGCCATCGTTCGCGAACCGGCGGCCTTCCTGTTCGACGAGCCGTTGTCGAACCTGGACGCCGCGCTGCGGGTCGGAATGCGGCTGGAGATCAGCGAGCTGCACAACCGCCTGAAGACGACGATGATCTATGTCACCCACGACCAGGTCGAGGCGATGACCATGGCCGACAAGATCGTGGTCCTGCAGGCCGGCCGGATCGAGCAGGTGGGATCGCCGCTGGAGCTTTACCACCACCCCCGCAACGTCTTTGTCGCGGCCTTCATCGGCAGCCCGAAGATGAACCTGTTTTCCGGGTCGGTCGCTGCGGAATACGGTGCCCAGAACATCGGCGTGCGCCCCGAGCATATCCGCATCTCGGCCGACAGCGGCAAGTGGAAGGGTCGCGTCGGCGTCAGCGAACACCTGGGTTCCGACAGCTTCTTCTATGTCGAGGACACCGGCCTGGCGGAAACCATCACCGTCCGTTCGACCGGAGAGGTCAGCCTGCATCACGGCGACACCGTCTGGCTGACCCCGGCCGAGGACAAGATTCACAAATTCGACAAGAACGGAGACCGCATCCGATGAGACGGTTGGACGGCAAGCGCGCGCTGATCACCGGCGCCGCGCGCGGCATCGGGCTGGAATTCGCCCGCGCCTATCTGGCGGAAGGCGCCCGCGTGGCGATCTGCGACATCAACATCGACGCCGCGCAGAAGGCGGCCGAGGGCTTGGGCGAAGGCGCCATCGCCGTGCGGCTGGACGTGACCGACCAGGCCTCGATCGACGCTTGCGTGGCGACGGTCGAGGATGCTCTTGGCGGCATCGACATCCTGGTCAACAACGCCGCCCTGTTCACCGCGGCCCCCATCGTGGAAATCACCCGCGCCGATTACGACCGCATCTTCGCGGTCAATGTCGCGGGCACGCTGTTCATGATGCAGGCCGTCGCGCGCGGCATGGTCGGGCGCGGGCAGGGCGGCAAGATCATCAACATGGCCTCGCAGGCCGGGCGGCGCGGCGAGGCGCTGGTCTCCGTCTATTGCGCCAGCAAGGCCGCTGTCATCAGCCTGACGCAGTCCGCCGGCCTGAACCTGATCGAGCATGGCATCAACGTTAACGCCATCGCGCCGGGCGTTGTCGATGGCGAACATTGGGACGGGGTGGACGCCTTCTTCGCCAAATACGAAAACAAGGCCCCCGGCCAGAAGAAGAAGGAGGTCGGCGAGGCCGTCCCCTTCGGCCGCATGGGCACCGCGGCCGACCTGACCGGCATGGCGATCTTCCTCGCCTCGTCCGAGGCCGACTATATCGTCGCCCAGACATACAACGTCGATGGCGGCAACTGGATGAGCTGACGCTTGTCCCTTAGAAGAAAGGTTCGGCCATGGCCGTTTCATTGAACGCATCCGCCCTGCACGGTCTGCCCGATGCCGTGGGCCGCCCCGGCTATGACCGTGCGGCACTGCGCCCCGGCATCGTCCATGTGGGCGTCGGCAACTTCCACCGCGCGCACATGGCCTTCTACCTCGACCGCCTGTTCGACATGGGCGAAGGGCAGGACTGGGCGCTGATCGGCGCGGGCGTGCGTCCGGGCGACGCCGCGATGCGAGACCGGCTGGCCGCGCAGGACTGGCTGACCACGGTGGTGGAACTGGACCCGAACGGGCTGAACGCGCGGGTGATCGGGTCCATGGTCGATTTCGTGCCGGTCGATCCGCAGGCGGTGATTTCGGCAATGGCCGATCCCGCGATCCGCATCGTGTCCCTGACGATCACCGAGGGCGGCTATTATGTCGATGCCAAGACCGACGGCTTCGACGCGGCCCATCCCGACATCGCCCATGACGCGGCCAACCCCGACGCGCCGCGCACGGTGTTCGGCATGATCCTGGCGGCGCTGCGCCGGCGGCGGGATGCCGGAAGCGAGCCCTTCACCGTCATGTCCTGCGACAACCTGCCGGAGAACGGCCACGTCTGCGCCCGCACGGTCACGGAACTGGCGCAACTGTCCGACCCGGCGCTGGCCCAATGGGTGCGGGGAAACGTCGCCTTCCCGAACTCGATGGTGGATTGCATCACCCCCGCCACCTCGGATCGCGAGCGCGCCCTGGTGCGCGACCGCTTCGGCCTCATCGACGCCGCCCCCGTGGTTTGCGAGCCCTTCCGCCAATGGGTGCTGGAAGACAACTTCCCCCAGGGCCGCCCGCCGCTGGAAAAGGTCGGCGCCGAATTCGTCGCGGATGTGAGTCGCCACGAGCTGATGAAGCTGCGGATCCTGAATGGCGGGCACGCGGCCATCGCCTATCCCTCGGCGCTGCTGGGCCATCACTTCGTCCATGACGCCATGGCCGATCCGCAGATCGAGGCCTGGCTGCGCGCCCTGGAAACGCGCGAGATCATCCCCACGCTGCAACCGATCCCCGGCGTCAGCTATGACGACTATCTTGAACTGATCGTCAGTCGCTTCGCCAACCCCGAGGTGGGCGACACGATCCCGCGCCTGTGCCTGGACGGGTCGAACCGGCAGCCAAAATTCATCTTGCCGACGCTGGCCGATGCGCTGAAGGACGACCGCGATATCGAGGGCCTGGCGCAAGAAGTCGCCTTCTGGTGCCGCTATTGCGAGCGTCGGGACGAAGCCGGAAACGAGATCGCGCCGAACGACGACAACAGCGACGCCCTGCGCGACTATGCCGTCGCCTCGCGCGCCGATCCGCTGGCCTTCCTGGCGAACGAAACCGTGTTCGGCCCGCTGGCCGCCAACCCGCGCTTCCAGGAGGCTTTCGCCCGCCGGCTGAAGATCGTGCAGGACCAGGGCGTGCGCGCCGCAATCGACAGCTATCTGGCGGGCGTCTGACCCGCAATGAAAAAGACCGGCCCTTTAGGGGGCCGGTCTTTTCTTGTGCATCAGATCAGGGCCGCAGCGTCTGGATCGTCACATAGCCCAGGTTCGGGCCGATCCACTGGCGCGACACGGCGATCTGACCGCCCTGGACCATGTAGCTGTTCTGGAAGGTGGCGCCATGGCCTTCGCAGTTTTCGACCGTCACACCGGGCGCAGGGCCCGCGCCGACGTTGCAGGCGAATTGCAAGGGCCGCTCCACCCCATCGCCCGCGAAATAGCGCATCACGCGCGTGCCGCTGCCCGAGGCACCGGCACGGATCAGCGCTTCGGTCTGCGGTTCCGCGACCGACAGGTCATGGCCTAGGCCGCGCGTGCCGATCAGCATACCGCCGCGCAGGATCAGCGCCTCTTCGGCGGGGGTCATGAAGGTGCGCATGCTGCCGTTCTGGCCGGTCATCGCCATCACTTGCGTGCGGCCCAGGCTTTCGAAGCCGGCCTGGACCAACGGACCGGGATTGACGCGCAGCGCCTCGGCCGCAGCTTCCTCGGGCGACTTGGCCGGCGCGGCGGGCTGGCTGGCGGCGCGGCGCTGCGCCACCACCTCGCCGGCGGTCTGGGCCAGTACGCCGACCCAGCCGTCGCCTTCGCTGTCATTGCCGCAACCGGCAAGGCCGGCCACCAGCGACGTCGCCAGCGCGATCTTCAGGACGCCGTTCATCATCGCCAGAACCTCCCCCAGCCTTCATAAAGTTTGACGGAATGGCTGTCCCGTACCTGGTCATACAGGCGATCCCTGACGTTCAGCTGCGCGCCGCCATCACGCGACAGCGACCGCACATCGGCATCGACGCGTTCGCGCGTCGCCTGCCCGGTGGCCCAGCCAAGCGGGATCGACAGCGTGACGCCCTTGTCGAAGCTGCCCTCGCCGAATTCCTCGGCGGACAGGTCGGTCTTGGTGGCATAGGCCCCGATCCGCCAGCCATTGGCGAATTCGCGCGTCAGCGTGACGGTCGCGCCCTTGTCGCCGGCCAGATACTTGCCGACATCCAGCTGCGCCGTGAACCCTTGGGCGAATTCGTAATAGGCCGAGACATGGCCCATCGTGACCTCGTAGTCGCGGAACTCGAACAGCTGGTCGAAGTCGCGCTTCCTCACGCGGTTGACCTCGGCCCCGAGCGCCAGGGGCGAATTGGCCGGCTTCCACAGCACCTCGGCCGAAACGCCGCCAAAGGCGCGTTCCAGCAGGCCGCCGGTGACGCGGGTATAGACCGTGGGCGCGGGCTTGGCGTACCAGGCCAGCGTCAGTTCCGGGATGACCGGGTCGCTGTTGCCGGTGTACATGCGCGAATCCGAACGCACCCGCGGCACGCCCTCGGGCGTGGTTTCCAGCGCGGGGTTGGCCTCGTATTCCTCGGGCGTGAAGTATTCGCCGCGACCGCAGCGGCCATAAGCCTCGCAGAACTCGGGATCGCTCGGGATGGCGGGGCCGCGGTGCTCGATATTGCCGAAGGCCCGCTGGCGCAGGGCGCCGGTCAGGACCACTCCGGGCGCGACCTCGTAGCTTGCGCGCCCTTCGGCCCCGACCTCGTAGGTCAGCCCGTCCTCGGCGCTGAAGACGCCCAGGGTCAGGTAGGGTTTGATGGACCAGCGGAAGCGCGGATAGACGCCCTCGCTGGGCACCAGTCCGGGCGCGCCTGCCGGGGCATCGGACAGGGCCGCCGCGTTCGCGATCTGCCCGGCCTCGGTATTCTCCAGCCGTTCCACGTCCGAGCGGCGGACGGTGACGGATGACGTGGGAATGCCATCGGCGGTCGAGGTGATGACAAAGGTCTCGACCGAGGGGGGCAGGGCGCGGGTCATCAGGCGCGCGGTGCGTCCGATGGCCTCGGCCTGGCTGACATAGCGCCTGTTGCGCATCCGGACCTCGGCCCGGTTGGCGGACAGGGCCATGCTTTCAAGGGTCTGGCCTTCCTTGGACATGGCTTCGCCAAGCGCGGTCTGGATCGCGGGCTGCGCGCTCGGGTCCTGCGCCCAGGTTCCCGACCAGCCTTCGGGATCGGCCGAGGGCGCCGGGCGCGGGCGAACCGGAGCCGGCGCCTTTTCAAGGCCCGACGGATAGGGCGCCTCGCGCGGGTTCAGGGCGATCGTGAACTGCGCGCCGACGGTGTTGCCGCCGATGGTATAGGCGCCGACCTCGTAGTTCTGGCCGAACCGGTAGAAGGCGCCAAGGTTCAGGCCGCTGTCCGGCTCCTTGCCCTGCTGGAAGACCTCGCCGTTGCTGTAGCGGGCAAGGTAATCGTTGTTGGAATATTCCGCGACCAGGTTCAGCCGGTCATTGACCTGCCAACTGACCGAGGCAAAGGGCCTTGCACCGCCCCGGAACCATTCGTCGATGTTGGGCGTGCCGCCTTCGTCATCGATGTCGATGGTGCGCGGCTCGCCCGCCAGCACGCCCCAGCCAAGACCGGCCGAGACACGGACCGATGGCGTCACGTTCTTGGTTGCGACGATGTATTCACCCGAATAGACGCCGGTGCCCAGGAAGTCCTGCAGGCCGATTGAAACCGCCGGCCGCCAGCCTTCTTCGTCCACCACCTGATAGCGCAGGTCCAGAGACCGGTCCGTGATATAGCCGTCGTCGCGGTAGTCGTTGATGCCATCGACGCGGGAATAGCGCAGCACCGTGGTCAGGCCCGGCAGCGCCTGGAAGACAACGCTGCTGCGCCTGCCGTAGTCGGACCAGGACACCGTGGCGCCCAGGGTTCCGTCCTGCAGCGTTTCCGCCGTGGGCGTGTCGATCCCCCCGGGCAGGCCGAAGGTGGACATGTTCCGGCTGTACATCGGGTCCGCGACGGCGGTCGTGCTGACCGAGCCCAGCACCAGGGCCACAGGCAGGGTGGTCGCCATGAGGCGTCCTAGAAGGGGGGATCGGCGCATAGGTGGGCGTGTCCTCGTTCTGCTTTTTGGCCGGATCATAGGCGTAAACCGCCCCGCTGGCAGCCCTTTGACGCAACATGGGGGACAAGGTGCGTCTTGGCTGCCGCAGGGGGCGCGCCGATCACTCGGCGGGCTCGGTCGTGGTCGTCTGGTCCGCCGGTGCCGCGGGCGCGGCCGGGGTTGCCGGCAGCACCGGCGCGGCGGGCGTGGTCGCCGCTGCCGGGGCATCCGCCGCCGGCGGGGGCGGCAGGTCCGCGGTTCCTTCCGAGGCAGGTGCGGCAGGAGTGCTGGCGGCGGGTGGAGTCGTCGTCGCCGGGGTGCTGGCGGGCGGCGTCTGTTCCACGGCTTCCGGCGCCGGGGTGGTGGCTGCCGGGGTGGTGGTTGCCGGGGTTGCGGCGGGCTTTTCCTCGGTCGCTGCTGCCGGCGTCGGGGCCGGGCGGGCGGCGGCAGGACGCCGGGTCGTCGTGGCCTGACGCGGTGCTGCGGGCGCAGGTGCCTTGGTGGCGGCCACGGCCTGGGCAACCTCGGGCGTGGCCGGGGCGGCGCAGCCGGCCTGCGACTTGCCGGACACGGTCAGGCGCGCGGTGAAGGGGAAGTCCTGGCCGGACGCGCTGTCCTCGCATTCGGCGGCGCGGACATTCAGCACGAAGGGACGGCCCGCATGGACGCCCACATATTCGACGCCCTGCGCGAAGGCCAGGCGGTTGACGCGGATCGGGCGGCCCTTCGAGCTGTCGGGCGTCTTGTAGATCGCGGTGCTGCCTGCGACATCCACGGACCAGGCCGGTTCGTTCCCGCGCGCGCTGAAGGCGGTCGTGTTGTAGGTGCTGGCCTCGGCGGTGGAGACGGGCTTCAACTCGGCCCCGGTCTCGATCGGCTGTTCCAGGGGCGAGACGCCCGGAGGCCCCTTGTGGCCCTGGACCTGCGGGGCGGCGGTGCCGAGGCCGGGAAGGTTGACGCCCTCGCAGGCGGCAAGCGGCAGGGTCATCAGCGCGATGAGTGCAAGACGCGGTGTCATCGGTCAGCCTTCTATGGGGATCACTGTCGCGCCAGCGTTAGCAACCGCCGCGCGGGCGCACAAGCGCGTGACAGCACTTGCAGCGACAGCCCGCCGGATCGTCGATCAACAATTCGGGACGTTGACCGCCAGCCCGCCCAGAGAGGTTTCCTTGTACTTGTCCGACATGTCGCGGCCGGTCTGGCGCATCGTCTCGATAGCCGCGTCCAGCGGCACGAAATGCTTGCCGTCGCCGCGCAGCGCCAGGCTTGCCGCGCTGACGGCCTTGATCGCGCCCAGGCCGTTGCGTTCGATGCAGGGCACCTGCACCAGGCCTTTCACCGGGTCGCAGGTCATGCCCAGGTGATGTTCCAGCGCTATCTCGGCGGCGTTCTCCACCTGCTCGGGCGTGCCGCCCAGGACCGCCGCAAGGCCCGCCGCGGCCATGGCGGAGGCGCTGCCCACCTCGGCCTGGCAACCCGCCTCGGCCCCCGAGATGCTGGCATTGTGCTTGACCAGGCCGCCGATGGCCGCGGCCGTCAGCAGGAATTCGGGGATGTCGCGTTCCGACGCGCCCGGCACATGGTCCAGCCAGTAGCGGATCACGGCGGGAACCGTGCCCGCCGCCCCGTTCGTGGGCGCGGTCACGACCTGGCCGCCAGCCGCGTTCTCCTCGTTCACGGCCATGGCATAGGTGGACATCCAGTCGTTGATGACATGGGGCGCGGTCAGGTTCATGCCGCGTTCCGCGATCAGCTTTTCATGGATGGCCTTGGCGCGGCGGCGCACGGACAGGCCGCCGGGCAGGATGCCATCGCTGGTCAGGCCGCGGTCCATGCAGTCGCGCATCACCTGCCAGATTCGCATCAGCCCGTCGCGAATCTCGGCCTCGCTGCGGAAGACCCTTTCATTGTCGTGCTTCATCCGGGCGATGGACTTGCCCGATCTTTCCGCCATCTCCAGCATCTCGGCCGCGCTGGCAAAGGGGAAGGGCACGGTGGGGGCATCGTCGCTGCGTCCCTCGCCGCCCTTGCGGGCCAGTTCCTCGTCGGTCAGCACGAACCCCCCGCCGATCGAGTAATAGATGCGGTGAAAGATCACGTCGCCCTGCGCGTCCGTCGCCGAAAGCGTCATGCCGTTGGCGTGCCCGGGCAAGGCATGGTCGTAATCGAAGCGCAGGTCGCGGTCGGGGTCGAAAACCAGATCGCCAAGCCCCACGGGCGACAGCAGGTGCGTTTCGCGGTTCTTCGCCAGCGCAGCTTCCGCCGCCTCCGCATCCAGGGTGGCGGGGACAAAGCCCGCAAGCCCCAGGATCGTCGCGCGGTCCGTCGCGTGGCCCTTGCCGGTAAAGGCAAGGCTGCCGTGCAGGCTGGCCTTCAGCCCCTGCGCCTTGAAGGGCTGCTGGCGCAATTCGTCCAGAAAGCGCGCACCCGCGACCATCGGGCCCATCGTGTGCGAGGATGACGGGCCGACGCCCACCTTGAACAGGTCGAAAACCGACAGGAACATGCGTCCCCCTTGTAATTTGGCATTCATCTAAGCATCTGGCCCGCCAAAGGCCATTCAGATTGCGACACTTGGGCTGGATCTTAGCGGCACCGGCAGGCAAGCGGCTGTTGCTGAGAAAGCAGGCGATGTGCCACAAATATAGGCAATCTTCCGGGTGGTCAAAGAGGCGGCAGTCAAGCCTGCTGCCATCATCTTGCGACTGGCAACGGTCAGGGCGAAGGACAGGTTTATGCAATTCGGCGATCCGATCATTCTTGGCGACACGCGGCTTGGACCGCCGGTGTTTCTTGCGCCCATGGCGGGAATCACCGATCTGCCGTTTCGCCGCGCCGTTGCGCGCCACGGGGCCGGCCTGATGGTCAGCGAAATGGTCGCCTCGACCGAGATGGTGACGCCACGCCCATCGACCCGCGCCGCCGTCCGGGCAAAGGCCCTGACCGAAGGCGCGTTGCCCGTCAGCGTGCAGATCGCGGGGCGCGAGGCAGGTGCCATGGCCGAAACCGCCCGCATCGTCGAAGGCATGGGCGCGCGGATCATCGACATCAACATGGGCTGCCCGGCCAAGAAGGTCACGGGCGGGCTGTCGGGCGCGGCGCTGATGCGTGACCTGGATCACGCCCTGACGCTGATCGACGCCGTGGTGGGGGCGGTGTCCGTCCCCGTCACGCTGAAGATGCGGCTTGGCTGGGACGATGACTGCCTCAACGCGCCCGAACTGTCGCGCCGTGCCTCGGATGCGGGCATCCGAATGCTGACCGTGCATGGCCGGACGCGCGCGCAGTTCTACAAGGGGCAGGCCGACTGGACGCGCATCCGCGCGGTCGCGAACCTGCCGGGCCGCCCGCCGCTGGTCGCCAATGGCGATGTGGTGGACGCGGCATCCGCCCGTGCGGCGCTTGCGGCCTCGGGCGCCGAGGCGGTCATGGTCGGGCGCGGCGCGCAGGGTGCGCCTTGGCGGCTGGCGCAGATCGCGCATGACCTGACCGGCAGCCCCGCCCCCGACGTGCCCCGGGGCGACGCCCTGGCCGATGCCGTTGCCGAACATTACGAGGATATCCTGGACTTCTATGGCGCCGAACTGGGCCTGCGCGTCGCCCGCAAGCATCTGGGCTGGTATGCGGATTCGAACGGCGCGCCCTTGCGTGACCAGATGCTGCGCGCCGACAGCCCGGCGGCGACGCTGGCGCTGATCCGCCAGGCCTTTGCCGATGCAAGGGTGGCTGCATGACGCCCCGCGGCCCGGCCGGATTTGACCAGGTGCGCCCCGGTCCCGGCTGGGACGCCCTGCCGCTGCCGGCGCTGGTGCTGGACGGCCAGGGCCGCGTGGCCGCCATGAACGACGCCGCCGAAATCTGGCTGAACATGTCCCGCAACTCGACAGTCGGGCGGCTGCTCGACGGGGACGAGATGCGGACGCGCTTGCGCATCCATCCGTCGTTGTCGCCGCTGGTCTGTCGGGTGATGAAGGGCGACGAGGCGCTGTATCACCCCAACGTCTGCTTCGAGATCGGCGACCGCGCGGGCGGCCACCAGGACCGCCACGCCGCCGTCCATGCCGGCCCCGCCGCAGAGTTCGGCGGAGCCGTGTCGCTGCTGCTGGTGCCGCTGGACGAGGCGGGGTTGCAGACGCAGAACCGCGCCGTCCGCACCGCCGCCCGCAGCGCCATCGGCATGGCCGAGATGCTGGCGCACGAGATCAAGAACCCGCTGGCCGGGATCCGGGGCGCGGCGCAGCTGATCGGCATGAATGCATCGCCCGACGACCGCGAGATGGCCGAGATGATCGTCAGCGAATCGAAGCGCATCGTCTCGCTGCTGGAGCAGGTGGAACGCTTCGGCGATACCTCGGCCCCGAACCTGCGGCCCATCAATGTCCATGACGTGCTGGAAAAGGTCCGCCGGTTGGCCCACGTCGGCTTTGCCAGGAAGATCGCCATCTTCGCGGAATACGACCCCTCGCTGCCCGATGCCCTGGCCGATGCCGACCAGCTGACGCAGGTCTGCCTGAACCTGGTCAAGAACGCGGCCGAGGCGCTGAAGGACACCGGGCACCCGGCGATCCGGCTGCGCAGCTTCTATGACCACACCCTGCGCCTTCCCCCGGACGTGAATGATCCGGCCGGCCGTCCCTTGCCCCTGCAGATCGAGATCGAGGACAACGGCCCCGGCCTTCCGCCCGCCATTGCCGACCAGATCTTCGAGCCCTTCGTCTCGGGCCGCGAGAACGGGACCGGCCTGGGGCTGGCGCTTGTCAGCAAGATCATCACCGACCACGGCGCGCTGATCCGCGTGGACAGCCGCCCCGGCCGCACCGTTTTCCGCATATCATTGCCCAAGGCATAAGGACCGACGCCATGGACGGAACCGTTCTGATCGCCGACGACGACCGCACCATCCGAACGGTGCTGACACAGGCGCTGACCCGCGCCGGCTGCCGGGTTCACGCGACGGGCAGCCTGGCGCAACTGTCGAAATGGGTCGAGGAAGGCCGGGGCGATCTGGTCATCACCGACGTGATGATGCCCGACGGCAACGGCATCGACCGCATCCCTGCTATCCGCGAGGTGCGGCCGGACCTGCCTGTCATCGTCATCTCGGCCCAGAACACCATCGTCACCGCCATCCGCGCGACCGAGGCCGAGGCCTTCGAATACCTGCCCAAGCCCTTCGATCTGCCCGACCTGATGGCCAAGGCGAACCAGGCCCTGTCGCGCCGTCCGCGCAAGTCCGACCCGGTGCCCGAGATGATCCCCGCGCGGCGTCCCAGCACCGACCCGGCCATGCCGCTGATCGGCCATGCGCCCGCCATGCAGGCGCTGTTCCGCATGGTCGCGCGCGTCCTGAACGCGGATCTGCCGGTCCTGATCGCCGGTGAACCGGGCGTCGGCAAGACCACGATCGCGCGTTCCTTCCACGACCTGTCGGACCGCAGCGACCATGGCCTGGCGATCCTGACCTCGGCCGACGCCAGCGAGGAGGCGATCACCCGCGCGGCCGAGAAGGCGCGCGGCGGCACGATCGTGATCGAGAATCCGCCAGGCTTCGATCCCGCCGCGCAGGCCCGGCTGATCGGCCTGATCGAGTCGATGGAAAGCGGCCCCGACCGCGCCATGGCCCCGCGCATCGTGGCAACCATCGGTCCCGATCCCCAGGCCGATGTGACGGCGGGGCGGCTGCGGTCGGATCTGTACTACCGGCTGGCGGGGGTGACGGTCACGGTGCCGCCGCTCCGCGCCCGCGTGGACGACATCCTGCCCCTGGCGAACCACCTGCTGGCGCGTGCGGCCACGCAAGGGCTGCCCGATCGCACGCTTGGCGACGACGCGGCCAGCCTGCTGCGCGCCCATGCCTTTCCCGGCAACGTGCGCGAGTTGGAAAACATGATGCGCCGTCTGGCGCTGACCGCCAGCGCCGCCGCCATCACCGCGCCCGAGATGCGAGAGGCGCTGAGCCAGCAGGGCGGCACCCGCGCGGCCCCGCTTGCGGCCGCGCCGGTCCCGGTCGCCCAGCCCGCCGAGGACGGCGCCATTTCGCTGGGCTATCAGCTGGGCGGCAACGGCCCCCTGTCGGATTCGGTCGAGGCGCATCTGCAGCGCTATTTCGACCTGCATGGGGACAGCCTCCCTCCGCCGGGCCTATATGACCGCATCTTGCGAGAGATCGAGCGTCCCTTGCTTCAGGTCGCGCTGGACGCCACGGGCGGCAATCAGCTGAGATGCGCTGATCTGCTGGGAATAAACCGCAATACCCTGCGCAAGAAGCTGACCGAGCTGAATATCGAGGTGACACGGCGCCGCAAACTGATGTAAAACCGCCACAGGGGCAGCGTCACCCGTATCGGTGCTGCAACAGAAAGCCGCGAAAGACGGCAAGTGGGGGCTATGGCAGGCGCCGTGTCAGGGCTGGGCTGGGACAGGCTCGCAAAGGTCAAGCTGCCGCGTCGCTGGCGCGGTGCAATGACTGCTGGAGTGTTGATCGCCGGCATCCTGCTGGCGGGCGCCACGATGACCGTTCTCGGCCCGCTGGCGCAGGGCGCCGAAAGCCGGATGCTGCGGCTGATCCTGCTTCTGGATCTGGCATATCTGATCGTGCTGATCGGGATCATCGTGCTGCGCATGGCCCGGCTGATCACCGCCCGGCGCAAGACCGCCGCCGGATCGCGGCTGCACGCGCGGCTGGTGCTGATCTTTGCCGGTCTGGCCCTCGTGCCCACGGTGCTGGTCGCGCTGTTTGCGGGCTTCCTGGTCAATATCGGACTTGAAGGCTGGTTCTCTGGCCGGGTGCAGCAGGTGGTCACGACCTCTCAGGCGGCTGCCGAAGCCTATCAGGAGGAGCACCGCCGCGACCTGACCGAGGATGCGAAGGCCCTGGCCGGCGTGCTGACCCAGGCCGGGCGGGCCAATCCGCTGATCGACGACGGCGAATTGCGGCTGCTGCTGGGGCAGGGTCAGGCGATGATCCAGCGCGGCCTGCGCGAGGCCTATGTCATCAACGGCAATGGCGAAATCCGCGCCCGAGGCGAACGGTCCTACCTGTTCTGGTACGAGGCCCCGGAAAGCAGCGACCTAGACCGCGCGCAGACCGAAGGCGTGGTGCTGATCGAAGATTGGCAGAACAACGAATTCCGCGCCCTGGTTGCCCTGCCGCCGCTGGCCGACCGCTATCTGTATGTGACGCGCGACGTGGACGGCGACCTGCTGGGCCTGGTGGACGACACCCGCGCGACCGTCGGCAGCTATCGCCAACTGGAACAGACACGCAGCCAGGTGCTGTTCGAATTCTCGCTGGTCTATCTGGCATTCGCGCTGCTTCTGGTCGCGGCTGCGGTGTTGCTGGGGCTTTGGTTCGCATCGCGCCTGTCGCGGCCCATCGGGCTTCTTGCCCAGGCCAGCGAGCAGGTGGGCCACGGCAACCTGGACATTCAGGTGCCCGAGCCGGATACCGGCGACGAGATCCAGACGCTGGGCCAGTCCTTCAACCGCATGACCCGCCAGCTGAAGGCGCAGCGCGAGGAGTTGATCGACAGCTATCGTGTCAGCGACGAACAGCGGCGGCTGTTCGACAACGTGCTGTCCTCCGTCACCTCTGGCGTGATCGGCCTTGATGCGGCGGGCGAGATCGACTTTGTCAACCGTTCCGCAAGCCGCCTGCTGGGGCTGGATCCTAAGCGTGACATCGACGCGCTGCTGTCCGAGGCGGTGCCCGAATTCGCGCCCCTGTTCGACCGCCTGTCGGCATCGGTGGCCGAGACCGTCCAGGACGAGGTCCGGCTGATGCGCGAAGGCCGGGTCGAAAGCCTGCTGGTGCGCATGGCGGTCCGGCGCGGCACCGATGGTGGGCTGGAGGGCTATGTCGTGGCCTTCGACGATGTGACCGAGCTTGTGACCGCGCAGCGCATGGCAGCCTGGGGCGACGTTGCCCGGCGCGTCGCGCACGAGATCAAGAACCCGCTGACCCCCATCCAGCTGTCGGCCGAACGCCTGCGCCGCAAGTTCGGCAAGCTGGCCAGTCCCGAGGACAAGGCATCCCTGGACCAGTATACCGACGTCATCATCCGCCAGACGGGCGACCTGCGCCGGATCGTGGACGAGTTCAGCCGATTCGCCCGGATGCCCGAACCCGACCGCGCCGAGATCGACCTGGCCGCCCTGTTGAAGGAAGTCGCGCTGCTGCAGCAGGATGCGCTGAAGGGGGCCCTTTCGACGCAGATCCCGGACCAGCCGGTGATCGTGGACTGCGACGGCGGGATGCTGCGGCAGGCCTTCACAAACTTGTTGAAGAATGCGGGAGAGGCCGTTGAGGAAAAGGCGGAAAATCCTCCGGAAGACTGGTCTCCCCACATCGGCGTCCTGATGCAGGCCGATCATGATGCCGTCACGATCCGCATCACCGACAACGGCCCGGGATTGCCCGCCGACCGGTCGCGTTTGTTCGAGCCTTACGTGACCATGAAGGCCAGCGGCACTGGCCTTGGCCTGCCCATCGTCAAGAAGATCGTCGAGGAACACGGCGGCAGTCTTTCCCTTTCGGACAGGCCCGACGGGCAGGGGGCCATGGCCGAGATACGCCTTCCGCGGGAACGCCATCCCGTCCGGGGCGCGCAGCGTAAAACCAAAACAAAAGAAGATGAGGCAGCACCGATATGAGCGATATCCTGATCGTTGACGACGAGCGTGATATCCGCGAACTGGTCGCGGATATCTTGAAGGATGAGGGGTTCGAGACGCGCCTCGCCGCGAACTCGGACGAGGCGCTGGCGGCCCTGAACGACCGCCAGCCCGCGCTGATGGTCCTGGACATCTGGCTGAAGGACAGCCGGATGGACGGGATCGACATCCTGAAGCAGGTCAAGCGCAACAACCCCGACGTGCCCGTGATCATCATCTCGGGGCACGGAAATATCGAGATCGCGGTCGCGGCGATCAAGCAGGGCGCCTACGACTTCATCGAAAAGCCCTTCAACATCGACCAGCTGATGGTGGTGGTGAACCGGGCAATGGAAACCAGCCGCCTGCGCCGGGAAAACAGCACCCTGCGGCGCGGCGGGGATCGGGCGACCGAAATGCTGGGCCATTCGGTGGCCTTCAAGCGGTTGCGCGATGCGCTGGACAAGGTGGCGAAATCGAACGGCCGCGTGATGCTGTCCGGAGAGCCGGGCACCGGAAAGGAAATGGCCGCGCGCTATATCCACGCCCACAGCCCGCGCGGCAGCGCGCCCTTTGTCACCGTCCCTTGCGCCACCATCGAGCCCGAGCGGATGGAGGAGGTGCTGTTCGGCCGCGAGACCCCCGAGCGTGGGATCGAGCCGGGCCTGCTGGAACAGGCCCACGGCGGCGTCATCTATTTCGACGAAGTGGGCGACATGCCCTTGGGAACGCAGCCGAAAATCCTTCGGGTCCTGACCGAGCAGCAGTTCGTGCGGGCCGGGGGCGCGGACCGCGTCCGGGTCGACTTGCGGGTGATTTCATCGACCAACCGCGACCTGCCCGCGGAAATCGCGGCGGGCCGGTTCCGGCAGGAGCTTTATGATCGGCTGAACGTCGTGCCGGTAGCCGTGCCCTCGCTGATCGAACGGCGTGACGACATCGCCCTGCTGGCGCGCCACTTCATCGACCAGTTCCACAAGACCCAGGGGTTGCCGCCCCGCGACCTGCCCGAGGAAACGGTCGCCGCCCTGCAGTCCATGCGCTGGCCCGGCAACATCCGCCAGTTGCGCAACGTGATCGAACGGGTGCTGATCCTGGCCGAGGAAAGCGGCCCCATCCAACCCGCCGAACTGGAGCCGCAGGGCGCCACCCCCGACAACAGCGACGCCCTCAGCCTTGGCCCGCAGATCACCGCCATGGCCCTGCGCGAGGCGCGCGAGATGTTCGAGCGCGAATACCTGGTCGCCCAGATCAACCGCTTCGGCGGCAATATCAGCCGCACGGCGCAATTCGTGGGGATGGAGCGCAGCGCGCTGCATCGCAAGCTGAAATCCCTTGGTGTCGTTGGCGGGATGCGCCCCGAGGACGAGCTGCTGATGGGCAAGTAAGGCGCCGATCCGTGACCGGCGGCCTGCCCTTGGCAGGCGCCGGTCACGACCCGCGTCCTGGCACGGCGGGGAAGGCTGTCGGGGCAACAGCCATGCTTCTTGCCGAAGTGCGGGGCTGCAGACGGACCCCGGCATTCCGGCATCGGCATGATCCCTCCTTCATGTCGGATCTGCGACGCGGGTGGCATCACACAGAAGGCACCTTGGCCCGGCATGTTGCCGTAAGGTCAATTTACCACTTTTTTCGTATTGTCATCTACTATCCGCAACGACGGGTTGAACGCGGCGGTTTACCGCCGCCCGCGGCGTTGCGCGTGACGGTTGCGCCCCGCGAACCGGCGGCATAGGCAAGGCGTTACGCGGGCAGCGCCGGGAGCAGGGGGAGGCCATGAAGATCATCATCTGCGGCGCGGGCCAGGTCGGCTGGCAGATCGCCCGCCACCTGTCTGGCGAACGCAACGATGTCACGGTCATCGACAACAATGCTGAACTGATTCGCCGTGCGACCGATGCCCTGGACGTGCAGGGCGTGACCGGGTTTGCCAGCCATCCCGACGTGCTGGACAGCGCGGGCGCGCGCGATGCCGACCTGATCATCGCCGCGACCCATTCGGACGAGGTGAACATGGTCACCTGCCAGGTCGCCCATTCGGTCTTCCAGGTGCCGCGCAAGATCGCCCGGCTGCGCAGCAGCGCCTATCTGGATGCGATCTATTCGGATCTTTACACCACGTCCCACCTGCCCATCGACGTGGTCATCAGCCCGGAACGGGAAGTCGCCAAGGCGGCCCTGCAACGGCTGTCCGCGCCCTCGACCTTTGACGTGGAAACCTTCATGGACGGCAAGGTCCAGTTGCTGGGCATCGTGCTGGAGGATGACTGCCCCGCGCTGAACACGCCCCTGCGACAGTTGAGCGCTCTCTTCTCCAGCCTGCGCGCCATTGTCGTGGGCGTGCGGCGGCAGTCGCGGCTGTTCGCGCCGGAACCGGGCGACCAGCTTTTCGCGCGCGACCAGATCTATGTCTTCAGCCATCGCGAGGATATCGGGCGCACGCTGGAGATCTTCGGGAAGCCGCCGTTGAAGCAGGAACGGATCGCCATCGTCGGGGCGGGCAATGTGGGTCTTGCCGTGGCGCAGGCCTTGGAAGCGCGGCCTGACCGCGTCCGCACCAAGCTGATCGAACGCGACCGCAGCCGCGCCGAATTTGCCGCCGACCGGCTGGAGCGGACCATCGTGCTGAACGGCGACGGCCTGTCAGCCGAACTGCTGGACGAGGCCGCCGTCCCTTCGGCCGACGCGTTCCTGGCCGTGACGGATGACGACAAGACCAATCTCCTCGCATCGGTGCGCGCCAAGCAGGCGGGGGCCAAGCTTGCCATCGCGCTGATCAACGATCCGACAATGGTGCCATTGATGGAGGTGCTGGACATCGACGCCTACATCAACCCGCGCGCCACCACCGTGTCCACCATCCTGCGCCATATCCGCCACGGCCGGGTGCGCGACATCTATTCGATCGGCGACGCCGAGGCCGAGGTGATCGAGGCGCAGGCCCTGTCCACGTCCCCGATTTCGGGCCGCGCGATCCGCGACATCGAATTTCCCGAAGGCGTGCTGATCGGTGCCGTGCAGAAGGGCGACCGCATCGTGAAACCCGCTCCGGACACAAGGATAGACGAGGGCGACGTGGTCCTGATCTTTGCCCTGTCCAAGGACGTGCCAGAAGTCGAGCGCCTGTTGCAGGTCTCGATCGACTTCTTCTGACGCGCCATGGCCGTCCTTCTGCGCTTGCCCCTGTTCGTCCTGCTGGCCGCAATGACCGGGCTGTCGATGATGCTGCCTGCGGCCTATGCCTCGGTCAGCGATCAGGAGGAACTGGCGCGCAACTTCTTTTACTGGGGGCTTCTGGTGCTGGTGGGGGCGGCGCTGGTCGGCCTTGCCACCGGGGCCAACCCGCGTCCGCCGCGCCCGCGCGACACGTTGCTGGCAATGCTGGCGGTTTACGGGGGGATGCCGCTGGTCATGGCGCTGCCCTTTGCCGAAAGCATGCCCGACACCGGCCTGTTCAACGCCTGGTGGGAAATGACCTCGTCGCTGACCACGACCGGAGCCTCGCTTTATTCCGCTGATCTGCTGCCGGCGCCGCTGCATCTGTGGCGGTCCATGGTGGGCTGGATGGGCGGGTTGTTCATCCTGGTCGCCGCGACGGCCATCCTGGCCCCCCTTCATATCGGCGGGTTCGAGATCATGGCCCGTCCCTATGGACGGCGCGAATATCTGGAGCGGCTGCCCCGATCCGCCGATCCGCTGGACAGGAACCCGCATCTGTCCTCGCCTTCCTACCGGACGGCGCTGGCCCATCCTCATCATCGCCTGGCGCGGTCGGCGGCGATGGTCTTTCCGGTCTATGCGGGGCTGACGCTCGCCCTGTGGCTCATCCTGCTGTTGCTGGGCGATCCGGGGCTGGTGGCGCTGTGTCGGTCCATGGGCACGCTGTCCACCAGCGGCATATCTCCGGTCCTCGGCCCGTCGGGCGCAGGGTCGGGTCTGGCCGGAGAGGTTGCGGTCTTCCTGTTCCTGATCCCTGCGCTGTCGCGCCGCTTCTGGCCCGGCGGCGAGCAGTTGCGCGCCAGCGACAGGCTGATCGACGACCCGGAACTGAAGCTGGCGGCAGGGCTGGTCGCGCTGGTCGCCCTGTCCCTGTTCGCGCGCCACTTCCTGGGCGCCATCGAGGCCGAGCAGGCGCCCGAAGGATCGCTGAAACTGTTGCACGACCTGCGCAACGGCCTGGCTGCCTTCTGGGGCGGGCTGTTCAGCGGGCTCAGCTACCTGACGACGACCGGCTGGACGTCGATCGACTGGCAGGGCGCGCGGGCCTGGTCGGGCCTGACGTCGCCCGGACTGATCCTGGCGGGGCTTGCGATGATGGGGGGCGGGGTCGCGACCACGGCGGGTGGCGTCAAGCTGTTGCGCGTCTATGCCCTGGCCCGCCACGGCCAGCGGGAAATGGAACGGATCGTCCATGCGAACTCGGTCGCGGGCGGGGGCCAGATCGCCCGCAGGCTGCGGCGCGAGGGAGCCTACCTGGCCTTCATCTTCTTCATGCTGTTCGCGACCTCCATCGCCGTGGTGGTTGCGCTTGTCTCGATCCAGCGGATCGAGATCGAAACGGCGACGATCCTTTCCATCGCCGCGCTGACCAATACCGGCCCCCTGGCTGCCGCCATCCCGCTGACGCCCGCCTTCGAAGGCACCGCCGGCATCGCCTCGGCCCCTTGGGAAGGGTGGTCGGGCCTGCCGGTCTTCACCAAGACGATCCTGGCGGGCGCGATGATCGTGGGGCGGGTCGAGACGCTGGCGGTTCTTGCGCTGTTTTCGCCACAGTTCTGGCGCCGCTGATCGCCCTGTTCCGCCGGGGCGCGACATGCTTGCAAGGGGTGCATCAACCGCTTAGATGTTAATCCGACCGGGACAGTAAAAAACGGAAAAACAATGGCTGGCGACAAGCAGAACCTGCAGGACGCGTTCCTCAATCACGTCCGCAAGGCAAAGGTGCCTGTCACGATCTTCCTGATCAACGGCGTCAAGCTGCAAGGCGTCATTACCTGGTTCGACAATTTCTGCGTTCTTCTGCGCCGCGATGGCCAATCCCAGCTGGTCTACAAGCACGCCATCAGCACGATCATGCCGGGTCAGCCCATTTCGCTGTACGAAGGCGAGGACTGATTGGCCGAACCCACCGAAACTGAGGCGAAACCGACCCGCGCCTATGTGATCCACCCCGATCTGGCGACCGGCCGGACGCAGCGGCGCGAACCCGAACATGCCTTGGCCGAGGCCGTGGCCTTGGCCCATGCCCTGCCGGGGATCGAGATTGTCGGCGACGAGATCGCGCGCCTGCGCAAGCCTGATCCGGGCCGCCTGTTCGGCAAGGGCAAGCTGGCCGAGATCGGGCACCGGCTTGAAGCGGCCGAGGTCGAACTGGTGCTGGTCGACGGCCCTGTCAGCCCCGTTCAGCAGCGCAATCTGGAAAAGGACTGGGGCGTCAAGCTTCTGGACCGGACCGGGCTGATCCTGGAAATCTTCGCCGATCGGGCGCGCACGCGAGAAGGCGTGTTGCAGGTCGAACTGGCCGCGCTGTCCTATCAGCGCACCCGGCTGGTCCGCGCCTGGACCCACCTGGAGCGCCAGCGCGGCGGCCTAGGTTTCGTGGGTGGCCCCGGCGAGACGCAGATCGAGGCGGATCGCCGCGCCATCGACGAGCAGATGACCCGCCTGCGCCGCCAATTGGACCGCGTGGTCAAGACGCGCACCCTGCACCGCGCCGCGCGGGCCAAGGTGCCTTACCCCATCGTCGCGCTTGTGGGCTATACCAACGCCGGCAAGTCCACGCTGTTCAACCGCCTGACCGGGGCCGAGGTTCTGGCCAAGGACATGCTGTTCGCCACCCTTGATCCGACCATGCGCGGCATCCGCCTGCCGGGGCCGGGCGGCGGGGCGGGGCGCAAGATCATCCTGTCCGACACCGTGGGCTTCATCAGCGACCTGCCGACCGAACTGGTCGCCGCCTTCCGCGCCACCCTGGAGGAGGTGCTCGAGGCCGACCTGATCCTGCATGTCCGCGACATCAGCCACCCCGAGACCGAGGAACAGGCGGCCGACGTGGCCGAGATCCTGGAATCTCTGGGCGTGGATGAGGATGTCGCGCTGCTCGAGGTCTGGAACAAGATCGACGCGTTGTCGGGCGAAACGCGCGACGCCCTGCGCCGGACCGATGCCCGCACCGAAGGCGTGCAGGCCGTCAGCGCGCTGACCGGCGAGGGTCTGGACGACCTGATCGCCGCCGTCGACGCGCATCTGTCGGAGGCTTTAGACGAGCCGCGCATGCCGGACGTCGTGACGCTGCCGTTCTCCGACGGCCGCCGCCGTGCCTGGCTGCACGAGGCGGGCGTCGTTGAACGCGAGGAAAGCGGCGAGAATGGCCTGACATTGCAGGTCAGCTGGACCGAACGGCAGAAGGCCGGGTTCGAGGCATTGGACTCACCGGACGAGTAGGGTGAGGTTTCATCCCACCATGATCCCGGCTACGCCGCCCAATCCACCGGCTCTCGTCCCTGCTCTCTCAACCAGTCGTTGATCCGTGAAAACGGCTTGCTGCCGAAAAACCCGCGCCGCGCCGACAGGGGCGAGGGGTGGGCGGTCGCGATCACCAGATCCTGCGGGCGAGGCAGGCCCTTCACCGCCTTCTGGGCATGGCTGCCCCACAACAAGAAGGCCAGCGGCCCGTGCTTCTGCGCCTCGGCAACCGCGTCACGCGCCAGACGGTCCCAGCCCCATGACGCGTGCCGCCCCGCATCGCCGGGGGGCACCGACAGCGAGGTGTTCAGAAGCAGAACCCCTTGATGGGCCCAGCCGGACAGGTCGCCTGTGGCAGGAACGGCGCCGATATCATCCCGCAATTCGGTGAAGATGTTCTTCAGCGACCGAGGCAGGCCAACGTCGGGCGCGACTGAAAAGGCCAGCCCGTTCGCGTGGCCGGGCGTGGGATAGGGGTCCTGGCCCAGGATGACGGCCCGCACCCGCTCGGGCGGCGTGGCTTCCAGCGCGGCAAAGACCAGGGCCGGGCCTGGCAGCCAGTTGTCCAGGCTCTCAAGCCGGTCGCGGATTGCCGGCCAGTCCTCGCGGAAGAAGGGCAGGTCGGCCCAAGCCTTAGGCGGCTTCATGCCTCGGGTGTCCCGGTGACCTGCGCCAGTCGGTCCAGCCGCGCCTTGGCCGCGCCGCTGTCGATGGAGTCGGCAGCCATTGCTGCCCCTTCGCGCAGGTCGGCGGCCTTGCCCGCGATCAGCAGCGCGGCGGCGGCGTTCAGCAGCACCGCGTCGCGATAGGCGCCGGTCTCGCCGCCCAGCAGGGCGCGGAAGGCGGCGGCATTCTGATGCGGCTCGCCGCCGATGATCGCCTCGAACGGGTGGCGGGGCAGGCCGGCATCCTCGGGGGTGACGATGAACTCGCTGATCTCGCCGCCCTTCAGCGCGGCAACGTGGGTTTCGCCCGCGATGCTGATTTCGTCGGTGCCATCGGCACCGTGGACCAGCCAGGCCGCGTCGCTGCCAAGATCGCGCAGAACCTCGGCCATTGGGCGGATCCAGTCGGCACTGAAGGCGCCGGTCAACTGACGCCGCACGGACGCCGGATTCGTGAGCGGCCCCAGCAGGTTGAAGACGGTTCTTGTTCCAAGTTCCGCGCGCGGCGGCCCCACATGGCGCATGGCGGGGTGGTGCATGGTCGCCATCATGAAGCAGATGCCTGCCTCGTTCAACGCCTGCTGCGCGACCGCCGGGCCGCCCATAACGTTGATGCCCATGGCCGTCAGCGCATCCGCCGCGCCGGATTTCGACGACAGGTTGCGGTTGCCGTGCTTGGCGACCGGCACGCCCGCGCCCGCCACCACGAAGGCCGTCGCGGTCGAGATGTTGAGCGTCCCCTTGCCATCCCCGCCGGTGCCGACGATGTCGATGGCGCCTTCGGGAGCATTGATGCGGTTCATCCGCTTGCGCATGGCGCGGGCGGCGGCGGCGATCTCGTCCACGGTTTCGCCGCGCACGCGCAGCGCCATCAGCAATCCGCCGATCTGGGCGGGGGTCGCCGCACCGTCGAACAGGGCAGAAAAGGCGGCCTCGGCCTCGTCCAGGGTCAGGGGGCGGGTGGCTGCGATGCCGATCAGCGGGCGGATGTCGGTCACGCTCATGCCGCGGCCTCTTGCCGGGTGCAGCGGGCCAGGAAGTTGCGGATCATCTCGTGCCCGTATTCCGAGGCGATGGATTCCGGGTGGAACTGCACGCCCTCGATGGGCAGCGCCTCGTGGATCAGGCCCATGATCGTGCCATCGTCCGATGTCGCGGTGACGCGCAGGCAGTTCGGCAGGCTTTCCGGCTGCACCGTCAGCGAATGATAGCGCGTCGCCGTCACGGGCGAGGGCAGGCCGGCAAAGACCCCGCTGCCGTCATGGCTGATCGCGTCGGTCTTGCCGTGCATGATGCGGTTGGCGCGCACCACCTTGCCGCCGAACGCCTCGCCAATGGCCTGGTGGCCCAGGCAGACGCCGAACAGGGGGATGGCCCGGTCAGCCGCCGCGCGGATCAGGTCAAGGCAGATGCCCGCCTGCGCCGGATCGCAGGGGCCGGGCGATATCACGATTCCGTCAGGCGCCATCGCCAGCGCCTCCTCGACCGTCAGGGCGTCGTTGCGGCGCACGACGACCTCGGCCCCCGCCTCGGCCAGATAATGCACGAGGTTCCAGGTGAAGCTGTCGTAGTTATCGATCAGAAGGATCATGGTCGGCGCCCTGATATGGTGGCGGTTTCCCCGCCCAAGCGGGTCGGCTATAGATGGGCCAAAGCGCGCCGGGGGGTCAAGCCCGGCACGGGCATGAAGGGGCACATGGCACGCGGTTTCTGGACAGGTCTTCTGCATGGCGGTGCGATCAGCATCGCCGCCGTGGTCGCATTGTCGCTGGCGTTTCCCCTGCCGCAGCCGGAACCGGAACCCGCGCGCGCGCCCATAGCTGAACCCGCGCCTACGCCTATTGCCGTGCCCGTAGAACCGGAACCTGGGCCTACGCCAATTGCCGTGCCCACGGAATCGCAGTCGGAACCCGTGCCGCAACCGGAACCCGCCCCGCAGCCCGCCGCACCGCAGCCTGGTGGCGCACCGCTGGCGGGGGCGGTCGATCTGCCGGCCGGCTCCGAATTCGGTCGCGGCGGCGATGTTGCCCCGCGCCTGCCCACGCCCTTAGCGACCGAGCGCCCCGACCAACCCGAGGCGCCTGCGGTGGTGGCGCCGACCTCGGAACCCGCGCCCGTCGCGCTGACGGCTACCGATCCGCGCCCGCAGCCTCTGGGCGACCAGGACGGCCCGGTGCAGGGCACGCCCGCGGCCGGTGAGGATGCGCCGCAACTGGATCGCCCCGCGCCCCTGCCGGTGCCAACCGCCTTGTCCGCGCCGGACAGGGCCCGGGCCGATGCGCCGGATGCCGCCCCTGCCGTTCCCGCCAGCGAACCGCCCTCACAGGCGCAGCCCGGACAGGCCACGCCGACGCCGGGCCTGCCCGCGCCTGCGCTGGATCTGTCGCTGCCGCCAGACCTGACCGATTTGCAGGGGCTGGCGCGTGATTGACCCCCTGCCTTTGAACCCGGCCCTTGCCGCAACCTTCGCGCCCCCGGTGATGGAGGCGCGGCGCTGGCTGACGGGTGTGACCTTCCCGCCTGACCGGCCGCTGATCAATGTCAGCCAGGCCGCCCCCGTCGATCCGCCGCCGCTTGCGCTGCGCGAGGCGATGGCGGATGCCGCGCTGCACCGGCCCGAGGCGCATCTCTACGGTCCGGTCCTGGGCAACCCCGACCTGCGCGCAGCCGTGGCGCAGGAGTTCCAGGCCAGCTATGGCGGCCCGGTCGCGCCCGCCCAAGTGGCGATCACGCAGGGCTGCAACCAGGCTTTCTGCGCGGCGATCACGACCCTGGCGCAGGCGGGGGATGAGGTGATCCTGCCGGCGCCCTGGTATTTCAACCACAAGATGTGGCTGGACATGCAGGGCATCCGCGCGGTGCCGCTGCCTTGCGGGGACGACCTGTTGCCCGATCCCGACCGCGCCGCAGCCCTGATCGGGCCTCGCTGCCGGGCCATCGTTCTGGTGACGCCCAACAACCCCTCGGGCGCGGAATATCCGGCGGATCTGGTCGGTCGCTTCTTCGATCTGGCGCAAAGCCGTGGCCTGGCGCTGATCCTGGACGAAACCTATCGCGACTTCGACAGCCGCGGCGGCGCGCCCCATGACCTGCTGACGCGCCCCGATTGGGACCGGACGGTGATCCAGCTCTACAGTTTTTCCAAGGCCTACCGGCTGACCGGGCATCGCGTCGGCGCTCTGATCACGTCGGAGCCGCGCATGATGCAGGTCGAGAAGTTCCTGGACACGGTGGCGATCTCGACATCCCAACTGGGGCAGATCGGCGCGCTGTGGGGGATGGCGAACCTGCGCGGCTGGCTGGCGGGCGAGCGGGCCGGGATCCTTGCACGGCGCGAGGCTACGGTGGCGGCGCTGTCCGCGCTGCCCGGCTGGCGGGTGAAAAGCGCCGGGGCCTATTTTGCCTGGGTCGAACATCCCTTCGCCGCGTCCTCGGCCGATCTGGCCCGCCGGATGGTGGCCAGCATCGGCGTGCTGGCGTTGCCCGGCACCATGTTCGTGCCCGGGGGCGACCCCGCCGGCCCCCGGCACCTGCGCATCGCCTTTGCCAATATCGACGCGCCCCGGATCGCCGAACTGGCCGCACGCCTGCGTGGGTTCGGCGGCTGACAGGCTTGTGGCGAGGGCGCGCGCGCCCTAAAGACATCTCCGACACGACCATGAGGGAAGGCCGGGCCATGAAAAACCTGCGCACACACGGGAAATCGACGATCGTCTGGGTGCTGATGGGCCTGATGATCCTGGGCCTTGGCGGTTTCGGCGTGACCAGCTTCTCAGGCGGATCGACGGCCATCGGATCGGTCGGCGGGACAAAGATCACGGCCGAGGATTACGCCCGCGCCCTGCGCAACCAGATGAACGCCTATCAGCAGCAGACGGGCCAGGCCCTCAGCATCGCGCAGGCGCAAGCCATCGGGCTGCCCCAGGCGGTGCAGGCGCAACTGATCACCGCCGCCGCGCTGGAGGATCAGGCCAACCGCATCGGCGTGGCCGTGGGCGACGAGAAGGTGCGCCAGACCATCCTGGAAGCGCCCGCGTTCAAGGGACCGACCGGCAGCTTCGACCGCGCCGCCTATGCCGATGTGCTGCGCCGCGAGAACCTCTCCGAGGCAGAGTTCGAACGCGAGGTCCGCATGGACGAGGCGCGCCTGCTGATCCAGCGCGCCGTGGCGGGCGGCGTCGCCGCGCCGAAGCCCGCGGTGGAGACCACGACGAAATGGATCCTGGAACGCCGCGACATCGCCTGGCACGAACTGACCGAGGACATGCTGCCCGCCCAGGTGGCCGAACCCGACGAAGCCACCCTGAAGGCCTGGCACAGCGCCAATGCCGACCGCTTCACTGCGCCCGAGACGCGCAAGATCACCTATGTCTGGCTGACGCCCGAGATGCTGGCCCCCTCGGTCCAGCTGGACGAGGCCGCCCTGCGCGCCGCCTATGACGCCAATCTCGACGAATACCAGCGCCCCGAGCGGCGCATGGTCAGCCGCCTGGTCTTCCCTTCGGCCGAGGAGGCGGAGGCCGCCAAGGCACAGATCGACGCGGGCACGGCCCCCTTCGAGACCTTTGTGATTCAGCGCGGCCTGCAGCCCGAGGATGCGGAACTGGGCGAGGTTGCTCAGGCCGACCTGGGGGCCGCGGGCGAGGCGGTCTTTGGCCTGGCGCAGCCCGGCGTGGTGGGTCCGATCCAGACCGACCTGGGCCCCGCGCTGTTTGCCGTCCATGCCATCCTGGAACCCGTGAACACACCCTTCGAGCAGGCGCGCGAGGATCTGCGCGCCGAGGCCGCACTGGACCGTGCCGGCCGGACCATCGAGGAACGGTCGGCCGAATACGAGGATCTGCTGGCGGGCGGCGCTTCGCTGGAGCAGGTGGCCGAGGAAACCGAACTGGAGATCGGCACCATCGACTGGTCGGCCGATGCCCCGCCCGCCGAGGGCAGCATCGCGGGCTACCAGGCCTTCCGCGATCGGGCGGCCGAAGTTTCGGAAGCCGACTTCCCCGAACTGGCGAACCTGGACGATGGCGGCGTCTTCGCGCTGCGCCTGGACGAGGTCGTTCCGCCGACCCTGCGCCCCTTCGAGGAGGTCCGCGACGAGGTCGAGGCCGACTGGCGCCGGTCCGAAACGCATCGACAGCTTCTGGCGCTGGCCGAGGAGCAGCGCCTGTCCGACGCCGCGCCCGAAGGCCAGCCCGCGCCGGAATGGACCGCCGCCAAGGACATCACCCGCGACGGCTGGATCGAGGGTGCCCCGGCCGAGACCGTCACCCGCGCCTTCGCCATGAAGGAAGTGGGCGATGTCGAAATCGTTGATGCCGAGAACCGCGTGATCCTGATGCGGCTTGACGCCATCCACGAGGCCGACCTAACGGCCGAGGACGCGCTGCGCATCACCGATGCCGTGCGTGATCGCATCGGCCAGTCGCTGCAATCCGATATCTTCGACTACTACGCCCGCGCCGTTCAGCGCGAGGCGGGGATCGAGCTGGATCAGTCGGCCATCAACGCCATCAACGCGCAGGTCCAGTGATGGAGCTTTTCCCCGACTTCGCCGCCTTCGAGGCGGCGTGGGACGCCGGCCAGAACCAGCTTGTCACCATTCGTCTGGCCGCCGACCTGGACACGCCCGTCAGCCTGATGCTGAAGCTGGCCGAGGCCGCGCCCATGTCGTTCATGCTGGAATCCGTGACGGGCGGAGAGGTTCGCGGCCGCTACTCCATCGTCGGCATGAAGCCCGATCTGCTGTGGGAGTGCCGCGACGGCAAGGCCAGCATCAACCGCCAGGCGCGTTTCTCGACCGAGTTCGAGAATGATGACCGGCCCGCGCTGGACAGCCTGCGCGCGCTGATCGCGGAAAGCCGGATCGAGACGATGCCAGAGGGCGTGCCCCCCGTGGCCGCCGGGCTGTTCGGCTATCTGGGATACGACATGATCCGGCTGGTGGAACGCCTGCCGGACGTGAACCCCGACCCGCTGGACCTGCCCGACGCGATGCTGATGCGCCCCTCGGTCGTGGCCGTTCTGGACGGCGTCAAGGGCGAGGTGACGCTTTGCGCGCCGGCCTGGCACAACAGCGGCGACAATGCCCGCGCGGCCTATGCCCGCGCCGCCGAGCGGGTGATGGACGCCCTGCGGTCGCTCGACCGCCAGCCGTCCGAGCCGCGCGCGCTTGGCCATGACGCCCGCATCGGCGATCCGGTGTCGAATTTCAGCAAGGCCGATTATCTGGCAGCCGTCGAGAAGGCCAAGGAATACATCCGGGCGGGCGACATCTTCCAGGTCGTGCCCAGCCAGCGCTGGCGCATGGATTTCCCGCTGCCGCCCTTCGCACTGTATCGCAGCCTTCGCCGCACCAACCCGTCGCCCTTCATGTTCTTCCTGAACATGGGCGGCTTCCAGATCGTCGGCGCGTCGCCTGAAATCCTGGTGCGCCTGCGCAACGGAGAGGTGACGATCCGCCCGATCGCGGGGACCCGCCCGCGCGGCGTGGACGAGGCGCAGGACCGCGCGCTGGAGGCGGATCTGCTGGCGGACCAGAAGGAACTGGCCGAGCACCTGATGCTGCTGGATCTGGGCCGTAACGATGTGGGCCGCGTGGCGAAACCTGGCACCGTCCGCCCGACCGAGCAGTTCGTGATCGAGCGCTACAGCCATGTCATGCACATCGTCTCGAACGTGGTGGGCGAGTTGCGCGAGGGCGAGGATGCCCTGTCGGCGCTGCTGGCGGGCCTGCCGGCGGGCACCGTTTCGGGCGCGCCCAAGGTCCGCGCGATGGAGATCATCGACGAGCTGGAGCCCGAGAAGCGCGGCGTCTATGGCGGCGCGGTCGGCTATTTCGCCGCCAATGGCGAGATGGACATGTGCATCGCGCTGCGCACCGGCGTGCTGAAGGACGGCGCGCTGTATATCCAGGCCGGGGGCGGCATCGTCTATGACAGCGACCCCGAGGCCGAGTTCATGGAAACCGTGAACAAAAGCCGCGCCCTGCAACGCGCGGCCGAAGGCGCCGCGCGCTTCGTACGCGGCAACTAGGACATGCGAAAACGGCCCCGGTGAAGGGGCCGTCCGCTTGATCTTCTGGGGGATCAGTTCGCCGGGGCGGTCGTGGTTCCCTCGGCCGCCGGGGCGGCCGCGTCGGAACCCATCGGCGGGGTGGCGGGCGTTTCGGCCGTATCGGCAGGGGCCGGAGCGCCCGATGCGCCGGTTTCGGTCGATGTGGCGGCTGCCGCGTCAGGGGTCGTGGCCGCCGGCGCCGTGCCGGTGGTGTCCGTGGCCGGGGCCATCGAGGCGCTGCCAGCCTCGCCAGCTTCTGCCGGGGCTTCCTCCTGGTCGCGGAAGACGTATTCGGGCGCGGCTTCGGCCTGTTCCTTGGTCAGCTCGCTGGTGATTTCCTGCGCGTCATAGTTGATCGTCAGCTGGTCCCACGGCACCGCGATCTGCTTTTCGCCGATGCCCAGGAAGCCGCCCACGCCGATCACGGCGGCCTTCATGGTGCCGGCCTCGGCATCGACGATGACGTCATTGATGTCGCCGATGTCCGTCCCGTCCGGGGCAGTCACCGTCGCATCGGTGATCCAGTCGATGCGCAGCTCGTTCTCGGCCTGCTGCTGCTCGACCTTGCCGCTGGCGGCAACCTCGGCTTCGGCGGCAGCTTCCTCGGCCTCGTCGGCCGTCGCCTCGGCTTCGGCCGAGGCGTCAGCGGCGGGGGTGGCGTCCGCGCCCATCGGGGCCGTGGTCGTGCCGGTCGCGGAATCGGCGGGGGCCGGGGTGGTGGCGGTATCCTGTGCAATGGCCGGGGCCATCATCAGCGGCAGGATCATTGCGGTGCTCAGCATCAGGTTGCGCATGGTATTCCTCCTGAAAAAAAGCCGCGCATGGCGTGCGATGCGCGATTGAGGACACAATGCCTGACCTGCCTGACAGTTCCCCCGCAGCCCCTGAAATCTCGTTCGAAAGCGCCTCTCAGTCCTCGCCGCGATAGGGCTGGACGTATTGCAGGGCCATGTCCCAGGGGAAGAAGATCCAGGTGTCCTGGCTGACCTCGGTCACATAGGTCTGGACCATCGGCTTGCCCTTGGGCTTGGCATAAACGGTGCCGAGATGGGCCTTGGGATACATCTCGCGGATCAGCTCCAGCGTGCGGCCCGAATCCACCAGGTCGTCGATGACCAGGATCCCCTCGCCATCGCCCATCAGTTCGGGATCGGGGGTGTTCAGCACCTCAAGCTGGCCCTGGCCCGCTTCGGTCCCGACGCCCTTGTAGGACCGGATCGAGATCGTGTCGATCACGCGGATGTCCAACTCGCGTGCCACGATCATGGCGGGGACCAGTCCGCCGCGCGTGACAGCGACGACCGCGCGCCAGTCGTTCCCGTCCAGCCGCCAGGCCAAGGCGCGCGCGTCGCGGTGCAGCTGGTCCCAGCTGACGTGGAAACCCTTTTCGTGGGGAAGGCGGTCGATCATGGCAGTCTCCGTTCAATGGCGCAGGATCAGCGACAGTCCGAGCAGGCCGATGGCCAGCCCCGCCGTGCGGTCAATCCAGAATTTGGCGGCATAATAGCGACGGCGCGGCCAAGGCAAAGCCATCAGCGAGACAAGCGCGCTATAAAATGCCAGTTCCACGGCTGCTGCCGTGACGTAAATGGCCAGCTTGTCGCCCGCCGTCGGCAGCGCCGGAAAGATCGACAGCAGCACCGCCGAGTAGAACAGCGCCGGCTTGGGATTGGACAGGTTCAGCATGGCGCCGCCCGCAAGGCCCATGCCGGCGTTGCCCTGGGTCGGGTCGGGCAGGGGATCCGGGGCGTGGCGCCACATCTTCCAGGCGATCCAGACCAGATAGGCCCCGCCCAGCACTTTCAGCGCGACATAGGTCCAGGGCAGGATGCGAAAGATGACCGTCAGCCCCAGCAGCGCGAACAGGCACCAGACCGAGGCCCCAAGCGCCAGCCCCCAGGCATAGGGCAGGGCGCGGCTGCGGCCCAGGGCAAAGGCGCCCTGGCTGACGGCGATTACGCCGGGGCCGGGCGACAGGATCGCCACGGACAGCGTGGCCACGAACAGCAGAAGCTGGTCGGCGGTGATGGTCATTGCCGGTGATCAGTCCTTCTTGACCGTCGCGATGTCGGGCGCATCGACCGCCTTCATGCCGACGACATGATAGCCCGCATCGACGTGATGCGTTTCCCCCGTCACGCCCCCGCCAAGCCGCGACAGCAGATACAGCGCCGAGTTGCCGACATCCTCCTGCGTGACATTGCGGCGCAGGGGCGAGTTCAGCTCGTTCCACTTCATGATGTAGCGGAAATCGCCGATGCCGCTGGCGGCCAGCGTCTTGATCGGCCCGGCGCTGATCGCGTTCACGCGGATGTTGTCCTTGCCCAGATCCTCGGCCAGGTAGCGGACCGAGGCCTCCAGCGCGGCCTTGGCGACGCCCATGACGTTGTAATGGGGCATGACGCGTTCGGCGCCGTAATAGGTCAGCGTCAGCAGGCTGCCCCCCTCGGGCATCATCGCCGCCGCCCGCCGCGCCACGGCGGTGAAGGAATAGACCGAGATGTCCATCGTCATCAGGAAGTTGTCGCGCGTCGTCTCGGCATAACGGCCGCGCAGCTGCTCCTTGTCGGAAAAGCCGATGGCATGGACCACGAAGTCGAGGCTGCCCCATTCCTGCCCCAGCGACTGGAACAGCGCATCGATCGAGGATTCGTCGCTGACATCGCAGGGCAGCACCAGCGATGAGCCAAGCTGCTGGGCCAGCGGTTCGACGCGCTTCTTCAGCGCCTCGCCCTGATAGGAAAACGCAAGCTCCGCCCCTTCGGCGGCGACGGCGCGGGCGATCCCCCAGGCGATCGACTTGTCGTTGGCCAGCCCCATGACCAGGCCGCGTTTCCCGGCCATCAGGCCCTGCTTCTGCTCGCTTGACATGTGCTGCCTTCCGCGCTTTCAACCCTTTGTGAAAGGTGCTTAGGCCAAAGGGTTGCAAGCATCAAGCGCAAGGACAGGCGGCATGGCTGATAGAGACGGACTGTTTGCGGGCGATGACCCCTTCAATATCGCCAGGGCCTGGCTTGCCGAGGCCGAGGGGACCGAGCCGAACGATCCGAACGCCATCGCCCTGGCGACCGTGGACGAAAGCGGGATGCCCGATGTGCGCATGGTGCTGCTGAAGGAAATCGAGGGGCAGGGCACGGAAGGCAGCTTTGTCTTCTATACGAACTATGACAGCGCCAAAGGTCGGCAAATAACCGCCAATGGCCGGGCCGCTTTCGTGATGCATTGGAAATCCCTGCGCCGCCAGATTCGCGTGCGCGGCCATGTCAGCAGGGTCGAGGGCGCACAGGCCGATGCCTATTACGAGAGCCGTGCCTTGCAAAGCCGGCTGGGGGCCTGGGCCTCGCGGCAGTCGCAGCCGCTGGAAAGCCGTGCAAACCTTGTTGCAGAGGTCGCGAAACTGGGTTTACGCTACGGAACACGGCCACCGCGTCCGGCGTTCTGGGGCGGGTTCAGGATCGTTCCGACCCAGATCGAGTTTTGGGCCGACGGCGCTTTCCGGTTGCATGACCGCTTCCGGTGGGACAAAGAAGCGGGCGGCAGGTGGTTTGTTCAGCGGCTGTCACCCTAGGACTTGACGAAGAGGTTCTGGTGGCTGACCATAGATAAAAGTTAACCGAGTAATAGCTCGCCATTGTTTTCTGCGATTGACCGCCGCTAGGGCAATTTGAACGGTTTTTGGGTGATCCAGGATAGAACAAAGACGCGCAATGCGCATGTGGTGGGAAGATGGCGGAAGAGAAGGGACTGAAGCTGGTATCCGGGCTGGTCAAGTGGTTTGACCCGACCAAGGGCTATGGCTTCATCCTGAACGAGGAAGGCGGCGCGGATATCCTGTTGCACGCCAATGTCTTGCGGAATTTCGGACGCAGCTCGGTGGCCGACCAGTCCCGCGTGACCGTCTGGATGCAGCCGACGCAGCGTGGCCTTCAGGCGACCGAGGTCGTGTCGATTGAGCCGCCGCTGTCGGAAGGCGCGCCGATAGCCGACCTGGACAATGGCGTGATCGAGCATCTCGAGGCGCTGCCGCTGCGTCCGGCCCGCGTCAAGTGGTTCGACAAGGCCAAGGGATTCGGCTTTGCCAACATCTTCGGCCATCCCGATGATGTCTTCCTGCATGTCGAGGTCCTGCGCCATTCCGGTTTTGCCGACCTGACCATCGGCGAGGCCATCGGCATTCGCGTGGTCGAAGGCCCGCGCGGCCTGATGGCGGCCCAGGTCACCAGCTGGGATCGCGGCACCGAACAGGGGGGCCGTTCCCTGGGCGCTCCGGGGCTTGGCGACCAGGCGCAGGAGATCAGGGATTTCATGACGCATGTCGGGGAATAAGGCGGCGCTTGCGGTCTTGTTCCTGGGGCTTGGCGCGCTTGAGGCGCTGGCCGATCCCCAAGCCTGTTCTCCGGACAGTGTGATCTTCCAAACCGGCGGCGATACCGTGACGGTTCGGGTCGAACTGGCCGATGATGAATCCGAACGTGCGCGCGGCCTGATGTATCGCCGTGAACTGGCGCCCGGCAACGGGATGCTGTTCATCTATGACAGTCCCCGCGCCGTCAGCTTCTGGATGCGCAACACCTATATCCCGCTGGATCTGGTCTTTCTGGACCAGACCGGCACCATCCGCCACATCCATCGCAAAGCCGTGCCGCTGGACGAGACGCCCATTCCGGGCGCCGCGCCGGGCGATCCCCGGCCCGAACGCCAGATGATCCTGGAAATCGGCGGGGGCGAGGCCGAGCGCCTTGGCCTGAAGGTCGGGCAGCCGATGGCCCATCCCCGCCTGCAACAGGATTTGGCATCGCTTCCCTGCGGCTAGGGCTTTTCCCCGCCGACGCGATCCGCTAAACGGAACGCGTCGGGGCGTAGCGCAGCCTGGTAGCGCGACGATTTTGGGTACCGTAAGTCTGACTGCCGAAAGGCGTTGTAATTCAAAGCTGTAGCGGCCAAAATCCGGGCCAGTTTACAGTTTGGTTTACAGTCGTTGTCTCGGTGAAGGATTCGGAGTGTAGCGCAGTCTGGTAGCGCGCCTGGTTTGGGACCAGGATGTCGGGGGTTCGAATCCCTCCACTCCGACCACTTCCCCTCGGCTCTTTCTGCTTTCGTGAAGATCGCCGGTGCCATCTCCGGCACGGTATGGGCTTGCCCAGGGAACGCCCCGGAGTAAGAGTAAGGCATGATCAAGCAAGTCCGCCCCCATGAGTTCGTCGGCCAAGGGCTCTACACCGCCCCCGAGGCCGCGCGGCTCCTGAAAACCTCCCCGGCGACGGTCCGGCGGTGGCTGGAGGGGCACGCCTATACCCGTGGGGGGCAGACGAGGGTTATCGACCCGCTGTGGCGGCCCCGGTTCGGGAAGGTCGATGACCAGCTGTCCTTGAGCTTCCGCGACCTGATCGAGCTTCGCTTTGTGAAGGCGTTCGTCGACCAGGGCCTGAGCCTCCAGGCGGTCCGCGCCTGCCTGAACCTGGCGAGGGATTGCGTTCGTGAGGAGCAGCCCTTCTCCACCGGGCGGTTCCGGACCGACGGCAAGACGATCTTTCTCGAAGGGATCGCCGGGTCCGACGATCCGGCCCTGATCGATCTGCGCAAGAACCAATACGCATTCCGGTCCGTGATCGAGCGCACCTTCAAGGACCTGGACATCGAGGCGGACGAGGTCCTGAGGTGGCGGCCGTTCCACGGCAAGGGCTCGATCGTGATCGACCCTGGGCGGTCCTTCGGACAGCCCGTCGCGACCGCCTCTGGCGTGCCCACCGAGGTTCTGGCGGACGCCGTGCGGGCCGAGGGGTCCGTGGCACGGGTCGCCGCGCTCTACGAGGTGGACAGGTCGGTCGTGGCCGACGCCGTGAAGTATCACGAGGAGCTGGCCGCGGCTTGAGGATCCTCGTGGACGAGAACCTGCCGCCGGCCCTGGCGCGTGCCTTGGCCGAGCTGTTCAGGGGCCAGCACGAGGTGATCCATATCCGGGACCGGTTCGGCCCTAAGGTGACGGACATCGAATGGATCAGCGTCCTGAACGCCGAGGGGCACTGGACCGTGCTGTCGGCTGACCGGCGGATCTCCCGGAACAAGGCGGAGCAGGCGGCCTTCAGGGCATCGCGGCTGATCGCGTTCATCTTCGCGCCAGCGCTTCAGAAGGGGACGATCCTGAAGAAGATGGAGCGCCTCATGGTCCTCTGGCCGAAGATCGAGGCGCAGGTCGGCCTAGTCCAGGGCGGGTCCATGTTCGAGATCCCTGCCAAGGGGGACCGCCTGCGGCCGCTGTGAGCGGCCGTTTTTCCCGTCCTGCCTTGTCGATCTCTTTCCTTTTTTCGGCCACGCGACCGTCGTGTGGAGGGTGCGGGTTGGCGCTGCGGCGATCACGTTCGCTCAAGCCGAAGTCTCGCTCCATGTCAGACCGCAGCACCCCGGCAAATCAGTTAAACACTGATCGCAAGTGGTGTAAGATGAAGCTTGGGCGAGGAACAGAGAAAGGGGAGGTCCATGAAACAGGCACCTTTGGCCGCAGCAGTGGCATTCGCCGCGTTGGCGGGGAGCGCCGGGACGGCGTGCGCTCAGGCGTGGTCGCTGGAAGACGCCTACATCAAGGGTTTCGGTGGTGCGACCTGGCCGTCGGACCTGGATACGATGCTCTTCGAGGATGGTGAGCAGATCGCCGCGCCGAGCTTCGACCATGACACCGGCTATACGCTGGGCATTGCGGTCGGCGCAGCCGTAACACCAAACTTCGCGATGGAACTCGAATACACCTACCGCAAGGCCGACTTCTCTGTCAGAGACCGTGCTGAAGGCGACCAGACCGACGGCGACACCTCGGCTCAGGCCTTCATGGTCAACGCGCTTTACATGTTCGACAGCATGGGCCCGACAGGGTCGATCCAGCCCTACCTCGGCGCCGGCATCGGTGCGGCCAATGTGGAGAAGAGCGCCGGCGGCCAGGATTTCGAAGCCGACGGGGTGTTTGCCTATCAATTGTTCGGCGGCGTGGGCTACGAGGTGAACCCCAACATGAGCCTCTTCGCCGAAGGACGCTGGTTCCAGACGGAGTCGGACAGGTTTGAAGGCCCTGCTGACGAGAACTTCGACGGCGAGTTCGAGACCTTCGACCTACTGGTCGGCATGCGCTTTGCGTTCTGACGAAACCTGACGGACGGGCGCCCGACCTGCCTGTAAGCCTGCGCCTCCTGACCCGAACGCTGGCATGGCTCAACCGCTTTTCTTATTCGCCGTCCTCGTTCTGAACCGGAGCCGCCAGCGCGGCGCGCCTGAGTTCGGCGGAAAGCACCTTGTCCAGGATGCCGTCGGTCATGTCCGGATCGATGGCCGCGTAGCGGCTCAGCATCTGCGCGGCGTATGCGAGGCTCCAGCCCATGTGTCCGACCAACTCCCCGATATTGCAGCCAGCCCGCACCAGCCGGGTCACCGCCGTGCTGCGGCAGTCGTAGAAATGCAGTTCCTTGCGGATACCGATCTCATCACGCCAGTGATGAATGAGGGCGCCCAAGGCGTTTGCGGTCTTGAACGGCTGCCCGTCATCCCGAACCACGATGTGGTGCTGCGCGGCGGGGAGGGCGTCGATCATCGCCCTCAGCCGCGGCGTGACGGGGATGGACGCATAGTTCCTGCGGTTGCTCTTCTGGGTGCGGAGGATGATCCGGGACTGCCCCGCCGCGGTCTGCTCGATGTCCGCGCGGGTCAGGTCGCGCAGGTCGCCGGGCCGGAGGCCGGTCTCGGCGGCCGCGATCAGGACCCTGCCGGCGTAGACCGGCGCGTGCTGGAGGAAGTGATCGATCTCCTCCTGCCGCCAGACGATGGCGGCCCGGTTCGACCTCGACCGCTTCTGGATCTTCAGGAGGTGGTGATGCCCGATCAGGCCGCGCTGTAGGCGAAGGAGACGACCCGCTGCAGGGTTGGACCGCCCCCACCGAGTGGTCCAGGTTGATTGTTAGTGCATCGTCGGCCGCTGGTCTATTGGGATGACGGCGTCCGGTGCGGGCGGGCGATATCTCAGGGAACTGTGCGGCCTGACAGTGTTGTAGTGTGTAGTGCGTCAACCACCTTGTCCTTGACCGACAACCAGCTTGGCCGGGTTTGAAGCCGCCCGGGTTGGCGTGTCGTTCGGTGTCTTGGCTCAGTCCGCTCCTTTGTTCTGGTTGTCGTTGCTGGTTGTCGCTGGTGTTTCAGCCCGGGCCCTCTTGTTGGCTGTCGCGGCACGCTGACGGTAACTTTGGGCGTTCATCTCGAGGATGGTCGCGTGATGGACCAGACGGTCGATGGCGGCGACGGTCATCGCCTTGTCGGGAAAGATCTGGTCCCAACCACTGAAGGGCTGGTTGGCGGCAATGGCAATGCTGCGGTATTCATAGCGCCGGGCAATCAACTCGAAGAGCACGCTGGTTTCGGCCTGGTCCTTGTGGGCATAGGTGATGTCGTCGAGGATGATCAGGTCGAACCGGTCGAGTTTGGCAAGCGCGGCCTCCAGGACTAGATCGCGCCGGGCAGCCTGGAGCCTTTGCACAAGATCGCTGGTCCGGGTGTAGAACACGCGGTGTCCCGCCTCGATCAGGGCATGACCAATGGCGCTCAGGATGTGGGTCTTGCCGGTGCCAGAATTGCCGATGGCGATCAGGTTGCCGCCCTCTTCCAGCCAGTCGCCTGCGGCCAGTGCTTCGACACGCGGGCGTGGCAAGCTTGGCAAGGCCTTGAAGTCGAAGGTTGCGAGTGTTTTGCCGGCGGGAAGATGCGCCTCGTTCAAGTGGCGCCGAATGCGTCGCATGTCGCGCTCGGCCAGCTCATACTCCGCCAGAACGGCCAGGAAACGAGCGGCAGGCCAGCCTTCACTATCGGCGCGGGTCGCAATCTCGGCCCAAAGCTTGTGGAAGCTCGGCAGGCGCAGCGCGGTCAGCATGCCGGGCAGCGTGTGGATGTCGACGTCGCGGGCGGTCATGCGTGTGCCCCCAGCAAAGCATCGAAGCTGTCGAGCGATGGATGGGTCACGGCGACATCCCGCGGCAGCGTCATGGGCTTCGGGCTCAGGCGGGAGAGCAGCGCTTTGGGATCGGGCAGCCGGCCTGCGGCGAGATCGTCTTCAAGCAGATGCGCCAGTTCCGCCTCGCAGGCCTGGTCATGAGCCATAAACAGCAGATCAACCATTCGGCGGCAGGCCTCCCGCCGGGGCAGATCCCGCTGAAGCGCTTTCCAGGCTTCGGCGTATTCGGTGCGGGGGAACAGGCTGTCGCGATAGATCGAACTCCACAAGGCTTGCGGTTTGCGCCGCAGCGCGTGGATGACGTGGTGGTAGTTGATGACATGAACACGATGGCCGTCGCCGCGACCGCGCGCCCGTGGATGGCTGACAACCAGAGTGCTGCCGAGAAAGGCCTCGATGCGGTCATCGTAGAGGTGAACCCGCAGACGCTG
>NZ_JAPTYD010000060.1 GCF_026913015.1 Paracoccus benzoatiresistens
GCAACGGATCACTTCGGCACGCAGATCCGGAAGACGCTCGAGCTTGCGCCGACGCGATCGCCTGCAGTCGGCCTGGGGCTGAGCCGTCACGTGCCAGTAGCCGTTAGCCTGTGGGACATCCTTGTCATGCCACCAGTTCCTTTTGACCTCGCGAGTGATGGTCGAACGTCTGCGGCCGAGCATCTGCGCAATCTTCGTCCTCGGCACCTTGGCCCGCAGCATCCTTGCAATAACGCGGCGTTCGTCCAGCGTCAGGTTGATGAAAGGGCGCCTCATCACATGCTCCTGAAGTGCTTCAGGAAACTATCGAGTGATGCATTCCAGAATGGAATGTGCCAGCCCACCATACGGACCAAGAATAAGCAGACTTATGGAACCGTATACGTAACAGAGGAGCCGCTGCTATGTGACAGCGCGACGAGACTGCAGGAGTTTCTTCGTGGGCACTCCGCCAAGCCTTTCCTAGGACTTGCCCGCGCGGTGGCGGATCGGGCCAAAGTGCTCTCGGCGGTATCCGAGGCCCCGATGTGCTTCCGGTGCTCGGCCGGACACACGTGGAGTTCGGCAGCGCGGCTCCTTCACCATCTTAACCATGGCTTCGTTGTGTTTGCGGCCAAAGTCTCGAGCGTGGAAGACGAAAGACCGGCACCCGTCACGGCACCGGTGAAAGCTCCCGCTGAAAAAGCGGCACGAGGAATGTCCTTGACATGGGCATGGAGCTTTCTCTGCCGATGCCTGACGTCGTCTTGAACATTTGCCTTGCACGGGCCACCGACTTTTCAGCTGTGTTTTCCGGGCTGCCCGGCCTTTGGCCCGACGCGCGGCAACATTCTGGATATGCCCACAGCCATTCGCTCCTGGAGGAACTCTCCCGCCCTCAACGGCGCGTCGCGGACAAGGCCGGCGATGCCATGACCTGGCGCCGCTGGCTCAAGCGCCCGCGGCTCCGAGCCGCGTCCGCTCCTGGCAAGAGCACTCTGGCCTTCCCCAAGCAGAGTCCCGGAAATCCGAAGCCGCAGATGTTACCCCACATCAGTTCGCGCTGCGTCGGTCTGGCTCCATGGGCGAAAGTAGACCGAACCGGGCGCAGGATCGGGCAAGATGATTTTTGCGCTCTCAACCGGGCGTGAACCCGTCACGCTCAATGGCATCTGGCGGAAACACCTGTCGATGAACAGCCGCAGGAGCGCCCGGGCGGCCTCCTGATCGCCAAGACCCGGGGCCCAGCGTGCCAGATCGCCGTTCAGCATCTTGCTGATCACGCCCTGGGCGTAGGTATGGCTCATGGCGATCAGCAAGTTTGGATCATCATCCGGGCCAAGCAGACCTTCGTTCTTCATGCGCTGCAGGATGCGATGCATGAGATCGTGCAGGGACTGCCGGCAGCGCAGCATGTGCGCATGAGCCTCGAGTTGCCCGGCAGACATCGCGCTGATGACCCGGAACGCATAAGGGTGGCAGCCGGCCCATTCGATATAGGCGTCGGCCAAGGCCTCGAACTGGCCGATGGGGCAACGGCAGGAAACCGCGACAACGCCATGCGTCACCCGGTGCAGAAGCACCTCCAGGGCGCTTTCGGCCATGGCGTTCAGAAGATGGGTCTGGTCAGGGATGAACGTCTCCAGACTCTCGGGGCTGATGGCCAGACCCTTGGCGACTTCCACAAGGCAGGGCGGCTTCCCGTTTTCGGCCGCCATGCGGGTGGCCAGGGCGATGGCTGCCGACAGAAGGTGCTCGCCAGGCTGAAGTGCAGTGTTCATGGAAATGTCTATCGGTCCAAGAGAAAAGGCTGCGCCGAACGGCGGAACGGGCGCGCAGGGGCTATCCCAGGCCGGTGCCGGCAGAACGAGAGGATGCTGGAAACTCCAGCCGAGCGGCAAAAAATCGGAAAACGCACACAAGGCCGCTCGGCTGACAAGCGCGTTTTGTCTGAATCTCGCGCGGGCGGCAATTTGTCCTTTTGGACAGTTCGCAGGTCCCCATCCGGCGCAGGCCGCATGGTGCCCGCAGAGGACGAAGCTGTCCAACCAGGGCCTTGCAGCCTTTGCATTCCATCGCAGTCCGCGCTTGTCAGCTCGCGGCTCCGATGGCACGCTGAAGGCAGCGCCGGAATCCGTTTCGCCAGTTCCCTGGGTATGGAGTGCCGTTCCGATGAAGATCGCTGCCAATCGTGCCATTGCCGCACCCAAAGAGCCCTTCCGGCCCCTTGCGCCGATCCTTGTGCTGGCCGCGCTGGCACCCGACCAGGCCAACGCAGACGAGGCGATGGCGGCGCGCGTCCGGGCGCTGACCCCTGAACTGGAAGCCTATGTCGCCAAGGGCATGTCGGACTTCGATCTGCCGGGCCTTGCCATGGGCATCGTCGTCGGGGACGACCTGGTCTATGCCAAGGGCTTCGGCCTGCGCCGGAAGGACGGCGAGCCGGTCGATCCGGAGACGGTGTTCCAGATCGGCTCCACCACCAAGGCGTTTCTTGCCACCACGCTTGCCATTGCGGTCGATCGCAAGAAGCTCGACTGGGACGACCGGGTGGTGGACTACGACCCGGATTTCCAGATGAAGGACCCCTGGGTGACAAGCGAGTTCCGCGTGGCGGACATGCTGGCGCAACGCTCGGGCCTGCCGCCCTATGCCAACGACGCGGTCGGCCTGCTCGGCTTCGACCAGACGGCCATGATCCGCTCGCTTCGGCATGTCGAGCCGGTATCCAGCTTCCGCTCGACCTTTGCCTATACCAACATCACCCATATGCTTGCGCAGCGGGTGGTGGCCCGTGCCATGGGCGAGGCGGAGTGGGACGACGTGGTCCGCGCCGAGATCTTCGCGCCGCTCGGCATGACGGATTCCTCGTTCACCGCCGACGCCATCGAAGCCGCGGCGGACACGACCGCCGGCTATCTCTGGACAGCCGAGGGCACCGCCGAGGTCCCGTTCACGCCGATCTTCCCCTATGGCTTCGGCGCGGCTGGCGCGATCAACTCGACGGTCGAGGACATGGCGAAATGGCTGCGCCTGCATCTTGGGGACGGCGCGTTCGAGGGCAGGCGCATCGTATCAGAGGCGAGCCTCGCCGTGACCAAGACCCCGCGCGTCGCGATCAGCGACAGGCTTTCCTATGCGATGGGTTGGGTGGTGCAGTCCACGCCGAACGGCCGCATCATCTGGCACAATGGTGGAACGACCGCCTTTGGCGCCTTTGTCGGCACCGCGCCGGACCACGACCTTGGCATCGTCGTGCTGACGAACGAAACCAATGTCGGCCTTCCCGACGCGATCGGCGAATGGACCTTTGACCGCCTGATGGGCAATCCCCGGGTCGATCATGTCGCGGCCAGGCTGACGGCGGCGCGCAAATCCGACGCCGACTCCGATGCGACCTTCGCAGCCCCCGCAGCGCCGCGGCCGGGGCCGCCGCTGGCACCGCTTGCCGCAAGCTTCGACAGTCCCGTCTTCGGCGAGGCGGCCGTGACTGCGGGCGACGACGGGCTGGTCCTTGCGCTGAAGGAAACGGGGGCGCGGCTGAAGCTTGCCCCTTGGAACGGCGACGTCTTCACCGCCAGCCTCGTGCCCGAGGGCCGCTTTGCCGCGGTTGCCGCCAATCTCGGACCCCTGCCGATGGGCTTTGCGCAGTTCCAGGCGGATGAGACCGGCAAGCTTGCCACGCTGCGCCTCACGATGTCGGATGGGCAGGTCTACGACTTTGCGCGACAGTAAGGCGCAGGCGCGATAAACGGCCGTGCCGACAGGACCCCGCTTCTCGCCCGCCTTGGTTCAAGCCTGCTGTCCCTCCTGCCTTTTGCGGGCAAGCCCGTCTGCCATGACGCAAAGAAGTTCGAACAGGATGGTTGCCCCGGCCAGGGCCGTCATGCCTCCCACGTCGAAAGGCGGGGATACCTCGACGACGTCGGCGCCGACGATGTTCACGCCCGACAGCATGCGCACCATGGCCTGCGCTTCCCGTGTCGTGAAGCCGCCGATCTCGGGGGTGCCGGTCCCCGGCGCCATCGATGGGTCCAGGCTGTCAATGTCGAAGGTCACATAGGCCGGCCCGTCCCCGACAACGGCACGGGCTTCGGCCATGACGGCGGCGGGACCGCGCTCGACGAATTCCTCGATGTAGACGATGCGAACGCCCTGCGCCTTGGCCCATCCATGTTCATCGACATCGTAGACCGACCCCCGGATGCCGATCTGTACGATGCGCATGGGGTCGAGGATGCCTTCCTCGATCGCGCGGCGGAAGGGGGTGCCGTGGGTATAGCGGTTGTCGCCGAAATACCGGTCGTTCGTGTCGGAATGCGCATCGAAGTGGATCAGGCCCAGCGGCGCGCCTTGCGCCTTGCGGATCGCGCGCAGCACCGGCAAGGTGGTCAGATGGTCGCCCCCCACGCAAAGAGGCAGCGCCCCTTGTGCGCAGATCGCGGCGATCCCGTCCTCGATCTGCGCAAGCCCGGTCATCAGGTCGATGGGCTGCACGGTCAGGTCTCCGGCATCCGCGACCGAGACGAGGTCATAGGGCGCGATCCCGGTGTGGTGGTTGGCCCTGCGCATCAGGCTGGACTGGTTGCGCACCTCGCGCGGGCCGTGCCGCGCGCCCGCGCGGTTCGTGGTGCCGCCGTCCCAGGGGATCCCCACCAGAGCAATGTCCAGACCTGCCGCGCTGTCCACCGCGGGCAGGCGCATGAAGGTTGCATGGCCGGCAAAGCGCGGCACCAGGGCCGCATCGACAGGCTGAGGGCGGGGCTCGTTCATGTCATTCCTCGTTCGCTTTCATTTCGCCAGGTCGCCGCAATGCCCGGGCGGGTTCGTCGCCGCCATGCCGCCACGACACATTCTCGGGATTGCTACCGCAGGGCTTGCGACAAGGCCACGGTCAGTGCCTGAACCTTGGCCCGAGAAGCAGGATCTTGCGGTCGTGCCTTTCAGCCGAAGACGCAGGGCCGTCCTGCTGCGGCAGGGATCGTTCCTCGACATTGGGGCTGCTTGCCTGCAGGACATCCAGCATGTCGGGAAAGCCGCTGGCCACGTCGGGCATTCCGGCGATCTGGTAGGCGGTCTGCCCCAGGCCGGCATAGTGGACGACGCTGCCCCCCTGCCGCGTGAGCCGCCCCGCAAAGAACGCGCAGGAGATGAGGCACTCATCACCGATCTGCCGGGACTCGCCCTTCCGGGCCCCTTTCTGGGCCGCATCCATCAGCCGGACCGTCAACCGGTCGGGCGCAATGGGACGGTGCATGTAGCGAGCCAGGGTCGCGGCAAGGTGAAACTCCAGATCCGCGGACAGCACCACCTGGCTTTCGCGCATTCCATCGACCACCAGGTTCCGGGCCGCAGAAAGATATGTGTCCATCATGAAGCCCTCGGCATCAGGGTGACAGAAACACTCATTACCATGAAGGAAGTGTGCCCCACTCACGGAACAGGTCAAGCCCTCTCATCGGGGCGACAGGGTTGGAATCACGCAATATTGCGGGTGCTTTCATTCCTCTGCCGGCAGCCATGACCAAGTGATGGGTCGCGTCCCGCGCTGGAAGATGCTGGCTCTTGGTCATCTCGAATCGCCCGAAGAGCCAGGGGTTTCGGCGTGCGGCTAGGGACGGGAACAAATGCGCTGGACGCTGCCGCCCGATGCCGCTACGGTCACGCCCAACACTATCCGTTGGGGTGTCCCGTCGCGGGGCTGAGAGGTGCAATGCGCACTGACCCATCGAACCTGATCCGGGTCATGCCGGCGGAGGGAACGGATAGGCAGACGCGCTGCCCGTTGCCGCATCCCGTCTGCCGCCGCCCCCCTGTCATGCCCCGAAACGCCAAGGGAGGGGCAGATGACAAGGACCGTCTTGACCATCGCGGGGTCGGACAGCGGCGGAGGCGCCGGAATCCAGGCTGACCTGAAGACCGTCTCGGCACTGGGCTGCTATGGCGCCAGCGCGATCACGGCGGTGACGGCGCAGAACACCCGCAGCGTCGCGGCCGTCCACATCGTCGCGCCGGACCTGATCCGGGCGCAGATCGACGCCGTGCTGGAGGACATCGCCGTCCACGCCATCAAGATCGGCATGGTCGGATCGGCGCCCGCCATCGCCGCCGTTGCCGCGTCGCTGCGCGATTGCCGGGTCCCCATCGTCCTGGATCCGGTGATGGTCGCCAAGTCCGGCGACGTGCTGATGGAGGGCGATGCCATCGGCGCGCTGATCCGCGATCTGCTGCCCCTCGCCCATGTGCTGACACCCAACCTGCCCGAGGCGGCGGGCCTGCTGGGCGAACCCCCGGCCGAATCCGAGACCGCGGCCATCGCGCAAGGCATGGCCCTGCGTGCGCTTGGCCCGCGCCACGTGCTGATGAAGGGCGGCCATGCCGCGGGCGCGCAATGCACCGACATCCTGGTCGGCCCCGGCGGCACGACGCGCTTTTCGTCCCCCCGCATCCTCACGCGGAAAACGCATGGCACGGGATGCTCGCTATCCTCGGCCATCGCCGCCGGGCTGGCGCAGGGACATGCGGTCGCGGATGCCGTAGGCCGCGCGCATGACTGGCTTCACCGCGCGATCCTTGCCGCCGACGATCTGGCCGTGGGCGGCGGCAACGGGCCGGTGCATCATTTCCATGCCCTCTGGTCGCGCCGGGCCGAGGCCGCGGCATGACCTTGACCATCCTTGGCGGCGGCGTGATGGGTCTCTGCATCGCCACCGAACTGACCCGCCGGGGCATTCCCGCCGCGATCCTTGACGAAGCCCCCAGTCCCCAGGCCTGTTCGTGGTGGGCCGGAGGAATGCTCGCCCCTTATTGCGAAGGCGAAAGCGCGAATGAGGCCGTCCTGCGCCATGGGCTCGGCGCCGCCGACTGGTGGCAGGCCCAGGGCGTGCCGGTCACAAGAAACGGAACGCTGGTTGTCAGCCTGGCGCGCGACGCGGGCGCGCTGGCGCGCTTTGCTCGACGAAGCCGGGGCCACCGGATGCTGGACGCCCCCGGCATCGCCGCGCTGGAGCCGGACCTGGGCGCCCGCTTCAGCCGTGCGCTGTTCTTTGAACCCGAGGCTCATCTGGCCCCCCGCCAAGCGCTGGCGATCCTGTCCGAACGCCTGGGGCGCACAGACACCACGGCGGGCACCGTGATCGACTGTCGCGGCCTGTCGGCCCGCGAAGCGCTGCGCGACCTGCGCGGCGTCCGGGGCGAGATGGTGGTGATCCGCTGCCCCGAGATCACGCTGTCCCGCCCCATAAGGCTGCTGCATCCCCGGATGCCGCTTTACGTCGTCCCGCGCGGCGATGGCGTCTTCATGCTGGGCGCGACGATGGTGGAGAGCGACCGGCGCGGCCGGCCGACGGCGCGCGCCGTGCTGGAACTGCTGTCCGCCGCCTTTGCCCTGCACCCCGCCCTTGCCGAGGCGGAGGTGCTGGAACTGGGCGCCGATGCCCGCCCGGCCTTTCCCGACAACCTGCCCCGCATCCGCCGCGTGGGGGGCGTCATCCACGCCAACGGCCTTTACCGCCACGGCTTCCTGCTGGCCCCTGCCGTCGCGGGCATGGTGGCCGACCATCTTCAACACCAGACCAGACCGGAGTTCATGGATGCGGATCACGATTAACGGCACCGCCCGAGAGGTCGCCGCGAGGACCCTGGCCGAAGCCTTGTCCGAGGCGGACCTGACCGGCCGCATTGCCACGGCGCTGAACGGCACATTCGTCCCCGCCGCGCTGCGCGAGACCACGCCCATCCATGATGGCGACGCGATAGAGGCATTGGCCCCGATGCAGGGGGGCTGAGACATGCCGGTCTTCTATGGCACCGAAATCGAAAGCCCGCTGATGCTGGGCACGGCGGGCTATCCCTCGCCCAAGGTGCTGGCAGATGCCTTTGCCCGCTCGGGGGCGGAAATCGCCACTGTCTCCCTGCGCCGGGAAGCGGGGGGCGGTCAGGACTTCTGGAGCCTGATCCAATCCCTTGGCGTTCGCCTGCTGCCCAACACCGCGGGCTGCCACGGCGCGCGCGAAGCCGTCACCACCGCGCAGATGGCGCGAGAGGTCTTCGGCACCGACTGGATCAAGCTGGAGGTGATCGGCCACACGGACACTCTGCAGCCCGACGTCTTCGGACTGCTCGAGGCCGCACGCATCCTTGCCGCCGAAGGTTTCAAGGTCTTCCCCTATTGCACCGAGGATCTGACGGTCTGCGAACGGCTTCTGGATGCGGGCTGCCATGTCCTGATGCCCTGGGGTGCGCCCATCGGTTCGGGCCTGGGGCTGAACAACCCCCATGGCCTGCGGGCGCTGCGCGCCGCCTTTCCCGACGTGCCGCTGGTCGTGGATGCGGGCATCGGCCTGCCCAGCCATGCGGCGGCGGCGATGGAGATGGGCTATGACGCGGTCCTGCTGAACAGCGCCGTGGCCCGCGCGGGCGATCCCGCCGCGATGGCGGCCGCGATGTCCGATGCCATCCGCGCCGGACGGGCCGCATACCTTGCCGACCCGATGGAGCGGACCGACATGGCCATCCCCTCGACCCCCGTGATCGGGCGGGCCTTCCTGTGAGGCTGCCGCGTTTCTATCCGATCTTCGACAGCGCCGACTGGATTGCCCGTGGCCTGCCCCTGGGAGTGCGTCTGGTGCAGTTGCGCATCAAGGACCGGTCCGAGGACGCCATGCGCGCCGAAATCGCCCGCGCCCGCGACCTCTGCCGCCAGCAAGGCGCCCTCCTTGTGGTCAACGACCACTGGCGGTTGGCGATCGAGCTGGGCTGCGGTTTCGTGCATCTGGGACAGGAGGATCTGGACGAGGCCGACCTTGCCGCGATCCGGACAGCGGGCCTGCGCTTGGGCCTGTCCACCCATGACGAGGCCGAACTGGACCGCGCCCTGGCCTGCAAGCCGGACTATGTGGCGCTCGGGCCGGTCTGGCCGACGATCCTGAAGCAGATGAAGTGGCACAGCCAGGGCGTCGGGAAGCTGACGGAGTGGAAGGCCCGCATCGGCGACATTCCCTTGTGCGCCATCGGCGGGCTGACCCCGGAACGGGCGCGACTGGCCTTTGCGGCCGGGGCGGATGTCGCCTCGGCCGTGACCGACGTCACGCTGAACCCTGACCCCGAGGCGCGCATCCGCGAATGGCTGGAGGTCGCCGCATGAGATATGCGCGCCAGACGATCCTGCCGCAGATCGGCGATGCGGGCCAAGCCCGGCTTGCCGCGGCGCATGTGCTGGTCGTCGGCGCGGGGGCACTGGGGGTTCCCGTGCTGCAATACCTGACCGGCGCGGGGGTGGGCCGCATCACCCTGGTTGACCCGGACCGGGCCGAAACCTCGAACCTGCATCGCCAGCCCATCTATGGCCGCCATCTGGGCGTTCCCAAGGCGCAGGCCGCCGCAGCGGAAATGGCGGCGCTGAACCCCGACACCGCCGTTCTTCCCCTGGTCGGGCGGCTGGATCCGGCCAATGCGCCGGATCTGGTGGCAGGGGCCGATCTGGCGCTGGACTGCGCCGACAGCTTTGCCGCGACCTACACGCTGTCGGACGCCTGCCTGGCCGCGGGCCGCCCGCTGGTCGCGGCATCGGTCCTGCGAACCGAGGGCTTTTCCGGCGGGTTCTGCGGCGGGGCACCGTCATTCCGCGCAGTGTTTCCTGACCTTCCCGCACAGGCAGGCACCTGCGCCACCGCAGGCGTGATGGGACCGATGGCGGGCCTGATTGGCGCGCTGCTGGCGCAGATGGCAATGTCAGTCCTGCTGAACCTGCAACCCTCGCCGCTGGGGCAGATGATCCGCTTCGACGGGCTGCGTCCCGCCAGCTTCCGTTTCGATGACGCGCCGGAACCCGCGACCGGTCACCGCTTCATCGCGGCCAGCCAGTTGCGCCCGGACGATCTGGCGGTCGAACTGCGCGGCCGGGACGAGGCCCCCCTGCCCTTCGTGCCCCATGCCCTGCGCCAGCCCGAACGCCTGCGCCCGGCCGACGGTCGGCGCGTCGTCTTCGCCTGCCGCTCGGGGCTGCGGGCCTGGGCTGCCGCCGACCGCCTGCGCCGCGACTGGCCGGGCGAGATTGCCCTTGTCGCCCTAGGAGATCCGACATGAAGCCCCTTGCCCTTGCCCTGGCCCTTGCCCTGTCCGCCACCCCTGCCGGTGCGCAGGACCTGTCGCTGATGCTGGATTGGTTCGTGAACCCCGACCACGCGCCGATCATCGTGGCCGACGAGATGGGCTTCTTCGCCGAGGCCGGACTGACGGTCGAGATCACCGCCCCCGCCGACCCCTCCGATCCCCCGCGGATGCTGGCTTCGGGGCAGGTCGATCTGGCCGTGGGATACCAGCCGCAACTGCATCTGCAGGTCCATGAAGGGCTGCCGCTGACCCGCATCGCCACCCTGGTCGCGACGCCGCTGAACTGCATGACGGTCATGGCCGACGGGCCGGTGCGATCCATCGCGGACCTGAAGGGCCGCAAGGTGGGCTATTCGGTGCCGGGCATGGAAACGGCGCTGATGGCGGCCATGCTGGAAGGCGCCGGCCTGTCCATCGACGATGTCGAACTGGTCAATGTCGGCTGGTCGCTGTCCCCCGCGCTGATGACGGGCCAGGTCGATGCCACGCTTGGCGGGTTCCGCAACTTCGAAATGACGCAGATGCGGCTGGAAGGCGCCGAGGGCCGCTGCCTGTTCGTCGAGGAAAACGGCATTCCCGCTTATGACGAGCTGATCCTGCTTGCCAATCCCCGGACAATGGACCCGGATGCGACGGCGCGGTTCGTGGCTGCCATGGAACGCGGCGCGCATTACATCCTCAACCACCCGGACGAGGCGTGGAAGCTGTTCCGCGACGCCTATCCCGATCTTGACGACGAGTTGAACCGGCAGGCCTGGTCCGCAACCCTGCCCCGCTTCTCGCAAAGCCCCGGCGCCGTCGATCACACCCGCTACGCCCGGTTCGAGGCCTTCCTGCACGATGCCGGGCTGATCGAGAAGGTCCTGCCTGTCGCGGCCTTGGCGATGGATCCCGGCGCATGAGCTATGGCACCTGCTTTCCGCTGTGGCGGGCGGGCGCGCCGGACTGGGACGCCTATGTCCGCGCGCCTTTCCTGGGCGGCCTGGCCGATGGCAGCCTGCCCCGCCGCGCCTTCCTGACCTATCTTTCGCAGGATTACCTGTTCCTGATCCACTTCGCCCGCGCTTGGTCCCTGGCCGTGACAAAGGCAGGCTCCCTGCCCGAAATGCGCGCCTGTTCCGCCACCGTCCATGCGCTGCTGGAAACCGAGACGCGGCTGCATGTCGAGCTGTGCGGGCGGGCCGGGATCACCGAAGGGGATCTGGCCGCCACCCTCGAGGCGCCCCAGAACCTGGCCTATACCCGCTATGTGCTGGAGGCCGGATACAGCGGCGATTTTCTCGACCTGCTGGCGGCGCTGGCGCCCTGCGTGCTGGGCTATGGAGAGATCGGCGCCCGGTTGCTGTCCGAACCGCACGATCCGGCCTATGCCGAGTGGATCGAAACCTATGGCGGGGCCGACTATCAGGCGCTGTGCCATGACACCGCGGCGCTGATCGACGGCGCGGTGGCAAGCCGGCTGGGGCCGCAGGCCCCTGCCCTGCCCCGCTGGCGGCAGTTGCAGGACCGCTTCTCGACCGCGACGCGCCTGGAAGCCGCGTTCTGGACGCTGGCCGGGTGATCCGCCTTGCCGTGATCTTTCTGCTGTTCTGGCAGCTTGCCGTGACCGGCCTGCGGATTCCGCACTTCCTGCTGCCCGGCCCGCTCGCGGTCGCACAGGCCATGCTGGACGGCCGGACCACCTTGGCCCGCGCGGCCCTGACCACCCTGGCCGAAATCGCCGCCGGATTCGTCATCGGCGCGGCCCTGGGCATCCTCATGGCACTTGCCATGGGCCTGCTGGCACCCCTGCGCCGCGCGCTGATGCCATTGATGACGCTCAGCCAGACGGTGCCGATCTTCGCCTTTGCGCCGCTGCTGACGCTGTGGCTGGGCTATGGCATCGCGCCCAAGATCGCCATTGTCGCGCTGATGGTGTTCTTTCCGGTCGCCTCGGCCTTCGGGGACGGGCTGGCGCGGACGCCCAGGGTATATCGCGAACTGGCCGACAGCATGGGCGCCACACCCATCGAGGCGATGCGGATCGTCCGCATCCCCGCCGCCCTGCCCGATCTGGCCAGCGGGCTTCGGATCGCCGCCGTCTATGCCCCGGCGGCGGCCATTGTCGGGGAATGGGTCGGCGGCTCGCGCGGGCTCGGGGCGCTGATGATCCAGTCGAGCGGCCGCATGAAGATCGACCAGATGTTTGCCGCGCTGGCCGCGACGATCCTGATCGCGGTCGTCTTCAAGGCCGCCGTGTCGCGGCTGGCCCTGCGGCTGGAACATCATGCCGCAGGATCCAGCCAAGTCCCGGCCTGACGCGCGTCTCCTCCGGAAGGATGCCCACGGACCGCTTTCCAGCGGGGCTCGGGTCCTTCCTCCGATATTCCGGTGCCCTGCACGGCGGTGCCCGCAAGATCTTTCCTTCACAACCTGCCCAGAGCCCATCCTTGCTGTGCGCAGGAACACCGGCTGCCCCTGGATGCGGTTTCCCAACCGGGATAGATCGAGGGCAGGTTCATGGCGCGTCGATGGTCTCGGTCTGCGGATGCGCACGCAGCCACAGCACGCCATGCGCCGGCAGGTCGATGCCGAAGGTGCCGTCCCTTGCCAGCTCGAAGCTCCCCTCGCCCAGGATGGTCGTCAGGGAAGCCCAGGCTTGGGCATCGTCCAGCCGGCACTCGGACCTGCACGGCCGTTTGCCCAGGTTGTGCAACAGCAGGACCGACCGCCCGTCCCAGTCGTGGCGCAGCGCGAAGATCGCCGCATCGGGGAAGGGGATGAAGCTCCACTCGCCGAAGGCTATCTCGGGCATCTCGCGCCGGCGGCGGATCAGGCGCTCCATCCAGTTCAGCATGGAGTCCCCCTCGCGTTCCTGCGCGGCGACATTGATGGCCTTGGGTCCCCATCTGGACCCGGACACCAGGGGCCGCCGCACCCTGTCCTCGGGCGCGGTCGAGAAGCCTCCATTCGGCCCGTCGGACCATTGCATCGGGCTGCGCACGCTCATCCTGCCGGGAATGTCCAGGTTCTCGGCCATGCCGATCTCCTCGCCATAGAACAGCACGGGCGCGCCGGGCAGGGCAAAGACCAGGCTGTAGGCCAGCCGGACATGGGCGGCGTCCCCCTTCAGCATCGTGGGGATGCGGCGGCGCAGCCCGCGCCCGAACAGCTGCATGTCCTTGCGGGGACCGAAGGCGCGGAACACCTCCTGGCGCTCGGCCTCGGTCAGCTTGTCCAGCGACCATTCGTCGTGGTTGCGCGCGAAATGCGCCCAGCCGTCGTCGGGATGAAGCTTCGGCATCGCCCGAAGTCCGTGGACCAGCGCGCCCGCATCCTCGCGCACCAGCGCCAGGGCAAGCGCCTGGTTCATGTTGAAGTCGAGGCACATGTTCAGCTCGCCCCCGCCGTCGTCGCCGTAGAAGCGCCGGACATCCTGGTAGGCCAGGTTGACCTCGCCCAGCAGAAGGGCATCGCCGCAGCGACGCATGATGAAGCGGCGCAGGTCGCGCAGCCAGTCGTGGAGATCCAGTTCTGCCGGGGCGTTCATGCCGTCGGTTTCCAGCAGGAAGGGGACGGCATCGACCCGGAATCCGGACAGGCCGAGCTGCAGCCAGAAGCCGACGATCCTGTGGATCTCGTCCCGCACCTTGGGGTTGCCGATGTTGAGGTCGGGCTGGTGGCGATAGAAGCGGTGCAGGTAATACTGGCCGGTTTCCTCGTGCCATTCCCAGTTGCTGTTCTCCTTGTCGGGGAAGACAAGGTCGTCGGGCCCATGCGCCGGGATCTGGTCGCGCCAGACATACCAGTCGCGGTAAGGAGAGTTCCGGTCCGAAGAGGCCGCCTGGAACCAGGGATGGCGGTCGGACGTGTGGTTGACCACCAGGTCCGCGATCACGCGGATGCCCCGGTCCCGGGCCGTGCGCAGGAAGACCGCCAGATCGCCCAATGTGCCAAGACGGGGATCGACGCCGTAGTAATCGGTGATGTCATAGCCGTCGTCCTGGTTCGCGGTGGGATAGAAGGGCATCAGCCAGATGCAGGTCACGCCCAGGCCGGCCAGATGATCGATGCGGCGCGTCAACCCGCGGAAATCACCGATTCCGTCCCCATTGCTGTCCTGGAAGGTTTCGACATCGAGGCAGTAGATGACGGCGTTCTTCCACCAGACATCGCCCGTGCGGCTGATATCCATGCAGGCTCCTTTTTTTGGTGCGACGGTCCCGCGCGGGACAGGGCTCGTGTGCCGCAACGCCGCTGCGGCGGCACTGGTTCATCAAGGACTTGGGCGCGCGTCGGCAGTCCGGTCCCGACCACGACCTTTCGCCTCAAGGCCGGGGCAAGGGTCGCGGAAAAAGGCGGGCCAGACCATGCGCGCCCGGTAAGCTCAACCAAGCTCGCCAAGGACGACCACCGCCTCCCATGGCTCGAGAGCGATGGGACCCGCCGGCACCGAGCGGCGGGGCTTCGCCGTGCAGATCAGGCCGGTGCCGCTGCTGGCCAGCCCGTGCGGCACATCGGCATGGGCGGGTTCGGACGAGATGTTGCACAGGACCGACAGCCGCTGGTTGTCCCATTCGCGCGTATAGGCCCAGATTTGCGGGTGATCCTCCAGCCAGGGCACAAAGCGGCCTTGCACGATCACCTCATGCTGTTTGCGCAGGGCGATCAGGTGGCGGTAATGCGCGAGAACTGAGTTCGAGTCGTCGCGTTGCGCGGCGACATTGATCCGGGCGCTGTTCGGGTTGATCGCGATCCAGGGCTCGCCCGTCGTGAAGCCCGCACCGGGCGAGGCGTCCCATTGCATCGGCGTGCGGGCATTGTCCCGCGCGGTGATGCCGGCGCCTTCCAGGAACTGATGCTCGGGCAGGCCCTGGCTCAGCATCTCGCGGTGCATGTTGATCAGCTCGATGTCGCGGTAGTGGGTGATGTCGGAGAAGCCCGCATTGGTCATGCCGATCTCCTCTCCCTGGAAGACGAAGGGCGTGCCGCGCATCAGGTGGACGGCGGTGGCCAGGGCCTTGGCCGACCGTTCCCGCCACTGGCCCGCATCGCCATAGCGAGAAACGGACCGCGGCAGGTCATGGTTGTTCAGGAACAGCGAGTTCCAGCCATCCACCTCCAGCGCCTCCTGCCAGTCGGTCCAGACTTTCTTGAAGGCCACCAGGTCCAGCGGATGCGGAAGCCACTTGCCATGGACGCTGTCCCAGCCTGCGACGATGTGCTGGAACTGGAACACCATGTCGAGTTCCTTCCGGTCCCGCCCGCAGTAAAGCAGCGCCGTTTCCTTTGTCACGTTCCAACTTTCGCCCACCGTCACCACGTCGCGACCCGCCAGGACCTCGCGGTGCATTTCCTGCAGGAAGCCGTGCAGGTAGGGACCCTCGGTGATCAGGTCGCGGTCGATGTCCTTGCCGATCAGGTCGATCACGTCCATGCGGAAGCCGCGCACCCCCCGGTCCAGCCACCAGCGCATCATGTCATAAACCGCTTGGCGCAGCGCCGGGTTCTGCCAGTTCAGGTCCGGCTGCTGCGGCGAGAACAGGTTGAAGACATAGCGCCCCACTTCCGGTACGAAGGTCCAGACCGGGCCGCCGAAATAGGCGTGCCGGTCGTCGGGCGGCCCGCCATCCGGCGCCGGATCGCGCCAATAGTAGAAGTCGTGGAACGGCGAGGCGCGGTCCCGCCGGGCCTCCAGGAACCAGGGATGCCGGTCCGAGCTGTGGTTCACCACCAGATCCATGATGATGCCGATGTCGCGGCGGGCCGCCTCGGCCACCAGCCGGTCGAAATCGGCAAGCGTTCCGTATTCCGGCGCGATGTCCTGGTAATCCGAGATGTCATAGCCATTGTCGGCCATGGGAGAGCGATAGACCGGCGACAGCCAGATCAGGCCGATGCCCAGATCCGCAAGGTGATCCAGCCGCCCGATGATGCCCGGAATGTCGCCCACCCCGTCGCCATTCGCATCGGCAAAGCTGCGCGGATAGATCTGGTAGGCGGTGCGGTCCTGCCACCAAGTCGCCCGTCGTGTCATCCTGTCTCCTTCGGAACAACCCTGTGCCCCCGAACTTCGTCCCCATCCTGGGGAGCGGCCTTTATGTCCAAACCTGCCGTCCCCATGCCGGTCGGTGCCTCGGGTGCCATTGCCAGAACTTGGTTCCGTGTCTGGACCCGGACGCGCGGCAGGGGGAAGGTTCTGCTTGCAGGGCTCCTTGCCCTGAAGCCCCTCCGGGGAACGGCTGTTTCTCGGCCCTTGTTCCCGGCATGGGCCAGAACACCCGATTGGGCAACGGGCCGATCCACCTGTCCGGCGGCCACGGGACATGGCTCCTCCGCGTGACAATTTTGCCATCGTCGATGATTCCCGCTGGACGAGCAGGAGGTTAGCGCCGGACAGGGGCTATTGCTCTATTGGATGCTGTGGGAAGCCGGAATACACTGGTGGATAACCTGAGAGAAGGCGTCAACGGCTTCCTCCGGCAAGACCGCAAGTGGACCATATCCCTGGGGCAGGTCAAACCTGCGAAAGCAGTTGAAGCCGCTCCGCCGACGGAGGACCAAATTGCAGATCGACCAGAGCAATTTCCTGCTTCCCGGCAATGTCCATAGCCGCAAGGCCGTGATGCGCGCGACCTCTGCCGCGGCGGCAGGCCAGGTCGTCGATCCCAAGGCAGTCACGAGCCTGCGTCGCACGCTGGCCTTCATGCGCCCCGCGATCCTGGACTTTGCCGGCTGGCGCCGCCTCCGCCGGTCCGAGACCGGCTGGCCCGCCGCCGCCGTGGCCGAGGTGATGGCCGTGATCGTGCAGCGCTATGTCGGCTGGCCAGTGGCCTACTGCGCCTATCGTCCTGCGGACGACGCGGAAGGCGCCGAGGTCGCAGAAACTGCGCCAGCCTTTCAACAGGCGCAGGGAACCGCCGTCTTCCAGACAACGGATGCGCAGGTCGGCCTGGCCGCGGCGCAAGCGGGTTTCGCGGTTGTCCAGGCGCTGGTGGACGGCTTCACCGGTGCGGAACTGCGAAGAGTGGTCCGAAGCCAGTTGCGCGGGTTCATGGACGCGACACTGCCCGTCACCCCTTCGGCGCATTCGCTGCTTCTGGCGCAGGTGGCGGGCGAACGGGGCATCCCTTGGCAGGTCGTCGGAGGTTCCGGATATGTGCGGATCGGCCTGGGCCGGCAGGCCTGCATCGTCAAAGGCACGGAATCGACCCTGACCAGCGCGATCGGCGTCAAGATGGCCAGCGACAAGAGCCTGGCCAACCGGCTGCTGGCCGAAGCCGGGCTGCCGGTGCCCAGGCAACGCACCGCACGAACGGAAAAGGCGGCCCTCGCCGCCGGGCGGGAACTGGGCTATCCGCTTGTGGTCAAGCCCATCGACGGCAACATGGGCCGGGACGTCACGATCGGCGTGTCGAACGAGGCCGAAATGCGCAAGGCCTTTGCCCGCGCCGTCAGCCAGTCCAACGAAGCCGTCATCGAGACCCTGATTCCGGGCGAGGAAACGCGGCTGCTGGTTGCAGGCGGCAAGTTCCTGGCGGCGATGAACCGCCAGCCGGCGCATGTCACGGGCGACGGCTCGCATACGGTCGCCGAACTGGTCAAGGAGGAGAACAAGCGCCCCGAGCGTGACAGCCTGCTGAAGCGCAGTCATGCGCTGATGAAGCCGATCCAGTTGGACGAGGACGCCTTGGGCGTTCTGGCGCAGCAGGGACTGACCGTGGATTCGATTGCCGAGGCGGGGCGGCAGGTGTTTCTGCGGCGCGAGTCCAATCTTTCCCGCGGGGGTTCGCCGCTGGATGTGACGGACAAGGTTCATCCGTCCATTCGCCGGGTGGCCGAGGCAACCGCACGCACGCTGCGCCTGGACGTCTGCGGCATCGATTTTGTCACCACCGACTTCACCCGCCCCTGGCAGGAGACCGGCGGCGCAATCTGCGAGGTCAACAGCCGGCCGGGCGTGTATTCCCAGATCATGGCGACGCCCGAGGAACGGCGGGATGTCATCCTGGAAGGCCTCTTCAATGCCCTGGTAGGCGAGGGTGAATATCGGGGCCTGCCCGTTGTCGCGCTTGTGGGCGCGCCCGAGGCGACCGCAAGGATGTGCGAGACGCTGGAGACACGGGCCCAACGATCCGGCCGCAAGCTGGGGGTGGTGGGCGAGGCCAGCGGGCTGGCACCCTCCTGCCAGCCTTTGCAGACAATGGCGGACCTGTTCCAGGCCGACAGCCTCGATGCCGCCCTGATCGTCCTGACGCCTCATGATCTGCTGGAGCGGGGGCTTGGCCTGCCGCGCGTCGCAGCCGCCGTGACGTGGCCGGATCTGGGTTCCCCGACGCCGACCGTGCACGGCATCTTGGGCAGGATCGCCGGGGACGCGGTCCTGATGGCCGACGATCCCGCCACCACGGAACGCGCCGCCGCCGCACTGGGGCTGCCGTCGTGATGCCAATCTGCTGGTCCGCGTCCGCGGCTCGTCCTTCAGCAGGATCTCGGGGTCTTGCACCAGCGACGGCGCGGCGCCGATCTGCTGGAGGGACCCGCCCTGAAGGGGGAGCGTGGTAATGCCCGAAAGCACCCGCTGCCCGCCCTAGGCAGCCGCTTGGCGACGCCAAGCCGCATCGGGGTCAGCTGCCAGCTGCGTCACGCCAGCAGCGGCACCGTCAGGACCTACAGCTCTGGCCACGTAGCCTTGGCAGTCTTACCCTGCAGGGAAGGTTTTCGGAAAAAAATGCACCTTCGGCCGTGTTGGGTGCATTTTTTGCTTGCGGCCTCTGTAGCAGGGGCCTATAAGCCGTAACTCCGAAGACGGTGCAACGAAACGGTTCTTCGGGAGACAATTCGGGAATAGATGACCGGACAAGGCGTCACTGGAAAGGACGCGAGTTCGGGAATTTTGTTTCCTTGCTTTTTGACATTGCTGGATATCTGAAGGGATATGTGGGCGGTTTGGTCGTTTATTTCGACTGGG
>NZ_JAPTYD010000061.1 GCF_026913015.1 Paracoccus benzoatiresistens
TTCCTGATAATCGTGCTGCTGCCGCTGCTGGTCACCGCCTGGTATCTTTATGCCCGGGCCGAGGATCAGTATGCCTCTTACATGGGCTTCACCGTCCGGTCGGAATCCGGCCCCACCTCCAGCGAATTGCTTGGTGGGCTGACCTCGCTTGTCGGGACCACCTCCAGCACCGGCAGCGACACAGACATCCTCTACAAGTTCATCCAGAGCCATGACCTGGTCCAGCGCATCGACGAGAAGCTGGATCTGCGCGCGATCTGGTCCAAGCCCGAGAACGACCCGATCTTCGCCTATACCGGCAACGACTCGCTGGAAGATCTGTTGTCGGAATGGGAACGCAAGGTCCGCGTCTATTACGACGAGGGGATGATCGACCTGCGCGTCCTGGCCTTCGACCCGCGGGATGCGCAGAAGATCACCCAGGCGGTCTACGACGAAAGCACCCTCCTGGTGAACGAGTTGAACAATGTCGCCCGAGAGGATGCGCTGCGCTACGCCCGCCATGACCTGGACGAGGCGCTGGAGCGCCTGCGCTCCGCCCGCCAGGCCATGACCGAGTTCCGCAACCGACACCAGCTTGTCGACCCGGCCGCCGATGTCGCGGGCCAGGCAGGCGTCGTCAGCACGCTCCAGGCGCAACTGGCCGAACAGTTGGTGGCGCTTGGCCTGCTGCAGGCAAATGCCCAGGAGAACGACCCCCGGATCGAGCAGACGCAGCTTCGCATCGACGTGATCCGCGAACAGATCGCCTCGGAACGCCAGAAGTTCGGCTCGGAAACTGCCACCGGCGAGGCGCTGTCCGAGGTGGTCGGCCAGTTCGAAAGCCTGACGGTGGATCGCCAGTTCGCCGAACAGACCTATGTCGCGGCCCTTGCGGCCTATGATGTCGCCCGGGCCGAGGCGGCGCGCCAGACGCGCTATCTGGCGGCCTATGTCAAGCCGACGCTGGCGCAGGATGCGGAATTCCCCAAGCGCATGAAGCTGCTTCCGATCATGGCCGGGTTCCTGGTGCTGATCTGGATCGTGGGCGTCCTGACCTTCTACAGCTTGCGCGACCGGCGATGATCCGCCTGGAAGACCTGACCAAGATCTACAAGCTGAACGGTCGCCGCAAGGTCGTGGCGGACAACCTGAACGCGATCTTTCCGACTGGCGTGTCCGTGGCCCTGCTTGGCCGCAACGGGGCCGGCAAGTCCTCGCTTCTCAGGATGATCTCGGGGGCGATGCTGCCGACCTCGGGGCGGATCCTGTCCACCGGCACGATCAGCTGGCCTGTGGGCTTTGCCGGGTCCTTCAACGGCGAGTTGACGGGCGAACAGAACTGCCGCTTCGTGGCCCGCGTCTACGGCATCGACACCGACGAAATGCGCGACTTCGTCGAGGACTTTGCCGAGCTTGGCCAGCACTTCTACCTGCCCTTCCGCACCTATTCGGCGGGCATGAGGGCCAGGCTGGCTTTTGGGGTGTCGATGGCCGTGCCCTTCGACACCTATCTGGTGGACGAGGTCTCGGCGGTGGGCGATGCGGCGTTCCGCACCAAGTCGAACCACGTCTTCAACGCCCGCATGAAGGCGGCGGGTGCCGTGGTGGTATCCCATTCCATGGCGACCCTGCGCGAGATCTGCCAGGCGGGCGCCGTCCTGGAAAACGGCAAGCTCAGCTATTACCACGACCTCGAAGACGCCATCCAGGCCCATACCGCCAACATGCAGCGTCCTGCCGCCTGATCGGTCTGCGGCGTGATTCAGCCAAGGAGGCCTCACGATGAGCAATGCTTTCTGGCGGCGTGATCTTCTTGGCCATTTCCACCATCGGTTGATCATGATGTTTCTGCGCCATTGCCGCTGGACCAGCAGGGTGGCCTGTGGCAAATGGCCATGAAACCTTGTTACTCTAGGAAAACGTTGGATTGGTGGAACGGACACTTGTCACCGGAGGGGCCGGCTTTATCGGAAGCCATTTGGTCGACCGACTGTTGGCCCAAGGCGAACAGGTGGTCGTCTTGGATGATCTTTCGACCGGTTTCGAACATAATCTCGATCCCCGTGCGGAATTGATCGTGGCCGATATTGCGGACGAAGCGGCACTGGCTTCCGCGATGGATGGCTGCGACACTGTCGTGCATCTGGCCGCGATGGTCTCTGTGCAAGACTGTATCCGCGACTGGCAGGGCGGAATCCGCGCCAATCTGGCCGGGACAGTATCGGCAATGCAGGCCGCCAATGCCGCCGGGAACCTGCCGGTGATCTACGCTTCATCCGCAGCAATCTATGGCGACCGTGGCGGGCGGAACTGCGCCGAAACCGATCTGCCGGCGCCAATTTCACCCTATGGGGCCGACAAGCTGGGGGCTGAGCATCACGCGCGCGCCATGAATGCGATTCACGGTCTTCCCTCGGTTGGTTTACGCTTCTTCAATGTATATGGCCCACGGCAGAATGCCAATTCGCCCTATGCCGGGGTGATTTCCAAGTTCTGCAAAAATCGCCAGAAAAATCGAGACCATGTGATCTTTGGCGACGGAACGCAGGCGCGGGATTTCATTTACGTCGGCGATATCGTTGATGGCATCATCGCGGCACGTCGATATGCAACCGCGGACAGCGGTGCTAGCGTGTTCAATCTTTGTACCGGGCGGGCGACTGATTTGAAATTGCTGGCCGAACAGATCGACGCTGTGGCGGGCCGGGGGCAGACGCCGATCAACTATGCTGCGGCACGCAGCGGGGACATCCACCTGTCCCTCGGTTCGGTTGAGCTTGCTCATCGGTCTCTGGGCTTTTCGGCGCAGACTCGTCTCGAGCAAGGCTTGTCTCATTTATGGCTGTCATTGGAGTGACACATTGGCGGCACATTTTCCCGCCACATCTGACCTACAGCCGTCCTTGACTTGCGGGTCACGCGCGCGGCCCTCACGTCCTAACCGAAGAGACGTGAATTACCAACGGAGTTGTGATGCTTGGAATTCTGAAACGCCGATCGAAGGCACCTGCTTCGCAGCCGGCTCCCGCACCTTCTGAGCTGCTGGCCGAAAAGGCGAACATCCCGCAGGACAAGCCAGCGCTGCTAGAGCGTTTCTTCGATCGGTATTATTACCTTCGGCAGAATGTCGATGTGGTCAATGCGAAAATTGATCCGCTAAAGCACTATCTGATGTTCGGGGAACGCGAGGGACGCAGGCCGTCGCCGGACTTTGATCCAGCCTTCTACGCGAAGCGCTATGCTGACACGCTCAAGGGGCTCGGGCCGCTGGAGCATTTTGCCCTGCATGGGCAGAAAGCCGGCAATGTGACCAGCGATGAAGGTTTCGATTACGATTGGTACAAGCGGGTGTATCTGTCGCCCGCAGCCACCGATGCCGACTGCCGGAAGCATTATCAGGCCGAGAACCAGCATGGTTTGCTTCAGAAAAATGGCAACGAGACTTTGATCGCTCTCCGAGAGCACTTCATTCCAAACGAATATCTCGAGCTCTATCCTGACATCGGCGACCTGGATCCTTGGGCTCATTTTGTCAGCGCAGGGCATCGAGAAGGGCGACATGTGTCCCGCTGGTATCGCAAAGGCTTTGGCGACATCAAGCGCCAGGCGCTTGAAATCCGCGAGCAGGGTTGGGCTTTGCGCGGCATCGACATTGCCCTGGACCGAGGCGATCTGTCCGCGCTCGACAAGCTCGCATCCAGCGGGTGCCAGGTCCTGCCGGCCTTTGAAGAGGCTTTGATGCAGTCGCTCAAGGATGTTGCCTCCGAGATTTCATCTCTGGTGGTTGTCGGCGCACTAGGGATAGGCGGGGCCGAACGTTACGCGGCAAATATCTTCCGTTCACTGGCCGCAATCCATGGCATCGAAAATATCGCGATCCTAGTCACCGAAGGAGGAATTGGCCAAGGGGCACAATGGTTGCCGGCCGGAGCCAAGGTGTTTGCAATCTCTGACTATCTTGCTGGTGCCGACCGGCCGACGCGGGCACGGTTTGTGCGCCGGTTCATTTCGGTCATCCAGCCCCGCACGACCTATTGCGTCAACTCACGGGCACTGTGGGACGCCGCGCTTCATCCGAAGAATGCCGCTCTGCAGAATTACTCACGGTTCTTCGCCAGCCTGTTCTGCTACGACTACGACTCCAAGGGGAACAGGGTTGGCTATGCCGCCACCGAGTTCTGGCAGTGCTTCGATTTCTTCGATACCTATCTGGTCGACAACGAACCCTTCGTGCAGGAATTGATCAGGCAATTCTCGATCCCGGCCTCGCATCGGGCGAAACTGCGCGTTGTACACAGCCCGGTCGCTGTCGGCACGACCCTGAAGCGGACCGTAGACCGGCCGATGCGGGTTCTCTGGTGCGGGCGTCTGGCGCGGCAGAAGCTGCCATTCGTCGTCAGCCAGATTGCCGGGCTGTGCCCTGACACTCACATCGACATGTATGCGGCAGCGGGGGATACTGCCGCGAGCGCCTTGAACCTTCCCCCCAACGTGTCGATCATGCCTCCCTATGACCCGGAAAAAGGTGCGCCGTTTGATGATTATGGCGCTTTCCTGTACACGTCGCTGTGGGACGGAATTCCGACGGTGATGCTGGATGCGGCGTCATCCGGCATTCCGATCATCGGTTCGGTTGTAGGTGGCATTGGCGATGTTCTGACGGATGAGACAGGCTGGCCGGTCAGCGACCCCAATGATCCTCAGAAATATGCCAATGGATTGCGTGACGCGCTGTCCAATCCGGCCGAGGCCGAACGGCGGGCACAGGAGATGCTGCGCCGACTTGAGGACCACCATTCCTGGAACGCCTTCGACGCGAACGTCCGGCAAATCGAACACGGAGCGTGAGCCATGAACAAGATAGATGTGACGGCGGTTATCAATGCCCATCGCGAAGGCCTGATGGTGGCAAGCACGCTCGAAAGCGTTGCAAAGGCGGTGGATGTGGCCCATGGGCAGGGCATTTCGGTCGAGGTCATTGCCATTGCCGATCGCCCTGATGACGTGACGCTGAAGGTGCTGGAAAACTTCGATCGGCTGCCCATTGACATCCGGGTCGCCGATAACGGCGATTTGGCAGAATCCCGAAACGAAGCGGTCGGCTATGCCAATGGCGACTTCGTGGCCTTTGTGGATGGCGACGACCTGTGGGGTCCCGAGTGGATAGCGCGGGCGGTGAATGCCGCGCGGAAGGAAACGCGCGAATGCGTCTGGCATCCCGAGGTGAATCTGTATTTCTCAGACACGACGCAATGGCTTTTCCACCATCCGGATATGGATTCGGAAGATTTCGACGTCTGGCGTCAGATGGTCATAAATTGCTGGACAGCGCTGTCCTTTGCCCGACGCAGTGTGTATCTGAGCCATCCTTACGTGCGCAACGAAATCTCGAAGGGCACCGGCTACGAGGATTGGTCGTGGAACTGCACGACGATTGCCAGGGGAATTATCCACAAGACCGTGCCCGATACCTGCCATTTTATCCGGAAAAAGTCCTTCTCGATGGTGCAGGAAACTAACACGAACGAGGCGCTGGTGTCGCGGCATGACCTTTACAGCTATCTCTCGACGCAGGGCATGAAGAAGGTCGAGCCGGTCGCTGGGCTCACGAGCTAACCTGGTTGCACGCTTGGAACAGTGTTGGCGGCCAATCGGCACGCAAGTTTGAATCGGATGCGCGACGTGGTCGTGGTTGGAGGCTCGAACAGCCTCATGGGCAAGGGATGGTCGGGCAGGTTACGCGCGCTGTGCCGTAACGGAATAGGTTTCAAGAACCTCTCTATCGGCGCCGCGACCTCGCTCATGGGAATTTACCTCATGAAGCGGGGCGATATTCCGGAAGGCGCCACAGTGCTGTGGGAATATGCCCTGAACGAGTCGAATCACTTCAACGCCGGCCAATCCTGCGAGAGCCTGCTTCATCACCTTGACTGGTTCATGGAAACTGCCCGGCGGAGGAATATCCACGTTCTCCCATTGCAGTTCTGGAACCGGCCGGAAGTGTTCAGCGACGCGCCAAACGACTATCGCCGGGTGCTGCACGATTGCCTGGCGGCGTACGGGCTGCGCCAGATCGACACTCGCGACCTGTCTCTGCACTTCGCAGCTGAGGCGGGCTTGGATATTGCGGCGCTTTATCTCGACGATATGCACTATGCTGTGGATACGGGCTTCCTGGATCGGCTGGCGCGGCTGATTGCCGAGCGACTTGACGATGCCGTGGTACCGCGGGCTGTGACTCGACTGAGGGATGTGGAACTCGACCTTTGCCGACCAAGCGGGCACCCCGAACGGTTCGAAACAAGCGTGTTTCAGGCGGACACTTATCCGCTCAACAGCGACGGGCTATCCATTGCCGCGCAGGGTAACTTGCTTGCCTCCTTCGTCATCGCAGGGGACGAGGCAGGCGCAGTGACTGTTTCAGCAGATGGAGAAAGGATCGGCACGTATTCCTTGCAGGCAGCGGGGTTGAAGCCCCAAGGCCGCGTTTTCAAGCACCTTGTCCACTGGACATCGGCCGCAGATGATCTTCGGCTGGTTCGCAGCAATCTTTCCCTTTCGAGTGTCAGGTCTTCAGCGCGGCCCATCGTTCAGAATATGTATAAGTGGAACGAGGCAAGCGCCCATGCGGCCCGAAGTGACGAATACGTGTCCGCTCTGATCGAGAGGAATGCCAACGCCGCAACCCCGAACCCGAACCGCTCATCTAGCCTGCGTTGGCAGGGTCCTTCAGCGCCCTGCCATCCCGTGTAGGCGTGTGAGCGTCGTGCCTCAGGGTTCGGCAGGCTGGTTGCGCGCAAAGCGCCATAGCGCCTCGGCAAAGTCCGCAAGCTCTTCCTCGGTCAGCGGCTGATCCAGGTCGCCGATTTCGGGATAGGACGAGAAATCGTCGTCAAACAAGGCCGGGCGGTCGACTTCAGGCAGGAACCTGTCCCTTGCCAGCCGGTTCAAGGCGTCGAACTGCGCCTGGAACCTCACCGCCTCGTCACGGCTGGGCCGTGCGGCCGATCCCGGCAGTACCTTGTGGATCGCAAAGAATATCGGGCCGCGAGCCGGGTTGATCTTGCCGTCCTTGATCAGCGGCAGACGTTCGTTCATCAGCTTGAGGAACCGCGCTTGGCGGCGCGAAACCGAGGTGTTCTGATTGTTGAGTTGTGGCGGCGTGATGCCCAGTCCGGCAGTGGCATAGAAGTCCTGGACGACATCCCCACCCCGCAACTCAGAGCGGTGATAGATGCGGGGGACAATTGCCTGAGCGCCAAAAACTGCAGCGTAGCGTTCCATCAAGGCATTGAGGTCATAATAAGCCGGGGGAGCATGATAGATGGGCAGCATCTCGCCCATGCCCCCACCCTTAAGGCGGGTCGAATGCAAGCTGACTGCCATTCGATCCTGTCGGCGCAGGTAAACGATGACCTTCACGTCATCAAAGTCGCGGCCCAGGAATTCTGCCAGCCGCTCGACATCCTCCACGTTCGGCAGACGGCTGTGCAAATGCTCGTTCGAGATCAGAAGCGTATGTGGTTTGACTGCGTCGATGTCGGTCGCAAGTGCACCGCGCACCGCGTCGAGATAGGTCGGCAAGTCGTGGCCGGTTCGAGCCAGTTCCTGGATCTGGATGGTGTCATCGGGGCGGAGCCCCATGCCGGCGACCGCGATCTCCATATGGTTTTCTGTATTCAGAAGCTTGGGATAGAGGATGCCGTTCCGGCCAAGCTGGTCACGGCTTCGCGCCAGTGCGTGCTGGATTGACGTGGTCCCTGTCTTTTCCGTTCCGATGTGCAGGATCAGCTTCAAAAGAGCGCCTCTGTTTCTGGCGACGCGGATACTGGGCAAGGTCCACGTCGTGCATCTCATACTCCTGTTTTCGCAAACAGACTCATAACCTAAACGCTTATCGTAAAAGGCTCCAAAGTGCCAGTTTTCCTATCCTACTAAGCATATGCTGCTGGCTCAATGGCACAAGGGAGCACGTCATTCACTCCTTGGCGGAGCTTGCGAAGCAGGTGCCGCGCAGAGATGTGCTCCTCAGGATCGACATGGTTAAACAGCGACCGCTCGGCCAGCTACCAGCCATGCGATTTTCAACAGTTTCACCCAGCCCGTTCACGCAATGCTATCGATCGCCCGATGCTGGTTAATCCAGTCCCAGCTTTGGCGCATACCGTCGATGAGCTGAGTTCTGGGCGCCCAGCCTACCGCCTTGCTGCGGCTGATGTCCAAGATGATGCGCGGGACGTCGAAGCTGCGGCCTGGACGATAGATGGGCTTGATCGTCCGATCCGTGAGTACGCGGATGATTTCAACAATCTCGTTTACCGATGACCCTTTACCTGAGCCTGCGTTGAAGCAGCCATAAATCGGCATCTGCACTGCAATGGCACAAAGTTCTGCCAAATCTTGGACATAGATGAAGTCGCGAACGATGCTGCCGTCACCCCATATCTCGATCTGTTCGCCATGGGCGATCTTCCACAGAAAGTTACCGATGATTCCCTGCACGCCGTTATAGCCCTGCCGCGGACCATAAGGATTGGCCGCACGGAGCACCACATACTCCAGCCCGTGCAATTGCCGCTCCATATGTAAATAGTGCTCGATGGCGACCTTGACGATGCCATAGGAGCTGATCGGAGCGAGCGGATGAGTCTCTTCCACGATCTCTGTTTTCGGAATGCCGTAGACGGTTCCGCCCGAGGACAAGAAGACCATCTTTCTTATCCCTGCCTGCCGCATTTCCTTCAGCAAGCGGACGGTCGCGATCAAGTTTCCCTGAATGTCGGCAACCGGATCGAGATTCGAGGTTGAGGGAACCGTCGTGCTGGCCGTATGTACTACTGCATCAACCCCCTGCAGTGCCTGGCGCAGGACAACCTCTGACCCGAAGTTACCAATGACATAGTCAACCTCGGCCAATGGTGCCCGAAACGCCTCGCTCCTTGTGTCAAGAACGCGGACGCGGCAGCCGCGGTCAAGCAGGCTATCCACGATATGTGACCCAATAAAGCCACAGCCACCGATGACAAGGACATGGTTCATGAAATCTCTCTTAGGAAGGCCCCGTGAAGGAAACCGTTCTCCGGATGAAGCTGGCGCACTGTGTCAGTACAGTTAGGTAGCTGACAAGCTCAGTCGTTTGCTTAGCTCCGTTGCAAAAAGAAAACTAGTGGAGGCAGAATTTGCCCTTTATCCAACATAACGGCAAGCGCATTCTCTTCATCCATATCCCGAAGGCAGGAGGCACCTCTGTTGAGGGCTGGATGAAGGGCATCGCTCCCCTGCAACTGTTTTCTATGGGCATTCCTCATGTCAGCCGCTGCACACCGCAGCATTATCGCATGCAGGACATCCAGGCGCTGCTCGGCGAAGGCTTCTTCGACTACGCCTTCACCATTGTACGCAACCCTTATGACCGTATCGCAAGCGAATATCGGATGCAGGCGCAGCTAGCCAAGAATAGCTTCTGGAAAGGACTGCCAGCATTTTCGCCTTGGATCGAGGAGAACCTAGACCGTCAGAAGCGCGAGAAGTTCCATCTTGGCAATCACCTGCGCCCACAATGGGAGTTTCTTGGCAAGAATGTCGAGGTTTTCAAGCTTGAGGACGGTCTGTCCGCTCCATTGACGGCTGCTGCGGAACATCTGGGAATAGCGCCACCCATGGAAAGCCCGCATGAGTTGCGCTCTGATCCACTACCGATCACATGGGAACCGGCCGACCGCATCCGCGTGCTCGATCATTATGCTCGAGATTTCGAAACCTTCGGATATCCCTCGTAAACTCGGGACGCCTTGGGCGAGAGATGATCGCAGGAATTCGGACCAGTTGCCACGCTGTGGTGATTGCCGAAGGACTGCTCCGCATGATGAAGCGGAAGCGCTACTCTGCCGAGTTCGAGGCGAAGGTGGAGTTGAAAGTTGCCCGCGAGGCACTGACCCCGGCTGAGTTGGCCAGGAAGTACGCCATCCATCACGCCATGATTACGGGCCGGAAGAGGACCAGGACCCTGAACATGACCTCGGCGTTTGGCGGCAAGAGCGCTACCGAGCCGACGATTTCCGATTTTCGGACACCGGCGTCCTGGACCGAGAAGCCGAGCTGGATCGCGCGGATGCCGAGACCGCACAGGAGATGCGACTTGCCCACGCCCGGCGGGCCCTGCATCAGCACGACCTCTGAGTTGCGGATCCAGGCACCAGTGGCGAGCGTCTCGATGCGCGAGCGCTCGATCGCCGGCTGGAACGCGAAGTCGAAGTTCTCGAGCGTCGCGCCGGTCGGGATCTTCGCGGTCTTCAGCATTGTGCGCACGCGCCGCTCCTCGCGGCCAGAGCGTTCGGCGTCGAGCAACCGGTCCAGAAAGACATGGGCCTGCATCTCGGCCCGCACCGCCTCGGACAACAGACCCTCCAGTGCAGAGGTGGCATAGCCGAGGCCCAAGGCAGCCAGCTTCTCCCGCGTCGTGTCGATGTCGAGCTTCACCCGGGGAGCGGTCATCGCGCGACCTCCGCCAGGCGGGCATAGAGATCGAGCGAACGGTGCTGGACCTTGGCGGCCGCGATTTCCTGCAGGCGGCGCCCCATCCGGCCAAGCGGCATTGGCGCCCGGACGCGAGAGGTCACCTCGCCCTCGTAATGGGCCTCGTTGCGCAGGATCAGCATGTCGGTGCCGCGGGGATGCTCGGCGATCACTGCGCAGTCCTTGAGCATCTGCACCCGGCCGGCGAGGCCGCGAACCTCGACCTCCCGGCCTGCACGAAGCGGAACGGACCGGCTCATACTGCCGGCCCTCGAAATGGACCATGCAGTCCGGCCCGACCGGACGGCGCACAACAATGTCGGAAGGCTCTGGCGGCGTTTCGGGCAAGGGTGTCAGCAGCCGACGCTCTTGTTCCCAGGCCTCGGCGAGGCTGGTGCCGGTCGCGGGACAGCGGAGATGGCGGGCACGTTCCTCAAGGCGGGCGTCGGTCCAGACCTGCAGAGCCTCAAGGCTGTCGAACACCTGGCCACGCGGATCGACCGCTTCGCGCTGGTCACGCACCGTGCGCTCGACCTTGCCCTTTCCCTCCGGGTGGCGCGGCTGACAGGCGTCGACATGAAAGCGCATCTGCGCGGCGAAGCGACGATACGTCTCGTTGATCGTGCCCCACGCCCCTGCGCCCCTGGTGTAGCGCCGTCTTGACGTTGTCGATCCGCAGCACCGCCGGTACGCCGCCGAGCCGCTGCAGGCAGGCGGTCTGGCAGGACTGCCACGAGAGCATGTCCTTCGACCGCGCCCAGACCACGGCGCGCTTGCGGCTCCACGACAGCGTTACCACCAGCGCGACAAGATCCACGGTCTCGCTGCCGATCGCCATGCCAGGATACTCGGCCCAGTCCACCTGGGCTTGTGCCCCCATCGGCGTCTCGACCCGCCGCCGCGCCCGAATGGCCGGTGCCGGAAACGTCCGCTTCCAATAGCGCTGGACCGACTTCAGGCTCCCGTCGTAGCCATGCTCGCGCTTCAGCTAACCGTGCAGCGCCGCCAGGTTCACCCGGCCCGCCGGCTGCTGACTGCGCCAGTGGGCAATCGCCTCGGCCACCGCTGCCGCCTTGCCAACCTGCGTCGTGCGCCCATCCACGGCTCCGGCTGCGCTCCGCCGCCGATGATATCGCACCGTTCCTTCGCTCACGCCCAGCATCCGCGCCACCGCGCTCTGGGAATTGCCCTGCTTCAGCAACACCGTTATTGCCGTCCGCGCCTCATTCTCGAGACGACCCATCGTCACTCCCCGGCAGACCACCTGCCGGAAATTGATCAGGCCAAGACGGCACCTCGTAAAGCTGGATGTCGCTTTACGGTTTCAATGACCTGTCCCGCTACAGGCATCTGAGCACTTCCTCGCTTTCGAATGGTGACGGAAATTTTACTGTCAGGATGTACCAGCTATAGGAGTCAAGACCAAGGATCTCGGACAAAGGCATGCACAAGACTGAAATGAGAAATGATAGGCTTCTGCACTCCGCCCTCCGGCAGAACGAGGTTCTGCGTCAGAAAGCCACTGACGGGTACAGCCCTGTTACCGAAGGCCTGACTCTAAGGCGCCGAAAAGCCTCACGCAGTCAGCCGAGAGTTCCACCCCGTCTTGCCCGAGATGGCCGCGCGCCTCCCATAGCAGGCGGGCGAAGCCCTCCTCGTCGCCCGCCGCGCAGATCTCGTCCAAGGTCTGGAGCGCAGTGATGAGGCGGCGCCTCGCTTCGGCCGCAAAGGGGTTCGACATCTGGATTTTCCAGTATACCTCCGGCTCGCCCGACAGGATGCGCGCCGCGAGCATCCGCATGACGCGGTTCGGTGGCGTGTCGAACGCCATGCCCTCGGCGCTTGCAGAGACCAGGAAGCCCAGGATGGCGGCATGCAGCTGGGCCTGCCCCTCTGCGGCAAGGCGATCGTGGCGCTCGGCATCCAGGCGGAGGATCCGGAGCCCCGCGTTTTCGAGAAATCCCGTCAGCCTTTCAGGAAAACGCGGCGCGCGCAGTTCCGTGACCACGATGGATCTGCCGGCCCATGATAGGCCCGGCCCGAACAGCGGATTGACCGAAACCAGCCCGCAACTGCCGGCATGCTGCACGGCCCGGACATAGGGCGCCTTGACCGAGGTGCAGTCGACCAGCATGGCGTCCGGCGCCATGGCGCCGGCAATACCGGCACCGGCTTGGCAGGCCACCCCGTCCGGCACGGCAAGGAGCACCAGATCAGCCGCCCGCAGCAACAAGCGCATTTCCTCAGAGAGATCGAGAATATCGGCGGCCTTGACGGAGCCGTCGGGTCTGACATCCCAGCCGGTCGTCTCGCAGCCGGCCGAGACAAGCTGGTCCAGGAACATCCGGCCCATGCCGCCGGCCGCGCCGACCACGATTGCGCTTCCGAACCCGGCCATTGCGGCTATGCCTTCCCCCCTAGGTCCTCGCGGGCAGGCAGGACCCGTCCGTCCAGGTCCTGCGGCATCGGACTGGCGCCGGGGGCACGCTCGACGTAATGGACCTCCAGATGGGCCGGGGGGACGAGACAGACCGAGGCCATCCCGATGCCCGAGCCGGTCCCCGGCCTGACTTCGACGGAATTGCCACGCCGCCTGAGCTCGGCCACCGTCGGGGCCAGCTTGTGGACCTGGATGGCAAGGCAGGCCGGGGGGGCATCCCCTGCGGATGGCGCGGCGCGCTCGGAGACCAGAAGGGTGACATCGCCGCCCTTCAGGATCGCCGCGCCCCGGCCCTGTATTTCGGTGCCTTGCGGCTTCACCCGGCTGAACGACAGGCGCGTGCAGATCATCTCGCAGGCCGCATCAAGGTCGTCGACCTCGATGCGGGCATGATCCAGGCTCACGCCCTGGAACAGCAGCTCGCCCCCCTCGATCCCGCCCACCTGGTTCTCGACCTGGCAGGCATGGGTGATGATCGTCGTCCAGAGTCTTTCGACCAGCTTCGGATCGAGCCCGGCCTTGCGGGCCTGTTGCAGACGGGTCGCGAAGACCTCTGCCACACGCGAGGGCTGCATGACGGAAATTCCCGTCAGGCGCTTGTGCTCGGCCACCTTGCGGATCGTCCGGAAGCGGCGGCCCAGCAGTTCCATCAGCTCCGCGTCGATGCGGTCGAGTTGCGCCCTCATGGCCTCGAGCCGTTCGATGGCGTCGGCTTCGGTCATTTGGCCTCCAGGGGACATTCGGCGGAAACGGCCTGGACCTCGGCCGGGTCGAGCGCCATCAGGGTGTTGCGCAGCACGGCACCCTTCAGCATCGTTTCGTCGAACTCATCCGCCGGGTCCGACAGCGCGATGATCGCGCCGCCCGCCCCGAGAGAGGCATGATTGCCGTCCAGCACGACGGTGCGGATGACGATGTTGAGGTCGACCGCCCCGTCCAGCGAGAAATAGCCGATGGCGCCGGAATAGATCCCCCGGGGGCCGGCCTCCAACGTGTCGATGATCTCCATCGTGCGGATCTTGGGCGCCCCGGTCATCGAGCCGCCCGGGAACAGGGACCGCACGCAGGACACCGCTGTCTCGCTGTTGCGCAATTCGCCGACCACGGTCGAGACCATCTGGTGGACGGTCGCGAAGGATTCGATCGCGCAAAGCTTCGGCACCGCCACCGTGCCGGTCCGGCAGACCCGGTTCAGGTCGTTGCGGATCAGGTCGACGATCATAAGGTTCTCGGCCTGGTCCTTTTCGCTGCCGTGAAGCTTTTCCTTTAGCGCGATGTCTTCGGCCTCGGTCTTTCCGCGGGCGATGGTGCCCTTGATGGGCTTGCAGTTGACCATACCTTCCTTGGAGATATGCACCATCCGTTCCGGCGAACAGCTCAGTATCCGCAGCGTGTCGAAGCGCAGAAAGGCCGAATAGGGCGCCGGATTGATGCTGCGCAGCAGGTTGTAGGTGGCAAGCGGGTCCTTCCGGTAGGTCCGGGTCCATTCGTTGCAAAGGCAGATCTCGTAGGATTCGCCATCCGCGATCTCGCGCAGCGACCGGCCGATGCAGTCGAGATAGGCATCCCTGCTGTGGCGCAGCGTCCAGGGCTCGGTCTCGGCCGGCATTTCGGGCAGCGCCGGGACCTGGCCAAGGGCCGGGTTCAGCCGGCCTTCCCGAAGCCGGACCTCGATAGACTGGAACCAGGCGCGCGCGCTCGCCTCCTGGCCCGGCTCGACCAGGCAGACCATCCAGGCCCTGTCGTGCTGGTGGTCATAAGCGACAAAGCGGTCGGCGAAGATCATCTTGGCATCCGCCGTGCGGCTTTCATGGGCTTTCTGCCCGCCGCAATCGGCCTTCAGTTCATAGCCGAGATAGCCGACATATCCCCCCTTGAAAGGCACGGGCATGTCGAGGTTGTCGATGAACTCGACATCCTTCATGCGCCGCGCGAGATAGTCGAAGATGCTTTCCTCGAACCTTTGGATGCCGGCTTTCGCCGTTACCTCCACCACACCCGAGGACACGTCATAGCTGATCATTTCGGAATGGGGGCCCTGGTCGTCGCCCATGAAGGAATAGCGTCCCTGCTGTCTGGCATGGGAGCTTGAATCCAGCCAGAAGGCATCCTTCGCCCTGCCATAAAGAAGCTCGAAGCAAGCTTCGGAGGAAAGGCCCTCCGCAAGCTCCTTGAACATCGGCTTCAGGCGGTTCGATGCGGTTACGGGGGCGGTGGCTTCCCTGGAAACGCCGGCGGGCTGAGCGGATGTCAGATAGTCTTCCGCCAGGGCCAGGAAGTTTCCGATGATCCTGTCGCCATGCTCGGATGCGATAGATTCTGGATGGAACTGGACGCCCCAGAGCGGAAGCTCCTTGTGATGGATGCCCATGACAATCCCGTCCTCGGTCATGGCATCCACTTCCAGGCAAGGGGGAAGATCGCTAATGATCAGCGAATGGTAGCGTGTCGCATTGAAGGGCGATGGGAGATCCTTGAACAGGTGCTTCCCGTTGTGGCGGATTTTGCTGATCCGGCCATGCATTGGTTCGGGGGCATGGGTCACGGTCGCCCCAGACACGTGTCCTATGCCCTGGTGGCCGAGGCAGACCCCGAGGACCGGCTTGCGGTATGCTCTCAGAACCGTCTCGCAAAGCCCAAAATCGCGGCGGCGTTCCGGGCGGCCCGGTCCGGGAGACAGGATGACCGCGTCGAATTCCAGCTTGCGCAGTTCGCTTTCCGACAAGGCGTCGTTGTGAACGACGATCGGGTCTATTCCGGACGCCGCAGCAACAAGCTGCACCAGATTGTAGGTAAAACTATCATAATTGTCGATTATTAGCGTGCGCTTCAGAGAAAAACCTCTACCATTTACCATAGTTACCACCTCAGATGACGATGACCAGTCACGACGGCGAAACACGTCTACGCTAGAACACCTTCTGAAGCATGAAAAAGAAAGTCAATAACCTCATCGCGTGTCAAGGCCTCGAAGAAAACTTCTCCTAACTCGAATTTACCAAAAAGCTCGTCGGCACCTCAATTAAAACAAGCCACAACATGTTCTACGACTATTCTCTGGCCGAGAAGTTGGGGGTAGTTTTGTTATGGCGATTACTGCAGGGACCGAGCCAGGGGATGTGAGACTCCATGTGCTGCCCTGATACGGGACCGGAGTGTGTTGCTCTTAATCGGTTTCACCCCCTGCCGCTGTGAAGTAGGTGAAGCACCCTCGGCTCTGAAGATGTCGCAGACTTGTCTAACGGCATGCCCCTGTTCGTCGTAAAGTTGCGCGGCGGCTCTTCGGTTCAGGGCCGTGGCTTGCAGGTTATTTCGATCGGGTTCAGGTTGGGCTGTACGGCCGTCAGGGCTAATGCCAAACGCCTTGACCTCTGACTCGCTCGGGATTCCCTTCGACCTGAAAAACTGAATCATGGGCCTGAGGGATTGAGGCTTTGATGGCGGTTGAGATCACGCGAACGGATATGTCGGCAAGCGAACTTTGGGCGACGGCGGCTCGTTCAAGGGACGCCAAGGCGGCGCGGCAGATGCTGGCGATCGCTCTGGTTTTGGATGATGAGCCATGTCGCGCCATCGGTCCGAGCGACAATGGCGAATGATCGCAAGGCGGCGGAAGCCTGCGGCATGGACCGGCAGACCCTGCGCGATTGGGTTCATTGCTACAATGCCGAGGGGATCGCCGGTCTGTCGAACCGCCATGCGGCGGGCCAGACGCCGCATCTGAACTCGGAGTATCCGTCTTGATCAAGCAGGTTTAGGGACCCAATTGCAATCGGCTTTCACGAGCGCGTTGGCGGTTTCTAGCAGCTTGCGCATGAGGGCGACGATCGCAACCTTGGCCGGTTTGCCGGCCTCGCGGAGCTGAGTGTATTTCGCCTTGAGATCGGGGTTGAAGCGCATGGCCACGACGGCGGGCATGTAGAGCGCGTCACGCAGGGGCTTTCGCCCGCCGCTGATGAATGACTTTCCCTTCCACTGACCGGACTCGCGGCTGTGCGGGACAAGGCCTGCGAGACTTCCGGCCTGCTTTCTGTCGAGGGTGCCGATTTCGGGCAGGAAGGTGAGGATCAGCGCGGCTGCGATGGGTCCGAGGCCGGGGATCGAGCACAGGATCTCGCGCTTGCGCTCCAGGGCTTTGTCGCTGGCTGGCATGGCTCCAGCGCGCTGCGCATCCGGGACAACATCACCATCATGACACTCCCGCCCTACGCACCGGAGCTGAACCCGGTCGAGAACATCTGGGCCTATCTGCGGGCAAACCGCCTCGCCATCTCTGTCTTCGACACCTACGATGACATCGTTGACCGATGCTGCGACGCCTGGAATGCCTTTGCAAACGACCCCGAGCGCGTCCGATCAATCGCTACGGGCTCTGATGATGTGACCGCTCCCCTCTGTGGATCGTTGCAGACCCACCCTGGCACATCAGATGCCGTCGGGGGGCGGTCACATCATCAGAGCCGGCTGAACCACATGGAGATGGCGGGGGCCGAGCGGCTTTGGGCCATCGTCGGCCTGGTGGTCGCGGCGTCGGTCCTGAAGCATGGGCTGACCGTCACGCCCATCATGCGCCTGCTGGACTGCAAACAGGGCCGCGATCGCGATGCGCCGGCCATGTTTCCCCCGGCCTGCAGGGTCCGGGGGAAAGGAGTAATCCGGCCTGTGTTGCCGGCCAGTACAACCTGCGGCGCGAGCCGCGATCGGGTCACCGCGCGTTGCCAGGACGGGAACGCCCTTCATGTTCTTCTCGAGCTATACGCCGGAAGACCTGCCTGAGAGGACGGTGGGGTATCCCCCAATGTGCAAACTTGCCGATCCGACGGAGATCATTGCCATTCTGAAGGCATTTGTCTCGGACATCGACTGCCCTTGAAACCAATCTTCGGCACTGCCGGTTATAAGAGCGCTTCGGAAGTTCGGCAGGTGTTGTGCACGCCATGGCCGAGCCGGACCCTAACTGATTGGATCAAATCATGCCTGAAAGTCGGTCTATGTGTTCTGTTAAAGATTGCGAGAAGCCCAAGCATGCGCGCGGGTTGTGCCAGATGCACAACCGGCGTCGGCGCATGACGGGTGTCCCTTTAGTCAAGAGTTTGCACGTCGAGACCGATTACCGGACAAGGTGGATTGATGACCACGCCGGTCATGATGGTGATGCGTGCCTGATCTGGCCTTTCACGGCGGGCGAAAGGAAGCGGGGCGCCCTGAGCTATCACGGCAAGATCATGGGCGCCGCGAAGGCCATGTGCCTTGCCGCGCATGGTGAGCCCCCAACCGCCAAGCACGAGTCGGCCCACTCCTGCGGGAAAGGCCATCTCGGCTGCGTGCATCCCGGCCATCTATCCTGGAAGACGCGCAAGGAGAACCGGGCGGACCTGGTGAAGCATGGCGTCCTGCCGCGCGGCACGATGGTGAGCACGAACAAGCTCACCGAGGAACAGGTCCGGGAAATCCGCAGCCGCATCGGCTCGGAAACTGGAATGGCCCTGGCGGCTGAGTTCGGAGTGTCGGGCTGCTGCATCAGCGACATAAAGCGACGAAAGTCGTGGGCTTGGCTGGAATAAGCAGCAGGCGGTTCTTCGGAGTCGCCTTTTTCTATCGGGGGGAGTGATGGCGAAGACCTTCACCGCCTCGCTGAATACAATGGGCGGGCAGTTCGTAAACGCCGTCTCTGACCCATTGAATTTGAGTATTTCTGGTCTTGGGTGCGTTTGCCAGAAGTTCGCCGAAACAGA
>NZ_JAPTYD010000062.1 GCF_026913015.1 Paracoccus benzoatiresistens
CGCCATGGCGCCAGTCACCGCCACCTGGCCTGGTTTTGCGCCGCCGCGTGGCCGGATTTTGCACCGCCGTTGACACTACCGGCTGGTCCGGCAGGCTGGCGCCAGACAAGACCTGCACTAAGCTGCAATTATCCACCGCCGCAACTGGTGTGTGCGGCGGTGTGTATCAAAAAACGCACTACCAGTATAACTAACTGATATATAACGAAATTTCTTGAAAATTTGGTGCGGGCGGCGGGACTTGAACCCGCACGAGCCAGGCTCCAGGGAGTTTAAGTCCCATGCGTCTACCATTCCGCCACGCCCGCGCCCCCGTGTCGCTAGCGGGCGGAACGGGGTTTGGCAAGGCTTCAGCGGCTGCGGACTAGAAGCTGCGGGTGGGGCGGTCGAAGACCTTGCGGCCCATCAGGCTGCCGACCAGATCGACCATCAGCTTGGCCGTGCGGCCCCGGTCGTCCAGGAACGGGTTCAGCTCGACCAGGTCAAGCGAGGTCACAAGACCCGATTCGTGCAACAATTCCATCACCAGATGCGCCTCGCGGAAAGTGGTGCCGCCGGGGACGGTGGTGCCGACGGCGGGCGCGATGGAGGGGTCCAGGAAATCCACGTCCAGCGAGACGTGCAGCATTCCGCCCGCCGCCTGCACGCGGTCCAGGAAGCCGCGCAGCGGGGCGACGATGCCGTATTCGTCCAGCACCCGCATGTCGTTTACGGTGATGTCGATGGCCTGCATCGCGGCATGTTCTGCCGGATCGACGCTGCGGATGCCGAACATGCAGATATTGTGGCCGGGCACCGGATGGGGAAAGGGCGGGAAGGGATCGAAGCCCGGCAGCCCGAGCGCATAGGCGATCGGCGTGCCATGCAGGTTGCCCGAGGTCGTGCTTTCCACCGTGTGGATGTCGCTATGCGCGTCCAGCCACAGAACGAACAGCGGGCGCCCCATGCGTTCGGCGTGAACCGCAGCGCCCGCCACGGTGCCAAGCGCAAGCGCGTGATCGCCGCCCATGATGATCGGCAGCCCGTCCTGCAGGGCATCGGCCGTGGCCTCGCGCAGGGCCTCGGTCCAGGCGAGCATCTCGGGCAGGTGGTGGACGGCGCGATTGGTGCAGGTCGCGCGCGGCGCGGGACCGGGCAACACATCGCCGCGATCCTCGACCGAATGGTTCAGCGCGACCAGCGTCTGCGCCAGCCCGGCGACGCGATAGGCGGCGGGACCCATCAGGCAGCCGGGGCGGCGCTGCCCTTCGTCCAAGGGCGCGCCCAGAAGGATGCAATGCGTCATGGGGGGCCTTTCGCTTGAGGGCGTTCGCCGCCAACTAAAGGCGGCCCGCCCGCGAATGTCCACCGCTGCCGGGCGTTACTGGCGCACGCCCTTGAAGCGCTCCTCCCATTCGGCGCGCTGTTCGTCGGTGATCTTGGCGAACAGCACATCCGGCACGGTGAAGGCGTGGCCGGCGGGCAGGGCGGCCAGCGCCGCCGCGACGTCGTCGGGCCAGCGGTCATCGGCGGTTCCCATCGCCTCCAGCATCGCGCGGGCGGCGAAGGGGATGAAGGGCGCCGACAGCACCGCGTAAAGACGGATCAGGTTCAGGCCCAGCCGGACCTGCATCGCGGCCCTGTCGGGGTCGGTCTTGAAGGTGGACCAGGGGGCTGCGGATTGCAGGTATTCGTTGCCCAGCACCCAGATCGCGCGCAGTTCGGCGGCGGACTTGCGGACCTCGATCCCCTGCATGGTGGCCTCGTAGGCGCGGATGCGGGTGGTCAGCGCCTCGATCAGTTGCGCTTCCTCGGGGCCGTAGCTTCCGCCTTCCGGGACGGTCTCTCCGAATTTCGACCGGCAGAACTTGGTGATCCGGCTGACGAAGTTGCCCAGCACGTCTGCCAGGTCCTTGTTCACGGATTGCTGGAAGTTTTCCCAGGTGAACTCGCTGTCCCCCGATTCCGGGGCATGGGACAGCAGCCACCACCGCCAGTAGTCGGCAGGCAGGATCTCCAGTGCGTGGTCCATGAAGACGCCGCGCCCCTGGGAGGTGCTGAACTGCCCGCCGTCATAGGTCAGGTAGTTGAAGGACTTGATGTAATCGACCATCCGCCAGGGCTCGCCCGAGCCGATCAGGGTGGCGGGGAAGGACAGGGTGTGGAAGGGGACGTTATCCTTGCCCATGAACTGGGTATAGGTCACGTCCTCGGCGCCCTCGTCGCGGCGCCACCAGCGGCGCCAGTCCGCATCCGTCTTGCCGTTGGCATCCGCCCATTCGGCAGTCGCGGCGATGTATTCGATGGGGGCGTCGAACCAGACATAGAAGACCTTGCCCTCCATCCCCGGCCAGGGCTGGTCGCCGCGCCTGACAGGCACGCCCCAATGAAGGTCGCGGGTGATGCCCCGGTCCTGCAACCCTTCGCCGTCGTTCAGCCACTTGCGGGCGATCGAGGTCGTCAGGATCGGCCAGTCGGTCTTGCTGTCGATCCAGGCGCTGATCCGGTCCTTCAGCGCGGACTGGCGCAGATACAGGTGCTTGGTTTCCCGCACCTCAAGGTTCGTGCTGCCGGAAATTGCGCTGCGCGGGTCGATCAGGTCGGTGGGGTCAAGCTGCTTGGTGCAGTTCTCGCACTGGTCGCCGCGCGCCTTGTCATAGCCGCAGTTGGGGCAGGTGCCCTCGATATAGCGGTCGGGCAGGAAGCGGCCGTCATCGACGGAATAGACCTGCTTTTCGCTGACCTCGGCGATATAGCCCGCATCGGCCAGGCGGCCCGCGAAATGCTGGGTCAGCACCCGGTTGCGGTCGCTGGAGGAGCGGCCGTAATGGTCGAAGGAGAGGCCGAAGCCGCGCGCCAGCGCCGACTGCTCGCCATGCATCCGCGCGCAGTAGTCGGCCACCGGTTCGCCCGTCTTGGCGGCGGCGAGTTCGGCGGGCGTGCCGTGTTCGTCGGTGGCGCAGATGAACATCACCTCGTGCCCGCGCGCGCGCAGATAGCGGGCGTAAAGGTCGGCGGGCAGCTGGGACCCGACGAGGTTCCCCAGATGCTTGATGCCGTTGATATAGGGCAGGGCAGAGGTGATGAGATGGCGGGCCATGGTCGCGTCCTTTGGGTCGGCGCTTGTGTAGCCGCCTTGCGGCGCGATGGAAAGTGCCGGGTCCGCCAAGGGGCTTGCCGCCATCCGCTAGACCGTGCAGCGTCCCGGCCATGATCAGAGAATCCGAAATCACCTTTGCCGGCAGCTATCTGGACCGCGCCGACCGGCTGCGCGGCAATGCCGATGCCCTGGCAGGGTATCTGGCCGATCCCGCAACCCGCGTGCTGCCCTTCTGGCAGGGAAAGCCGCTGTTCGAGGCAGGTCCGGGGCCACGGCTGGCATGGCTGCCTTCCGGCGATCCGCTGGTCAGGGATCGGGCCGCCACGTCGCTGTTTCTGGGCCTAGACGCCGACGGCATCGCGCATTTCGCCGTTGATCTGTCGGGGCTGGCCCCGCCCGACGGCGACCCCGCGACGGTCCTGGGGCTGCCGGAAACCCGGCAGTTCGTCGATCTGCGTGCCGTCCTGCCCGAACTGAACCACCGCGATGCCGGGATCGCCGCACCGGCGAAGGGCATCTTCGAATGGCGGCGCAGCCATGGCTTCTGTTCGAACTGCGGGGCGCGCAATGTCGTGGCCCATGCGGGCTGGCGGTTTGATTGCCCGGCTTGCAAGCGCCCGCATTTTCCCCGCACCGATCCGGTGGTGATCATGCTGGTCCTGGATGGCGACCGCGTGCTGCTGGGACGCCAGCCCGGATGGGACGAGGGGATGTATTCCCTGCTGGCCGGGTTCATCGAGCCCGGCGAATCCGTCGAGGAAGCCGTCCGCCGCGAGGTTCACGAGGAATCCGCCATCAGGATCGGCGATGTGCGCTATCTGACGTCGCAGCCCTGGCCGTTCCCGGCCTCGCTGATGATCGGCTGCGTGGCGCGGGCCGTGACAAGCGCCATCACCATCGACCCTTCCGAACTGGAGCACGCCCTGTGGGCCGACAAGGCGGAAATCGCCGACGCGTTGGCGGGGCGGCACGAACGTATCCGCCCCGCGCGCAAGGGGTCCATCGCCCAGGCGATCCTGCGTGCCTGGGTCGAGGGCCGGGTGCCCGGCTTCCAGCCCGCACCCGTGCCTGGGCTTGAGGCGCTGCCTTAGCGCCGCCGGTCGCGGCGCGAGCTCATCGGCTGGAAGGCCACGCTGACATGGGCCTCGCAATAGGGCTTGCCGGGCTGGCTGGGCAGCCCGCAGAACCAGAACTTCTCGGTCGCGGGGTCGCCGATCGGCCATTTGCAGGTGCGTTCGGTCAGTTCCATCAGCGTCAGCTTGCGGGCGCGCTTCTCGACCTCGCGGACCGAGGCCAGGGTTTCCGGGCTGATCTCGTTGGCCGAGGGTTGCGGCGGCAGGGGCTGGCCCGCGGGCACGATGGGCCGGCGCGGGACGGGGGTGAAGACGGGTTGGGTCACGGGTTCTTCCTCGGCCGGCGGGGTGGGCGCGGCGGCGATCTCCGGCTGCGGTTCGGGCCGGGGGGCCTGGGCTGCGGGGGCGGGCTTGCGGTCGATCTTCTTCTCGGCCCCTGATCCGATGGCGGGTTCGGGGGCGGGCGCGGGGGCAGGCTCGGGCTCGTCGTTGCGGTTCGACAGCCCCAGGCGGTGGACCTTGCCGATGACCGCGTTGCGGGTCACGCCGCCCAGTTCCTTGGCGATGGCGCTGGCCGACTGGCCTTCGGCCCACATGCGCTTCAGCGTCTCGACGCGTTCGTCCGTCCAGGACATGGCTGCCTTTCCGGGCGGAACCGTCCGCCGCCCCATCTTGAATCCTGCGATTGCCCCCGTCAGAAACGGGATGCCGAGATTTAGCCGCCTAGCGCCAGAAATTCAAGGACCGCCGGATGCGTCAGACAACCCTTCCCGACCCTCAGGCCATGGGCGTGCGCCGCTTCGGCCGCGTCAACTGGCTGGGCCTCCGAACCCTGGCCACCCGAGAGATCATGCGCTTCATGGCCGTGTGGCAGCAGACGGTCTTTGCGCCCCTGATGACGGCGGCCCTGTTCGTGCTGATCTTCGCGCTGGCCATGGGGCAGGGCAGGGGAGAGGTGATGGGCCTTCCTTATCTGGTCTTCCTGGGGCCGGGCATCCTGATGATGACGGTGATCCAGAACGCCTTTGCCAATACCTCCAGCTCGATCACCTCGGCCAAGGTGCAGGGCAACATCGTCGATACGCTGATGCCGCCCTTGTCGGCGGGAGAATTGCTGACGGGCTATCTGGCCGGATCGGTCGCCCGCGCCGGGCTGGTGGGGGCGGTGATCGGCACCGGAATGGTGCTGGTCACGGGGCGCGGCATCGCGCATCCGGCCTGGGCGCTGGTCTTTGTCCTGCTGGCCGCGCTGCTGCTGGGGGGCTTGGGGATCCTGGCGGGGGTCCTGGCGCAGAAGTTCGACCAGATGGCCGCGATCAGCAACTTCGTCATCACGCCGCTGTCCTTCCTGTCCGGCACCTTCTATTCGGTCGAGGCCCTGCCCGAGCCCTTCCGAACGCTGTCGCACTGGAACCCGGTCTTCTATCTGATCGATGGTGCGCGATATGGCGTCACCGGTGTCAGCGACGCCCCGGTCTGGCGGGGGCTGCTGATCTGCACCCTTGTCGTGGCGCTTGTGCTGTGGCTGGCCTGGCGTTGGCTGAAAAGCGGCTATCGGATGAAAGCGTGATTGCGCGAAGGCCGAATCGGCGCTATGGCCGGGGCATGATCGCGCGGACCGCCACCATCGCCCGTCCCCGACGTTGACGTTCAGTCACCGTCCGATCCCGCCTGCCTTCACAATCCGCTTCTGCCAATCGGGAATCCGCCATGATTTCGCACGTCCTGCCGACCTATAACCGCGCGCCCATCGCCTTTGAAAAGGGCGAGGGGTCCTGGGCCATCGCCACGGACGGCAGCCGATACCTGGACCTGGGATCGGGGATCGCGGTGAACGTGCTGGGCCATGCGAACCCCGATCTGGTCGCCGCGCTGACAGAGCAGGCAGGCAAGATCTGGCATGTGTCGAACCTGTACCAGATCCCGCAGCAGGAACGGCTGGCGGACCTGCTGGTCGAACATACCTTCGCCGATACCGCCTTTATCACCAATTCGGGGACCGAGGCTGCCGAACTGGCGATCAAGATGGTGCGCAAGTACTGGTTCGACCAGGGCCAGGACCGGACCGAGATCCTGACCTTCGAGGGCGCGTTCCACGGCCGCTCTACCGGCGCCATCGCGGCGGCGGGGTCGGAAAAGATGGTCAAGGGCTTCGGCCCGCTGATGCCGGGCTTTCGGCAACTGCCTTGGGGCGACATGGCGGCGCTTCGGTCCGCCATCAGCGACCGCACGGCGGCGGTGATGATCGAACCGGTGCAGGGCGAGGGCGGCATCCGCCCGCTGCCCGATGCCGACCTGCAGGAAATCCGGGCGCTTTGCGACAAATATGACGCGCTGCTGGTCCTGGACGAGGTCCAGTGCGGCATGGGCCGGACGGGGCGGCTGTTCGCGCATGAATATACGGGCATCACGCCCGACATCATGATGGTCGCCAAGGGCATTGGCGGGGGCTTCCCCCTAGGCGCGGTGCTGGCCACCGAAGAGGCCGCGGCCGGGATGGTCGCGGGCACGCACGGATCGACCTATGGCGGCAACCCCCTGGCCTGTGCCGTGGGTGCCCGCGTCATGGAGATCGTCGCCACCGATGCCTTCCTGGCCGAGGTGAACCGCAAGGCCGCCCTGTTCCGGCAAAGGCTGGAAGGGCTGGTCGCCGCCCACCCCGATGTCTTCGAAAGCGTGCGCGGCCAGGGGCTGATGCTGGGCCTGAAATGCAAGGTCGCGCCGACGGATGTGGTCAAGGCCGGATACGCGCAGCACCTGTTGACCGTGCCCGCCGCCGACAACACCCTGCGCCTGCTGCCGCCCCTGAACATTCAGGACGACGAGATCGCCGAGGCCGTCGCCCGGCTGGACAAGGCGGCGGCAAGCCTTGCCTGACGATGCGCCCCTACAAGACATCGGCGGCGGGACCCATCCCTGCCGCCGGCTGACGCGTCGACGATAGCCTTCATCTTTCGTGCCGATCCTGCCCGGGGCCTTGACCCCGGCTGCCCAAGCGGGCTTTCTTGCCCAAATCGCGAAAGACGTGAAGATGAAGCATTTTCTGGATATCCATACGACCGACAAGACCGAGCTGCGGTCGATCATCGACCAGGCGCTTGCCATGAAGGCCGCCCGCAACGGCCGTCCCAAGGGCACGCCCGACGACCACCAGCCGCTGGCGGGCCGCATGGTTGCGCTGATCTTCGAAAAACCCTCGACCCGGACCCGCGTCAGCTTTGACGTGGGCGTGCGCCAGATGGGCGGGCAGACGATGGTGCTGTCGGGCAGCGAGATGCAGCTGGGCCATGGCGAGACGATCGCCGATACCGCCCGCGTGCTGTCGCGCTATGTGGACCTCATCATGATCCGGACGTTCGAGGAAGCGACGCTTCTGGAGATGGCGGAATACGCAACCGTTCCCGTGATCAACGGCCTGACGAACCGCACCCACCCCTGCCAGATCATGGCCGACGTGATGACCTTCGAGGAACATCGCGGGCCGATCGCGGGGCGCAAGGTCGTCTGGCTGGGCGACGGCAACAATGTCTGCGCCAGCGTGATCCACGGGGCGGGCCAGTTCGGCTATGACTTTACCTTCTCGGGGCCTCCGCCGCTCGACCCCGAACGCGAGGCGCTGGACTTTGCCCGCGCCCAGGGGGTTGGCGTCACCATCGAACGCGATCCGGCGAAGGCCGTCGAAGGCGCCGATCTGGTCATCGCCGATACCTGGGTGTCCATGCATGATCCCCAGTCGGCCAAGGAGCGCCGCCACAACCAGCTGCGCGGCTATCAGGTGAACGAGCCGCTGATGGCGCGCGCCAAGCCGGACAGCCTGTTCATGCATTGCCTGCCCGCGCACCGAGAGGACGAGGTGACCAGCGCCGTCATGGATGGCCCCCATTCGGTCATCTGGGACGAGGCCGAGAACCGCCTTCACGCCCAGAAGGCGGTGATGCGCTGGTGCCTTGGCGTCTGACCGAACTGCCCGAACGCCCGCCGCCCGGCGGGCGTTTCGCTGACCGGCGGCGCTTTCGAAAAATCTTCACAATCCTGACGCATCACTGTTGCACCGTCCCCTTAATCGCTGCCCGACCGGCCCGACAAAGGCCCAAACGACCAGCCAGGAGAGCGCGATGCGTGACCAGCAGATCCGAAACATCTTTCGCACCAGCAAGCTGGAGGACGCCGACGGCCCAGGCCTGAACCCGACGAAGAACCGCACGATGGGTGAAATCATCGCCGCGCGCTTTTCCCGTCGCGGGTTCCTGAAGGGGTCCATGGCGGTGACGGCGATCTCGGCGACGGTCAGCCCGATCGCGCTGCTCTCGGCCACGGATGCGCAGGCGCAGGGCCGCGTCAATGGCTCGGCCTTCGACTTCCCCGAGGTGACGGCGGGCGTCGATGCCGACCACCATGTGGCCGAGGGCTATGATGCCGACGTGCTGCTGCGGTGGGGCGACAAGGTCTTTGCCGACGGGCCCGAATTCGATCCGGCCAACCAGTCCGAGGCCGCGCAGGAACGCCAGTTCGGCTATAACAACGACTTCGTGGGCTTCATCCCGCTGGACGGCGCCGCCGATCGCGGCCTGCTGGTCGTGAACCACGAATACACCAACGAACATCTGATGTTCCCCGGCATCGTCACCATCAAGGATGGCGAGATCGAGGTGTCTGACGCCGACGAGACCCGCGTCAACATCGAGATGGCCGCCCATGGCGGCACGATCATCGAGATCCGCCGCGTGAACGGCAAATGGCAGCCGGTGCTGGATGGCGCGCTGAACCGCCGCATCACCGCCAAGACCGAAATGGAACTGCGCGGCCCTGCCGCGGGCCATGCCCGCCTGCAGACCGTCGCCGATCCGTCGGGCCGCAAGGTCTTCGGCACCATCAACAACTGCGCGGGCGGCGTGACCCCCTGGGGCACCTACATCATGGCCGAGGAGAACATCCACGGCTATTTCATGGGCGGGTTGCCCGAGGGCCATGCCGAGGCCGCGAACTACGAGCGCCTTGGCATCCCCGAGGCGACCTATGCCTGGGGCAAGTTCCACGAGCGTTTCGATGTCTCGAAGGACCCGAACGAAGCCAACCGCTTCGGTTGGATCGTCGAGGTGGACGTGATGGATCCGGCCTCCAAGCCCAGGAAACGCACTGCGCTTGGCCGATTCAAGCACGAGGGCGCGGAAAGCGTCGTGGCCAAGGATGGCCGCGTGGTCTTCTATCTGGGCGACGACGAACGCTTCGACTACGTCTACAAGTTCGTGACGGCGGGCAAGTACAACCCCGACGACCGCGCCGCCAACATGGACCTGCTGGACGAGGGCACGCTTTACGTCGCGCGCTTCGACGAGGGCGGCCGCGTTGAATGGCTGCCGCTGGTCCAGGGCCAAGGCCCGCTGACCGCCGAGAACGGCTTTGCCAGCCAGGCGGACGTGCTGATCGAGACCCGCCGCGCCGCCGACCTGCTGGAAGCGACGCCGATGGACCGCCCCGAGGACATCCAGCCGAACCCGGTCACCGGCCGCGCCTATGTCATGCTGACCAACAACACCAAGCGCGAGGAAGCCAACGCCGCCAACCCGCGCGTGGACAACGCCTTTGGCCATATCATCGAGATCATCGAGCAGGACGGCGATTTCACCGCGACCTCGGGCACCTGGGAAATCCTGGTGAAATGCGGCGATCCGTCGATCGCCGAGGTGGGCGCGACCTTCTCGACCGAAACCACGGTGAACGGCTGGTTCGGGATGCCCGACAACGCCGCCGTCGATGCCGACGGTCGGTTGTGGGTCTCGACCGACGGCAACTCGATGTCGGACACGGGGCGCACGGACGGGCTCTGGGCCGTCGATACCGAGGGCACGGCCCGCGGCACCTCGCGGCTGTTCTATCGCGTGCCGGTCGGGGGCGAGATGTGCGGTCCCTGCATCACCGAGGACATGACCACCTTCTTCGTCGCCGTCCAGCATCCGGGCGATGGCGGCGACGACTGGGAAGGCCATGGCCGCCCGTCCTATTACGAGGATCTGTCCACCCGCTGGCCGGACTTCGACGACGCGATGCCGGTGCGCCCGGCAGTTGTGGCGATCACGAAACAGGGCGGCGGAAAGATCGGGTAAGCCGGAGGGTGCGTGCTTGCACGCACCGTTTGCGCAAGGATCGTGGTGCGTGCAAGCACGCACCCCTAAGCCGGAAAGCAAAAGGCCGCGCAACCCGCGCGGCCTTTCACGTTAATTCCCGGCCTGTTCAGCCGATGGCGGCGGCCCGAACCTCGTCGTCGATGGCTTCCAGATATTGCGCGAAGTTGTCGCTGAACATCTGCACCAGCTTGGCCGCCTGCTTGTCATAGGCGGCAGGATCGGTCCAGGTCTGGCGCGGATCCAGCAGTTGGGCGTCCACGCCCGGCACCGAGACCGGAACCTCGAAGCCGAAGTTCGGGTCCTTGCGGAACTGCACGTCATTCAGGCTGCCGTCCAATGCAGCGGCCAGCAGGGCGCGGGTCGCGGCGATGGGCATCCGCTTGCCCGTCCCGAAGGCGCCGCCGGTCCAGCCGGTGTTGACCAGCCAGCAGCTTGCGCCGTGCTGGGCGATCTTTTCCTGCAGGAGCTTGCCATAGACCTCAGGGCGGCGCGGCATGAAGGGCGCGCCGAAACAGGTCGAGAAGGTCGGGACCGGCTCGACCACGCCGACCTCGGTCCCCGGCGTCTTCGAGGTGAAGCCCGAGAGGAAATGATACATCGCCTGCGCCGGGGTCAGTCGCGCGATCGGCGGCAGAACGCCATAGGCGTCGCAGGTCAGCATGATCACGTTCTTCGGATGCCCGCCCAGGCTGGTGGGGGACGCGTTGCTGATCGCCTCCAGCGGATAGGCGCAGCGCATGTTGTCGGTGATCGAGTTATCCTCGAAATCCAGCTCCAGCGTGTCTTCGTCGAAGACCATGTTCTCGATCACCGTGCCGAAACGCGAGCAGGTGGCGTGGATTTCGGGCTCGGCCTCGCGCGACAGGTTGATGGTCTTGGCGTAGCAGCCGCCCTCGAAGTTGAAGATGCCCTTGTCCGACCAGCCGTGTTCGTCGTCGCCGATCAGCACGCGCGAGGGATCGGCCGACAGGGTGGTCTTGCCGGTACCCGACAGGCCGAAGAAGACGGCGCTGTCGTCGGGGTTGCCGATGGCGTGGTTTGCGGAACAGTGCATCGGCATGATGCCCTTTTCCGGCAGAAGGTAGTTCAGCAGCGTGAAGACCGACTTCTTGTTCTCGCCCGCATAGGCGGTATTCGCGATCAGGATCAGCTTCTTCTGGAAATTCAGCGCGATCACCGTCTTGCTGCGGCAGCCGTGCCTGGCGGGGTCGGCCTTGAAGCTGGGGCAGTTGATGATGGTGAATTCGGGGGCGAAGCTTTCCAGTTCAGAAGCCTCGGGGCGGCGCAGCAGGTGGCGGATGAACAGCCCGTGCCAGGCCAGTTCGGTGACCACGCGCACGTCCAGCCGTTCCGCCGGGTCGGCGCCGCCGAACAGATCCTGCACGAAATAGTCGCGGCCCTTCATGTGCTCCAGCATGTCCGCATACAGCAGGTCAAAGGCCTCGGGTGCCATCGGCTTGTTGTTGTCCCACCAGATCGCATCTTCCACGTCGGGGGTGCGGACCACGAACTTGTCCCTGGGCGAACGGCCGGTATGCGCGCCGGTCGAGACCAGGAAGGTGCCGCCCGGTCCCAGCTTGCCTTCGCCGCGGGCCACGGCCTCGGTCATCAGGGCAGGCTCCAGGAGGTTGTAGTAAACCCGGCCGAGGCCCTCGATTCCCTGATCCTCAAGCTTGCAGTTCGGGTTTACACGGCTGGCCATGGTCTCGATGCTCCTCAATCGATTGGCATGTGACACTGTCGTAAACAGTATGCGGCGGCTATAGCATGCGCCGAAGGGCAAAAAAGAAGATGGCGCGAACAGTTAGCGGAAACAGTACATGTTATCGCAAACATGACCGGGGCAAGTTGTTCCGCGAGCCTGGGCCAAGACCTTGACGCGGTGAAAAGACGGGAAAGTGATTCGCAAATGCAGGTCCATGCCACCACGATCGCGCTTCAGGATGCCGGGTTGCTGATCCTTGGACCGTCGGGATCGGGCAAGTCGACGCTGGCCTTAGAACTGATGGCGACAGGGGCCGGATTGGTGGCGGACGACCGCACCGACCTGCGCAGGGACGGCGATGCGATCATCGCCAGTTGCCCGCCCGCGCTGCTTGGCCGGATCGAGGCGCGGGGCATCGGCATCCTGTCGGCGCAACCCTCTGGCCCGGTGAGGCTGGCGCAGGTCATCGATCTGGGCGCGGGGCCTGGGGATCGCCTGCCACAGTCGCGCAGCTATGATGTGCTGGGAATGGGCTTGCCCCTTGTCACAGGGCCTTATCGACCGCATCTTTACGCTGCGCTGCGGCAGCTTTTGCTGGGCGGCCGGGTTGCGTGACAAGAGCTTTGGATCCCGAAAAGGCAGGAGAGATGGTCAATCTGGCCGACGATCCCACCACCGCAAGATCTGTCGATCCCGCCCCCGAGGAAGGGGTGCAGCGGCTGGTGCTGGTCACCGGACCGTCTGGTGCCGGGCGCTCTACCGCCATCAACGTGCTGGAGGATCTGGGCTTCGAGGCGATCGACAACCTGCCCTTGTCGCTGATCCCCCGGCTGCTGGACGGGCCAAGCCGTCCCGTGCCGCTGGCGCTTGGCCTGGACGTGCGCAACCGCGACTTTTCCGCAAGCAACGTGATCGAGTTGATCGACAAGCTGACCCGCGACCCCCGCTATGCCCCCGAGGTTCTGTTTCTGGACTGCGCCCCCGAGGTGCTGGAACGGCGCTACAACGAAACCCGCCGCCGCCATCCCCTGTCGCCCGACAGCGCCCCGGCGGCGGGCGTCATGGCGGAAGTCGACCTGCTGTCGCCGATCCGCGTGCGGGCCGATGTGCTGGTCGATACCTCGGAACTTTCGCCCCACGACCTCAAGGCCGAACTGAAGCGGTGGTTCGACATCCGGCCGGACGGCAGGCTCAGCGTGTCGCTGCATTCCTTCAGCTACAAGCGGGGGGTGCCGCGCGGCATCGACATGATGTTCGACTGCCGCTTCCTGACCAATCCCCATTGGGAACCGGACTTGCGCCCCCTGACCGGGCGCGACAGCGCCGTGCAGGACTATGTCGAGGCTGATTCGCGCTTTGCGGAATTCCTGGATCGCGTGTGCCAGATGATCCTGTTTCTGCTTCCGGCCTATGTCGACGAGGGCAAGTCCCATCTTGCGGTCGGTTTTGGCTGCACTGGCGGACAACATCGTTCCGTCACTTTGGCTGAAAAGGTGGGTCTTGCGCTTGCGAAGGCAGGCTGGCCGGTGTCAATAAGGCACAGGGAACTCGAGCGTCGCATACCGGCGCCGTCGGCCCTGGGCGATGCTTCCGGCATTGCCCAGGAGGCGGGCCGGTTGCGCGCTGTTGAACGTGGTGGAACGCGTTGATTGGAATCGTGATCGTAGCGCATGGGGGCCTGGCCCGGGAATATCTCTCGGCGGTCGAGCATGTGGTGGGTCCGCAAAGCGGCATTGCGGCCGTCGCGATCGAGGATGATCACGACCGCGCCGCCAAGACGGCAGAAATTCAGGCTGCGGCCAATTCGGTGGACGACGGCAACGGTGTCGTGGTCGTGACCGACCTGTTCGGAGGCTCGCCTTCGAACCTGTCGCTGCCGGCTTGCGCGATGCGCGACCGGACCATCCTTTACGGGGCAAACCTGCCGATGCTGGTCAAGCTGGCCAAGTCGCGCCACCTGCCCGTGTCCGATGCCGTGGCCTTTGCCAAGGAAGCCGGGCGGAAATACATCAACTCCTACAATGTGCCCATCGAGGCGGCCGTGGACACGGGTACGCGGTTCGGATGAACGGCCAGATCACGCGCCATCTGGCCATCATCAACGAAAAGGGCCTTCATGCCCGCGCCAGCGCCAAGTTCGTCGATCTGGTGGAACGCTTCGATGCGCAGGCGCAGGTCGAAAAGGACGGCATAAGCGTGTCCGGTGATTCGATCATGGGCCTCCTGATGCTGACCGCGCCGCGGGGCAGCCAGATCACCGTGACGACCAGTGGCCCAGAGGCCGCTGCCCTGGCCGATGCGCTTGAAGCCCTGGTGTCGGACTATTTTGGCGAAGGCATGTAGGTGCCCGAGCGCAAGTCCTATCACCACGGCAACCTGCGCCAGGCCCTGGTCGATGCGACTGCCGCGCTGATCGAGGAAACCGGCCCGCTGGCCTTTACCCTGACCGAGGCCGCGCGGCGGGCAGGCGTCTCTCCGGCCGCGCCTTACCGTCACTTCAAGGGCCGCGACGAGTTGCTGGAGGAAGTCGCCCGGCAGGGATTCGTCGATTTCGCCGAACGGCTGGAACGTGCCTTTGACGGTGGCCAGCCGCGCCCGCTGACGGCTTTCATGCGGATGGGCCAGGCCTATCTGGATTTCGCCGCCGAACGTCCCGGCCATTACATGGCAATGTTCGAATCCGGCCTGTCCATCGCGGGCAATGCCGATCTGTCCTCGGCCTCCGAGCGCGCGCAGCGGGCGATGATCGAGGCGGCCGAGGCCATGGCCCTGCGCCTGCCTGCCGACCGCCGCCCGCCCGCCCGCATGGTCGCCAACCACATCTGGGCGCTGAGCCATGGCGTGGTCGAGCTGTTCTCTCGCGGCAAGCCCGGCGGCCGCAGCCCGGTCAGCGCGTCCGAGATGCTGGAAAGCGGCGCGATTATCTATCTGCGTGGTCTTGGCCTGATCGGCGAATAATTCATGGCAACCCGCTTGAAGGCCGGCCTGTATCACCCATCTATGTAAATGTGATTAACATTAACATGGGAGGTTCCCTTCAGATGCACAGCGCATCTTATCGAATGCCCGCCTATCCGATGTCGTCGCGCGTCCAGGGTCCGCTGATCCGCGCTCGCGACTGGCTGGACGAACGCGGCAAGCTGGCCTGGATCGCAGCCATGATCCTGGGCTTTGTCGTCTTCTGGCCTCTGGGCCTGGCCCTGCTGGCCTACATGATCTGGAGCAAGCGCATGTTCAGTTGCAGCCACCGTCACAACCGCCACGCGCGCTATTACGCCCCCAGCACCGGAAACAGCGCCTTTGACGCCTATCGCGAGGAAACGCTGAAACGGCTGGAGGAAGAGCATCGCGAATTCATGGACTTCCTGCAAAAACTGCGCGAGGCCAAGGACAAGGCCGAATTCGACCAGTTCATGCAGAGCCGCAACGAAAAGCCGGACGCCTATCCGGGCGCATGACGAAGAAGGGCCGGAACGTCCGGCCCTTTTTCCATTTTCCCCAGGCTATTCCCCGCGTGGAAAGCGCTGGTTTTCCTCCAGCACGTTCAGGTCCATGTGGTTGCGCATGTATCGCTCGGACGCCAGTTGCAGGGGCTGGTGGTCCCAGGGGTAATAGGCCCCGTTGCGCAAGGCCTCGTAGACGATCCAGCGCCGGGCCTGTGACTGGCGCACTTCGGCGTCATAGGTGTCCAGATCCCATTGCTGCATCGCAAGGGCGCGCATGTGGCCAAGGATGACGGCATGGGCGGGATCGCCTGCCAGGTTCACCCGTTCGTCCGGATCGGCGTCCAGGTCGAACAGCATGTCCGGGTCGGCATTGCAGGCCACGAATTTCCAGCGCCCGTCGCGCAGGGCCACCATCGGCGACACGCTGCCCTCGGCCGCGTATTCCATGGGCACCGGCCCGCGGGCCTCGCCCCGCGCCAGCGACCTGCCGTCCGTCCAGGGCGCGATCCCGTCCATCGGCAGCCCGGCCAGATCGCAGAGCGTCGGCAGCACGTCGATGGTGCTGACCGGCTGATCGACGCGGCCCGGCGCCATTCCGGGCGCGGCGATCATCAGCGGCACCCGGGCCGAGCCTTCGAAGAAGTTCATCTTGAACCACATCCCGCGCTCGCCCAGCATCTCGCCGTGGTCGGACAGGAACAGGATGATCGCCTCTTGCCGGGTGCGGTCAAGCACGTCCAGGATCTCGCCGATCTTCTCGTCCACATAGGTGATGTTGGCGAAATAGCCCTGGCGGGCGCGGCGGACATGATCCGGCGTGATGTCGAAGGCGCGCCAGTCGCAGGCATCCATCAGCCGCCGCGAATGCGGGTCCATGTCGTCATAGGCGATGGCCGCGGGCGGTTCCAGTTCCGGGATGCCCTCGTACAGGTCCCAATACCTGCGACGCGCCACGAAGGGGTCGTGCGGATGGGTAAAGCTGACCGTCAGGCACCAGGGCCGGTCGTCCTTGCGCCGCGACAGGTCGTAAAGCTTGCGGCAGGCGTGATAGGCGACCTCGTCGTCGTATTCGTACTGGTTGGTGATCTCGGCCACACCCGCGCCGGTGACGCTGCCCAGGTTGTGGTACCACCAGTCGATCCGCTCGCCCGGCTTGCGGTAATCAGGCGTCCAGCCGAAATCGGCGGGATAGATGTCGGTGGTCAGCCGCTCCTCGAAGCCGTGGAGCTGGTCGGGGCCTACGAAGTGCATCTTGCCCGACAGGCAGGTCTGGTATCCGGCCCGGCGCAGGTGATGGGCATAGGTCGGGATGTCGGACGCGAACTCCGCCGCGTTGTCATAGACCCGCGTGCGGCGCGGCAATTGCCCCGACATGAAGCTCGCGCGCGCCGGCGCGCAAAGCGGGCTGCCGGTATAGGTGTTGGCAAAGCGCGTGGACCGTTCGGCCAGGCGCTTCAGGTTCGGGGTGTGCAGGAAAGGGGCCGGGCCGTCGGGGAAAAGCACCCCCGACAGCTGGTCGGCCATCAGGATCAGGATATTCGGCTGCAAGGGATTACCCGGCCACCGCTGCCTTGAGGGCGTCTGCGCCGGGCTGACCATCCAGCGTGGTCACGCCGTCCAGCCATTTGGCCGCGACGGCCGGGTTGGCGGCAAGCCATTCCTTCGCGGCGTCCTTGGCGTCGATCCCGTCGTCCAGGATCTTGCCCATCAGGACGTTCTCCATCGGCACGTCGAAGACCATCTGGCTGAACAGCCTGGCCGCATTCGGGCAGGCCGCGACCCATTCCTTGCGCGCCAGCGTGTGCACGGTCGCTCCGCCATAGTTCGGGCCGAACTGCGCGTCGCCGCCCGACAGATAGGTGATGTCGATGGCCTCGTTCATCGGATGCGGCGCCCAGGCCAGGAACACGACCGGGCTGTCGCCGCTGCGGCTGACCTGCGCCAGCATCGCCTGTTCGCCCGATTCAACCAGTTCCCAATCGCCCAGGCCGAAATCGTCATTGTCGATCATCGCCTGGATCGACTGGTTGGCAGGCGCGCCGGGCTCAATCCCATAGATCTTGCCGGCAAAGGCGTCCTTCTGTGCGTCCAGGTCGGCGAAATCCTTGACGCCTGCATCGGCGCCGGCCTTGTTGACGGCCAGGGTGAACTTGGCGCCCTCAAGGTTCTGCACCAGTTCCTGGATGGTGCCCGCCGCATCAAGGTCGTCGCGGAACTTCTGCTGTGCGGGCATCCAGTTGCCCAGGAACACGTCGGTCTGGCCGTTCTTCAGCGCCTCGTATCCGACCGGCACCGACAGGGTGGCGATCTCGGGCGTATAGCCAAGCGCTTCCAGCACGACCGCCGCCACGCCGTTGGTGGCGGTGATGTCGGTCCAGCCCGGATCGGAATAGCGCACCGTGCCGCAGGTGCCCGCGTCATCCGCCAAAGCGGGCAGGGCCGTCGCCGCCAGCAGTATCGCGGCCGTCATCTTCAGGGCCTTCATGGTCAACCTCCTGTGGGTTCCTGGTTATCCGCCCGGACAAGAACGGATTCCTGCCGCAATCGCGCCTGAAAGCAACCGCCGAACGTCGTCAGCGTGTCGGAACGGGCGTTTCGCCGCGATAGTCATAGAAGCCGCGGCCGGTCTTGCGGCCCAGCCAGCCGGCCTCGACATACTTGGTCAGCAGGGGACACGGGCGGTATTTCGTGTCGGCCAGCCCGTCATGGAGCACGTTCATGATCGCCAGGCAGGTGTCCAGCCCGATGAAGTCCGCCAGCTCCAGAGGGCCCATCGGATGGTTCGCGCCCAGCTTCATGGATTCGTCGATCGACTTCACGTTGCCCACGCCCTCATAGAGCGTATAGACCGCCTCGTTGATCATCGGCATCAGGATGCGGTTGACGATGAAGGCCGGGAAATCCTCGGCGCT
>NZ_JAPTYD010000063.1 GCF_026913015.1 Paracoccus benzoatiresistens
TGAGCCTCCTCCGCCTTGCCGTGGAGTGAATCAGAGGTCGGCCGCAAAGCAAACCACCTTCAGAGTCGATGGTTCATGCCGCTGGTATTAGCTGTGGAGCCAAGCTTCGCGTCAACTGCGGATCTTGCTGCTCGCGCTAGGTGTTTGATCGCACGGTTTGATAGTGCGATCTTTCCTGGGAATGGAAGAAGACAGTGCCCCCTTGGGACAAGTCCTTCATGGACATCGCATCGCTGCAATGACCGGCTCCAGTCGCAGAAATAGCCGAGGCGCAGCGCCATTTAGACGTCTTCGATTGCGCCGCTGTTCAGACTGCGGTCCACCGCCTCTGCCAAGCGGATCGAAACAAGGGTCGACGCACCGCCCGGATAAGCTTCGGTAAGCCGGTCCGGGCAGAGACCCGCCGCATGGGCATCCAGCACGTCCAGAAAATAAGACATCGCGGTAAAGACATACCCATCGGTCACCGGGCCGAACAGCGGGTGGTCATATTCGGATGCGCCGAAAGGGTTGGCCTCGACGCTGCTTGGGTGATCTTGTGTCGCGGCGAAGTATCCGCGTTGTTGGCTGTCAGCCTCGACTATGCCCTTACTGCCGACAATCCGGATGCCTTGATTGACGATTGAAGGAAACGATCCAGGTAGGATCCAGCCCAGATCGAAATGCATCGAAAAGCCACTTTCGTATTCAACCTTGGCGCGGATACTGTCCCAGACGCCCGCATGCCCCATCCGTTCAAGCACGCTCCTGTGCCCACTTGCCCATACCCGGCGGGGTTGCAGGCCCGTTAGCCACGTCACGAGGTCATAGAAGTTGACCCCAAGAAACCAGGATGGCGAGGATTGCCCTACCCATTCTCGCAGCCAAACCGAAGGAACCTCGATGCGGTCTTCCATCTGAACGCTACCGTATTGCAATTGCCCCAGCCGCCCCGCAGCGATGTCTCCTCGTAGCCGGATATGAGCCGGGTCGAAACGCTTGTGCAGATCGACATACAGAATGCGGTTTACGCGTCGGAATGCGGTGATCAGCCTTTCGGCGGTTTGCAGATCAGTCGTCAGCGGCTTTTGTGTTAACACATGCAGCCCCGCGCGCAGAGCCGCCTTGATTGGCTGGGCATGCAAATGATCCGGGGTTGCAATCGCCACGGCATCCAGGCCGCAGGTCACGATCATCTGTTCGATGCCTGCAAAGGCGGGAACGCTGAAATCGCGCTCTGCGCGGGCGCGGCGGTCGGCATCGGGTTCGGCGATACCGACCAGCTGGACGCGTCCGCGACGCTGCTGGGCAGCAAAGCATTTCAGCATCTGCGTGCCATAGGTGCCGCAGCCGACGACGCCGATACGGATCATGCGCCGCGTGCCACGGCAGTGGAAGGCAAGCGTATTACCGCTGGCTCCATTGCACTGTTCCACGCGACGACACCGAGATCAATCGCGATGCCTGCATGCGACAAGGTTGCACGAGCCTGCACAGAGGCCATCGCGATCGCCCGCTTGGGTGCAGTGATATTCCAGTCGACCACATTTCGCACAGCCTGATCCAACCGCAATGCCGACCCCGCAAGGCCGCGTCCGCCTTCCTGCGTCACACGGCCATCGCCCTGCAGAACCGTGGGAACATTGGCAAAAGTATAGGTGCCGGGGGGCATTGCGGCAGCCGACATCGCATCCGTTACCAGAACACAGCGGTCATACCCTTTGAGGGAAATCAGCGCCCGCAGGGCGTCTTTGGGCACATGCACGCCGTCCGCAATCAGACAGGCCGTCAGCCCTGGCTGGGCCAGTTGCGCCAGCAAGGTGTTGTCCAGCTTGGGCAGCACCTGAGGCAGGCCGTTGCCCAGATGAGTTGAAAGTGTCACCCCCTTGCCAACGGCAGCCTCGATACAAGCGAAGTCCGCCGCCGAATGGCCCACTGCCAGCGTCTTGCCCTGCGCCCGCCAATGCGCTGCGGCGGCAATCGCACCCCGCCGCTCGGGCGCTAGAGTGATCATCAAAATCGGGCGTGACAGGCCCTGCTCCAGTCGTGCAACAAGGGCGATGTCGGGGTCCGTCATCTGCGCACGCGGATGACAGCCGAAATAGCCGTCTTCCGCGTTAAGAAATGGCCCCTCAAGATGATAGCCCGGCACCATGACCGCGCCCAGCCTGCTGGTCCTGACGGCGGCATCCAGCGCCGCAAAGCGCGCGGCGAGCACATCGGGCGCCGCAGTGATCAGCGTGGGCAGGCAACCCGTCACCCCATTTGCCAGCATCGCCTCAAGCGCGTGGTCCAGCTGGCCTGCCGTCAGCGCGTCATCGTTGAAATCGACACCGGCGTATCCGTTGACCTGAAGATCGAACAGTCCGTCGCCCTGAATTGCCTGCATTTCTTAATCGACGCGCTGCGAAAGCCGGCTGGCCGCCGGGCCGTCCAGGTGCAGGGTCACAGCGGAATGCTCCTGCACGATCGAGGCCGGGAACAGGTTGCTGACCGGACCTTCGACTGCGGCCCTGACTGCCGCTGCCTTGCGGTCGTCCGAAACGGAAAGCACCAGCCGCGCAGACGCCATGATCCGGCGAATCGACATGGAAATCGCCTGCGCAGGCACGTCCTCTAGCGTTGGAAACCAGCCTTCACCAAACTGCTGCTGACGGCAGGCCAAGTCCAGATCGACAAGGATGTAGGGCTGTTCCGTATCAAAATCGGCGGGCGGGTCGTTGAAGGCAAGATGACAGTTTTCGCCGATGCCCGCGAAGCACACATCAATCGGCTGGTCCGCGATGCGGGCGTTCAGCCGCGCCATTTCCGCGTGAACGTCAGGGGCGTCGCCTTCGATGCGCACGAATTCCTTTAGGCCGGTGGCAGGGGCGACGAAGCGCTGTTCCAAATAGCCGCGAAAGCTGGCCGGGTGATCGTCCGAGATGCCGACATATTCGTCTAGATGAAAGGCGGTGACCTTGCTCCAGTCAATGTCCTGCCGGACCAGATGTTCAAGCATCTCGAACTGGCTGGCGCCGGTAGCGACGATGATGGCGGCATGGCCCTTGGCGGCGATAGCCTTGACGATCGCTTCCGCGCCTTCACGGGCGGCTGCCTGACCCAACTGGACCTTGTCGTCATGCATCAGGATCTGCATCTTACACCTTTTTGAACTTACTTGTTTATAAATGAGTCAACATGACAATCACAGGGTGTCAATGGATAACATCACTCTAGGAATATTTTAGAACACTTCTGTTCAAATAAGTTGACGCGTCACATCCGTCGCGTGATTGTCGACGACAATGGATAACGATCATCAGGGAGATGACGCATGAAACTGCATCTGATTGCCGTCGCGGCGCTTGCCGCAAGCACTGTCCTGTCGGGCGCAGCCTCGGCCCAGACCGTTCTACGCCTCGCCGAGAACCAGCCGGAATCCAACCCCGTTACAGTGGCCATGCACCGCTTTGCCGAACTGGTTAAGGAATACTCGAACGGCAAGGTCGAGGTGCAGGTGTTTTCCGGGGCCCAGCTTGGGCAGGAACCCGAAAGCATCGAACAGGCGCAGGCCGGGATCGTAGACTTCGCGCGCGTCAATTCGGTTGCGCTGGCCAATGTCAGCCCCTCGATGGGGGTATTCACCCTGCCCTATATCTTCGCCGACTGGGACCACAAGTATCGCGTTCTTGACGGCGACATCGGGACCGAGGTGCTGGCCGATCTGGAAGTCGTGGGCCTGAAGGGCTTTCACTATATGGATGCCGGAACGCGGTCATTTTATACGACCAGCGGCAAGCCGATCCAAAGCATCGACGACCTTAAGGGCATGAAGATCCGGGTGCAGCCGGCACCGATCTCGATCCGCATGGTGGAACTGCTGGGCGCGGTCCCCACGCCGATGAACTATGGCGAGGTGTATTCCGCACTTCAGACCGGCGTCATCGACGGCGCGGAAAACGACTTCGTCAGCTATCTGACCTCAGCCCATTACGAGGTCGCTCCGAACTTCGCCGAAGAAGCGCATCTCAGCCCGCCCGCCCTGCTTTTGATGAACAAGGCACGCTTCGACAGCCTGCCGCCCGAACAGCAGGAGGCGATCACCCGTGCGGCGGACGAGGCGACGAAATACGAACGCGAGATCATGCGCGAGGCCAACGAAAAGGCCCGCGATCAGGTTACCCAAGGCGGCGCCACCATCACCCAGTTGGACAACGCCCCATTTCAGGCCGCAGTTCAGCCGATCTATGATGAGTTCCCCGACCTGATGCCGCTAATTAAGCGTATTCAGGCCGCGAAGTAACCGCCGGAGAACCCGATGCAGTTTCATGGCAGGCTTGCCCTTCTCCTCGATAGGCTGAACTGGGTCGCGGCCCTTGCCTGCCATACGCTTTTGGCCGTGATGACCGCGATCACAGTAATGCAGGTGTTTCTTCGCTTTGTGATGAACAGTCCCACCAGCTGGTCCGAGGAAATCGCCCTTCTATGCCTGATCTGGTTTGGGTTTCTGGCGGTGGCGGTTGGTATCCGGCGTCATGAACATGTTGCGATCACCTTTCTGCGCGACCTGCTGCCGCTGCCCCTCGCCTTGGCGCTGGATTACCTTGCCCAGCTTACAATGGCGGGGTTCATGCTGGTTGTCGTCCTATACGGCATGGACCTGATTACGCTGGCGGGCGTGCAGGTGCTGCCCGCATCGGGCTGGGCGAAAAACCTGCTGTATTATCCTGCCGCAGCCGGGGGGTGCCTTGGCGTTGTCAATGCACTGGCCAATATCGTGCTGCGTGATGTGACCATTCCCGAACACGATGAAGCGGAGGTCGCGCATGTCGGTTGACTGGTTCGGCATCACCCTGCTGCTGGGTGGATTTCTGGTTCTGATGCTGCTGCGGGTGCCGATCGCTTTCGCGCTTGGCCTTGCCTCGCTGGCGACGGCGCTGCATCTGAGTCTGCCGCTGATGCTGGTCGCGCAGCGGATGATCAATGGATTGAATTCGTTTACCTTCCTTGCCGTGCCCTTCTTCATTCTGGTCGGAAACATCATGACAGAGGGCGGAATTTCTGACCGTCTGGTTCGCATGGCCGACGTGTTGGTCGGGCGCCTACGTGGCGGGCTTGCGCATGGCAACGTGGTCGCGAGCACCATGTTCGGCGGCATCTCCGGCTCGTCCGTGGCCGATGTGGCCTCGATCGGGTCGTTCCTGATCCCTTCGATGAAGAAGGCGGGATATCCGGTGGGCTATTCGGTTTCCGTCACGGTTACATCATCCGTTCAGGGCGTCCTGATCCCTCCCAGCCAGAACATGATCTTCTATGCCCTGGCGGCAGGCGGTCTGCCGATTTCGACGCTGTTCATGGCGGGATACATTCCGGGCCTGCTTCTGGGTGTGTCGTTGATGGTGATCTGCGCCATCATGGCCAAGCGGCACAACCACCCGCTGGGCGATCGCTATACCCTGCGCAGCGGCGCGCGCGTTCTGGTCGATGCGCTGATCGGGCTATTCACGGTCGTTATTATCATCGGCGGCATCCTCAGCGGAATCTTCACTGCGACGGAATCGGCGGCGGTTGCGGTAGTATATGCGCTGTTCGTGACGATGTTCTGTTATCGCAGCCTTGACCGCTCGGCGGTGTCACGCATCTTCACGTCCACCCTGACGACGCTGGCGATGGTAACGGCGATCATCATGACATCTTCGGTTTTCGGGTTCCTGCTGTCCTATCTGCGCGTTCCCGCGTTGTTGGCAGAGGGAATTTTCTACTTCTCGGAAAACAAGCTGTTCGTGCTGTTGGCGATCAACATCCTGCTGCTGATCCTTGGGATGCTGATGGATATGGGCGTGCTGATCCTGCTTCTGACGCCGATCCTGTTGCCGATTGCGACCAAGGTTGGGGTCGACCCGATCCAGTTTGGGGTGATGATGATCCTGAACCTTGGGATCGGGCTTTGCACGCCGCCAGTGGGGACATCGCTTCTGGTCGGCTGCGGGATCGGCAAGATCAGGCTGGGGCAGGTGATGAAGAGCATCTGGCCGTTTTATCTGGCGATGATTGTAGTGTTGTTGCTGGTCACCTATGTTCCGGCAATGACGCTCATCCTGCCCGCACTCACCAAGTGATCCGATGATGGATGCAGCCCGCATTGACGATCTGATCAATCTGTCCAATCTAGTGCGGGACGGCAAGGCGACGAACCGGCGCACGATCGCGCGACAGCTTGGCCTGCGTTCGACCACGGTGTCCGAACTGGTGGGCGAGCTGGTCCAGCACGACATCCTGATTGAAACGATGGCGCGCGCCAGGGGCAAGGGCCGTCCGGCGGCGGTCTTGTCCTTCAATCAGCAGCGGCTAGGGGCGGTGTTTATCACCGTTACCGATCAGAGGCTTGAGGCAAGCGCCGTCGATCTTGGACTGCGGGTGATTGGCACGCTGACAGTCGCGCCCAATCGCGACGCCGACAATCTCGTGCTTGGGCAGTGCATTCGGCAACTGGTGCGCGACACGGCCGCGCTTTTCGCCCGGGATGTGCAGCTTTGCGCGGTGGTCTGTTCGCTGTCCGGGCTTCTGGATGCCAAACGCCGGACGTGGTGCGTGTCGTCGCGCTGGCCGAACATGCGCAACCTTGACCTCGGGGCCGAGCTTTCGGGCTTCGCAGCCCCCGTCTGGCTGATCCGTAACCTTGACGCCGAGCTGGGCGGCATCCTCGCGCGCGAGCCAGACATGAGCACCGAGGCGGTGCTGCTTCTGCATTGGGGCCACGGCATCGGTGCGGCCTATGCGACCGAGGGCAACGTCGTGAACAGCACGCATGGGCGTTTTTGCGAAATCGGTCATTGGGGACTGGGCAACGGGCGCGGCGTAGAATGCACCTGCGGCAATCGCGACTGTCTGGAAACGGTGGCGTCGCTGTGGTCGATTGGCACACAACTGGCAAAGGACGTGCCCAGCATCGACCAGTCCGAACGACAATTTGCTGTCGCCCTTCGCCAAGTGGATCTTGGCGCCTCGGTGGTGCTGGGCACGGCCCTCTCGGAAATGATCCGCATCACCGCGAACCTGTGCCGCCTGTTGTTTCCCAACCGCGTCATTCTGACCGGCCCGTTCGTCCAGAACCCTGAGGTTTATACCCGCTTTGTCGTCGCGCTGGAACAGGCGCCCATCCTGCGATCACTGGACCGTATTCGCGTAACGCTTGGCCATGAAAGCCCCGAGGCCGAAATTTCTGGCGCGCTTGCCCGCCCCTTCGCCACTGCCTTCCGCAACCTTCTTGAGGGGCGCGAACTTCAAGCTTCCAAGGCAGGCCTGTCACAGTAAGGGCACAGACGGCGCCATCACCGCGGCGCAACTGTATGGTGGATCCCGTTGCAGAACCTAGCTGTAGCCATCGAAATCGCCCCGTCGCGCGTGCTGGTCTCAACGCCCAGATTGCGCGTGCTCGGCGACAGTTCCTACCAAGCCATGTCGATCACCGGTGCCTGCTGGATACGGATGTTCAGGGTTGCCGCCATTGGTCTGGGCTTCACTTATAACGACCTGGGCCTGACTGGAATGCAGCAACAGAGGTTCGGCCTGCCACCTACGCCTTTCCCCGTAGCTGCGCTTTGATGTTCTTGGCTTTGCGAAGTGGTGCGCCGGATGTGCTCAGCAAGCTTGTTGCCCCCCCAAGGCCTCATTTGCCTCGCAGATGGCGTGCTGATTATCTGGTGAGGCTGCGCCTCGACGTCCTCGACTGCACCTTGGTGCGCGAGATCAGCGAGGCCGTCCTGGGGGCGGTCACATCATGTGTGGGTAGCCCCGGTTTTAGCGGGCTCGCGCCTTTAGCAATGATACGATCGAATGCGTCCATGTGTCAGGCCTTTTCTTGGGGCGCATGGTCCCTGGCCGGTATGGGATCCGCAGGTCAGGAACAAAACATCATCAAACCGAGCTCGAAGCTCTCCATGTGACACTGATTTTCCCGGCCCCGATCTGTTCGATCGATTTCATACAGCTTCAGCTTCTCCCGCACTTCCGAGGTAGAGCTTCTGGTTTCTCAACGCGCCAGAAGCGGTCCTCCTCGAAACTCTTCATCCTTGGTGATCATGGCCCACAACATGCGGGCCATCTTGTTCGCCAGAGCAATCGCCGCCAGCATTCTCGGCTTGCGAGCCAGGATACGGCCCAGCCAGGAGTTCTCTGCAGGGGGCCGCACCTTGGCTCCGGATATAACTGCCATCGCGCCGATGATCAGAAGCCGCCGGATGTCTCGCTGCCCGGACTTGCTCGTGCGCCCGAGCCTTTGCTTGCCGCCGCTGGAATGCTGTCTGGGCACAAGCCCCAGCCAAGCAGAAAAGTCACGGCCTCGGCGGAAGTGGTCCATCGGGGGAGCAAAGGCAGCCAGAGCCATCGAGGTGATAGGACCAATGCCCGGCATTTTCTGCAGACGCGTGGAAAATCGCGAACGCCTGCTGGCTGCGGCGATTTGTGCATCAAGTTCTGTGATTCTGTGCGACAGACCGTCGATCTGGTCGAAGCAGAGTTGCGCCATATGACGAACCGGGGCCGGCAGATCTGGAGCCTCCTCATCTTGTTCCAGAGCCAACCGAAGTCTGCTGACGTTCTCCCGCCCTTTGCCTGCAATGATACCAAACTCGGCGAGGTGACCGCGCAGCGCGTTGATCGTCTGCGTGCGCTGCCCAATGAGCAGGTCACGTAACCGGAAGACCATGCCAATGCCTTGCTGTTCTGGCGTCTTTACCTCGACAAAGCGCATGGTGGGACGGCTGGCCGCCTCCACGATCGCTTCTGCGTCCGCCATGTCGTTCTTCTGGTTCTTCACGTAAGGCTTGACGAACTTCGGCGCGATCAACCGCACTTCATGGCCCAGATCCGCCAGTGTTCGGGCCCAATAATGCGCCGTGGCGCAGGCCTCCATAGCAACCTGGCAGCCAGGGTGGGTCTGCATGAACGCCAGGAACTGTTTGCGCGACAGCTTCTTGCGAAACACAACTTCTCCCTCGGCCGTCGCTCCATGAAGTTGAAAGACCTGTTTGGCCAGGTCAACGCCGATGATTGATACGTCCTTCATAGCTTAATCCTCCTGATCCCGTCCGGACCACAGTGGCACAAGTGCCATCAGGAGGGGCTACCCAACCCATCATCAACGCCAACCAGCTCTATCGGCGCCACCACTGGCGCTCGGAAGGCTTCCACGGCGAAGCAAAGACATGGCATGGCCTTGCCCGTGCAGTGCGGCGCGGGCTCGACAATATGCGCATTCCGGCCGTCCTCACCGCCGCGGCCGTAAATCTGAGGTGGTTGGCGGTCACATTCCTTGCGCTTTTGCTGCATTTCTTGGCAGCCAGCCGCCAAGGAAAGCTATTCTCACCCTCTTCTGCCCTTCTGCGCTGCTGGCAAAGAAGGGAGCTATGGGTGAATTTGGGTGACGCGGCTTGATCAGGCGGCGCGGCTTTGGTTGGCATCGTCAGCGACGACGCCATCGGTGAATCTGACGCCTTCGATAACGCGTGGCAACTGGTTTGTGCCGTTGAGCTTACGCCACTTCTTCGATGCGGCCCGAACCAGGGTGAAAACCATCAGCTTCGCGGTCTTCTGCGACAGTGCGCCCTTGGTGCGGACGGTTCGGTGTCGGACAGTGGCAAAGACACTTTCGATCGGGTTGGAGGTGCGCAGATGCTCCCAGTGCTCGGCGGGGAAGTCGTAAAAGGCCAGCAAGGCCTCGTTGTCCTTGGTCAGGCAGGACACGCCACGCTGGTATTTGGCGGCGTATTTTTCCTTGAAGGTCTCGATGGCGGTCAATGCCGCAGCACGGGTTTCAGCATGGGAGATCTCGCGCAGATCGGCGGTGACAGCAGGCTGCATGGACTTGGGGAAACAATTGAGCACATTCGCCATTTTGTGAAACCAGCAGCGTTGATGGCGGGTGCTTGGAAAGACCTCGTCCATCGCCTTCCAGAAGCCCAAGGCGCCATCGCCGACAGCCAGTTCCGGCGGCACGGCAAGGCCGCGGGCCTTGAGGTCGACCAGGAGCTCGCGCCAGCTTTGCGCACTCTCGCGCACCCCGACCTGGAAACCGACGAGTTCTTTCTTTCCTTCGGGTGTGGCCCCGAGGATCACCAGCATGCACTCGGCTTGCGGCTCCATCCGGGCCTGGAGGTAGACGCCGTCGGCCCAGATGTAGACATAGCGGCGCGCCGAAAGGTCGCGGCGCTGCCAGCGGTCGTAGTCCTCCTGCCAACCTGCGGACAGACGCGAGATCACACCGGGTGACAGGTTCGGCGCATCCGGTCCCAGCAGCGCCGTCAGCGCCTCCTGAAAGTCGCCCATGGACACGCCACGCAGGTAAAGCACCGGCAGCAGCGCATCGAGGCTGCGGGACCGTCGCGCCCACCGCGGCAGGATGTTGGAGGTGAAGCGGATCCTCTTCTCCGCTCCCACGGCAGCGCGGTCGCGGACCTTGTGCCGTTTCACGGCGAGTGGCCCGATCCCGGTCTGGATCGTGCGCTCAGGTCCGGTCCCGTGATGGACCACGCGCTGACGGCCATTGGACAGTCGCTCGTCTGCAAAGCGGGCAACAAAGCTGGCCGCCTCGGCCTTCAGTGCGACGGCCAGCATCTGGCGTGCGCCCTCACGGGCAATCTCGGTCAGTGGGTCAAGGATCGAACCAGGCTGGTGAAGCGGGCTGATCGTGGTATCGTCGTTCATGGCGTATCGCTCCTTCGGGAGGTTCTGGCAGGCTTCAGCACCCGCCACGATACGCCGCCTTCTCAGGCCCCATCACCCATTTTTCGCCATAGCCCCAAAGAAGGTTGGTAGCCTCACTGCTCCGCCCAACGGCGCATAGCATCGGCAGCGTTCTATAGGACTTCATCAACAGCCCCGAAGACCACAAGAAACGACCTCGTGTTGTTCTTATCGCACGGGCAAGACCATATGCCAACGCCTAGACTTGGTGGCGCAGCGCGGCGACCAGCTTAATCGCCCGGCGCAGCGCGGTCAGCGCCGTGCCAACCACCAAGATCCACAGCGCCGTGTGCAGCACCTCGCCATGGCCCTGCCAGAGCGGCTCTGCCAACGACAGAAGCGCCGCGCCTGTGACTAGCGCCATGCGGTGCTGCTTTGCCATGGGTCCGGAGAAATCGGTAGACCGCCCGCAATTGACGCCCAGTTCGCGCAGATAGGCGGTCAGGAAGGCCATCGCGACCCCCGCCCAGCCAAGCGCGGGATCGCCGCCCGACAGGCCAACGCCCAGCAGGATCAGGAGGTCCGACACGCGGTCGGGAAATTCATTCCAGAAGGCGCCGTCAGGGGCGCCGCGCCCGGCCTCGACCGCGATCATTCCGTCGAACAGGTTGCAGAGCAGCCGCAGTTGGCACAGGCACGCCGCCAGCACCAGAAGCAGTGCGCGACCCCAATCTGCGCTGCCCCCTGCCGCCCAGAAGGCCGCGCCCGCGCCAAGCGCGGCGACCATGCCCGCCATCGATATCTGGTTCGGCGTCACGGATGTGCCCGCTAGCCAGCGCGTGACCCGCGCGGCCCAGCCGGACTTGCGGCTGGCCAGGGGCCTTCGATTGGACAGATCGGCCATTCCCTACCCTATGTTCCAGAAGTAACGCGTCACATGAAAAAAGATCGGCGCGGCAAAGACCACGGAATCCAGCCGGTCGATGAACCCGCCGTGACCTGCGATGGTATGGCCCCAATCCTTGACACCCTTGTCGCGCTTGATGGCGGACATCACCAGCCCGCCGGCACATCCCAGGGCGGTGATCATCAGGCTCATTCCCCACGCCTCCAGCGGGCGGAAAGGCGTCATCCACCACAGCGCCGTGCCGATAAGGCTGGCTGACAGCGCGCCACCCGCCAGCCCCTCGACCGTTTTCGACGGCGAGAGCCTTGGTGCCAGCTTGCGCCGGCCTATCAGTTTGCCCCAGACATATTGCAGCACATCTGACAACTGCACCACGATCACCAGCCAGGCGATCAGCAGGACGTTGCGCCCGTCATAGCCGGGGATCCTCAGCTCCAGCAGCGCCGGCACATGAGACACGCAAAAGACGCAGATCATCAGCGCCCATTGCATCTCGGCGATGCGGACCAGATAGTTCCGCGTCTCGCCTGCCAAGACCGAGACAATGGGCAGGAGCAGAAACACCCAGACCGGGATGAAGATCGCGAAAAGTCCGTACCAACCGATCCAGACCAGGTAGAACTGCACCGGCAGAACGATAAAGAATGCGGCAATCAGGCTGCGATGATCTGCCCGTCCGGCATTGGTCAGCGTCATGAACTCGCGCAGGGCAGCGAAGGCGCAGATCGCGAATAGCACGATCACCCCGGCCCGACCGCCCAGGAACGCCAGTGCCAAGGCCAGCACCATCAGCCACCAGGCGCGGATGCGGTCGTTCAGGTTCTCGATGGCGGCACTCTCGCCCTCGGGCGAATAGAGCCGCGCCAGCAGCCATCCCACCGCCGAGGCAAAGACCAGCACCCCGCCAATGCCCAGAATGACCGTCAGCAGATCCTCATGCGCAGCGCTCACGCCGCAACCTCCGCTTTGTCGTCTCGACCCGGACGCAGGGCCAAAAGGGCCGCGCGGCTGCGGGCAAGGAAGGTGTCTTTGTCCTCGTCGGGAGCCAGGCGCAACGCCTCCCCGAAGATCGTCTTGCACATCAGGGGCACCGGGATCACCGCTCCCTTTGGAAGGACCCGGTTCAGGTTCTCGATCCAGACTGGCACCAGGTCGACCTGCGGCCGGGCCCAGGCCAGGTGGTAAAGCCCGCCGCGGAAGGGCAGCAGGGCGGCATCAGTCTGGTTGCGTGTGCCCTCGGGGAACAGGATCAGCGAGGCGCCCTCATCCAGCGCGCCCACCATCTGCCCGATGGCAGCGCCCGGAGGGCCGTCCCCCTTGCGTGCAATCAGCAGCGCGTCAAAGACCTCGCTGCCGATGAAGCGGCGCAGCCGTCCCGATTGCCAGTAATCGGTTCCTGCGACAGGCCGCGTCTCGCGTTGCGCGCGGGGCGGCAGGACCGCCCAGATCAAGATGAAATCGCCATGGCTGGCGTGATTGGCGAAATAGATCCGCTGACGGTTCTGGTCGGGGTCGACCCCTTGCCAGACGGGCTGCACCGCCGTCACCGCGCGGGCAAAGAAGGTGATTATCCGCCCGCAGATCCGTGCCAAGCCCTTGCGCATGCTGCCCCCTTTTTTTGCCAACTTAACCGCTTCGGTCCGGGTTGCAATTCCGCCTCTGCTACGCTGCGGATCCAAAAGCACGATCAACACATGTCTTGGCTTTTCATTCATTGCCCACGATGGTTGGCTGCATTTGAAGCAATGCCACGGCGCCGCTTATGAAGCGCTGCATGAGCTCCGATGCCGGGCTGACCCTGCTGCGCGAGATCGAGCGCCAGGCGAGTTTGGCGCAGCGGCTCGCCGATTGCCTGCGCGACCCGCGCAATCCGGCGAAAGTTCAGCATAGCCTCTGCGACATCATCCGTTTCCGGATCATGATGATCGGGGCGGGGTATGAAGACGGCGATGACGCGACAGCCCTGCGGCACGATCCCAGCTTCAGGATCGCGCTGGAGCGGGAGCCTGATACCGGGCCGACCTTGTGCTCGCAGCCGACGATCTCGCGCATGGAAAACCTGCCCGATACCCGCGCCCTGATCCGCATGGGCCGCGAAATGGTCGGGTTCTACTGCCAGTCTTTTGCACATGCGCCCAGCCACATCGTGCTCGACATCGATGACACATTCGATGCGGTGCATGGCCACCAGCAGCTTCGCTTGTTGAACGCCTTCTACGATGAGTATGGCTTCCAGCCGATTGTCGTCTTCGACGGCAAAGGCCGGCCCGTCGGGACACTGTTGCGCCCGGCCCGGCGCCCCAAGGGGGCCGAGAGCGCCACCTATATCCGCCGGTTGATCCGGCAGATCACCAGGTCCCGGCCGAACACGGAAAGCCAGCCAACAGCAACGACCTCATGCCGAATGTCGATGAAATCCTGTTCTATACCAACGATGTCTCACAACCAGACAGTTAGTCCCTGTGTCGTATAGTCCTCCCACCGGGGGGCGTGGCGGCTGCGGGACATTCTGCGGATCAGCGAAGTGCAGAACCCATCCCCGCGATCTGAGAACGGCGGTGAGAAATTAGGCCACGGAAGCGGCAGCATGGAGCTGCCGCGGGCGGCGAAAAATTCGTCCCCCCTTTCCCTTTCTGCGGCAGCAGGGAGGGCGCGAGGATTTTCAGCGTGAGACTATATCTCAGGGTTCGCCAGGCCTGCTCGGCGAGGTGCTTCGCCATACGGTTCGAAGGCTTTGGAGGGAGCCGGCAAGGAAGCCCTGAACGCCGGTGGCTGGTCAGGGACGAATGAAGTCCCAGTTCACGCGAACCGAACCGGGCTCGCAGTAAAGCCGCAGAGCCTCGGCTTCACCCCGCTCGCTGTCGAAATCGGCGATACTGTCGTAGACGTGCAGCTGGGCTGCGCTGACATATCGGCCGTCCATTCCGGTCAGATGCACCGAATAGACATGATCGCCGCGGACCAGTCCCAGGCCCATCGTGTTCACCCCCTCATGGTCGGCACGATAGTATTTGGTCGAGAAGCGATTGTCCTGCGTTTCGAAATAAAGCTCGGAGATCGCAAGCCCAGTGGCGAAGTTGTACGAGTAGGTGCCAGACACGCCATGTTCGTCAGGGGGCGTGGCACAGATTTCCACGCGCTGATCAGCCGTCATGATCCTGCAGTCGAATACCGGTATGAAGGGTGGGACGCAGTTCGCGGATACGACCGTCGGAGCCGTCGTGAGGGCAATAATGAAAAGCCACTTCATGATCGCTCAGCCCGGGCCGAAGTTGTTGCCGTCCAGCTCGATCGACGGTGGATAGCAGACACGCCGCGCGATGGGGTCGTCGTTCTCCGGATCCACGAAGGCCTCTTCTGAGTCATAGACCTGCACCACGGCGGGATTGGGAGAACCGGCTCCAGGGCTGCCCGCGTCGAAGTTCATCAGGTCACGATCTACGAAGGCTGCGTAGAACATGTTCCCCTGCCGGGTCGCGCTTGCATAGGCGTGGCCGTGAAGTCCTTGAACATGGTTTTTTATCCCTCCCCAGCCTGGTCCGATGAATTCCAGTTCAGTTATGCCATCGACAGAATACCGATACTGTATCTTGCCATCACCGGAGCACATTTCGACCCTGGCTCCTCTCTCGATGATGTCGCAGCCGAAAAGGAAATGCATGCCCTGCGGGCAATCGCCCAAGGAGGGGGATGCACTTGCCACAAGCACAAGGGCGAGCATGCTTCTCATGGATGTCTCCCGGGACGGGGCTGGCTCCGTTGCCCACCTGCCGTATGAACGCCGGGCGATGCAACCCTCTTGTGGAGATATCGCGGGCTGCGCCGAAAATTTCTGGTGGCCATGTCGGCTTGGCGGACCAAGCTACCATGCACCTTGAAACAGGCGCAGACGGGGAGCGTCAATGGCGCACAATCGTTAACCGCCCATCAGCATTTCTAGGCTATAGAAATGGCCCGAGAAGTGTCAAAGCGAAGGCCACACGGGAGCCAAACGCGGCGAGCCTCCTCAACCACGAGGACTGTTTGCATACCACTCATGACCAAGTGCTCTGCCCCCTGAAAACTGAACCGTTTGAAGCTGGAGTTTTAGGCTAACCTTCCCTGGCTGGGAGAGGAGCCGAGATCGATGAAGGCATCGAAGTTCACGGAAGCGCAGAAAGCGTTTATTCTGAAACAAGGCGAGGAAGGCACGCCGGTTGCAGGGATCTGCCGGAAGGCTGGGATCAGCCAGGCCACCTACTTCAATTGGAAGAAGCGATACGGCGGGCTGCTTCCGGACGAGATGCGCCGACTGAAGGCGCTCGAAGACAAGAACAGCCGGCTCAAGAAGATTGTGGCGGACCTGACCCTTGATCGAAAGATGCTGCAGGACGTGATCCGCCGAAAGCTTTGACGCCTAGTCGGATGCGCGAGCTGGTTCGCGGGATGTGCATCGGTTGGGGCGTGTCGATCCGCGGGGCTTGTGGGCTCATGGACATTGGCCGGCGTGGTGTCGGCGTGCAGCACCAGATGCGGTGCGTTGGCGTCGCAAGTCTCTGTGAGATGCACCATATAGCCGGTCCATTCCGTGCCGCTCTTGGCGCAGAAGCGGGCCTCGGCATCGTAGGGGAACTCATTCCGGTCGCCGGGACCGCGACCCTGCACCGCCCGCAGACGGACCTTTGGCGGCGCGCCCGAGCCGGGCTCATCGTCCGCACGGTTGAAGTGCCGGGTCCAAACGCGCCGGAGCAGCGCAACCGCGGGCAGGGCTGCGGCCTCGGCTGGCGCACCCGGAGCGGCGACCGTGTCCAGGAGCCGGAAGCCGTCTGTTCCGACCTGAGACACGTAGGCGTCTTGTTTGGACCCGCGGAGCAGCAGGCGCCCTTCTTCGACCCGATGATCGTAGCGCTTGTGCCAGTCCGGCTCCGCCACCTGCCGAAGCCAGGCAGATGCTATGGCGGCTCAGAGACAAGCACACAATCCATCGTGGCATACGACAAGGACATTCTCGGCAGGCTCGCGCGATCGCGCTTTCGTAGCCGGTTCAAGCTTTCAGCGGCGGAACGATCCTATGCGAACACCAAAGGCCGCAGCACCATTCTCAGGCACACAAGAGACTTTGTGGCCCTGAGGCTCGCGTCCGCCCATCCACACAATGACGGCAAACAGACTCCGATGCGGGGTCATCCCGCCTTTGTGGCCCAACATGCGACCGCGACCTGCTGCCCCAGCTGCTTGCAGAAGTGGCATAGCATCGAGACCGGCCGCCAGATGAGCGACGCCGAGCAGGAGGAGGTTGTCTCGCTGATCATGACGTGGATTGACCGCCAGATGAGGTCAGGCGCCACCGGCTGACATGTTGGCATCGATCTCTATCGCTGCTGCTCGGCGGACATATTGAGACGACGTGTGACCCTTAGCTTGCATCATTCTCATCCTGCGATCCGGCAACCTTGGAAGATGCTGCTGGCCGCGTTCAGCCGCGCCGGCATGGCTGGAGCGCCTCTCGGATGCAGGGCGACTGAACTGAAGACGAGCATCCCCTGATAGCGCCGCTCTTGCCGCGAAAGCCGGCGACAGTGGACAATATTCTGCAATCCCCGAAAGGATTTGTAGTGATCTCGATCTTCGTGTTAGTCCGAACGCCTCCGAAGACCTTCGCAGCATCTGGATCATGATCTTGCAGGCGTATCACAGGTGAACCGAGGGACTTTCATGCCGATCACATGCCAAGGCTGCCGCGACGAAGCCGGTTTTGAAGCAACATTCTCGATGGCATTTCAGCCGATCGTCGACGTCAGCGCCGCGGAAATCTTCGCTCATGAAGCGTTGGTCCGGGGCCCGAATGCTCAAAGTGCCGCCAGCGTCCTGTCACAGGTGAACGCGACAAACCGCTATGCCTTCGATCAGCAGTGCCGGACGAAGGCCGTCGAATTGGCATTTGAGCTGAAACTAACCGAGACGCCTGCCATGCTGTCGATCAACTTCATGCCGAACGCTGTCTATGAACCGCGTGCCTGCATCCGCCAGACGCTAATCGCCGCGGAGCGCTTCGGCCTACCGCCGGAGCGCATCATCTTCGAGTTCACCGAGACGGAGAAACTGGATGCAGCACATATCCTGAATATCCTGCACACCTACCGCGAGATCGGCTTCAAGACGGCGATCGATGACTTCGGTGCCGGCTTTGCAAATATCGGGCTGCTGACGGAGTTCCGGCCGGATATCGTGAAGCTGGACATGGCCCTCATCCGCGGCATCGACGCGGACCCGGCGCGTCGTTCCATCGTCACCCATCTTGTCCGGCTGTTTGATGATCTTGGGATCACCGTTGTATGCGAGGGGATCGAGACGGAAGCGGAGCTTGGTGTGCTGCAAGATCTCGGCGTCCGCCTGTTCCAGGGATACCTGCTGTGCCGCCCCGTGTTCGAGGGGTTTGGCAACCCTTTCAAGGGCAACTACGCGGCGGCTACATCGCCAGCAACATGATCCAACCGCCATGGCTCTGAGCAATTTAAACAGGGACAAGAGCCATAAGGCTTCGGCCTCCTTGAAAAGCGGCCAGGGGCCTACCGGGTGAGACCCCTGGCCAAGATCTCTTGTTGAGGGTTCTAATACCAGCGGTATGAACCATCGACTCTGAAGGTGGTTTGCTTTGCGGCCGACCTCTGATTCACTCCACGGCAAGGCG
>NZ_JAPTYD010000064.1 GCF_026913015.1 Paracoccus benzoatiresistens
CCCAGACGCGTCATGCGTTCTTCAGGCCGTCGAACCGGCCAAGAACAGCGCAAGCGGTCAATAATTCGAGGTGCCCTTTATTACGTGCGCGGCAGACCCATCACAAAAGCCGACGCCTTGGCGGCATGAGTTGAGATAGACATCCTGCGGGCTCTCCTATGACCTTCCTCGCGGTCGCGAGGGAGGGGGCGCATGGGTCAACTCTCAAGCAGAATTTTGCCCCGAACCGGGTTACGTCGCGAGGAGGTCAAACATCTTAAGTTCTTTGGGACCACACCGACTGCGCGCGTCCCATCTTCCGGCCGATATGGCGCTGCCCCCACTGCGTGCGAGAGCAGGCCATCTTTGCGGTCGGCAGCGGTCAAGCGTTGACGCTGTCCTTCAGAGCCTTGGCCACCGTAAATTTCACCACGCGATCGGCAGGCTTTGTCATGGCCTCGCCCGTCGACGGGTTGCGGACCTGTCGTTCGGGACGATCGCGGCAGGCGAACTTGCCCAAGCCAGGAAGGGTGAGGGCGCCGCCCTCGGCCACGATCGAAGTCGCAACCTCGGAGAGCGCATCAAGGACAGAAGAGACATCTTTTTTCTCAACGCCAGACTTTTCGGCCAGGGTGGCGAGCAACTCGGTTTTGGTCATCGGCTTCATCGTTCTTTCCTTGTCATGTGAACATCTGGGATAGGGGTAGCCAGTGCCGGCCAGATTTGCCACCTGAATGCGAACTAAAACGAGGTCTGTGATGGGGCCGACGGGGATGCGCGCATTGGAGAGATGAGATGAGGCGGCGACAACCGCCGGCGGGTCGCAGGTGCACGTGCTACACAATCTCTTGGCAGACGACGCCTCGACCTCCGCTTCATCCGGTACCTAGTAGTGAGGCTAACGGGCAAGCATCTGATGGGAAGGGCAGGGCGGGGCCATGAAAATCACCGCCTACAACATCAACGGCATCCACGGCCGGCTTGAGACGCTCCTTGGCTGATGACATACGACAGCCTGATCTCCGTTTTGAAAGACGCGGACGAAATGCTGCCCTTGCTGGGCAGCGTCATCGCCGGGGCCCTGATCGGCGCGGATCGCGAGTTCTTGAGCAAGCCGGCTGGACTGCGCACCCATGCACTTGTGTGTTTTGCTTCCGCCCTGATGACCTTGCTGGGCTTGAGAATGGCGGAACGGACGGTTGTTTTCCCCGAGGGCACTCAAATCGTCTCAGACATGGCGGATGCCGCATGCCACTCTGACAGGAGTAGGCTTTCGGGGGGCAGGTGTCATTTTTCGGTCAGGGCTTTCGGTTCAGGAGCTGACCACGGCGGCATCGCTCTGGTTGACGGCGTCACTGGGCATCGTCTTCGGCGCGGGCCTTGTGGAGCTTGCGACCATTTCCACAGCTATTACCCTTGTTGTTCTCGTGTTCCAGCGCGCATTGCGCCATATCGTCCCGCCGCAGCCGGCCGTTCGCATCAAAGTCGCTGTGAATGCAGACAGAAGCTACGATGGCACCAGCTTGGAAGCCTGCTTGCTGCACAGGGCTTCGAGCCGGTCCTGTTTCAATCGAGTATGATCGCGCGGGTAGCCTGCGCCGCTATACGCTTTTGGGCTCCGCCTATGATCTGAACATTGATGCGGAAAATCTCGCGCTGCCGCCGGTCCCGTCCTTACGGCCCTTGTGCTGGAGAGCGGGCCGGCGCCGGCTTATCGCTCCAAGCCCATGCGACATTTCTAAATGGCTTACGGAGCAGCATTTTAACTTGGTGACAACAGCGATAGCGAAAGCATTGATCGGGGCGTGTCACGCCATTGACAGCGACCATGCCCGTTGTCATGGTCCGGCCCACATCAACGGGGGTGCTCCATTCATGGGGCTGAGATGCGCAGGTCGCGCGAACCCTTTCAGCTGATCCGGGTAATGCCGGCGGAGCGAGGAAAGCATGTTCATTGGCGCCCAAGTGTCGCTTTATCCCATGACATCCGATTTCGTGGACGTCATTATGTCCAGCCTCGGGGCGCTCGATCCCTATCGCGACAAGTTGCGGATCGAGACGGACGACATCTCGACCCTGATGGTGGGGGCGCCGGAACCGCTGTTCGACGCCGTGCGCGACCTGTTCGCCCGCGCGGCACGGCAGCCGGACCACGTGACGATGCATGTCACTTTTTCCCGCGGCTGCCCCGGAGAGCCGGATGATCCGACCTGTCGTTGCGAGACGCTGACGCGTGCGCAAGGCTTGTCCCTGTCAGAACGTCAGGCCGAGGCGCAGGAGGCTGTTCGGACCGCGCCGGCCCTGGGCGTGGCCATCGATGTGCAGTTTTCACTTTATGTGCTGGGCCAGGACCGTCACATGGACGAGATCTATGGCTGCATCGACTTCCTCAAGAACTCTGGCACCTTCCTGCGCTCCAAGAACTTCTGCACCCGGCTGCAAGGCGATGCAGGAGCGGTCTTCGAGACGCTGCGCCAAGCCTTCCTGCGCTTTGGCCCGGCCGAGGGGCACGTAACCATCGACATGACGGCCTCGGCGAACAGTCCGATCGCACGCTGATCCCCGGGGGGCACGGCCATGCTGCCGCGTATTCTGCCGCCCCTGCTTCTGGCCGCCTGCCTTCTGGTGGGCTGGGAAAGCTATTGCCGACTGGCAGATGTGGCGCCGTTGATCCTTCCGGCGCCCTCTGGTGTGCTGCAGGCGTTGGTTTTGAACCGGGCCGACATCGGCGCCCATGCGCTGTCCACGATAGCGGTGGCAGCCCTGGGCTTCTCGCTCTCGGTCGGCTTCGCCTTTCTCGTCTCGGTCATGTTGCATTTCCTGCCTTGGGCCGAAAAGGGTCTGATGCCACTGTTTGTGGCAAGCCAGACCGTGCCGCTGGTTGCGCTGGCGCCGCTGATGATCCTCTGGTTCGGCTTCGGCCTTTTGCCAAAGGTGCTGCTGGTGATCCTCGTCACTTTCTTTCCGATGCTGCTGAGCCTGCTGTCCGGTTATCGGCAGACGCCCACCGACTTCACGGATCTTCTTGCATCAATGGGCGCGGGACGGTTTTCCGTTTTCCGCCGCGCGGTGCTGCCCTCGGCTCGGCCCAGCTTCTTCGCCGGGCTGCGGATCTCGGCCACCTATGCGATCGTCGCCACGATCTTTGCCGAATACGCCGGGGCGCGGCGCGGCTTGGGTATCTACATTCTTGCAGCCAAGAACAACTTTCGCGCCGATCTTGTGCTGGCGGCGGTGGTGGTCTCTGCCGGGCTGACGCTGGCCCTGCTGGGCGCTATCCGGCTTCTGGACCGCCTGACCGCCCGCGGACCCAAGGCGCGCCATGCTTGACCTGCGCGGCCTGACCATCGGCACAGATGCGGCAATGCTGGTTGGCGATCTGTCGCTGTCTTTGCCGATGACCGGGATCACTGCCCTGATCGGTCCCTCTGGCTGCGGTAAAAGCTCGGTTCTGAAATGGTCGGCAGGCATCCTGCCCAAGGACCTGGATGGCGAGGGCCAATTAATGCTGGACGGGCAGGCCATTGCCCGCCCCTGTCCCGCGATCAGCTACCAGCCCCAAAGCGACGCGCTATTCCCGTGGCTGACGGTGGCCCAGAATGCCGCCTTGGGCCTGCAGGTCAGGGGTCTGTCTCGCGCTGAAGCCCTGAACCGCGTTGCACCTCTCTTCAGCAGCTTTGGCCTGAAGGGAACGGAAGGCCAGTTTCCCGACCAGCTTTCCGGCGGCATGCGCCAGCGTGCCGCCTTTCTGCGCACCGTCGTGCAGGACAGCCGCTATGTCCTGCTGGACGAACCTTTCTCGGCCCTGGATGCGGTCACGCGGCTGCGCATGCAGGACTGGCTGATCGCCCGACTCGCTGAACGCCCGCGCGGCGTCCTGCTGGTCACCCATGACCTGCACGAGGCGACTAGGCTTGCGGACGTCATTCTGGTCATGGCGGGCCCGCCCGGCCGGATCGTGGCCGAAATCCCGGTGCCACATCCCCCCACACAGCGCAGTGAGGCCGCCCTTGCGCCCCTGCGCGACGAATTGAAATCCCTGCTGCTGGAGAATGCCCCATGACGATCCGCCCGCTTGCGATTGGCCTTTGCCTTGCCATCCCCATGCCCGCTTGGGCCGACACCAGCGTCAGCGTCGCGCTCGACTGGATGCTGAACACCAATCATGTCGGCCTGGTCGTCGCTCGTGACCGTGGGCTTTATACCGCCGAGGGACTGGAGGTCGAACTGCTTCCCTATTCCGACACTAACTCGGCGGCGCTGCTGGCGGGGGGTGCCGCGGATTTCGCCTATATGACCTCGCTTGGGTTTATGTCGGCGCGGGCCGGTGGAGCCGAACTGGTGGCACTGTGGGCCACGATGCAGCATGATCCGGGGCGGCTGGTCTTTAACAGCGACAACGCGGACATCACCCGGCCCGCCGATCTGTCAGGCAAAACCTATGCCGGCTTCGGCAGCGCGTGGGAGGAGGCGCTGATCGGCACGATGATCCGCAACGACGGGGGAGAGCCGGTCTGGAACACCGTGACGCTGGGCACCGGCGCCTACGAGGCGCTGGCTTCGGGTGCGGTGGACTTCACATTGGAGGTCTCGACCTGGGAAGGCGTGAACAGCACGCTTCTGGGCCGCAGGCAGTCCTCGTTCACCTATGCCGACTTTGGGATCCCCGACCAGCAGACAGGCTATATCGGTACGCGCGCGGACACCCTGGTCCAAGACCCGGATCTGGTCAGGCGCTTCATGCGCGCGACGCGGGCGGGCTACGAATGGGCCGCCGACCATCCGGATGAAGCTGCGCAGGTCCTGATCGCCGCCGGAGACTTTCCGAACCCTGAACTTGTCCACGGCTCAATGAAGGCAATCACCGAGGGTGGTTATCTTCGCGATGGCGACACGCCCGTGGGCAGCATCGACCCGGAGCGCTTTTCGGCCATGGCACGTTTCCTGTTCGACAGCGGCGTTCTCAAGGACGCCAGTGGAAAAGCCCTGGAATGGCCGGAAGAGGTCTCGACTTGGTTCAATCAGCGCTGGAGAGAACAAGAGTCTTAACGGTCTACGCGATTGTCTATCGGCCGGAAACCATTCATGTAGCAGAAGAGTCATTTGCGATGAACGGTTTAATGATGTGATCAACCCGGACGGCATCTGTATGCCAAGGGAGTTGCAACCGACCCTATCGACCTGGCCGATCCAGCGATCTCCGCGAACGCGTCACGCTTAAAGTCGTCCGTGAAGTGGCCTATGTCCATTGTGGCCTCCTTGCCTCGAAGTTAGCGAAGGAGACCTCCACAAAACATAGGTTATTCGTCGTAGGACATCGCGGCTGCAACTGCCGTTGACCTATAAGAAAGAAATTCAGGGCCAATCGGCCCTGAAGTGTGCTTGTTTCCGAAGCGGCTCCTCAAGCTGCATCCTTTATGGCGCGCTCACTCTCCCGAACCGTGGGCACGACCTGGTCGCCCCAGGATCCGTTGCCGCCATGATGGCGCGAAACGCGCACCAGTTCAACCGAGACGCCCTCGTTGACGGCGCGCTGAATCGCCTCGTTCAGGCGGTGGACCGCATCGGCCACGCGATGGATGGCGCGGTCGCGGGGATCAAGGTCGGGGCGCTCGACACGTTCGAAATCCGGCTTGTTCATGGGTTCCTCCGGGGGTTGGGGCCTGCCCCGGCGCGGGACAGGCCGCTGGCTGCTATTCGGCCGCGAACTGGTTCATGGTGTTGGCGTGGCCGCCCGCCTTCAGGGCCCGTTCGCCCGCCACCATCTCCTTGAAGCTGTCGCCCAGGTCGGACCCGACCTCGTGCTGGTGCTTCACGGCGCTGATGCCGCGGCGGATTTCCTCGCGCTGGACCGTCTTGACATAGGCCAGCATCTTTTCCTCGCCGAAATAGCCGCGCGACAGTTCGTCGACCGACTTGGCGGTCAGGTGGAAGGTCGGCAGCGTGATCAGGTTGTGGAACACGCCCGCGCGCGCGGCGATGTCGGTCTGGAAGCGCTGCAGGCGGGCATCCGCCTCATGGCCCAGGTCGGTGTCGTCGTAGTCCGCCTTCATCAGCGCGGTGTCGTCAGGGTAATCGGCCTCAGCGATCCTGCCCTCGGCCAGCCACTGCGCGCGGACCTGCTTGCGCAGGTTCAGCGTCCAATTGAAGCTGGGCGAGTTGTTGTAGGTCAGCTTGGCGTTCGGGACCTCCTTGCGGATTTCGTTCACCATGCCGGCGATCTCGTCCACGTTGGGGGTGTCGGTCTCGATCCACAGCAGGTCGGCGCCGCCCTGGGTCAGGGACGCGATGCAGTCCTCGATCACGCGCTGCCGGCCGGTGTTGTCCTGGAAGGGGAACAGCCCGTTGGGCAGGCGCATGGGACGCACGAACTCTCCGCCCTGGAAGATGGCCAGCTCGCCCTCACTGATCGGGTTGGCTGCGGTGATCTGCTCGGTCTTGAGCCACTTGATGTACTGGCTGGCCAGATCGCCCGGCTGCTGGCTGACGGGCACCTTCTGGGTCAGGCCTGCCCCCAGGCTGTCGGTGCGCGCCACGATCACGCCATCCTCGACCCCCAGCTCCTCGAAGGCCAGGCGGCAGGCGCGCAGCTTTTCGATGAAGTCCTCGCGCGGGACGGTGACCTTGCCGTCCTGGTGGCCGCATTGCTTGGCGTCCGAGACCTGGTTCTCGATCTGGAGCGCGCAGGCGCCCGCCTTGATCAGCTCCTTGGCCAGCAGGTAGGTCGCGTGTTCGTTGCCGAAGCCCGCGTCGATATCGGCAATGATCGGCACGACATGGGATTCGAAGTTGTCGATCCTGTCGATGATCCCGGCCCGCTCATCCTCGCTGCCGGCCTTCTTCAGCTCGCGGAACAAGTCGTTCAGCGCGACTTCGTCCGCTTGACGCAGCGAGACGTAGATTTCCTGGATCAGGTCGGCCACGGCGGTCTTTTCGTGCATGGACTGGTCGGGCAGGTGGCCCCAGCGGTTGCGCAGGCCCGCGACCATCCAGCCGGACAGATAGACATAGGTGCCCTTGGCGGTGCCGCGCATCCGCTTGACGGCCTTGATCATCTGCTGGGCGTGAAAGCCCGACCAGCAGCCCAGCGATTGCGTGAAGTTCGCGGGATCGGCGTCATAGGCCGCCATGTCGGCGCGCATGACCCTTGCCATGTCGCGGGCGATGTCCAGATGCGTGTCATAGGTGTTCTGCAGCCGCAACTGCACGATGTCATCGACCGAAACGCCAGCCCGGGTTTGACCGGAGGGGTAGCGCGACAGCACGTCGGATCGGATTTCCGAAAAGGTCTTTCGGTTGGTCATGGCGTTTCCTTTCAGCAGCATGGTCTTGGGTCAGGGTGGGTCGGGGTTGCATGTCGCCCTGGGTGCTGGATTCCGGACCGCCGGGGGGCATGTCGTCTATCGGGTGCATCGCGTCGGCCAGGATGGTCCGGGACGCAGTTGGCGATGATCGGCGATGGGCATGGTCCGCTCCGATGATTCCTCGTAATGTCATGTCAGTAATGTTACGCTGCAGTTGCAGCATTGGCTGCATGCAAACGGGTTGTGTTGTCAGTCAGGTCACGAACACAGCTTCAGGGTTGTAACATTGTAAGAAGGAAGTGCCGCGATGCCCGCCCGCCCGGAAAAGCTCATCATTGGCCAGCGGCTGCGCGTGCTGCGCCAGTCCCTGGGACTGACGCAGGCGCAGATGGGCGCGGAACTGGGCGTTTCGGCCAGCTACATCACCCTGATCGAGGCCGATCAGCGCCCTGTTTCGGCCCGGCTGCTGCTGCGGCTGGCCGAGGTCTACGACCTCAACATCTCGGAACTGGCGCCGTCGGCGGATGCGCAGCTGTCGGCGGATTTCGCATCGGCCCTGAAGGACCCGGCGCTGGAGGCTGGCGCCGCGTCGCGCGCCGAGATCGAGGCCGTCCTGCAGTCCTCGCCCCGGATCGCGGCAGCCTTCGTGCGCCTGCATGACCGCTATCGCGAGGCCATGCTGCGCGCGCAGGGTGACGGCAACCCGATGACGGACCGCGACAAGGTCGAGGTGCTGACCGAAAGCTCGCGCCCGGTCGAGGAAGTGCGCGCCTGGTTCTATGCGCGCGGCAACTATGTCGAGGCCCTGGACGAGGCGGCCGAGGCCCTGGCGAACGATCTGGGCCTGCATCGCGGCGAGCCGCATGTGGCGCTGTCGATGCGCCTGGCGGCCCATGACATCCAGGTCCGCATCCTGCCCGCCCCGGTGATGGGCGACCAGTTGCGCCGCTTCGATCCGCACCGCAAGGAACTGCTTCTGTCGGAACTGCTGGGCCAGCCAAGCCGCCGCTTCCAGATCGGCGTCCTTCTGGCCAAGCTGGAGGCCGACGAGGCCGTCTCGGCCCTGGTGGTCAAGGCGGGGCTTGTCGATCCCGCCGCGATCGGCCTGCTGCGGGTCAGCCTGGCCAACTATTTCGCCGCCGCGCTGCTGATGCCCTATGGCCGCTTCCTGACCGCCTGCGAAAGCACCCGCTATGACGTCGAGCTGCTGAGCCACCGCTTCGGCACCAGCTTCGAGCAGACGGCCCACCGCATGTCCACGCTGCAGCGCCCGCAGGCGCGCGGCATCCCGTTCTTCTTCGTGCGGGTGGACCGGGCGGGCAACATGTCCAAGCGCTTCAGCGCGGGGCGTTTCCCCTTTTCGCGTTTCGGCGGCAGCTGCCCGCTGTGGAACATCCATTCCGCCTTCGAGACGCCCAACCAGGTCCAGACGCAGGTGATCCGCATGCCCGAGGGCGCCAGCTATTTCTCGATCGCGCGTACCGTGACCCGCGCCGGAGGCAGCTATGGCGCCCCGTCGCAGCGCCTGGCGATCGGGCTTGGCTGCGACATCGCCTATGCGCCGCGCCTGATCTATGCCGACGGGATCGACCTCGGCCGCACGAGGCCGGTCGATATCGGCCTGAACTGCTATCTGTGTGAGCGGCAGAACTGCCCCGCCCGCGCCCATGCGCCCATTAACCGCAAGATGGCCGTCAACGAACGCGAACGCAGCCTGGCCATCTTCAGCTTCGAGGGTCCGTAGGACAGTATTCTTCTACAAATGCGGAGAACCTCATTGACAATATAGTTGGTCACCCCAGAACTGAGGTTGGGCGGACAAGACCGCTTATAACATGCAAACATTGCGGGCACCTGAGCACTACCGCCCGGAACAAGCCGCACTGATCCCAGGCTTGTCGAACCGCCAGTCAGCCAGTGATTTGTTCCTTTGTAGAGAGCCGACTGATTCAGCCACCCGCAAGCGACGGGATGATGCCAAGCCTTATCCTTAGCGCCTGTTTTCATATAAGCACCAGATTGCGCCATAAAATTGGGGATCAGAGATTTGCCACATTCCCAACATCAAACTGGACTTATAATTTTCGGAAACTGGATATAATAAAAATCCTCTTCGGCTGTGAGCCTGCGAGCGGAAGCTGGCTATTGGAAGGAGAAAGATCCAAGCCGCAATGCAATCCTTCCAGTCGCAGGTGCCGGCAGGCAACAGAGGAACAATCGCCATGGCAAGACATTCTCGAGACCTGACAATTCGTTCCGTCTTGTCCTGGCTGCGGCTTCGGTTGCAACTCCGGTGGCAGGAGGCAACTTCGTGCTCATGGGTCGTGTCGATTCTTCTGCCAAGACGGTCGCTGCCGAGGTCTGCGCCGAGAGCCAGCTAGCTTCCCCTTACGATAGCTCGCGCCGACGCCGAAGGCAGCCTTGATGCCAAACTCTGTCGGCGCAATTCCCATATTCTGCAAGGAGAAATCATGCTCGTCGATCCCAACCACACCGACCCGCAGAGCAGAGACGACCTTCATTCCAACTCGCGCCGTGCATTCATGAAAACAACCGGTCTGACGGCATTGGGTGCGATGCTAGGAATGGTTGTCCCGTTTGAACGAAACCTGCCAGCGGGCGTCATTCCAGTAGCCTTGGCTCAGGACACAGGGATGGACCTGATGTCCGACAAGAAGGGACTTGTTGTCCTGGGGGACCGTCCGCTGAATGCGGAAGTGCCGGCACATCTGCTGGACGACGACATCACCCCCTACGAACATCTGTTCGTTCGCATGAACGGGTTGGTGCCACAGACCGCCCTGGACCAGAACGCGGAAAACTGGACGCTGACCATTGACGGAGAAGTCGAAAACCCGCTGGAACTGACAATTGATGATCTGAAATCGCGTTTTGAAAACGTCACCAGCCGTCTGGTCATCGAATGCGGCGGTAATGGCCGCGCGTTCTTTCAGCCCGGAACCTCGGGCAACCAATGGACCGTCGGTGCAGTTGGTTGCCCCGAATGGACCGGTGTGCGGCTGTCCGACGTGCTGAAGGAAGCGGGCCTGAAGAAGACGGCGGTCTATACCGGCCATTACAGCAACGATGTCCACCTGAGCGGAGACGAGGAAAAGGAAGTCATCTCGCGCGGGGCGCCTATCGAGAAGGTGATGGAGGGGGACACGATCATCGCCTGGGCCATGAACGGAGAGCCGCTGACCGCCTTGCACGGATTTCCGCTGCGGGTGATCGTGCCGGGCTATCCGGCCTCGGCCTCTCAGAAATACCTCAACCGGATCTGGATCCGGGACAAGGAACATGACGGCGCCAAGATGACTGGCGATTCCTACCGCTTGCCAGCCTATCCCGTGGCGCCAGGGACCGAAGTTCCCGAAAGCGACATGGTGGTGCTGACAAACATGCCGATCAAGTCCATCGTCACTTTCCCCGAAACCGGAACCGAGGTGAAGGCTGGCGAACAGGTCGAGGTGCGCGGCCATGCCTGGTGTGGCAAGGGAAATGTCGCAACAATGCATATCTCGGTAGATTTCGGTCAGACCTGGCAGGAAGCCACGCTGGAACCTGCCGCCAACCGCTTTGCCTGGCAGCGCTGGCGCGCGAACGTGACCCTGCCGCAGCACGGCTACTACGAGGTCTGGGCGCGTGCCACCGACGGCGACGGCATCAGCCAGCCGCCCCTCTCGCCAGTATGGAACCCGCGCGGATATGCCAATAACATCCAGCACCGCATCGCGCTTGTGGCAACGGCCTGACGAAGGGGTGCGGACATGAAACATCTATTTGCCATGGGCGCGGGTGCTGTTGCGGCCCTGGCGCTTGGCGCCGGGCTGGCCCTGGCCGCGCCGGAACCCGACCCGATGACCGCCCTTGCGGGAAGGCCCGCCGGCGCCGATCCGTTGGACCCGATGACGGCCTTGATGGCGCGCCCCGACGAGGGGACGGGCGGCGAAGGCAATGCCGAGTTGGGTGGGCTGCCGGAAGGTCCGGGCGCCGAGGACACTTTTTACCAATGCGTCGCCTGCCATTCGACCGAGATCATCAAGCAGCAGCGCGTGACCGATCACCGCTGGGATGAGCTTTGGACCTGGATGGTCGAAAGGCAGGGCATGGCCGAACCCGATGAGGAGACCAAGAAGGTCATCCTGACCTATCTGAAGACCTATTTCTCATCCGAGCGGTAGAACAAGGTGCCGGGCCATGCGCCCGGCACCGACTGTGCCGGTCGATCATCAGTCTGCCTGCGCCATCTTCCGCGCCATCCTGTCGATCCTGGTCACTCCTTCCGGGATCAGGTCTGCTGCGATGGAAGCGTAGCCTAGCCGAAACACGGGGCAGGGGGACGGCGGCTCTTCAAAGAACACTGCGCCTGGCTCGATCAGAACACTTTTCTCCCGCAGCCTGGCAGCCAGATCAGCGCTGTCGGTCCCCCGCGCACTCAGCCACATGCTGGAACCGCCCTGTGTCGCCGCACCCTCGATCTGCAACGAGGTCATGGAAATCGCTTCTTCGAGAACCCGCCGCCGTTCCTTGAGTGTATGACGCAGGCGGACGATATGCGCATCATAATGCCCTAAAGCCAAGAAATAGGCCGTGATCCGCTGCAGGTGACTGGGCGGATGGCGCAGCATGATCGCTCGCAGGGCCCGAGCCCGCGCGATAAACGGGGCAGGGGCGACCATGTATCCGATACGCAATCCCGGAAACAGCGATTTCGAGAAGCTGCCGATATAGATAACCCTGCCGGACCCGTCCAATGACTTCAGCGCGGGTGCGGGCGGTGCCAGATAGGACATCTCAAAATCGTAATCATCCTCGATGATCAGGGCATCTGTCTCGTTCGCGCGGAGAAGCAGTTCTCTCCGACGGGACAGCGGCATCGTCGCTCCCGTGGGGATGTGATGGCTGGGCGTTATGATGATCAGCCGGGTATTGGCCGGCAGCATCGCCGGATCCACCCCCATCGAATCCACGGGCAGAAAGGTGGTCGGGCTGCGCGCTCGCCGCAAGGTCTCGGCGAAATCAGGATAACCCGGTTCCTCTGTGACCGCCAGCCGATCAACGCGGGCAAGCAGTTCTGTTGCAAGAAACAATGCGTTCTGTGCGCCAAGGGTGACGAGAACTTCATCCGGTTGCGCGTGGAATCCACGCCGCGGCAACGTGTTCGAGCAGATATAATCAAGCAACAGCGGATCGTCCGCACCGTATCTGTCGGCAGCCAACTCTGAAAAGTCGCGCGTCCCCAAAGCGCGACGAGCGCAGTCGCGCCACGCGTTGTGATCGAACAGGGTCGGGTCTGCCTGACCGAAAATGAACGGATATCTGAACTCCCGCCAGTTGCTGGGCTTGCGGATGACGCGTCGAGGCAGATCGTGGTCCGAAAGCCAGCGCGACCACCTTACCGTTTGCGACTTCGAGGCCGACTGGGATGTCACATCCACACGACGGTGCGGCACCGTGGCTGCGACTGCAATACCGGATCGGGGCAATGCTTCCAAATATCCTTGGCTAACAAGATCCTGATAAACAAGCGTCACGGTCATTCGAGAGATATTCAGCCCCTGTGCCAACTTGCGGCTGGATGGCAGTCTAGCGCCCGGGTGTGCCCGTGTTTCCAAGATCGCACGAACAATGGCCGCAGCGAGGCGGCCCTGAAGGGTCGGTGCATCCTCGCGCAGGAAGACCGCATCAATGGGGATGTCGCTACGCACCTGGACCTATATTCGTTGTCAACTGGACATATCACTGAGCCTTCTCTGCGGCAATATTACGCACCGAGGAGCGACCCGATAAAACCGGTCGCTGAATGGGAGGGGAGCCCGATGAAGATGACAATCAAACTGCTGGCTGGAACCGCGATCTGCCTGATGGCCAGCGTTCCGGCATTTGCCGCGGAATACCGCATCGCGGTAGGCGATGGTGCCGGGGGCACGCAGGAGGCTCTTGGCAAGGCGTTTGTCGAGGCGCTTGAAAAGGAAAGCGGCGGGGAAATGACTGGCAAGCTGTTCGTGAACGGCCAGCTTGGCGACGAACAGGACACCGTCACTGCCGCAGCGACCGGCACGCTGGACTTCTCGATCCTGGCGATCAACAACATCACCCCGTTCTCGCCGTCTGTCGGCACACTGACGCTGCCCTATGTCATCCTGAGCCAGGACGACGCAGAGAAGGTCACGCAAGGCGAGGTTGGTCAGCAGATGGTCGAGCAGACCATCGAGGATGCGGGCGTCCGCATCATCGGCTGGGGCTATTCCGGTTTCCGTGTTCTGACCAATTCCAAGAAGCCGGTGTCGACGGTGGCGGACCTGCAAGGGCTGGTCGTTCGGGTACCCAAGAACGAAATCATGATCGAGACCTACAAGAGCTGGGGCATTAACCCGACCCCGATGGCCTGGGGTGAAACCTTTGCAGCGCTTCAGCAGAAGGTCGTGGACGGTCAGGACAACCCCTACATGACCGTCAACGCGATGAAGTTCTATGAAGTCCAGAAGTACATCACCGACCTGCGCTATATCTTCTCGATCGAGCCGCTGATCGTCAGCGAGGCGCTGTTCGAGAGCCTGTCCGAGGACGAGCAGCAGCATGTTCTGGCTGCCGGAGAAGCCGCCACGCAAGCATCGGCTGCCTTCCTGCGAGAACAGGAAAGCAGAATACGCGACGAACTGGTATCTCGGGGTATGGAAATTACCAAGCCGGCCGACGACGAAAAGGAGTTCATCGAGTTGGCGACCACGAATGTCTGGCCGAAATTCTACGACCAGATCGGCGGGGTCGAGGTTCTGAACGGTGTTCTCGCCTCGCTGGGCCGCGACCCGGTGCAGTAACGGAACCGCTGCGGCGGGGCCGCCCGCCGCTTTCCCTCATGCAATACTGAACCGCCCCTTCTCGGAGGCAATGCATGTCTGCATTCTGGAAGCATCTCGATCATCTTGAAAGCTATATCTGCCGAACGCTTCTGGCGGTCTTTGTCACGTTGCTGTTCGTCCAGATCGTCGCCCGCCAGGTGTTCGGATTCTCGATCACCTGGATTGAGGAACTGTCGGTCATTCTGTTCGTCTGGTTCGCCTATTTCGGCGCGTCCTATGCCGCGCGGATGGCGGCACACAACCGGGTGACGTTCCACCTGAACATGATGCCGCGCCGGACCGCGCGCATCCTGGAGGCCATCGGCGACCTGTTCTGGATCGCCTTCAACGTCGTCTTCATCTGGCAGGCGATCCAGTTCATCTCCCGCCTCAAGCCCTTCGTGAAAGCCCAGACCCTGGGTTGGGAAATGCGCTGGGTCTACATGGCGCTGCCCATAGCCTTCGCGCTGATGACGATCCGCATCCTTCAGGTGAACTACCTCAAGCTGGTCAAGGGCATCGACCCCCGCGATCCCGACAAGGTCGAGGTCGAGCAGGCGCTGGAACTGGCCGAGGACGAGCAGCGCGCGTTTCAGCGGGAGCACGCGAAATGAACGACTATGTCGTAGAAGTCCTGTTCGGCACCTTTGCCCTGCTGATGGTGCTGGGTGCGCCAATCACCGTGGCGCTTGGTGTCGCAGCCTTGGCCGCCATGTTCTATCTTGGCGACAATCCGATCAAGATGGTGCAGATGGCCTGGTCCTCGGTGGGCTCGTTCCCGCTCATGGCTCTGCCATCCTTTATCCTGGCAGGAGCGCTGATGGAGGCCGCCGGGCTGTCGCGGCGCCTGATCGCGGTCGCCGAAAGCCTGGCCGGTCCCTTCACGGGTGGCCTGTCGGCCGCCACCATCGTCGCCTGCCTGTTCTTCGGCGCGATCTCCGGTTCGGGGCCTGCGACCACAGCGGCCGTGGGAATGCTGATGATCCCTGGCATGATCCGCAACGGTTACAGCCGTGAATATGCCGCCTCTGCCACGGCGGCGGCGGGGGGCTTGGGCATCGTCATTCCGCCCTCGATCCCGATGATCATCTTCGGCATCTCGGCCATGGGGATCGCTCCCGATCCCGCCGCGGTCGAGGCGCACGGCCAATTCCAGTCGGTGTCCATCTCCAAGATGTTCATCGCGGGCTTCCTGCCCGGTGCGGTCATGGCGGGCGGCCTGCTGCTGATGAACTACATCCGCTGCAAGGGCCGAGGCTATCACGGATCGTCCGAACCGCTGTCGCTGCGCAAGTTCGCCTGCGCCTGCTACCAGGGCTTCTGGGCGCTGATGGCTCCTATCGTGATCCTGGGTGGCATCTATTCGGGCCTGTTCACCCCCACCGAGGCCGCCATCGTCGCCATCTTCTATACCCTGTTCGTCGGCATCGTCATCTATCGCGAGCTGGATGTGGCCGAGGTGTTCAAGGCGCTGGAGGCGACGACCTGGCTGGCCGGGCGGGTGCTTCTGGTGCTGTTCGCCGCCACGATCTTCGGCCGCATTCTGGTGGAAAACAACGTCCCCGGCATCATCGCGGGCGGCATCCTGGGCCTGACCACCAACCCATATGCCATCTGGGCTTTGATCATCGGGATGCTGCTGATCGTGGGCATGTTCATGGAAACGCTGGCCGCGATCATGATCCTTGTCCCGGTGATGCTGCCGGTGGCCTACATGGTCGGCATCGACCCGATCCACTTCGGCATCGTGATGATCTGCACGTTGTCCGTGGGCTTCCAGACCCCGCCCCTGGGCGAGAACCTGTTCATTGCCTCGGGCATCTCGGGCGAAAGTATCGAACGGATCAGTGTCGCCGCCCTCCCCTTCGCCGTCGCCTCGACCGTCGCGATCTTCGTCATCGCGCTCTTTCCGCAAATCGCCCTGTGGCTTCCGGCCATGCTGGGCTACTGACCAAGGAGTTCTTCCATGACCCGCACCCTGACCGCCGCCGACCTGAAGGATACTTTCGACGCCTTCAACCGCCACGACATCGACGGTGTCATGACCCACTTTGGCGACGATTGCGTGTTCTACACGGTCGCAGGCGACAACGAATACGGCAACAGGATCGAAGGCCGGAACGCCATTGCCAAGGCCTTCGAGGGTGTCTGGACCGCCATGCCGGACGTGCAGTGGGCCGATCACGAGCACTTTATGTCCGAGGACGGCAGCCGCGGCGTCAGCCAGTGGACCTTCCGCGCCACCAATCCGGACGGAACCCGGACCGAGGTGCAGGGCGCCGACCTGTTCCGCATCAAGGACGGCAAGATCGTGGAAAAGCAGGCGATCCGCAAGCAGCGTCCCAACATCGCCGCCAAGTGACCGCCATGCAGCCCATCGACAAACGCGGGTCGGTGCCGTTCGACCCCCATTACGACCCCATGACGGCGCGCACGTTGGGTCCGGGCAGCGATTACGCCCCGACCTACTGGATCGGCACCGCCGGGCCGGCCCCCGAAGGCGACGGCCCGGTGACGCGCGACATGGACGTGGATGTCGCCGTGATCGGCTCGGGCTACACCGGGCTGTCCACGGCCATCCACCTGGCCAAGGAACACGGCATCAAGGCCACCGTGCTGGAGGCGAATGGCGTCGCTTACGGTTGCTCCACCCGCAATGGCGGTCAGGCCCAGATCAGCGCGGGACGCCTCAAGCGCAGCCAATGGATCGACCGCTGGGGCCTGGATGTCGCGCGCGGCATGCACAACGAGATGGTCGAGGCATTCGCCCTGTTCCGCGGGCTGCTGCGCGACCACGACATTCAGTGCGATCCGCAGGAGGGCGGCCACTACTACATCGCCCACAAGGCCAGCGTCATGCCGACGCTGGAGGCCGAGGCGAAGCTGTTGCGCGACACCTTCGGCTATGATGCCCGGATGCTGTCGCGGGACGAGCTGTTCGCCAACGCAGTGCGCGACCAGGAAGCGCATGGTGCGATGTGGGAAGCCGACGGCGTCAGCATCCACGCCGCAAAGCTGGCCTTCGGCTATCTGCGCGTGGCCCGCGAACTCGGGGCCACCGTGCATCCCGACAGTCCCGTGCAGGGATGGGAGCTGAAGAACGGCGTTCATCACCTGCGCACGCCGGGTGGCATCATGCGTGCCCGCCGGGTTGCCGTGGCCACGGCCGCCTATGCCACCCGGGGCCTGCACAGCCGCCTCCGCGACCGCCTGATGCCGATCATGTCGAACAGCATCGTCACGCGTGTCCTGACTCCGTCCGAACTGGAAGCCGTGGGCATTCGAACCATGTCCCCGCTGACGGATACCCGCACGCTGCGTCATTATTACCGCCTGCTGCCTGACAATCGGTTGCAGATCGGATCGCGCGCGGCGATCACCGGACGCGACGCGGCAAACCCCGCCCACCTGAACGGGCTGCGCGAAGGCATGGCCCGCAAGTTCCCGGCCCTGCGCGGGATCGACCTGGACTACAGCTGGTGGGGCTGGGTCGATGTGAGCCACGACATGATGCCGCGCATCACCGGGCTGCCGGATACGCCGGGGCTGTTCTACTCACTGGGATACGGCGGCAACGGCGTCATGTACTCGGCCATGGCGGGTCGCCGCCTGGCGCAACTGGTCGCCGGCAAAACCGCCCCCGACCTGCCGATCTTCAACACCGAACTTCCCCATGAGGGCTGGAAGACGCCGTTCCGGCGACTGGGCCAATGGGGTCTCTATCACCTTTACCACTATCGCGACGAGCGGACATAAGGAGCCATCGCCATGAGAATGACGACAGAGGAAGCGTTTGTCAAAGTGCTGCAGATGCACGGGATCGAGCAT
>NZ_JAPTYD010000065.1 GCF_026913015.1 Paracoccus benzoatiresistens
AGGCGCTGGCAAGCGAAGCCGGTGAAGAACTTCCGGCAGATGTGGTTGCCTCGCACGACCTTACGACCAAGGAATGCAAGGGGCAAAGCCAAAAGAGTTGATCCGTGCAGAGTGGAAAACGGTCTCCATCCTAGTCGTGGTGGTCGCTGACCGCTTGAAGCAACTCACCGGTCAACTGGCGACCGGCAGAATGAGCAACATCGCCGAGGCTCAGCATGCCCACCAGCCGTTTGTTTTCGTCAAGGACCGGCAGCCGACGCACCTTCCGCGCCTCCATCAGGCGTATCGCATCCTCGATGGCTTCGGTGGTGCGGCAATAGATCAGGGACTTCGTCATGACCTGTTCGGCGCGCGTCGTATTCGGATCAAGACCTTCCGCAACCACGCGTAGTGCAATGTCTCGGTCGGTCAGCATGCCGACCAGGCGATCATCGCGTCCGATCGGAACGGCCCCTATATCGTCTTTGGCCATCATGCGGGCCACCTCCCTGACCGGGGTGTCGGCACTCGCCCATCCGGCCTGCTTGTGCATCACGCTTTCAACATTCATATCCGTTCCTCCCACGTGTCATCTTGAAGACGATCCTGCCAGAGGCTCCGCCGGCTTCATTGACGGCTGCCAATCCGCAGTACGCTTGCAACAAGAAAACGCGGCTCATTGGACAAATTTCTTCTGGATCGGCGGGTCCGAAGTGCCGCATGTCTGGTAAGCCACAGCCCGCTGCGCCCATGCATGTCCGTGCTTGTTTCCAGGAGGCGCGATGCAACACGACAAGGCTTGCCCATGCGAGACAAGCAAGCCGCGAGACTGTTAGAATTGTCCGGGGTTGCCGTGGCATAACCAACCTTGAACGGCTTCCAAAACTCGTATGTCCAGTGGGTTGGTCTTTCTGCCTGATGAGCCTCTGCCCGGATACATGGGTCAAGCCGCTGCAGGATGGTCAAGTCTGTCCGATCACGATGTCCCGAAGGGCCGAAAGTGCCAGAACGATAAGCAGGACGCCTCCTGCGATCGATGGCCACATCAACCACCGGACACCATTGAAAGCCAATGCCCATGGCATCGAGACCAGCCACAAGCCGGCGAGGCCGATCAGCCACTCCTCCCACAGCTTTCCTCCCGTGTTCACACTGAGAACTCCCAGAACAGCCACAGCAAATCCTGTAACGACAAAGCCAACTCTTGGGCCGAAGGCTGGCGTTCCTTCAGGAAGGGCCGCGGTCAAAAGGAACGGCGCGGCTAAGAGAGCAATCCCGATCAGGACAACCAGCCGATCCTGCCAGCGTATGTGTGCCATGATGAAGCTTCCTCGGTTACAGACATGTAGCTACATTCATCTTCTGCAGGCTGTCGGCATTGACGGTCGTCAAATGTGCTTGACCTGTCGAAACATGGGGGTTCCGGCCCTTGGGCCTTGGACAGCATCTGGCAACCCCTCGGCTTGCAGGGCGCCAAGCTTGGCACATGACCCCGCATCTTTTTCACTGGTGTCGGGGTCTTGCAGGGCCCCTACGTCGCCAAGCCAGTTTGACGACGAAGCTCCTAAAACAACAAAGCCCCTGCCTTCTGCCATCCCCCTTTCTGACGCATGAATTCCAGCGCCTGTCGAAAAACGTGCTCAAGGCGCAAACATCGTTGACGCTCATCAATGCGGCTGCCTTGCGGATCACCAGATTGGTCTGCAGGTGGATATCGGACCGCACCGGCACTCGGTTGTCGTTCAACACTGCCGCATCGTCTTCAGCGGCCGCTGCGATCGCAGGCGGGCTCAGCTGGCCACGCCAAATTCCGGGGGGATCATCATGACAGACTCCACTCTCAGGCAAGATATCATCGAGGAGCTGGAATACGAGCCCAGCATTGATGCCGCTCACATTGGCGTCGCGGTCGATGATGGAGCCGTCACCCTGAGCGGTCACGTGCGCACCTATATGGAGCGCTGCACAGCGGAAGCTATCGTGAAGCGGGTCAAGGGTGTGCGGGCAATTGCACAGGAAATCGAAGTTCGGCCATTCGGCGCCCATGTGACGGCTGATGATGAAATCGCAAAACGCGCCGCGGACACCCTGCGCTGGAACAGTTCGGTCCCGGACAACAAGCTTCAGGTGCGGGTCGAGAATGGTGCCGTGACGCTGAGCGGGACGGTGGACTGGCACTTTCAAAAAACAGCTGCGGAGCATGCGCTTCATGGTCTGGCCGGCATCACATCCATCGCCAACCAGATCGAGATCGTGCCAACCGCGAGCGCAAGCGACGTGCGACAGCGCATTGAAAGTGCCCTGAAGCGCGATGCCGAACTCGAGGCCAAGCGCATCCATGTCAGTGTCAGCGAACACAAGGTGACGCTGGAGGGGAAGGTCAATACCTGGGCTGAACGCGAGGCTGCAAAGCGTGCGGCCTGGTCGGCACCCGGCGTGACGTCGGTCATCGATCACATCGGCGTCGGCCACTAGATCTGTCCATTTTCCGCTGGAGGCCCGCCAACTCACCGGCGGCGGCGGGCGCCGAGTCTCCTTCGCGTATCTTGCACACGCGCCTAAAACTGGAATTTTAACGTGAAAAAACCTTGTGCGACTTTCAGTGACCTCGAGGAGCCGGGTGAGAGGGATCAAGGATCACGGCTTGGGCCGTGCCGGAAGCAGACAGTAGGCATCTTTGTCGACCTTGGCCTGAATGATGCCGAGATTGCTCGGTACTTCCGTGTCAACCAGGTGACTGTTGCCAGGCTGCGTAGATCGTCGCTCCCCAGGCAGATGATGGCTTGCGTTCTGCAGGCCTGACCGACGGTTACCATGTGCTGGAGCACCATAGCCTCACTTACGATGGTTGCCGTGGTAGGTGGGGCAACGGCCGTGACGGTCATGAGGAGCGAGCCCAAAGGCATTTCTCTGGCACTTGGATACTTCACGATCATGGAGGCTCTGCAACCTTCTGGATATGCTGTCATGGACCAGTGCGGGACACCCGCTAATGCGGCGATCCCGCTTCCTACCTGCACATCGCTTTCCAACCGGTCTTCATCAACCTGTTGGCCCTTGCGATTGCTGGCGCTTGACGACGACAGAGGGCGCCCGCAGGCCACGGCACGGGATAATGAATGCAGGCGGCGATCACCGTGCGCATTTATTTGGCAAGGAGGCGTAAACTGACCTGCATCAACGACTGCCCGCTGATTCTGGTCTATTCCCACGCTTGCCCTGAAATGCCAGAGGTTCGCAGGTTCAAGGATCAGACTGAGGACGCAGTTCATCTTCACACAGGGGGAGAGAGAGCGTTGGCCCATGCGATCATTGCCAAGGCAGCCCAGACAAGGCGCGCGCTTCCACTTCCGACTGGCTGGGAGGCGGCGCGGGCACGGTTGGAGGGCTTGCCCGGTTCCGGGCTCAACATCGCGCATGAGGCGGTGGACCGACATGTGGCGGCAGGCTATGGCGCGCAAGCTGCGCTGATCTGGCTTGGACGGGATGGCGACAGGCGGGTGCTGAGTTACGCCGATCTGGCGGCGGAGGCCGCCCGCTTTGCCCATGTGCTTCGCGTCCATGGCATCAAGCCCGGTGCGCGGCTGTTCCTGTTGTTGGGCCGGGTGCCTGAGCTCTATGCCGCCACCCTCGGCGCACTCAAGGCGGGCATGGTGGTCAGCCCTCTTTTCGCCGCCTTCGGTCCTGAACCTGTGCGGGCGCGCATGGCGATTGGTGAAGCAGATGTTCTGGTCACGACCGAAGGGCAATATCGCCGCAAGATCGCTGACTGGCGGGCGGATATGCCCTGGCTGAAGCTGGTTCTGATCACCGGATGCAGTGCGCCCGAAGAATGCTTGGCGCTCGGCCCGGTGATGTCGGCGGCACCCGCCACCTTTGAAACCCATCCGACCCGGCCCGAGGACATGGCGCTGTTGCACTTCACCTCGGGCACGACAGGCTTGCCGAAAGGTGTTGTCCACGTCCATCAGGCAGTGGTCGCTCATGCCGAAACCGGCCGCTTGGCGCTGGACCTGAAACCCGGTGATATCTACTGGTGCACCGCCGACCCTGGCTGGGTGACGGGGATGAGCTACGGCATCATCTCACCGCTTTGCAATCGCGTGACAATGGTGGTGGACGAGGCCGAGTTCGACCTGGACCGCTGGTATACGATCCTTGAGCGGGAACGGGTGCAAGTTTGGTACACCGCGCCCACTGCGATCCGCATGATGATGCGGGCGGGGGCCGAGGCGGCCAAAGGCCGCGATTTTTCTGCGCTGCGCTTCCTCGCCTCGGTGGGCGAACCCCTGAACGCAGAATGCGTGATCTGGGGCCAGCAAACCTTTGGTCTGCCGTTCCATGATAACTGGTGGCAGTCCGAAACCGGCGGCATCATGATCGCCAACACCGCGGATATGGACATCAAGCCCGGCGCGATGGGCAAGCCCCTGCCCGGGATCACGGCCGGGATCGTCCGCCACGATGGCGACGACGTCATTGAACAGCCTGACGGCACGATCGGAGAACTCGCGCTGCGCCCCGGCTGGCCCTCGATGATGCGGGCTTATCTTGGTCAGCCCGACCGCTATGCACGTTGCTTCGCTGCGGGCTGGTATCTGACCGGCGACCTCGCGCTGCGCGACAGCGACGGGTATTTCTGGTTCGTCGGCCGGGCAGACGACCTGATCAAGTCCTCGGGCCATCTGATCGGGCCCTTCGAGGTGGAAAGCACCCTCATGGAACATCCTGCCGTGGCCGAGGCGGCGGTCATCGGTGTTCCCGAAGAGACGGCGGGCGAGGTCGTGAAGGCCTTTGTCACCCTGAAATCGGGCTATGCACCCAACGAGGCGCTGGAACGCGAATTGCGCGGCCATGCGAGGAAGCGCCTTGGCCCCGCTGTCGCTCCGCGCGAGATCGTCTTCCGAGACAGCCTGCCGCGCACGAGGTCCGGCAAGATCATGCGCAGGCTGTTGCGCGCCCGAGAGCTTGGTCTGCCCGAAGGCGATCTGTCGACTCTGGAAGGGCCTGCGAGATGACCACCAAGGTGAAACTCGACCGTTCCCACGTAAGTGGCCTTCTGCGCGGGATGATCCGTATCCGACGCTTCGAGCAAAAATGCTACGAGCTATACACGCAGGAAAAGATCCGCGGCTTCCTGCATCTGTATGATGGCGAAGAAGCCGTTGCCGTCGGTGTTGCTGCGGCATTGGCAGCGCGCGACCGGGTGGTATCGACCTATCGCGAGCACGGCCACGCGCTTGCTCGCGGGATGAGTATGGAAGCGGCGCTGGCCGAGATGTATGGCAAGGCCACCGGTTGCGCGGGCGGGCGCGGTGGGTCGATGCATTTTTTCGACGCGGAAATCAATCTTTACGGTGGCAACGCCATCGTTGGCGGAGGATTGCCCTTGGCCATCGGTCTGGGTCTGGGTGACCATATGCAGGGCGAGGACCGGGTGACGGTGTGCTTCTTCGGCGACGGCGCGCTGGCCGAGGGCGAGTTTCACGAGGCGATGAACCTTGCTGCCTTGTGGAAACTGCCGGTTCTGTTTGTTCTGGAAAACAATCTTTACGCCATGGGGACGGCGGTGGCGCGGGCACAGGCGAACAAGGATTTCGCCTCCCGAGCTGCCAGCTACGGGATGCCCGCTGAAAGCGTGGATGGCAACGATGTCGTGGCGGTTGAGGCCGCCGCCCGGCGGCTGGTTGAGGCGATCAGGACGGGCAGCGGCCCGCAATTCCTGGAATGCCGCACCTACCGGACCCGGCCGCATTCGATGTTTGATGCCGAAAAGTACCGGGACAGGACCGAGGTTGAAGAATGGCGCAAGCGCTCTCCAATCACGCGGTTCCAAAGCTGGGTTCTGGACAACGGGTTCCTGCACCCAGAGGAAGTCGAGGCAATCGAGGCAGACGTTGAAGCGCAGCTGCGCAACGCCGTCGCCGCCTGCGAACAGGCACCTTGGGAACCGGTCGAGGACCTGACGCGCCATGTCGTGGCCGAAACCCGGCCGGTCCCACCCGAACCCCTGCCGCCCGACACCCCGACAGACAGCACTTACCGTGACTGCTGTCGGGCAGCGATCACCGAAGCGCTTCTGCGCGACGACCGCGTTTTCATGATGGGCGAGGACATCGGCGCATATGGCGGTTGCTATGCAGTCTCGATGGGGCTCTTGAAGGAGTTCGGCCCCGACCGCATCCGCGACACGCCCTTGTCAGAGGCGGCTTTCACGGGTGCAGGGATTGGGGCGGCGCTTGCGGGTATGCGGCCAATTGTCGAGATCATGACGGTCAACTTTTCGCTTCTGGCGCTGGACCAGATCCTGAACACCGCCGCGACCATCAGGCACATGTCCGCTGGGCAGTTTGGGGTGCCCTTGGTGATCCGTATGGCCACCGGCGCGGGGCGGCAGCTTGCTGCCCAGCATTCGCATTCGCTGGATGCTTTTTTCGCCCATGTCCCCGGTTTGCGCGTCGTGGCACCCGCCACGTTGGAGGACGCACGCGGAATGCTCGCAACGGCGCTGCAGGATCCCGACCCGGTGATCATCCTGGAACATGTCATGCTTTACAATATGACTGGAAAGATCGCCGGAAACGCGGGTGCGGTGGACATTGACCGGGCGGTGATCCGCCGTCCGGGACGGGACGTGACGGTGATTTCCTGGTCTTATTCCCTCTGGAAGTCGCTGGAGGCCGCCGAAGCTTTGGCCAAGGAAGGTGTCGAGGCTGAGGTTATCGACCTGCGGTCCCTGCGGCCGCTGGATGAGGCGACGCTTGTGACCTCAGTCCGCGGCACCCGCCGCGCGGTCGTTGTGGACGAGGGCTGGCGCACCGCTTCGCTGTCTGCCGAGATCGCGGCGCGGCTTCACGAGGCGTGCTTCTGGTATCTTGACGCACCGGTGGCGCGGGTCTGTTCGGCCGAGGTGCCGGTGCCCTATCCCAAACATCTGGAAGCCGCCGCACTGCCGCAAGTCGCAGACATTGTCGCCGCGGTGAAGGCGCTGCCGGGGTTGATGGCATGAGTCTTTTCGCCATGCCCTCGCTCGGGGCTGACATGGAAAAAGGCAAACTGGTGGAATGGCTGATCAAGCCTGGTGACCATGTCTCAAAGGGCGACGTCGTCGCAGTAGTGGAAACACAGAAGGGGGCCATCGAGATAGAGATATTCGAGGCAGGCACGGTGGCGGAGGTTCTGGCAGAACCAGGACAGACGCTGCCCGTCGGCGCCCCTCTTGCGCGGCTGCTTTCGACAGACGAGGCCGGGGTCGAGGCGGTGGTCGAGACGACAACGATTGAGCGCCACGTAAAAACCACGGTTCCGGCAGCGGGTCCAGAGGCCAAGCCCGCTGCATTTCCTGAAAGCTTTCCTCCCTCTTCCAAGCCGTTGCCATCTGCCCCAGCACGGGTCGTTGCCTCACCAGCGGCGCGGCTCCGCGCGGCCGAGCTCGGGATTGCGCTGGATACGATTGCAGGCTCCGGCCCCGACGATGCGGTTCTCCTTTCGGATGTCGAGCACCGGCTGCAGGATCGGTCGATGCCGGTCCCCAAACCGGCACAGGACGAGCGCCCGCACGCCAAGCCCGGTCTCGACATGGCTGAAATGCGCCGAGCGATTGCCGCAGCAATGATCCGGTCCAAGCGCGAGATCCCGCACTACTACCTCAGCCACGAGATCGACCTTGAAACGGCGCGAACCTGGTTGGCCGCCACGAACGCCGCCCTCGTCCCGGATCGCCGCCTCTTGATGGGGGCCCTGCTGGCGCGCGCAACGGTCAGGGCGTTGGGGAAGGTGCCGGAACTGAATGGGCGGTACGAGGGGGACCCCTACGTCCCCTCCGCCCCCGTGCATTGCGGGTTAGCCGTGGCAATGCGCGGTGGCGGGCTGATTGCACCCGCAATCCTTGATGCACAGGACATGGACACGAACGCGATCATGGAGGCGATGCGCGATATCGTTGCCCGCAGCCGGACCGGCCGACTGCGCAACAGCGAAATCACCAAAGGCACGATCACGATTTCCTCCCTGGGCGAAACCGGCGTGGACGCATTGTTTGGGGTGATCTACCCACCCCAGGTGGCATTGGTCGGTTTTGGGTCGCCGCGCCTGAAGCCCATGCTCCGCGACAGCACGATCAAGCCCGGCCTTGCCGTGACCGTCACCCTTGCCGGCGATCATCGGGTCAGCGACGGCCGCCGTGGCGCAGTGTTTCTGGCTGAAATCGATCGCTTGTTGCAGGAGCCTGAGCATCCATGACCCCGTTCGATCTCCGCACCGCCTTCCTGGAAGACCTGACCGCAGTCGCGCCCGATCTTGACGCAGAAAGCATCGGGGACAGCGATCACCTGCAAGATGACCTTGGCCTTGATTCCATGGACTTCCTGAACCTTGTCGGCGCCTTGCACAGACGATTTGGCTTGCCGATCCCCGAGGCCGACTATCCGAGGCTGGCCACCCCTGCAAAGGCCCTGGCCTATCTGACCGAGATGCTCGGACTTTCCGGATGATCCGGCCGATGGGCCGCAAGCAGTAACTGCACCTTGGTATTTCGTGGCGCCTTGTTTATCTCGAAGCCCTTCAGCCAGGATATGGTCAGAGGCTGTGCCAGCCGGGTCTAGCCGGACACCAGCAGCCAACTGTCCCGGCCGCAGGACTGCCGATGAAGCGCTCCTCAAGCCGCCAGCAATTCGTCGGCTGGATCGAAGAACTCGTAATGGATCCGGGACGCGGGCACCCCGGCCAGGGACAGAGCCGAGACTGCATGGCGCAGGAAGGGACGCGGTCCGCAGATATAATGCGTTGATAATGTGACCGCCCCCCGGCGGCATCTGTGTGCCAAGGTGGGTCTGCAACGATCCACAAAGGGGGGCGGTCACATTATCAACGCCCCGTGGAAGCCAGACGCCCACTCGGCAACTCTGAAATCGTGCGAGAACGTTTGCAACCAGATTGCCATTCTTTGATCTTGGTCATGGTGCAGAGCGCCTCAGAACGCGCATAGTTAGCCAGTCCCAATGCGGGAGGCTTGATGACCGAGTCCATTCCGTCCCAGGCTGAAGTCGTAGCCTATCTCGCCTCGCCCGCCGCCTTTGGCGGAGAGACTCCCGTCAAGCATGTCGAGACCCACGGAGCTCATGTCTTCCTTGCTGGTAATACAGCGCTTAAGATCAAGCGTGCGGTACGCTATGACTACATGGATATGTCCACGCTTGAGTTGCGTGAGGCGTCGCTAAGGCGTGAGCTCGAGCTCAACGCCCCGGCAGCTCCGGAGATCTATGGCGACATCCTGCCAATCACTCGGTCAGCCGATGGTCGGCTAGCCTTGGGTGCCGAAGGTGAACCGGTGGAGTGGGTTCTGCGCATGCATCGCTTCCGAGCTGAGGACGAGCTTCTCACCGTAGCGACCCGAGGCGAACTCACAGATGCCATTGCTGCAGACCTGGGGCGCCAGATTGCAGCCTACCATAAGGCGGCACCAGTCCGTGATCTTCCGGGCGACCAACTCATCGGTAACATCCTTGCCGAACTTCACCGGGTTTTTGCAGAGTTAACGAACGACCTCCCTCATGCGGCGACAGGCCCGGTTCTTGGCACAATGACGGCCCAGCTTGCCCTCCTCGCGCCCCTTCTGCGAAAGCGCAGCGCTACCAGACATGTGCGCCGTGCTCATGGTGATCTCCATCTGCGCAATATCGTCCTGATTGGTGGTCGACCCGTTCTTTACGACGCTCTTGAATTCGACGAGACGCTCGGCACCTGCGACCTCCTCTATGACGTGGCCTTTCTATTCATGGATCTCTGCCATCGGGGGTTGCGCCGCCAGGCGACGGTGACGCTGATGACTTGGCTGACCGAGCTTGAAGGTTCTGAGGACACCGGTCTTGCAGCGCTGCCCCTGTTCCTTGCTGTACGCGCCCTGATCCGCGCCATGGTGTTGGTTCAGACGGACCGCGCCGCAGGCACGCCCGGCCTCTCACATGGCGAGGCGATGGACTACATCAATGAGGCACAGCAATTTCTCAACCCACCCGCCCCTGTCCTTGTGGCCTTGGGCGGCGTCTCCGGAACAGGCAAATCGGTCCTGGCCCGCTCCCTTGCTCCCCGGCTAGGGGCCGCACCAGGGGCGGTAATTTTGTCAAGCGACATCGAGCGCAAGGCGAGGGGGACAATTCCAGACTATGCGTCCTCGAGCCGAACAGCTATCTATCAGCGCCTTTTCGAGCGCGCACGGGCAGTGTTGGGAGCCGGGCATACAGTTCTGCTCGATGCGACCTTTCTGGAGCCTCAGTGCCGGGCAGAAGCAAAGGCGTTGGCGCAAGAAATGGCCGTGTCCTTCTGCCCCCTCTGGTTAACTGCGTCGGAGCCCATCCTTGTGGCACGTGTAGGAGCCCGTCGCGGCGATGCCTCCGATGCAGATGCCGCCGTGGTTCGCGCACAACTCGCCAGAGCGCCCGATGCAGCGGATTGGACTCACCTTGATTCCTCCGGTTCGCCGGAGATGACACTCGAAGCAGCGCTGTCCATAATCGGGTCTCATCTGGCAGGCTGACTACCACCGTGCCAAGGAGCTTGATCGTATGCGGCGGCTGCGCCCTATTGATCTCTTGATTGCTGCGGTGCGGTCTGCTGCCAGGCTGTCGTGCAGTGAGCTCACCAGGGAGTCCCGGACGAGGTCATTGTGAGGCGATGGTCTGCTTTGCATAGGCCCACGGCATCAAGGCGTCGATGTCCTTGGCCAAGTGGCCGATAGCGAGACGGGTGAACAGGTCGCGCAGGTAGGCGTAGGGCTCGACGCCGTTCATCTTGCAGGTGCCGATCAGGCTGGCGAAGCAGGCCCAACTCCTGCCTCCTTCATCGTGACCGGCGAAGAGCGCATTTCGGCGATTCATGGCCAGACTTCGGATGGCATTTTCGACCAGGTTGGAGTCGATGTCGACGCGGCCATCGTCAAGGAACAGCCGGAAGCCATCCTGACGCTTCAGCATGTAGGTCATTGCCACGCCGAGGTCAGAGTTGCGCGAGACGCGCGCGGCCTGGGCTGACAACCAGGCGAAGAACGCATCCACCAAGGGGCGGGACAGGTCCTGGCGGACCGCCCGGCGCCCATCGGGATCGGCACCACGAATGCTGTCCTCGATCTTGTAAAGGGCCGCGATGCGCGAGCCACGCCTCATCGACGATGGGCGAGCCCTTCTTGGGCTTGGCCTTGATCAGCTTGCGCCGCCCATGCGCCCAGCAGAAGGCCAACCGGAGTGGATCACCGCCCGTGCGCTTGGACGTGGCCAGATGGGTATAGCCGCCCTAAGCGTTCGTCGGGCAAACAGTCCACTGGACTGTTTGCTGCCCTCCTCACCCTGGATCGTGCCGTTGAAGCCTTCCAGGATCTCGGCGGCATAGTCGCCGTTCCGCCCCGGTCGATAATGGAACACCACTCCCGGCGGCGCAGGGCCGTTCCAGCCACGGTCATCGCGCAGCACCGCCCAGAGATAGCCGGTTTTCGTCTTGCCGCGCCCCGGGTCGAGCACCGGGGCGGTGGTCTCGTCGACATAAAGCCGGGTGCTGTCCGCCATCAGACGCTTGGCCATATGGTCGACTAGGGGGCAATCAAGGCACCGGTTCGGCCCATCCAGTCGGCGAGGACCGAGCGGTCGATCGGCACGCCGTGACGGGCCATCACCACGGCCTGCCGGTTCAGCGGCATGTGCTCGGAATATTTGGAGACGGCAATCTGCGCCAGAAGCGCCTCGGTGGGCCAACTGCCCTCCAGCAGATGCGCGAGCGCCTTGGCTTGCACTACCCCCGTGCGCCCCTTGGGACAGGCCTATTTTTGGCGCACCGTGACAATGACCTGATAGCGCGCCGGAATGTAGTCCAGCCGCTCGGTCCGGTCCTCGCCGATCCGGTTCATATCGCCGCAGCCGCAGAGGGACAGGCGAGGCTGTCGGGCTCGATCACATGCAGGGCGCGCGGCAGGCCTTCAGGCAGGGCCCGCGCCTTGCGAGGCGCGCTTAATGATCGAAACCATCTGATCGCCGCCTTGATCGCGCGGGCTAAGGCAGAAACTGGATGCGGCGGTAAAAAGTCGATGCCTGTCGAAACCCGTTCTTGCCTATGATTAACTGCGTAGTTGCAGGGTATCGCAGACGCGGCAGCCGGCTCATGCAATTGTCCCAGGAATGGTGTAGCGCTCGCGGATTGCCGCCGTGATCCGTGCGCGGCTTTCGCTAGCATGCTCAGTCCGAGCGGCAACGGCCATGGCGCAGTATCCCAGTTTTTCATCCCGGATGACGTCGAAAAACCACGCCGTATAGTCGCCTGCCCGGAGATGGCGCTCCCAGACCTCGTCACTTACTTCGGCGGCGAGGCGGACAAATTCGGCCAGATTGACCGCACGGCCGATCGGTTGATCGAAACAGTCTCGAAAGGCAAAGGCATGCGCATCACCGACATTGCCAATCGCATATTTCCCCCGGTGTCGATGATGATCTTGCTGCGGGGCATCCACGCTCAAGACATGGACTTCCGCCGGAACGTCTGCTCTCCAATAAAGCCCTTCGGCCTGTCCATGAGGCGGCGTCGCCGGCGGAGGAAGCGCACGTTCCCGCGCAACTTCCTTGATTTCAGACCCGGCAGCATTTCCGAACGCCACCACCGCGTCGACTTGCGCGAGTGCGGCACCCGAAATCCATTCAGGGCCCACCGTGACGAGAATGGCGCTTCCGAGCGCTGGCACCGAGACGCATTCGTCGCGAGGCAGGAACTGGTGAACTTCATCAATGATCAGCCAGTGCGGCCGGCCAATCTCTTCACGAAGCGCGACCAGCGGCGGAAGAAGACCTCGTATACGCTCGCGACGGCGGAGCGCATCCGCCCCGTGGAGGCCGAGCACGAGATTGATCCCAGTTCGTTCGAGAAGCGCCAGAATGTCGGCGTCCGACGGCAAGGCGTTGTCTCCGCCAACGGCGAACGAAGCTTCCAGCGGGTCGTAGTCGCCTTCCGGGTCGATGATGCAGAACTCGGCACCTTGGGCGGCCATCTGCTCTGTCAGAAGCGTTGTGTAAGTGGACTTGCCGGTACCTGAGCCGCCAGTAACGAGCAGTACTCGGCCCGGGCTGAGATGGATGGGATCGCCGGTCCTCGTGCGGCCGAGGAGAAGGCCATGTCGGTTGACTGCTGCAAGAGAGACGTCCTCTCGGAGGATCCGCTCGACCAACTCGTTCACGCCGGCGCCGTGCTCACCGGACAATACTATGTCGCAGCTCTGTTTCACCGCGCCGAGAGCATTCGCAACGGCTGAGGAGCAGCCGCATGCCGCCAGAAACCCGCCATCGTTCTCTGCATCGCCGACACCAACGACATTGATTTTTGACAGGCGGAGGTCATGCAGCGCCGCTGCCAGGCCGGAGGCCTTGTCGATCCCGCGTGGCATGACCATCACAGCGCCCTTATTGAAGATGATCTTGAACTCGAGGCCAAGCTCTTCGATCGCCTCCAGTACGGCCGCCTCATGCGGCACCCAGGTGGCGACGATGGTATGGCCGACGGAGATTGGCTCGACATGACGACGCATGAGCATCTCGATCAGGGTGAAAGGCGGCGGCGGTGCCATTGTCCGAAGCCGTCCAGTTACAGGATCAAAGATAACCCCTCCATTCTCGGCAACGATTCGGTCGAAAAGAGCCAGTTCTGGAAAGATGTGCTGCAGGTCCTCGAGCTGGCGCCCTGTAAGCAGGATCAAGCGCCGTCCGGAGGCGCCAAGCCGTCGCAGCGCCCGAACTGTTTCAGCCGGCACGATGCCATGCTCGGCCAGCGTGCCCTCGTAGTCGGTAGCGAGGCCCCGGAAATATATGGTCTACCTCAGATAGGCTTCGGAGGCATAGCGGCGCATCATTTGCTGGCTGTTGAACCGGCTGCCGATCTTGCTAAGCGCCTCCTTCATCATCCAGATCCATCGTTCGCGGTTGTCAAAGTAGAGTGGCAGCACCGTGCGCGAGAGCTTCTCGTAAAGCGCGTCCGCATGGCCAGCGGGATCGTCGCCAGTGATCGCCCATCCGGTTACGCCTTCAACCCAGGCTTCAGCCCACCATCCGTCAAGGACACTGAGATTCAATCCGCCATTCAGCGCCGCCTTCATGCCACTTGTGCCCGAAGCTTCGAGAGGCGGAAGGGGGGTGTTGAGCCAGACGTCGGCACCGGATACGAACCGCTTCGCGACCTCCATGTCATAGCCCCCCAGGAATGCGGCAGGAAGATCCGGCGACAACATGCGCATGTTCTCGTGCAACGACCTGATCAACTCCTTGCCAGCCGTATCACGCGGATGCGCCTTGCCGGCCATCACAAGCTGAAATGGCTGATCCCGAGCGATCATTCGCAGCCGCTGCAGATCGGAGAAGATAAGCTCAAGGCGCTTATAGCCAGTCATGCGGCGAGCGTAGCCCACGAGCGGCAAATCGGCTCGCAATAAAACGCCGGTTTTTTCGGCGGCATAGGCGATCAGTTCCGCCTTGGCTTCCTGATGGGCTTTCCAGATACGGCCGTCAGAAAGCTGATCTGCGTTCACAAGCTCCTCCGGTGCGTGCCGCCAGCCGGGCGCAACCTCGTCGAAGAGACGTGCCATTGCGGGATGCGCCCAGGTTCCGGCGTGGATGCCGTTCGTGATGTCGCGAATGCGATAGCCGGGGAACATTCGTCGGGCAGTGGCGCCATGGGCTCGTGCCACGCCATTAACAAACCCGCTAAGACTAAGGGCAAGGCGTGTCATGTTGAGGTTCTCGGTACCAGCCAGAAGTTGCAACTCGTAGAGTTCCATGAAATTGCCAAGCAAGCGCATGGACGTATCATAGCGGAAGCGATCGTGCCCCGCCTCAACCGGGGTGTGCGTGGTAAAGACGCACTCGCTCCGGACCTGCTCAACATCGTGGCGAAGACAGTCCGACGACTGAACAACAGAACCCGCCGGATATCGACGAAGGCGTTCTGCAGCGAGCAGCGCCGCGTGACCTTCGTTGAGGTGAAAGGTCTCTATTGCAAACCCGAGCGCGGCAAGCAGCCTCTCACCTCCGATCCCGAGTACCATCTCCTGCTTGAGCCGCATGGTCTCGTCGCCACCATAAAGGCGATCTGTGATCATCTGATCGGCGGGATCATTGACTTGAAGACGAGTATCAAGAAGGAGGATCGGCACCTTGTGACCGCCCGGGCCAGCAAGGACATGAACCCACGGGCGTACCCAGACGGGTCGACCCTCGATACGGACGGCCACCGCTGCATCAAGAGGTGTCGCCCAATCTGCCAGCGTCCAGGGGTCAGGATGATCAATCTGCTGGCCAGCGTCGTCGATTTCCTGTCTCAGGTATCCTTCGTGGCTGGCAAGGGTCAGGAACACCATGGGCAGGTCGAGGTCGGCAGCCGTCCGGGCTGTATCGCCGGCCAGGACACCGAGGCCTCCGGCGTAGGTGTGCATCTCCGGCTGGATGGCGATTTCCATCGATAAATAGGCTATTCGGCAACGGAGGATCGATCCATCGAGGCCCCCCGGCTGGCCTGCTGCCATGGACGGAGCAGGAACCCGCCGCATCATGCCGAACGTGGGAGCGGATGCTGTCCGGGCCATGCCGCGTCAATTCTCTCCCGGCGGTCGCATGCAGGAAGGTGCCTCTCTGTCTGACGAACGACCCTTGGACAAACGCTCGATCTCTTGTGCATTCTCTTGGCTGCCGACCGAGCGCTGGCAGCTGCGCTTTCGGCCAGTTCAGGAGACATCGGCGCCATCTTCTTCCCCCAAGCGGTCGCCGCGACGATGTCGGCGTGGCCTCCTCCTTCAGGATGACGCCCTTTGGCGGGGACGCATTGACCTGCATCAAGCCTGACCATCAGTTGGCCTGACCCTAGAACTAGGATGGGGCTGTGAACTCACCAGTGCGTGCACGAAAGGCGCCAAAGCGGTTCATCCTGTTCGGCAAAGAGCCGGTTCATTGACTGCCGTCATCGACAGGACACCAGACCCGCGCAAGTCTGCGCCGGGATAGCATCGGGGAGACTGCAATGTCATACAAGAAGCTGCTGTTCCGCTCGGAGGCTCGAGAGGCCCTGCTCAGGGGAACCCGGGCACTGGCGGATGCTGTCCGCATCACCCTCGGGCCGCGGTCCAAATCGGTTCTCATTCAGAAAAGCTACGGCGCACCTATCGTTTGCGATGATGGCGTCACGATTGCCAAGGAGTTCCGGCTGCAAGAGCGTGAAGAGGATATGGGGGCACAACTCCTGCGCCAGGCGGCTGAACGAACCGGGGAGGACGTGGGCGACGGAACCACGACCTCGACCATTCTCGCGCATGCCCTGTTCTCGGAGGGCGTGCGGAACGTCGCCGCTGGCGCGTCGGGTGTGGAACTCAGGCGCGGCTTTGAAGACGGCCTCGCTACTGCGATAGGCGGGCTGCGCAAGCTGTCGCGGCCAGTGAAGTCGCGCAAGGAGAAATGCCAGGTCGCGACCATCTCGGCTCATGGTGATTTGACGATAGGAGAACTGGTCGCCGAGGCGATGGAGAAGGTCGGCGACGATGGGGCCATCATGGTCGAAGAATCTCGCACGACCGAGACGGTTCTGGAGGTTGTGGAGGGTCTGCAGTTCGACCGTGGCTATATTTCGCCCTACTTTGTTACGGATGCCGAAACGCAGACGGCCCGCCTGGAAGACCCTGCGATCCTTCTCCATGAGAAGAAGCTCAGCGGCTTGAGACCTCTCGTGCCGCTTCTCGAAGCCGTCATGAAGTCGGGCCGACCGTTGCTGATCGTTGCCGAGGATCTTGACGACGAGGCACTCGCCACGCTGGTGGTAAACATGTTGCGCGGGACGCTCAAGGTTGTCGCAGTCAAAGCCCCTGGTTTCGGTGACAGGCGTCGAGCGATGCTTGAGGACATCGCTGTGCTGACGGGCTGCCGCCTGGTATCGCCCGATCTTGGCGTGGATCTTGAGAAGCTGACCCTTGGTGATCTGGGACGGGCCGCGTCCGTCCGGGTTGACAGGGAATCCACCACGATTGTCGGTGGAGCCGGCGCTTCTGACGAAATCAAGGCCCGCATCGCGCAGATCAAGCTCCGGATCGATGAAAGCACTTCCGATTACGACCGCGAGAAGCTGCGCGAACGTCTTGCGAAGCTTTCGGGCGGCGTTGCGGTCATCCGGGCGGGCGCGGCGACCGAGGCCGAACTGAAGTCTCGCAAGGAGGCCCTGGACGATGCAATCAACGCCACAAAGGCCGCGGTGGAGGAAGGGGTCGTACCGGGAGGTGGTCTTGCCCTTGTCCGCGTCATCGAGGCGGTCGAAGAAGCCGCGAAGGAGAGGGAGGGCGACCGGCGGACCGGTGTGCTCTGTCTTGCCCGTGCTTTGGGGGAACCGGCCCGGCAGATCGCCGAGAACTCGGCAATGGACGGTGGCGTCGTTCTGGCCGAGATGAAGAAGGGATCGGGTGCGTGGGGGCTCGACGCGTCCCGGAACATCTATACTGATTTGCTGGAGGCAGGCATTATCGATCCGACCAAGGTGGTGCGCATTGCGCTCGAGAAGAGAGTGTCCGATCTTTTGTGTATGACTGATCCGGTCCATGCTTCACCGAAAGGAAGCATGCATGACAATCTCCAA
>NZ_JAPTYD010000066.1 GCF_026913015.1 Paracoccus benzoatiresistens
GCGTCCGCTCAGATCAGCCTGGTCGGATGCGGCTGGAGCGGGTGGTCGGATGGTCGTGGAATGGCCGGTCGGATGTTCATGGAATGTGTGGTCGGATCACCGTGGTGCGCGCACGTTACGGCCTGATCCAGCATGCAGACAGCTGATCCGGCAGGACACCTTGTGGGAATCCTTTGATCGCAGGTCCTGCGGATTATCCTGCCGCCAGCGGCTGCCAGGTTATTTCTGGCGCCCGCCAGTCGATCCCTTCCAGAAAACTGCGCAGGGGTGCGAGCTATCTTGCCCTCCTTAGGCCGCGGGCCTGACCAACCGGCCCTTCTCCAGCCGCTTCATGTGTTGCTATTGGAGCGACATTGGTCGGAGCGACAATGGCGACGCACGCACCTTGCCCATCCCACCAGATGACCTTCACCAGATCTCCTCGCCGACTCTGGAAGACAAACAGATGCCCGCCAAAGGGGGGCCTGCTTCAGCACCGCCTCGGCATGTGCTTGATCCACGCTTGATCGTTCTTGCGGTAGGGACGCGAGCGGGTGAGTTCACTTCCATGGCCAAGGCAATAGTCGATCAGCTCTTCGTTGACGAACTCGCCGCCATTGTCCGCATCCAAGGCCGTCCGGGCGAAGGGCAAGCCCAGGCGGATGCGTTCGAGCGTCTCGACCACGAGAGAGCCTCTTCAGACATTGATGGGCGAGGCCACTGTCCATCCGCACAAGATGTCGGTGAGAACCCGACTGTGGACGTAGATGCCCATTGCGTTTCAACGTAGACGGGAGAACGGGCAGCAAGGCCGTAACAAATCCAGAAGGGGGACTAGGAGATGAGGCTGTTTGTCGGATTCGACGTAGCGTTGGAGAAGATCGCGATCTGCGCGATCACCGAACATGGGCGGATCGTCAGGGAGGCTCAGGTGGCCAGCGAGGCAGTGTCTCAGCACATGGTCCAGGGACACTGCCTGAGGGTATCGCCCCTCAGCTTCATCTCGGCTGATTCCGGGCAGTTTACTGCAAATCGGTCTCGACCCAAGAAGATCGCGCCTTGCTAGGCGCTCGCGAGGCTATGCAGCAGGACTTCATCGCTCTGGAACTCTCCCTGCGGGGTCTGCTGCAGAACTTTGGGCTGAAGGTTGGCGCGAGCTCCCGTGGCCGGGTCGAACACCGCATCCGGGAATTGGCTGCAGGCAATCCAATGTTGGAGGATGCGACAGAACCAATGCTCCGGGCGCGGGTGTCTCTTCGGCAAGAATTGGCAGGGCTGGAACGCCGTGTTCGACAACTCGCCCATGAAGACCCTGTCTGTCATCGCCTGATGTCGATGCCCAGGATCGCGCGGTTGTGGCGCTGACTTACCGGTCAGCTGTCGATGATCCCGCCCACTTCACATTTTCGAAGAAGGTCGGGCCTTGGGTGGGTTTGACACCCTCACGTAACCAGTCGGGTGAGCGCGATGTCTCGGGCGGGATCACCAAGGCCGGCGATGTGAGCCCGCGCGGGGCATTATGCCATGGCTGCCACCGTCATGATTCACCGGAGGCGATCGAAATAGCTGAGAAGCTAGGCGGTGCAGGTTGCCGCGCCGCGGGGCCAAGCGGACGATAGTTGCCTTGTACGAGGTATCAGCGTGATCCTGCATCGGGTGTGGATGATGGCACCAGCTTCCGGTCCGAAATCCGGGTGCCCCATACAGCCTGACCGCGAGATCTATCTACCGGTGCCTGCCTAGTCGCAGGCCTTCGAGGTCCTCCAGGGACGCGGTTCCGATGCTGTCGGTCAGGACTGTCGTCGGACCACATCGGGCCCGCCAGCGAGACGGGCACGTCGGAACTGCATTGAACCAGCATCATGTTGGCGGCCGTTGCGCCGACCGCGCACCGAAGCATGCACACGGAGTGATCTTAGACAAAGGCACGCCCAAGACAGCGACGGAAAGTGCCAAGCTTCTGCACTCTGCCTCACCGCGGGTCGCTGTCTTGCGCCAGAAGGCAATTGACTGGGACGGCCCTGTTGCCGAAGTCCTAACCCTAGGCCGCCAGCGGCACGCTAGGTCGCGGGTGCTGCCAGCGCCGATGCACGGCCATGTGCAGTGCGACAAGGGTGGCAAGGGTCGGACGCAGTGCCGCCTCGCCCTGGTCGGCAGTGCCAAAGCCGATCCTGTCCGGGAACGATCCGTCCGGCCGCTGGCTGGCAATGATGTCGCCCAGCATCGGAGCCACATCATGATCCGGGTCGATCAGGCACAGGCAATAGCACATTTGCGCCAAGGGCATCAGCCGGCCCTTCCGCTCTGCCCACTCGGCGAAGCGCAGGCAGTTCGCGAAGGCATCCCCGTAGGTTCGGGCATCCGCAAAGCGCGGGCGCTCGGCACCGAAGCGATAGCACAGCATCAGCACACAGGCGTAGGTATCGACGTCGCGCTCCGTCAGCCGTTCGGCCGGAACGGGTGCACGCAAGAATGCCTCGGCCTCTGCCAGAAGCCTCGGGTCGGACCCATCGGAAAGGGCCAGCCGTTCCGCCAAGGACGCCATTTGGGGCAAGCGGATCTGTGCCCGTTCATCATGCGGCAAAAGCCGGAACAGCGGGGTGCCGCGCCCGTCACCCGGATGAGAGCCGTGCTGGAAGGCGTCAAGGAAACATCCAACGAAATCCGGTGTAAACCGGCTGCGGATAAATGTTTGCAGCGGCGCAGGCGTGCCGCGGAGGCCCGAACAGATATGTGCGGCAACGGCAATTTCCGCCAAGCCCGTCAGATGAGGATGATCCGGAGCAGGTAGCATGGGAAAAAGCTCGATCCGGTTGCGCAGCCATTGCTGACCACGAGCGTTTATCAATGTCAGCAGTTGCTTGTAGGCAGGGTCATGACCCATGAGCTTGCTCCCTCCGTAACATATCCCCGATTAGAGGCTTCGATTAATGATTTGGCAATAATTTGCTGCGGATGCAGCAATGAACTGGATAAGATGAACTGAAAGTTTTCATTTATTTCTCGGCAAAGGAGGCAACAGAAACGGGGGGAGGGCGTTCCTTGCAGCAGGACACGCAGCGCCGGAGCGGCGCAACGTGTAACCACAACCTCTTGGACAGGTTCCTGTCACGCCCCAAAAAAACAATCGCTCGGCAACAGGGCAAGATTGCCCTCAAACAGCCGGCTTGGTCAAGGGAGCACGGCGCGCCTAGGAATCGCTCGTCGCGCAGGAAACCTGGCGCTTCCACGCAGTCGAAGCACATGTGAAGCCAGCGTGCCAGCTTCCTTGCCGGTCATCAGCTACAGATGCGGTGCCGCAGGGAGTCCAAACATATTAATCAGGTATTATACATGCATGCTCGCCAATTCCCTTGCAGTTTTGGCAAGTTATTTCTTTGAAAGGTATATCTGAAGTTTAACAGTGATGTTGACGGAACAACCTTGGGTCGCAGAGAGAGCACTGAAACCAGCTTTTAAGGCCTTGGTTCACCGGTATGTTCAATGTTTCGACACGTTCTTCTGCGGGAAACTGTTATGGTACAATTATTTATTTAAAATGTCTTAACGGATGGCTTGAACAGCGCCCGTCATGCCGGAGGCTGAACTCGTTACGCAGTCTTGTTTCTGGTTTGCAGACGGCGTGCAATCTGGCCTCGGCTTCTGCTGGCGACATGAGGCTGAGGTCACTCACCCGGAGCACACTCGTGGCGGGCACACAGAACTTCGGGTTTACCTTTTCCAAGGACAGGGCGTCTTTTCAGTCCCGTGCCCAGCCTTCTGACATCGATACCCACCAGCGCATTGTTGCTCTGGATGCGGCACCCACCACGGGGATAGCCGGTATCGGGCTGGCGCAGTGCCTAATTGAACGCCCAGGTGAAATCGACCGGCTGATCATGGTTCACGGGCAGCCTTTGACCTGCCACCCGCTGATCGAGGCAGCTTCCGGTCTGACCCTGGCCGAACCGCAGGACGGGAGCGACATCGCGCAACTGGCCGTGTCCTACCCCTATCCGGGGTCCGGCTTCTATCTTGGTGCATGACGCTGGTGCCAAGCCAGGCACCAACGAGGAGACGGCGCGTTCTCGACAACAAAGGGATGGCCTGCGGCGCGGGTGCAGGGTTGCCCGGTGTCGAACGGGGCTGTGTCGTATGGCTCTGGATGAGCCATTCCCTGACGCGAGCCCTGGCCGGCGAGCAGAGCAACCCGCCATCCAACAGTTCGTCAGCCGCAGTCAATGGGACGGTCATGCATGTTGACTTTAGACACCAGACTCGCTGGCGATCAGAAGCGGTCCCAACAGGATCGGACCGCTTCTGCCCTCACCTCAGCCTGGCGCGTATCCGAAGGTGACCGGAGGATTGCTTGCCGTCTCCACCCAGACGCTTTTCGTCTGCGTATAGGTCATCAACGCCTCCTGGCCCGATGATCGACCATAGCCGGAGCGCCCGAAGCCGCCGAATGGAGAGCAGACATTGATCGTCTTATAGGAGTTGATCCAGAACGTGCCTGCCCGAACGGCTCCTGCCATGCGGTGAGCCCGCCCCACATCCGCCGTCCACACAGCGCCTGCCAGCCCGTAAGGGTTATCATTGGCAAGCAGGGCGGCCTCTTCCTCGCTCTCGAAGGTGAGCACGGAGACGACAGGGCCAAAAATCTCCTCTTGTGCAACCGACATGCCGGGCTTCACGCCGTCCAGGATCGTCGGCGCATAGTAGAAGCCGCCCGTGCCCTCAAGAGCGTCAGGCCGGGCGCCGCCTGCGGCGATGCGGGCGCCTTCGGCCACGCCAGCCTCGACCATCTGTCCGATCTTCTCCCATTGGCGCAGGTTGTTGATCGGGCCGACATGCGTGGCTTCGTCAAAGGGATGCCCGATGGCGATACGGTGTGCGGCATCGGCATAAGCATCGACAAACCGGTCACGGATCGAGCTGTGGACCAGCAGCCGCGAGCCCGCGACGCAGCTTTGGCCCGCGCCCGCGAAGATGGCAGCCTGGGCGCCGACAATGGCCCGGTCGATATCGGCATCCGGGAAGATGATGTTGGCCGATTTCCCCCCAAGCTCCAGCACACAGGGCACGGTGTTCCTGGCTGCCGCGGCTGCAATGGCCGAACCTGCCCGCGCAGAGCCGACAAACGCCACCAGCCCCGTCCTTGGATGGGTCACGCCTGCCTGCCCTGCCGTCAGTCCGCCCCCCGCAATGACGTTGACCAGTCCACGCGGCGCACCGCCAAGCTCGCACATCTTGCCCAGGATCAGTGTCGAAAGCGGCGTCAGTTCGGATGGCTTGATGACCACGCCGTTGCCGGCACAGATTGCCGGGGCGATCTGCCAGCCACCGGTAAAGAGCGGGGCGTTCCAGGGCGTGATCTGCATCACCACCCCCACCGGCTCTTGCCGGGTGTAGTTGAAATGGCTCGACGGCACAGGGATCGTGTTGCCGTAGATCTTGTCGCACCAGCCCGCATAGTATTCGAACATTTCCGCGACGCGCAGCGCCTCGCCACGGATGTCGCGGATCGGACGTCCCGCCGAACGGCTCTCGATCTCTGCGATGAGCGGGGCGTGGGCGCGGATCTGGGCTGCGATTGCCCACATGACACGCCCGCGCGCCGCAGCCGGCATGGCCATCCACTCTCGCTGCGCCCGGTCGGCGGCGATCATTGCGGCATCGATCTCGCTTGCACCCGCATCGGCGAAGCTGGCGAAAACCTGGCCTGACGCCGGGTCCGTCAGGTCCAAGCCCGAGCCGGATCCCCTGACGATCTCACCGTCGATGAAGCTGCCGATCCCGGCACCTGGGAAGACGCTTTGATAGAGTTCAAGAATGCGGGCCGCCTGGGCCTCGGCGCTGATGGTCAGCATAGGATCATCCCTTGTTCCGAAAATCGCCCATGCGGGTGAAATCGTCCGTGGCGGCATAAGAAGCCTCTGCCCACAATCGCGCGGCTTTTTCCGTCAGCGGCATTTTCGTTCCGGTGTCTTCTGCAAGCTTCCGGGCCAGCCTGACGTCCTTCTGCATCAGCGCCATGGTGAAGCCGCTATCGAAGCCTTCATTCATCACCCAGGTTGGAAAATGCACCTCGGAAACCATCGATCGCCCTGAGGCGGCATTCAGCACGTCAAGCGCAGACTCGGCGGATATGCCCGCGGCCTCGGCCAGACGCAGGCCTTCTGCCGTCGTGATCATATGAGCCGCGCAGAGAAGGTTGTTCACCAGCTTGGCCACATTACCCGCACCGCTTTCGCCGACATGGATCGCCTTGGACGAGAGTGCTTCGATCACCGGCTGCGCATCCGCCAAATCCTTGGCGGTGCCGCCGATCATCATGGTGAGCGCCCCATTGGCTGCCCCGGCAGGCCCGCCCGAAACCGGAGCGTCCAGAAAGCCGTGCCCCATCGCGGCCAGACGTTGTGCCAAATCCCGCGTCACCTGCGGTTCCGAAGTAGAGGTGTCGATGATGACAACGCGATCGCGCTGCTGAAGCAGGGCAGCCATCCTTTTGATCACATCGGCCACGTCCCGGGCGGTCGGCAGCGAGAAGACGATCCGGTCCGCCGCGAAGGCATCCTCCAGCGTTGGCACCGGCTCCACCCCTGCCCCGCGTGCCGTTTCGGCGGGTTCAGGGGCCAGATCAAACCCCAGCGTGCGGAAGCCGGCGCGGGCGGAAGATGCGGCCATGCCAAGGCCCATTGCGCCAAGTCCTACGACGCCGACCGTCAAGTCCTTCGTCATGTTTTTCCTTCCTCTTGATCCGTCGAGGATCATCCAGAGGATCGCGTGGTGCTAGGAGCGATCTGGGGAACGTCGCGTTGCCCGTTCAGCAACGCGGAACAAAGCTGGCCATCGTACTTTCCAGATGCCGAGCCAGGCGGTCCACAGAAGCAGGAAGCCGGCGGCGTGCCCGAACCAGCAGATGGGCCGATGCGCCAGACAAGGCTGCATCCGCCAACTCGCGCAACTCGACCTGATCCTCGACGGCGACCGAGGTTCGGGGGAGGAACGCCAGCCCCAGACCTGCCTTCACGAAGCGCCTCAGCGCGTCGATCGATGTCGTCATGAGCAGCGGTGACAAGGCAATCCCGCTGTCGGACGCAACGCGCATCAAGAGATCGGTCGTGCCGTGCCCCTTTGGCAAGAGTGCCACCGGATATGGTGCGCAATCTGCCAGCCGCACCGTGGTCTTCGTGGCCAGGGGGTGCTCTGACGGCATCAGCACGCACAGCGGGTGTCGCGCAGACGCAATGCTTCGGACAGCACCCGTTGCAGGTGGATTATAGGCGATGCCGATGTCGCTTTCGCCATTGGCCAACGCCGTGACGACGGCGTCGGTCGATCCCACCAGAAGCTCGTAGCAAACCTGAAAGCCTGGACTTCCGATCCCTCCAAGCCCGTTCTGCATGAAATCGGCCAGGAATCCTTCGCCGCAGTGGATGCGGACATTCCGTTGCTGGATGCCGCGAAGTTCCGAAAGCTGCTCGTTCAGGTAATCGGCCTCCTCGACCACATGGCGCATGTGCTCCAGCACCAGCCGCCCGGCATCGGTCAGGTTCACGCCCCGAGAACTGCGCTCCAGCAGCGCCACGCCGATCTGGCTTTCCATATCGGCCACCTGACGGGACACGGCAGAAGGCGCGACGCCCAGTTGGTCCGCTGCAGCCCTGATCGAACCATGGCGGTGGACCGCCATATAGACGCGAATGTCGCGACGATCGAAAATCATCATCGCGTCACGATGGCGGTCCGCAGACAAAGGTGTCAAGCACCGCCCAGTTCGGCTTGCGCCAGCCTGACCCAGAACGCCGCGGCCGGTCCAAGAATGGCGTCGTTGAAGTCGAACCGGGGCGAATGAAGGCCAGGATTGGCGCCCTCCCTCGCGGCACCCAGCCAGAAATAGCACCCTGGCGCATGCTCCAGCATGAAGGCGAAATCCTCGGCCGCCATGCTGGGATCGGTATCCACGATCTCCAGCCCCGCCTCGGCGCCCAGGCCGCGCAGCAGGGCTGCATTCCCGGGCGTATTCAGCGTCGAGGGATAGCGGCGCTGGTATCGCAGGTCCGCGGCACAATCGAACCCCGTGGCAACGGCGGCCACGATCGCGTTCATGCGTGCTTCCAGAAGATCTCCGACTTCGGGATCGAACCACCGTGTCGTTCCGCGAACAACGGCTGTTTCCGGCAGGACGTTCCAGGCATCCCCGCCATGCACCTGCGTAACCGACACGACCGAACTGCGCAGGGGGCTGACGTTTCGCGACGTGATGGACTGCAAGGCGGTGACGATATGCGAAGCGGCCAGAAGGGTGTCGGCGCCCTCGTGCGGCATGGCGCCATGCGCACCCTTGCCGGTCAACTCGATTTCAAAGGTGGCGAAGGCGGCCATCATCTCCCGGTCGCGGGCGACCAGCGTCCCCACCGGCAGACCTGGCCAGTTGTGCATCGCATAGATGGCATCGACCGGAAACCGCGTAAAAAGGCCGTCCGCGACCATCTCTCGTCCACCGCCCTCGTTTTCCTCGGCGGGCTGGAAGATGAAGCGCAACGTGCCATCGAAGGGCGTATCCGCCAGAACGCGCGCCGCAGCGAGGGCGACCGCGACATGCCCGTCATGGCCGCAGGAATGCGCGCGGCCCGGTCGTTGCGAACACCAATCGGCACCGGAACTCTCGAGGATCGGCAGCGCGTCCATGTCGGCCCGAATGCCGATGGCGCGGTTGCCCGCGCCTTTCGTCAGAGAACCGACAATCCCGGTGCGCCCGATCCCGGTCGCCACCTCATAGCCCCATTCCCCCAGTTTCCCGGCTATGAAGGCGGCTGTATCATGTTCCTCGAACGCAAGTTCAGGGTTCATGTGGATGCGCCGCCGCCATTCGACGGCCTCGGCAAGATGAGAGGCCGGGATCACGAGAAGACCCGCAGCGTCAGGTCGGCAATCACGACGGAACCGAGATAGGTGCCAAGCATCACGCAGATGGCGACGATGACGATCTTCCAGCCGGATTTTCGCGCAATGGCAAATTCCTTTGCCGAAAGGGCCAGCCCGCCATAAGCCAGCGCAGGCGTTGCCAGCGACAGGAAGTTGATCTTTCCTGCCTGTTCAACAACCCATGCCGAGCCGGGGACCCCGGGAATGGTGATCACGATCGCGAACAATGAAACCCACGCGACCGAGGGAAGTGCCAGCGGCACGAAGCGCGCCATGATGAGGCCTGCAACCGAACAGAGGAACAGGATTGCCATGCCCGGGAAAGCCTCAAGGGCGCCCACGCCCGTGGCGACATAGTTGGCCATGGTGCCGATGGCGCAGGCCACAAGCAGAAGGGCTGCTGTTTCCCCGATATTGACCTTGCGCTCATCAATCGTCTCGATCTCGAGGGTCAGGTTTTCAACGTTAGCCATGATTATCCCCTCAGTAGAGTTCCGGCCGCGCCTTGCGGTACAGCCATTGGGTAAGCGGAAGCGCAATGAACAGCCCGACATAAAGCCCGGTTGCATAGGTCAGGACGTTGGACGCGCCCGCCAAGCCAAGGATCAGATCCGTTTGGTCGGGCACCGCCGTGGTCAGGGCACCGGTGCATGCCGCCAGCATCGAACCCGACCCCACGCCGCAGGACATCGCCAAGGCACGGATATCAAACACGCCCATCCCGTGGATCAGCGTTGGCATGATGGCGAAAATGAAGGTGCCGATCAGGGTTCCGGTCGCATAGACGCCCATGACGCCCGCGCCTTCGGGCGAGTCCAGGCCGTATTTCTCAGCGATCAGGGCCAGATTAGGCTCACGGTCGATGGAATAGACCGCCCCGACTGTCTCACGGCCCATGCCAAGAAGATAGACTGCCACGGGAAAGGCAACGACGATGGTGCCGAGGTTTCCGATTTCCTGCAGGATCAGAGCAGGACCTGCCTCGATGATGGCCTCGATCTGAGGACCGACGGTCGTCCCGAACTTGGCCACGAACGGCGTGATCGCGATGGTGATCATTGCGCCTGCGAACTTCTGAACATTCGGCGTCAGGACGCGTGCCGTGGCGCGGGTGATGTTCGGGTTGATGGCGATGCCCATGGCAAAGGCATAAAGCATCGGCAGCAACACGACGGCGGCGATCCCGATCGGAATGCGCAGGACGCCGATCGCCTCGGCAATGACGACTATGGCCAGCACGATGCCGTGCAGTGCAAGTTTATCCGCGCCCAAGGCTCGGGAGTGGGACATTCGCATCCTCCTGTCGGTATCAGGCTTTTCCCTTAATTATTGAGGGTGTTCGACGCTAGGGACAGGTTGATTGATGGAACAAGGCGTTGCCTTTAGTGCAACACCAGGTGCCCGCAGGCTTGGGGCGGCAGGGCGATCCTTCGCCAGGCCCGGTAACTCTCCGCCATGCAAGGGGAGCCCGCCCCGAAGCGTGCCAGAACCCGGCCTCTACGGGATGTGTCCTGCCGGGCTTCAAGCCCGCGTTTGCGAAAGGCAAGCCTTCGCTATGCTTGGGCCAGCGGGAAGACAGGATGACCGGTTCGGAATAATGGCTGATCCATTGCCGCTTCAGACCTTGCAACGTGCTTTCCCAGGAATGCGCGCCAGCAAGGAGACCCCATTTTCTTCTCGAAATTCCTGCTGGGGCATGCGCATAGATCAAGCCGAAGATAGCTGTTGAAGTCGCGCCATGTCGCCCCGAATTGCCGTAGATAGGTTCAGCCTGACGACGCTGCGCATTTTCGTCGCCGTCGCCGAGGAGCGTGTTCTGACACGCGCGGCCGAACGCGAGGCCATAGCCCTTTCCGCCGCGAGCAAGCGGCTTGCCGATCTCGAGGCCGACGTGGGGGTTCCGCTGTTCGACAGATCCCCCCGCGGGATGCACCTGACCGCGGCAGGCGAGACACTGATCCATCACGCCCGTCGCGTCCTGTCCCATGCCCATGACATGGCCGCCGACATGGCCGACTTCGGCGCGGGCGTGCGCGGGCATGTCAAGCTGCTTGCAAACCTGTCGGCAATCGTCGCCTATCTTCCCGAGGACCTTGAGGGATTCTTCCTGACGCATCCCGACCTGCGGATCGATCTTCAGGAACGGCCAAGCATCGAAGTCGTCCGGGGCGTGGCAATGAGCGAAGCCGAACTGGGCATCTGCTCTGCCCATGCCGAGCTGAATGGCCTGGTCGGCAGACCCTACAAGCGCGATGACCTTGTCCTGGCAATGCGAAGCGATCATCCGCTTGCAGGTCAGGGACCGATCAGCTTCCGTGACAGCCTGGGCTACGACCAGATCGGATTGCATGCCGACAGCTCGATCTTCATGCGCTCGCAGCGTGCGGCTCAGGAAGAAGGGCTGACGCTGCGCTGCCGGATCCATGTGCCGGGCTTTGATGCGGTGTGCCGCACGGTTCAGGCGGGCCTGGGAATTGCCCTAATTCCTGCTCCGGTTTTCGACATCATTGGACCTTCCATGAACCTGCACTGCGAGCCCTTGGCGGACCCGTGGGCGCGCCGCGACCTGATGCTTGTGCACCGTCCTGACGCTCGCCTGTCTGCTGCGGCAAGACACCTTTATCGAGCGCTTGGCACGAGCTAGCCTTCGCAAGACGCGAAGGCAGCTTCACGCATGACGCATGGATCGGCGGCTGACATTTGTGTAGCCAACCTGCTCGGAGCAGGAGGATACCATGTCAGGACCATTGCAAGGCATTCGCGTCTTGGAAATCGGCACGTTGATCGCAGCACCGTTTGCAGCGCGACTTTTTGCGGAATTCGGGGCCGAGGTCATCAAGGTCGAGCAACCAGGTTCGGGCGACCCGCTGCGCAAGTGGCGCAAGCTGCACAAGGGAACCTCGCTCTGGTGGTATTTGCAAGCGCGCAACAAGCGCTCGGTTGCCTTGGATCTGAAGTCGCCCTTGGGCCTTGAAGCGGCGCGTGATCTGGCGGCCTCTGCCGATGTCGTGATCGAGAACCTTCGTCCCGGCGGGCTGGAAAAGCTTGGTCTTGGCTGGGACACTCTGCAGGCACTGAACCCCAATCTGGTCCTGGTGCGGATCTCGGGCTATGGACAGGACGGCCCCTACCATGATCGTCCCGGCTTCGGCGCCATCGGCGAGGCCATGGGCGGTATCCGCTATACCACGGGATCTCCCGACTCGCCGCCTGCCCGGGTCGGTGTAAGCCTGGGCGACACGCTGGCGTCGCTTCATGGGGTGATCGGCGCCTTGATAGCCCTTCTGCATGTACGTTCGGGCAAGGGCGGCGGACAGGTCGTGGACGTGTCGCTGGTGGAAAGCGTCTTCAACGTGATGGAAAGCCTGGTCCCTGAATACGCGATGTTCGGACTGGTCCGGGAACGAACCGGCGGTGCGCTGCCCGGCATCAGCCCGTCGAACACCTACCAGACGCGCGATGGTGCCTATGCGGTGATCGCGGGGAACAGCGACGCCATCTTCCGCCGCCTGATGACGGCCATTGGACGGCAGGATCTGGCAGACGACCCCGCACTTGCCAGCAATGACGGACGTGTGGCGCGCAATGCCGAACTTGATGCAGCCATTCTCGGCTGGACGTCCACCCGGAATATCGACGAGGTGCTGGCGGTCCTTCAGGACGCCGAGGTTCCGGCAGGACGCATCTATTCTGCGGCCGATATCGTCAACGATCCGCACTATCTTGCCCGGGACATGCTGCTGCCTGCCGCACTGCCCGATGGAACGACCCTGACCTTGCCAGGCATCGTGCCGAAGCTTTCCGCGACGCCGGGAAGCATGCAGTGGGTCGGCCAGGGTCTGGGTCAGGACACGCAGGCTGTGCTTGGCGACATCGGATATTCGCCGGACAGGATCGCAGCCATCATGAAGAAGGGCTGAGCCATGCCGGACGTGATCCTCCAGGATGTTTGTGCGCGTGACGGCTTGCAGATGGAACAGCGCTTTGTCCCGACAGAGCAGAGAATCCGCCTTGTGGATGACTTGGCTGCCGCTGGCCTGACCCGGATCGAAGTGTCAAGCTTCGTCTCGCCCAGGGCGGTCCCGGCCCTTGCCGACGCGGCCGAGGTGTTCAGGGGCATCCGGCGGCATGAGGGCGTCATCTATGCAGCCCTTGTTCCGAATGCCAAAGGCGCCGAACGCGCCTTGGCGGCCGATGCAGACGAACTGAACATGGTTCTGTCGGTCAGCAAGACCCACAACCTGGCCAACATGCGCATGACACCGCAGCAAAGCCTGGAAGGGTTTCGCGCCATCGCCGAGATGACGCTTGGCGCAGGCAAGATGCTGAACGGCACCATCGCAACGGCGTTCGGCTGTCCCTTCGAAGGCCCGCAACAGGTTTCCGACGTATTGGGTTTGGTGCAAAGCTATCTTGAAATGGGCTGCACCGGCATCACGCTGGCGGACACGACGGGCATGGCCAATCCCCGCCAGATCGAGGAACTGGTGCGCGATGTCCTGGCGCTTGCGGGGCCCAAGGCCCTGACCATCCACCTGCACAACACCCGGGGGCTTGGTCTCGCCAATGTCCTGGCTGCCTGGCGGGCGGGCGCAAGGCGCTTTGATGCGGCCCTAGGCGGATTGGGCGGATGTCCCTTCGCGCCTGGCGCGTCCGGCAACATCGCGACCGAGGATACGGCCGCGATGTTCAGCGAGATGGGTGTCGATACCGGCATCGATCTGCGCGGCCTTCTGGCCATCGCGCGGCAACTGCCCGCCATTGTCGGCCACGATGTCCCGGGGCAGCTTGCCAAGGCGGGCCTGGTTCAGGACCTGCATCCCGCACCCCGGCCTGCCCCTTAGCCGTCTGAACGGCATCCCTGACGTTCCTTGGGAGGAGGAAACGTGACTGAACTCTTTGTTCTCGCGAACGCGATGTTCGCGATCATTCTTGTCGTGCTTCTTGTGATCTTCGCGAAGATGCACCCCTTCATCGCCCTGCTTATCGGGCCAATGTATCTCGGTCTCAGTTCGGGCCTGGGGTTCGGACCGACGGTGGACGCGATCACGGGCGGCTTCGGCGATCTGATGGGCAAGATCGGCCTTCTGATCGCCTTCGGCGTCATGATCGGCGGGTTGATGCAACGCATGGGGGCGTTCCACCGTGTTGTCGATCTGTTGACACGCCGGATAGCACCCAATCGCATCCCCTATGCCCTTACGACTGTCATCACCACCGTTTTCCCGGCCATCTACACGGATGTCCTGCTGTTGATGGCGACGCCCCTGGCGCGTCGGATCGCAGCGCGGATGGGACCAGAGGGGACGCCCGTGATGGCAGCCGCCACGTCGGTCGGCATTTACCTGGCGCTGACGCTTGTCGTTCCCGGAGTTGGTGCGCTTGCGCTTGCCGCCATGCTGGATGTCGATCTGGGCACCATGCTGCTCTATGGGTTGATCGTCGCGATCCCGACCGGACTGATCACCGTGTTCCTGATGGCGCGGCTGGCTGCACGGGGTGTCTGGGATCCGGCGCTGGACGAAGCAGCCTACAGTGAGCATGACGACGAAGGTCCCACGCGGCCGGACATCCCGCTGACCATCTCTCTGCTCCCGGTTCTGATCCCCGTTGTCATGATAGCGCTTGGCGCGATCAACCGGGCCATGGAATGGGCAAGCGGCATTCTGGCAGCCGTCGGAAATTCGACCTTTGCGCTGTTCCTCGGCATGATCGTCGCGCTTCTGATTGCCCGCTCGCACTTGTCTGCCGACGTGCGCCGCGAGGCGATGGCAAGCGCCTTCGCGGAAAGCGGACAGATCCTGCTTCTGACGGGCGTCGCAGGGTCGCTTTCGGCCGTTGTCGGCATGACGGACCTGGGCGACATTCTGTCCGGATACTTCTCTGCCGATGCATCGGCGCCTCTGGTTCTTGTCTGGGTCGTGGCGGCCGTGCTTCATATCGCCATCGGATCCGTTTCGGCCTCAGCGATCACCGCTGCCGCGCTTCTGGCACCAGTGGCCGATACGCTTTCCGTTTCGCCGGTCCTGATCGCCCTGTCCGCCGGGTCGGGCGCGCTCTTCCTGGTTCACGTCACCAGCAACAGTTTCTGGTTGATGGCAACCCTGATGGGACTGTCCGTCCGCGGCGCATTGAAGGGGCTCAGCCTTCCTGTCAGTCTCGCTTCCCTGGTCTCGCTTCCGATCATCCTGGGCTTGGCCGTGTTCCTCTAGGCTCGGGCCAACCGAGCTTGGATCGTTGCAAAGCGTCTTGGTGTAGCGTGGTCCAGCACATATCGCTTCCTTGAAGAGCAGACTGTCGGACCCGAGTTTTCAACTTCTACTTGACTTGGTTGCAGATCTACCAACGAGGACTCTTTAACAAGAGCCGGTCACCTGCTTCCTCAAGGCTGTCGGCTACGGCCCGGCACTTCAGCTTTCATTTGCGGAGGAGGGCCTTGCGACGCTTCTCGATCTCGGCGGCGCTGTCGGTGTAGATCATGGCGCGGTTTGTCTTCGCTCAACTCGTCATGAAGGCGCTTGGGGGCATGGCCGAGCAGGTCGCGGTGCTTATGAACCGTGCAGTGCTGAATGGCCAGATCCTCCCCCCAGAGCGCCACAAGCGCGGCTTCAAGGCCGGGGCGCCGTCAACGATCACGAATTCGGGCCGCGGCAAGCCCCGCGCGTCCAGATCGGCGAGGAAGCTGCCCCAGGCAGCCGTGCTTTCGCCGCCCATGTTCCTGATCGAGAGGAGCACCTTTTGCCCGTCGCGCCGCACGCCGATCGCCGCCAGCGCCGAGATATTGCTGCCGGTAGCGGGCCAGCGCCTTTGAGCGCCATTCGGTGATCTTGCCGACCTCGCTCTCGACCCGGGCACGAGGAACCCGCACCGTCTCGGTGCCGAATGTGCCGATCGCGGTGCCCCTGGCGGTAGCCCTTGGCCCGCTTGTTGCCGCGGCCGTAACGAATCCGACCGAGAACGTCGGCCAGTTCCTCTTCGAACATGGCCTCAATGGTGGCACAGACATGCGCCCGAAGACGATCGTCGATCGGATCATACCCGCTTGCGTCGGGCAGTAGCGAAAAGGACGGGCTGTCGATACTTTGCTTCATGGCGTTCGGGCCGCGCCTCGGACCGGTGGCGGCTTGCGGCCCTCACTCTCCTTGGCGGTTGCCGCCGCCGGTTAGGTGGGTGTCAGTTCACCCGGAGATCACGCCACCGTCCAATTTTCACCACTTCCGAGACACGGCCTAAGCCACGCCTTTGTCTCACACGCGCACATGGATCACGTCGCGGGCTTTGACTCCCTGCTCCGCCAGCCCTCAACCGGCCATGTCCCCTCACGATCATCGGACCGGAGAAGTTCATTTCCTGGACTGAAAATCGGATCGGCGCCTTCACCTGGAACCTCCTGAACGAAACGTCCGTCGACTTCCGGCTTTCCGTTCAGGAATTCGATGGCCGACGCATCTCGGCCGCTGCCGAGTTCACCGCGCGCTAGGGTTTCCGCCGCCGCGACTTTCCCCCTCGTGCGATTGACGACGGCCTGGTGCCGGCCGAGAATGATCTTGCCGTCGAGGGGGTGGCATTCGACCACAGCGGCATTCCCTGCGGCGCCTTTGCGCTACCGGAAAGGCTGCGCGTCAACGTCAAACGGACTGTCGTGGATGAGTTGGGCCACGCCGCCGGTCCATGGCTGGAGATCGCCAAAGTCGCCATTCGCAACGGCGCCCCAGACGAGCAATGCATCGCAGTTTCCGGCCAGAGAAATGCCCCTTGGCAAGCTCCGCGCTGGCGCCCATCGTGTCACCGGTTTCCACTACTCGGCCCGCTATGTGGGGTCATCCGAAGACATCCCCAGAGAGCTTGCCGCTGCTTTCCATCCCATGACGCCTCAAGCGAAGGTTATGAAGACCCACACCCCCGATGAGGAGCCGAACTGGGTCCGTCAAAGGCGCCTGAACGGCCTCTCGAGAGAGAGAGTGCCCTCGTCTGCTTCCACAGCCTGTTGGCTGTGGAGCCCGACGAATTGCTGGGCGCGTGGCAGGGCATGGAATTGCCAACCGGCCACCAACTCGACGACCTCCTCGAGAGCCTGGGTCGGCAAGGAAGGCGCGTCGAGAGCAAGGAGCGCGTAGACCGGCTGATCTGCCCTCCGGGCGTCTCGCTTCACCCCAAGCATATGCCCCTGTCTTTGGTCCTGCGCTGGCCCCGCCTGGCGCGGAGCCTCCCGGCGAAAGCTTTTGCTATCTTCCGCTGGGCTCTGCGCGCATGGGCCTGCGGCAAGCCTTGCACAGGTCAAGTTTCGCGGCTGCCTCGCCACCGCGATAATTTACGGCCGCCAGCCCATCATCGACCACTTCCGCCGGATTGACGAAAGCCGCCTGTTCGGACTGATGCAGGTACGCTCGGCACCGCCCTACTTCTTTCTGTTATCGGCTGAGAAGTGAGTGTTCTAGGAAGTTGACCTGTGACAGGGTCAGGGCTGGCCAACCTAAAGTCAGTGCCTAGGCTTTTTTCTATAGGGCACCTCGAAAAATTGCGCTGACTGGGCGGCCGGGATAGGACGCAGGAGGCATTCGGCTGCTGGAGCGTGACGAT
>NZ_JAPTYD010000067.1 GCF_026913015.1 Paracoccus benzoatiresistens
TCGTCCTCGACGACCAGCACCAAAGCGCGGCCGTCCCGAGGGCACTGAACGGATTTATCAGGCATCGGCTGACCAGGTGCAGTTACTGAGGAAATTTCAGATCAGCCACCAAACCGTCTCGCCGATAGCTCAGTTCCGCCTGGCCCTTGAGGTCAACCTCGGTGGCAAACCTGATCAGGCGCGTTCCGAAGCCGACGGCCTCAGGCGGCGAGGCTTCCGGTCCTTTGCTTTCTCGCCAGCAGAGATGCACTTCGGGATGGCCGTTTCTGTCTTCCGCAAGGCTCCAGGCGATGTCGAGCTGGCCGCCGGGAGCGGACAATGCCCCGTGCTTGAGCGCATTGGTGGCCAGTTCATGCAGGATCATGCCCAGGGACATTGCCTGCCTGGGCAGCAGGGCAATGGCCCCCTCCCCTTTCAGCGTGATGGCGCTTGTTTCCTCGAGCTAAGGCTCCATCACCGCGCGGACCAGCTGAGACAGGTCGGCTTCGGTCTCTTGGGTCGAGACGGCCAGGGACCGGGCCAAGGCATCGAAGCGGCCGAGAAAGTCGTCGCGGTAGGCCTCCGCGCTGCGTCCTTCCACCTCGGTCCGTCGGGCGATCGCCCGGGTCACCGCCAGAAGGTTCTTGATCCGGTGCCCCAGTTCCCCGATCAGGATGTCCTTGTCGTCATCGGCCTTCCGCTTCTCGGTGGCGTCCACGATGGTCAGGAGCAGGATGCGTTGGCCGCTGTCGGGATGGCTCAGGCGTTGAGCACTGACCAGCATGGTGCGTTGGCCGATGTGGGGAAACTCTGCCCGCACCTCGTAGTCGATGACCGAGGTGCTTTTCGGGATCACTTGCTCCAGCAGAAGCCGCAACTCCGGAATGTCCCACTGACCGTTGCCGAGATCGGCCAGGGCAGTCCCGATCGTTTCGTCCCGGCTTGTGGAGAAGGTCCCATAGAAGGCCGGGTTGGCGCTCAGAACCCTGAAGTCGTCATCCAGTACCAGAAGGGGATCGCGCAGCGTGTTGACGATGCCGACAGCCTGGACATGCGAGCCGCGCAACAGCCGGTAGAGTTCATCGAGATCCAAGAACGGTCTCCGCAGTGTGTTCCTGACGGCAAGGCATAATCCGGTCGGAACGACTTTGGTAGATCATTGCGTCCTCCAGCCCATAACGCGGGCGGCAACTTGGCCTTGTGTTTTGCCTCGGACTTGGGCTTCAACTGCATGTCACGCCATCACCGGAATAGGACCATGTCGCTTCTGGACGAGAACCTACAGCAGCATTTCGCGGCGATCGTTGAAGGCTCCAATGATGCGATCGTGGCCAAGGATCTGGGCAGCATCATCCTGAGCTGGAACCCCGCCGCGGAGCGCATCTTCGGCTATCGGGCCGACGAGATGCTGGGCCGCTCCATCACTCTGCTGATCCCCGAGGATCGGCAGCATGAGGAGGTCGACTTCATCAACCGGCTGCGCCGGGGCGAGCGTATCCAGCACTTCGAGACGATGCGGCGCAAGAAGAACGGGCAATTGTTCCCGATCTCGGTCAGCATCTCGCCGATCCGCAACAGGCAGGGCCAAGTCGTCGGCGCCTCCAAGATCGCCCGAGACATCACCGCCCAGCACCGTGCCGCCGAGCAGCAGCGCCTGCCCTTGTCGGAGATGAAGCACCGGGTCGGAAACAGCTTTGCAATCGCCAGCGGCTTGCTGAACCTTTGTGCCCGGCAGGCCACCACGATGGACGACCTGGTTGTCCAGACGCGCGGTCGCTTCCTGGCCCTGGCTGCCGCCCATTCCCTCACAGCGCCTGCCGCTCCCGTCGAGGATGCCGCTGTCTTCGAGAGACGGCCTCTGCGCGGGCTTATCGAGGCGATCCTCAAACCCTTTGCCGGATCGCTTCCCATCGATCTTGCCGTTGAGGACGTCCCGGTCGGACAGGCTGCCGTCACGCCGCTGGCCCTGGTCTTCGACGAGCTGTGCACGAACTCGGTCAAATACGGGGCGCTGTTTCAGGACAGCGGTGGGCTGGCCATCAGCAGCGAGCACCGGGGAGATCGCCTGATCATCCATTGGGACGAAACATTCGCGCCAGTGCAGGCAGGATCGACCGTTCAGGGACAGGCCTTCGGCACGATCATGTGTGAACTCGCCCTGCGAGATCAGCTGGACGGGTCATTCCGGCGGCAGTTCACGACCAGCGGCATACACGCCAGCCTGGACCTCAGTCACGCGCGTCTGTCTGCTGATCTCCAGGACAGCGGCACCTGACGGAACTTGAGCGTTCTGCGGGGGGCGGAAAGGGAAGATGCCGGAGAGCGGGAATAGCCGGTCGGGATACCTTCCAGCCGAGCGGCAGGATCTCGGAACCACGACACAGTAAGTGGCCGTTTGTTACCGCGGCGGTTGAGCCTTCAAACATTGGACGAGTTCAGGATCGGTGACGAAATCGTCGAGGAACTGGTGCCAGGTTTCCGTTGTGTGACGCGCGTCTCTGAGCACGTCAGTTAGTTCATCAATGCCGTCGTCGGTCAAGGCCGTGATGGCCTCGTCCGACCCGGTGTAGACGCTGATGATGGAGCCATAGGGCCAAAACCCCTTGCGCCGCATCTCCTGCCGCCACTGGTAGATGTGTTGCCGCGTCAGGTCTGCCTCGCGTGCAACATCCGCTACCGTCCAGCCGTCGACCCCGTTCCCGCCGCAAAACTTCAACATGCCGGACAAGATATCAGCTCCCCGATACAATGTCGTCAACGACGTCAATATCGAAGTAGCTTAAGATCTGAGGGGCGATCAAAAGGCGGTTGCAACCGGGCCGTTACGCACGAACCATAGAAGTCCGTGCTGCCAGTCGGGCTTTTTCGTGTCTAAGGGTTGCTTTCAAACCAACCTAGTCTATCGCGAGGGTAATAGCGGCGGCGCAAGCAAAAGCAGCACCAAGGGCGGTAAAGAAACTTCCCACGATCAAAGCAATACACGCAACCGATGCAAGTGCGATAGTTCCATAGAACAATGCAGAGCCTCTATCGCTGCTCTTTTCTTCAGAGCAGGCAGGAAGGATGTCTATGTCAATAGAAGGCTGGTGGGGGCGAAAGCATTCTGCGGAAACTGGTCCCCGGGAGGCAAATGACATAACTGTAGAACCTTTGAACAAAATCTCACTATCGACTGAGGGCCTAACCTTGTCCTTTAAGAGAGATAGCTTCACTGACCGAAGAGATAAATATGTCCTTTTGTCTATCCTTATGGCATGCTCCGTAGGAAATTAGGCGACCCGCGAGTTGACCTGCCCCGATGACCTCCACTCGGGCAACGACTGGACCGTGCTGCGCGACGGGATCGTTGTTGCCGAGTCTTTGCCGACGAACCACTGGGCAGCCGGGCTGCGAAATGGCGATAAGCCGTCATCATGATCCCCGCAGCGAAGGGGTGGGCCGAGACGATGGAGGTGATGCTAGCAGATCAAAGCCCCGGCTTCGGTAGGCATGAGCCTTACCGCTAGCCTTCTCATCGCTGCCGCCGCGGGCAATGTAGAGAGCCAGGATGCTGAACAGGAACCAGCCGCCGTAAACGTCGCGATACGCGAGCTTCCTGTGTCCGCTGTCCGGACGTCGTGGCGGTATTGCTCCCAGACCTTGTGAATGATCACCGGCCCCACTCCTCGATCCACCGGCACGCGGCTTCGTCCTGGGAGTGCTTGGTGCCAGTCATCCTCCACCTCCTCGCCACAGTCGCTGCAGAGCAAAAAATGATGGGATGCTGTCTAACGAACGGGCCATCTTGAAACTTTCCGAACTCTCGACCGCCTTGATTGCAGCAGCCAAAGTCGTACGGTCGACCTGCGCCGTAGTGATCATGATGACGTCAGTCATGGACCTTGTCCTCAAATAACGGCAGGGCCTCGGGCGCCTGTTGCTGTGCTTTCTTGTCTTGGGCTGGTAGCCGAACTGCTCAACGAAATCGCGGTTGGCTGCCTGCCATGCATTTTTGGGGCCTGCTCGCGCTCATCCAGCCGTGCGGCGTTGTCCAGGCGCTTACGCGCATGCAAGGGGGTGTTGTGCGGTAATCCGCGGGTGGCGTTCGCGATGATGACTGCGGCTTCCTGGCGCCACGTCATTCCCCAGCCCTCCAAGGTGCCATCGGCGGCATTGCATCTGTCGATTTGATCCCATGCAGCATACGGCAAACGCCGGCATGAAAGTGCAGCAATGCGCCGTATCAGCCCAAATAGTTGCGGTGCTTGGCTGCTTTGCCGCGGGGTGCTGATATAGCTGACCGGGAAGACCTCGCCGGCCCTCGCCCGCTTGCGGCTGCGCTCGTCGCCAGGCTCAGATGCTGCCAGTCTTTTACTTGGCAGCCGTGAAGAACGCCCCGCGCTTCTTTGGATCCCCTCCGCACGGCTCCCACTCGCACGGCACAATGGCCAGGCGCTCGCCCTGCCCCCAATCAGGCTCGCTGCGCAGCCGCGCCAACTCGGCCACCGTATCGTCATGGGCGCCGCTAGGGCCAATCGATAGGACTTCGACGTACGACGCAATGATCCGCGCGTCGGCTGGTACCAACGCCGTCAACGGCTTTGCCGGAAATCGTCATCTGCATGTCGCGCCTGAGCGGAACCACGCCCACGCGGTCAAACTCGCGAGCGACGTACTTGTCAAAGTCCAACTGCGCCTTCGCGACCACGAAGGCCCACTCCAGCGCCTGCTGGATCGACGTGACGTCTGGGCGGGCCTAGTGCGAGCGGTCGGTCTTGGGAATGCGCAGCGCGCTGTTCGTGGCCTCAGACACCGGCTCGACCGGCCCAGCCTGAAGCAGCGACGTCTGCGCAGGCTGCCGGAACTGCGAAGAGCGTACCGTAACCGGGTACCTTTCCAGGTACACGTCGACGAGTGCGCCGTTGGTGAATGCTCATTCTCCCACCTCATTGATATCCACTAGCCCGGCTGCGGCGGCGTCATCGAAACTCCAATGCAGAGGCGACCGAAGAACACGGCACCGCATTTAGAAGGGCGCGCACGCAGTGCGCCGGATCGACAAGCCGATGGGGCGATCCGGAGCAAGAGGCACCGCTATGAATGCGGGTACTGCGGTCCGGTTAGAGTCGCGTGAGGCCGTGATCGCCCTTCCCGACACGGCGCGCGTTGATCTGCTGGCCGATTTTCAGGAATGCCCCTACGCCGCGCCGAATTCCTTGCCACGCTCGAAGCCCGGCAGCGGTTCCGTTAGGCGGTGACAGGCAGGGAAGCGCCTTGGCCTTTTTGGGCTATCCACAGCCTACGCGTGGCCTTGGCTGTTTGCTCGTGCAGGGTGCCGAAGACAGGCTCACCGGCGTTGTCGCAACGCCTGGTGCATGTTCTGGCAAAGCCTGGGACTTAGCTCGATCCAACTTTTCATTGATAGGGGCGCCATGCAGACTAGGACATTTCGGAAGACATGACGCGTTCCAGTTTGGCATAGGGTTCATCCTATATCCGCATGATTGGGCCCGATCACCGCGACGTGCGGCCCAAGGGTGGCCGCTGTGTGTGTACCGGTGCACACAGTGCACACTGCGGCCATTTTCTTAGATTTAGGCCGGAAGGCGACGGTAGCTTGCGCCTGTCGAGGAAGACAACGGCACGGGTGCCGCTGTGTATAAGGACACGAGCGCACTATTTTTTGAGCACCCTTCTCGTCCCTGTCGTCGCCCAAACTGCTTGCTATGCTGCGGGAGCGATCCTGCGCAGTGTAATTTCACAGCCGCCTTGTTCTGTCGTGCGATAGTTCGTCACCAAAGCACATTCCATCTTATCGCCAATGACCAACTGAGCGCTGTGGCAGGACTTGACCGGGCCTGCCTCCAAGGCTGTCGCGGCCTGATAGAGGACATAATCTACACCGGCGACAACTTCGCCCGCGATCTGCTTCATGCCCTGAAGTGTCAGCTTAGCGATGGTCATGTGTAGCCCTCCGAGACCGACCCAGTGGAGAGGACAGCCAAAGGTTAAAAAACGCTAGTAGTTCTTTAAGGTAACAATTGGCCAATTGCCGAAGCATCGCGCACCTACGCTGCCGGCGCGGTTGCACATGTGCGGGCGATGCCCTCTGGTTCCACTCTGCCTTCAGGAACAGCCTTGACCTTGTCAAGTTTGTCTCACCACAGCATCATCTTTGCTCTCGCCTGAATTTGCTCCTCAAAACGTTTTCTGCTCCATAGAGGTGGTTGGTGATCCTCCATGTTGAAGCGGGGTGCGCCCGGAGTTTACGTCGTCATTTCCCGTTCCGACCGTGGCTGAATTCAGCGTTTCGGATCCGGGAGGGAGGAATGTGAATCGAGCTGCTTCAGCTCCAGGAATTTCCTGGATGCGGCAGGAGCAGTGTTATCTGCTGCGAGGCAGCTTCTCGTTTGAAAGTGCCCGGCTCGAAAGCGGCTCCAACGATCTGGCAGTCCACCGCGGTGGACTGCTCATGCCAGTAGTTGGCCCCTCAAGACGCAGCAGTAATGGGGATCCAAAGGCAGTCATTTTGATGGTGCTATAGAAAGTCAGACTGCGTACCGACTACGAGCCTCAGTTTGTACTTTTTCTTGTGATCGCAGGCAGACGTGAATGTGCGACCGCCGAGCGTTTTTTGATTTCGCCGGGAGTTCGATTGCGCCGCGCACGTGCTTTGGAGCGTCCACCGCGGTGGACGAGATTAGAACGGCCGGCTCCACCAGCTTTGACCCAAGCGGCAGGGTTCGAACAAGTTAGTTGCTTCATGCTTACATCAACAAAAGAGGCCTGAAACGAGAGCGTGTTTCGCAAAACATCCGGCGATAGAGGAGCCTTTGCGGCGGCGCCCCGGCTTCGTGACTGACTGCGTCCTAAGCGAATTAGCTACCCTTGCTTGTCACAGTTCTCGACAGGGTTTCAGGCAACAGTTTGATCAACAAAGCGGAAGGCTGCGGAGGTACGCGTGTCTTGGTCGGGAGCGGCCCTCAATAACCAGTGCCTGTGGACTGGCACGCCAGCAACTCAACCGTAGTCGAATACTTCGAAAATGCAGCTGGCATAGGCTCACGTGGCGCAGAGAGGGCTCCGGTAACCAGGAGTTCCCGTGAGCAGCTGCAGGCGGACCCCTCCTCAAAATCCAGACTTGCCAAGGAGACCGCGCACCTCGACGATGCACCTTAAGAAAGTAATCGTCCCAGAAGGAGATCGTGGGAGCCCTTGATCACCTCCAAAACAACCCTTCGATATTGTCAGTGCGATTGCTGGTCCCCTGTTTATTATACCGGGGCACCAAAACCTCCGTCCACCGCGGTGGACCAGCGCAACAATACTTCCCGCCAGCCAAATCTACGCTCCCGCAATCTCCGAAAGACGCTACTAAGGGCCGCGAGCGACAGTCCTCTGCATGTACGAAATCGAGTGGCGGCCTTTAAAGCTCCGGGTGGCAGATCATGAATCAAATCCAACCTTGGAGGCGGCCGCAAAGGTCGATGTCGCTCTGCAGCAGTTGGGCCTGACCAGCAGGTACTGACTGCCAAATCATCAGGTTCTCGGCAATGCAAAAGATGCCCGTCCACCGCGGCAGACAGAAAATGTGCTGCGTTGAAGTGCTGAGCATACGATGTCTAAAAAAGACGACACTACGATTCACCGCACTGATGGAGCCTTTTCATATAGTAACATCTGTCCAGTAAGCTGCTGGCGTCCAAATCGGGCGGCGGAGCTGGCCGCGGCAAAAACAGATCTTCAGCATAACTCTCCTTCGGCTGCATGAATGGTCGTTACACCACGGTGGACTGGTGTACAGACATTGTCCCAACCCGCCCACGTCCTTGGAAAGTCTCTTCTGCCGAGAGCAGGAAGGAACTATCTAGAACGCGTTTCGTCTGATATGTTTCATGTCCGGCGGCATCGAAGAAATCGTAGCATTGCTCCATGGTGAAGAGGCTACAGAACTGCCCAACTGCTTGCCAGAGAGCCTAGTACGTTCGAGCGACGACTTTCCGGGCCAGTGCCTTGAGCTGTGCTATGGTCATCTCGACGGGTCTCAGATCCGGGCGGTAGGGGGAAAGAGCAAGAACCATCCGCCGATGGCGCTCACAGCTGCGGTTGCCTTGGGGCTCTCGCGCAACGACAGGTTATCCCGAGTGATCACATCAGTGATCAAATCGCAGCGCCGTGGTGTCTGGTCCAGTCGGGTCTCGACATGATGCTCGAACAGTTCGCGGTCCATGGCGCCGTCGATCACCTGAGGCACTTCCAGTCGGTGATGGTGCGGGGCGGCGATGAAGGTTTGTGGGTGCCAGTGGCCGAAGAGGACATGGCCGACAAGGTGCACATCCTTCGTAGACCATCCGGTGGTTCTCGCCATATCCGTCTTCAGCGAAGACGTGGCGAAACAGTTGAGCTAAGCCAATAGGTTAGTTATGAAAGGTTTGCGCTATGTGACGCAGATATAGCGTGCCCGCCGGATTTCACGCCGCTATTTCTCGACGGGTTTACAGTCTTTTTTGTGTGACGGGTCGAGGCAGGGCATAGACCACCAGACCGAGACACAGTGAATGGCGATTACCTGATGACTTGCAAGTTCGGCAGCCAGGCCTTTCAGTGTCAGATCGGACTTCGCCTCCATTCGCCCGGAGATACCGTTCCCAAACCATTCAATTTGCCACGACCGTTACCCTGGCCTTGGGGACGCGGAGCTAATCCGCCCGTATTGCGCGTCAGCAACACCCCGTCGGCGACGAGCTTCACCGAAGCCCGGAGCCGCGCGGCGGGTGAGCGGTACCAGTTACCTTCCTCTACAAACTCAACAAATTGCACTTGGAGTGGCGTAGGATGAGTTCTGCTCATATCATCCCTCCGCCTAGCGTGCAGTCAAGGAATCGTAGATCAAGCGATGGGGGTACCTTGACTCGCGAATGTCGCGACACGCTCTAGCCTGTACGATCACGGCGGCAGCAGAGGCGCAGTTGGGCCTGACCTGTTACTTCTGATGCATTGCGGAGGGGCGAGGTTTAGCCTTGCTCATGCGCAAGTAAATCAGGCGAAGCATCGAGGGGCTCCTGGGCCCTTCTGCTCCATGAGATCGAGCATGCCCCACGGATCGAATGAAGTCGCTCGAGGTCCCATTGTAAGGGCTCGGAAATATCCGCCCGTGTTGCGGATCATATTGCCTTGCTGAAGGAGAAGAAGCACCAAGACAGAGGCCGGAGAAGAACCATGCATTCTCGTAGCCTTTGCGAGCAGTTCCTTGTCGATCCCGATCATAGGAGCAAGAAGCCAGGCTAAAGCATGCACATCGTCCCAGTTTTGCAGTGGTCCTTGTGCAAAGGCAATAGCTTCGGAGCAGGTTGCTTCCACTTTTCTCAGCAACGTGGTGTCAGCCCTCGTTGATAACTGTAGCTCAACCTTGGACGGGTCTTCAGATTCAGGAATATAGGTTTCAGATCTATGTTGATGACGGTCAATTTGGCCGCCAGAGCCGGTCAGTTCCTTCGCTGCTTGATCAGGACGAGCCAGATCGCCAAAGGCTTGGATGGTGGGGCAGGGGGCTTCCACCAAGTTGTCGAGGTGGTCCGCTACCGTCGACAGCATGACTTCGAGCTCCTCGATGGCCAAGTTGCGGCGTAAGATTGACCGGGTGCTAGCAGTGTCAAACGCGCTGCCTAGCTGATCCAGTCTGTGGAGTCGCCCTAGAATGACCGTTCGCAGATAGCGCTTGCGGCTTATGTCCGCGGCCAGCTTCTCGTCCAAGCATTTCCATTCGGCCAGGCGGCGGAGCATAGGTGATAAGTCGAAACCGAACAGCTCAACTTCGCCTGAGGACGCGTCCCGAACCATGTACCGCTTCTTGTTCGGGCTGTCGTTCCTCACAATGATCCCCGCCGTGATCAACTGCTCGACGTGGCGGCGGATGCTTCTTTCGCTTCCTCCGGAACGAAGCCGGATCAGGGTCTCGGTCGAGGCGAAGCAGGTCAAGCTCTTCTCGGGACGGACACAATGGATCATTGCCCTTAGGGTGTGCAGTACCCCGGTGGACAAGCCGACAGTCTTTGCGACTGCTGACAGGTGCCGGTAAGCCTCTTTAAGGCAACCACTGGCTTGGATCGGCACGTCAACGCTGTTCGTCCGGGGGAAGCCGGGCGTTATTGCTCGATGGAATGTCATACTTGTTCGCCAAGGCGACCATGAGCCCACAAGAATTCCGAACCCTGAAACGCTCCTCACGGAGGTTAGACAGAGCTGCAAGTCAACCGAGTCGGTTGTTCTTGACGGCACTCTGGAGATGCGGTAGACCTGAAAGTGCGAAAGACAGATCGGGGCTCTCCAAGGGAAACTTTGGGGGGCTCTTTTCTTTTTGGTCTCCGTCGCGCTCCTTTCGTTTGCTGAGTTGCATCATCAGGGCAGGGGCTTAGCCTCTGCCCTCGCTCTTCTTCCAGCGGTCAAGAAGTATCCGAACGGCCTCGTCCGCATTCTCCATGATCCACTGTCCGAACTCGGGGGCTTCGCTACGAGCAATCTCGATCCCTACAGATCGAGCGCTAGTTTTGATATAGCCGATGCGTCTGCCATCTATCCTGATCGGACCCTGTCCACCGCGGTAGACAGGGGTTTCGCTTTCCTGCTCGGCTGCACCCGGGGGAGTTCCACCCGCTGCAGCGTTGGCAGCAACCAGAAAATACTCGAAGCGATCTCCACTTGCCGAAAATTTATCAAGATTTTCAATACTTTGATTGAGAACCTCTATAAGATCAACGCCGCTTCGCGCAATCTCGGCCAGTTCCTGCCATTTGCGCCTTCCGATCGCGTGGGCCGGGCCGATAGCCAGGATCAACTCCATTGGAATGAAGGGCAGAACTACTTCGTAGGTGCTGACCGACTGCTTTGATACCCCCAATGCGGCCATGATCGTTTCGGTATTGTAACCAGCCTCCCGCATCGCTTTTACGAAGACAGCCTTCTCAATAAACGACGGGTCAAGACGAAGGTTATTTTCCTGACCTTGGGCGAGAACGGCGCTTCTGTCATCTAACGTGCGCACGATAGCCTTGACAGGTCCGCCAACAAGGCGGATTGCAGCAAGCCGCCGACGGCCATAGACGACTCGAAAATACCCAGGGCGCTCGGACGGGCGAACAAGAATTGGCACTTGCTGACCATGAGCACGGATGCTCTCTGCAAGGTCGGCGACGTCACCTTCGGAGAACTGGAGGCGATCCTGCAGGCCGTCGGATTCGATGAATCGCGGTTCGATGTCCCGTATCGCGCTGCTGGCCAGCTTGTCGAGGCCTTCGCGCAACCCACCAATACTTGGGGCTGACGCTGTCGTTCGCAACGATGCCGGGACAAGGGCAGGTGAATGCGACATCGCAGAATGAGCCTTTGTCAGGTTCTGGAGGATCTTGCGCCCCATTATCGTCTCCACGCTCCTTGAATGCAGGTTTCGATCTCCGCGGCCACGTCGTTGACGCTGGTGATGGCTCGATCAAGAGTAGCGCGGACGAAGTCCTTAGGATCAACCTCGTAGATCGTCTGCTGAGTCATGCCTGCATCGGAGATGGCCGTCGACTTTAGCATCGGATTCGTTAAGACCATGTCCTTCAGGATTGCCCGAAGATAACCTTCAGTCTGACGCTGTGGGCCATCATTGGGTTCATAGCGGGTGACCAGGAACTTGACAAAGGAGTAAGCGACATCCTGGCCAGTATAGGTGGAGACCGCACCAAGCGTCTCGGATACAAGCTTGAGGAACTGGCTCATGGACGCGATGTCGAGCATCCCCGGAACCACTGTCACGATGAGCCCCGTTGAGGCAATGAGGGCAGAGAGGGTCGTGAAGCCAAGTTGGGGTGGGCAGTCGATGATGACGAGATCGTAGTCGTCGCTGACCGTCTCTAACGCCTCGGACAGACGTTTGGCGAAGATCGTGTGGCGGGGATCGCGAAGGCTGTTGGCGGTTTCCGTTTCGTATTCCGTCAGCAGCAGCCCCGCCGGGGCTAGATCTAGGTTATGGAAATAGGTTTTTCTAATGACCTCGCGTAGCGGTACAGGACCGTCCTGCTCGCCTTCAGGCGCGTCGAAGTCCGCGTAGCGCAATGCGTCATAGATGGTACCGCCCTCGGCAAACTCGATTTCGGGGCGATATCCGAACAGCGTCGTAAGCGAAGCCTGAGGATCGAGATCACAGGCAAGCACCTTGTAGCCGCGCAGTGCTAATCGATGCGCGAGATGCGCGGCTGAGGTCGTCTTTGCGCTGCCTCCTTTGAAATTGACGCAACTGATGATCTGCATAGGATCGCCCTTGCGCCGCCCTGGCCGGAAACTGTCCTTGCTCTTGCCACGGGTTGTCTCGAAAAGAATGTTGCGGAGCTGGTCGATCTCCTCAGCCGAATAGTATCGGTGCCCCCTGGCATCGGTCTCCACCTCGGGAATGCTCTTGTTCTTGTGCCGGTTGCGCAGCATATCGGGCGTCACGCCGAGCAGCTCGCAGACTTCCCCAACCGCGAACTTGCGCAGAACCTTCGTGCCACCAGGCTGATGAGATTCCTTAAGTTGCACGTCCAGAGCTGCTGATAAAGTTTCGGCGCATTCGCCGATCTTCGAACTGCTTACCAGCTGGTTCTGGTCGACAATCTTGTTCATTTCTGTGTCCCTTAAGACGCCGCCTGACAGGCTCACCACCGTAGATTACGATCTTGATGTCGAAACGGCACGTGCACCGTAATACGGTGGTGCCATGCAAACGGCTGTTCGGCAACCGATTTCTGGATTGCCTATCTGATATCGTTTGGCCAGTCCTGGGCAGGAGGTTAACTGAAGAGGCATAACCCCTTGGTATTTCATTATTATTTCTAGAGGGGCTTGCGTGTGCTGGTCACACGTGAGTGTTCCCTATACGACACAGCAGCGGGCTTGCCGCGGTTGGGCTTGGAAGTGGAAGTGTTGTCGGCCTTCGGCCAGTGAGCGTGATTCTGGGCTGGGGTGAACGGGTACGGAGCGGTTGGACCTCGCACTGACTGATACCAGACCGCAGACGATTGATCCGCCAGAGACATTCAGTAGCTCCACGCCACTGACGAAAAGTTCGGCGTAAGTTGTAGTCGGAGCGACACCTCCAAGGTCTGGACAGGGGTTCGGAAGCTACATTGCGTGGACGGTTCGACCCTAAGCGGCTAGTCTGACTAGGCACCATGCTGTACTGCAGCTTTCCAAAGGTAACGCCACACGCTATGAGCTACCGCTTGACCAAGGTCCGTGGACATACATCGTGAGGCGATGATGGTTGCGGCGAGATGCCAATCGGCGGCGTTGCTGCGTGCGGTCGCCTCGTAGCACGTGGCAATGGCTCGGGACTCCTTTATTGTCGCGAAGAAGTTTTCGGCCATGTGCCGCCACTTGTAGGTGTGTTTATCGGAGTCACGCTTGATCGCGGGGTTGGCCTTTCGACGGGATAACTGGGCACGCGCGCCGCCTATCCAGTTCTGCAAGCAGCCAATCGGCATCAAACGCCTTGTCTGCCAGAGCGGCGTCAAAGGCGACGTCCTCGATCAGCGATGCAACGCCTTTCAAGTCGTCTCTGGTTGCGGAACATTACCGGGATGAGGTAAGCTGGGCCATTGCTGAACATGCCTGGCGCTTTGAACCCGTTCTTGCCGAGGTGAAGAGATGATGCAGGCATGACCGATAAGATTTCCGCCGTAATCGCCGCAGTTGTCGATGCCTCCGAAGATCAGGAGCGCGCGCATCTGCTACGGCAGGCCGCAAAATCTCTGCTCTTCATGCCTGCCGCCATGGCGGAGATTGCCACAGCCGCGCTGGACCCTGAGGACAGCGCCTCAGCGCAGGCTGCGGTGGCACTCCTGTCCTGCACACTCGACGAGGCCCGCATGGCAGTGGAGAATGACACGCCGGAAGGCGACGCGCTGATCTCGGCCGTCGCTGCGACGTTGATGGCGCAGGACGCGGCTCGTCCCTTCGCGCCGGTGCTGCGTCTGCGCCTGGCCCAAGCCTATGCCCGCGCCGGTCTCCCGCCACCGCACTTCACAATTTTGACCCCTGAGGCTATGTCAGGCACGGTGCCTGACGGAGAAAGGTTGCCTGATCTTGGCAAACTGCTCGACCCCCTCCTGAGAGATCTCGGCGACGCGCCCCTGCAGGTCCATGCGGCACTTTCCGAGCTCCTCGCCGGGCTTCCTTCCGACCCTGCAGCAATGTTGGTTTCGATGATAATTGCGCGGTCGGGGGCGGTGGAAGCCCGCCTTGGACTTTACTGGCTGCTCGACCCGATGGCCGAGATCCGCCTCGCTGCGGCGACGGTCCTTCTGACCCGTGCCGAGACGGGGACGCTGCCTCCGGAGGTCGCTGCACTGTTGCCTGCAATCCGCAAATGGCTCCCCGATGAGCCGACGCGTGCCGCCCTCGATGTGGTGATTCGGCGGCAGATGCGAGATCGCGGCATGCAGAGCCAAAGCTCCGCCGCGACGATCCACCGAGCCGCGGCGAGTCTGCCCGACGGGGCAGGGGCTCAAAGCCTGATCGCCGCCTTTCAGCAAGGCAGCCGCCGCGGCATCGCCATGGCCATGCTGAAACAGGGTCATGGGGTCAAGGACGCCTTTGTTATTCCCTGTGCCACTGCGAGCGAGCAGAAGCGTATGCTGGCCGGCATCCTGGGCGAAATCGAGACCTTCGACATCCCGCCGGCAGCATTGGCCGAGGGGCTGGCGCGCGGCTTGGGTGAGGGCCTGGCTTTGGACCTCCTTCCGGCCCCGGGCCTTGTGGATTGGACAGAGCTTCTGGGCCCCGACGCACTTGCCCCCGCCGCCGGAGACGGTGAAGCCATTCTCGCAGGGATCGGCGGCACAGACGCCCTTTCGCCAGCCACCCGCGCCGGGCTCGTCAAGGCCAGCGCAGACTGGATGGATTGCTTCCAACAGAGCGACGCCTGGTTCGAAGACACGGCCGATCTGCGAGCCGCCATTGCCCGTGCCCGGACCGAAAAGGGGCAAGAGGCAGCGGTCTGGAAACATCTCGAGACTCGCCGGGATTGGTGGGCGCGGCTCTTTGCCGTTTCGGCGGCCACGCTGAAGGCGGCGGACGAACGGGAGTTCTGGCCGTCCTTCGCGGCAGTGGCGCACGGTCTGCTTGAGGGGTCCCCCTTGAAGCGGATCCCGGTCATGGCCGACATCGTGGACGTGACGCTGGACGCGTTCGACGCACGCGAAGGGAACGATCCGCCCGTGACGGTTGGTGAGAAGGTGGGCTCGCTCCTTGACCATGCCGGGATAACTGAAGGCTATCTTCAGGGATACCTCGCAGCACTCGCCGTCGCGCCCCGAGAACCCTCTCCGGAGGCATGGCTGGGCTCACTTCTGGGCGGGATCGAGTTTCCGGGGGAGGGAGCAATCAACCAGCTGCTTGGCTTTGTGACGACACAAGCCGAGCTTGCCAATGACGGAGCCGGTGATGCGCAGATTGTGGCGGGATGGCTTGCCGCGCTGGATGCGAAAGGCTTGCAGGACTGGGCGACAGGGTTCCATGACCTCGTGTCGGCTTGCCCGCGCTCCTGGCCTGCGAATTCTCTCGCGGCCGACGACAAGCGCGTTCTGCACGAGGTCAAGGCAGTCGCCAACGGTGCCGATACCGTGGCAGTGCGGGCGGTATTACCGTCCTGGATCGCCCGTCGACATGCTCTGAGGCAGTGAGAACATCGCTATGCGGCGGAGTATGCACGGCCCATAGCTGACGGTCAGGCCATGCATCGTGCTGCGCTGCAGCTTCCCCACATCGGCCATTCATGTTCGCTGCAGCAACGCGGTGCAGGCTAGAGCGTATCGCGCACTTTGAGATTCAGCATTTTCAGACTGCGCCTGACGTGATTCTCTTCTGCTAAGGCAGATG
>NZ_JAPTYD010000068.1 GCF_026913015.1 Paracoccus benzoatiresistens
ATCCTCGACGACATCACCTATGCCCACAAGGACCAGGCCGAAACCAGCGTGCTCTTCGAGTTGATTGCCCGGCGCTACGAATACCGCAGCATTGCCATCGCCGCCAACCAGCCCTTCAGTGGCTGGGACCAGATCTTCCCCGACAAGGCGATGACCGTCGCCGCCATCGATCGTCTGGTCCATCACGCGACCATCCTCGAGATGAACGCCCAAAGTTACCGTCAGCGTGCCGCGAAAGCCAACAAGAGGGCCCGGGCTGAAACACCAGCGACAACCAGCGACGACAACCAGAACAAAGGACCGCATTGCCTCGCCAGAATTGTTCCCCACAGATGAGGTGTTGCGTCACTAGAAATGTTCCCGGAGCAAATCCGTTCGGGGGCGAGCATGAGGCGGGTCAGCATGGGAACGAGAGACGATCCGCCTGCAGACGGCTCCGGGCGTCGGACCCATCAGCGCCATGGCTATCCAGGCGTTCGCTCCTCCGATGGAAGGGTTCCGAAGGGGACGCGACTTTGCCGCCTGGCTGGGTCTCGTCCCCGTCCAGAAGTCGACCGGTGGCCGGCAAATCCTAGGGCGGACCTCCAAAATGGGACAACGAGACATCCGAAGGCTGTTGATCATCGGCGCGATGACGCGGGTCAGATGGGCGATCAAAAACGGCCCTCCCAAAGGGTCCTGGCTCGAGCAGATGCTGGCGCGCAAGCCTCGGATGCTGGTCGCCATCGCCTTGGCAAACAAAACTGCCCGCGCGATCTGGGCGGTGATGACGAAACAGGAGGACTATCGAGACCCTGCCCTGGCCGTGTGACACGGTAAGGGCTGGCAGGTGTGAGACGGACATTGACCAGTAAGGACAAACGATCGACCAGATCGAGGTTGGGGAAACCAGGCCTTCCCAGAGAGCTTGCAGCTCGGGCTCATTGATATGGACCCAACCTTCGCATCGCCATACCGGCCCGCGGCATTGTCAAAGCCGCACATCGAGGCCTGACACATGACCGTACCCGATCACATGTTCGAACCGTTCAAAAGAAAGCTTGCACCGACCGAGGTATCCACACATGGGAGGGCGATCTCATTCTTGGTCTCGGCAGCTCGGCGATCGGCACCTTGGTTGAGCGAACCACGCGCTTCACAATGTTGCTGCATCTGCCGCGGATGGAGGATCATGGCAAGGCCAAGTCCCTCAGGAATGGGCCGGCCCTTGCTGGTCATGGCGCCGAAGCCGTTCGCGACGCCATTGCGGGCACTATCATGGAACTGCCAGCACATTTGCGCAGATCACTGACCTGGGACCAAGGCGCGGAGATGGCGCAACACGCCCGGCTCCGGATCGATACCGGCCTCGACGTCTACTTCTGCGACCCGCAAAGCCCTTGGCAGCGCGGCAGCAACGAAAACACCAATGGCCTGCTGCGCCAATACTTTCCCAAGGGAACGGATCTTAGCCGGCACAGCGCCGACGAACTGAGCGCTGTTGCCCATGCGTTGAACACACGTCCGCGCAAGACACTCGGCTGGCAAACACCGGCAGAGGCACTCGACCGGCTGCTGAAAGTGGATATGATCGGCGGTGTTGCGACGACCGGTTGAATCCCCCATGGTCACATCCACGATGGCAGAAGAGGATGATCAAGAAAACGTTGCGACGGTGCAAAAGCGCTTCGTCGACTGATGGCCCACAAGGAAATGCCGGCACCCGCATGCGCAGGGCCGGCACCCAGTTGGCCGGCAGCACCGGCGGCGGATAGATCGAGATTAGGAGGCGCCTGTGTTCTCTTCGAGAAATTCTTCAGGGTGGCGGCATAGCCTGCTAGGCGGTGTGTCTCGCCGGCATCATTTCCGCCATCCCCCCTGCCCTCTCCTTCACCGATCTTTGCCAATCGTCCGAGTACCGCTGTTGTCACCAAGTTAAAATGTCGCCTCGTGGACCATTTAGAAATGTCGCATGGGGCTTGGAGCGATAAGCCGGCCCCGGCCCGCTCTCCAGCACAAGGGCCGTAGGGACGGGGCCGGCGACAGCGCGCTGTTTGCAGGTTTCGGCTATCGTGGCTGAGGGCTATTCGAGCCCATCGTCATTGTGCAGGTGGTTGCAGGAGCTGCGCAGCCTGAGCTTCTGCCGCGCGTCGTTCGGCGCGTTTGTTGAGCCAGCTCTTTCGACCACGACCGCGCTTGCCGGTCGGCGTGTAGTAGTCTCGCTGCTTGCCCACAGGGCCGACCTGCGGCGGGTTGGTCTGCTGCTGGACCATGATGTAGGACAGCACCTCGGCCAGCCGCTTGTTCTCGGTGATGCTGGCGTGGGTCACCCGCTGCTGGCTGGGGTCAAACACCCTGTAGGGCAGTAACATGCCCTTCCAGCGGATCTCGAGCGGCCGATCTGCAAAGGCGTAGGTTTCGACATACTGACCGATGGCGCTGCGGGCGTGCGCGCTGTCATTCAGAATGAACTTCCTGCGCTCGTAATGGACCACCAGGTTGCCGCTGAGCCGGCGCTGATCGCGGATGCAGAGGATCTCGCGGAGCCGCGATGCCGGCACATTCAGCGGCCGGTGCAGATCATCAGACCGGGCAGGAAGACAGGCAAAGCGCTCGTTGTGGCGCGCCATGAAGCCCGGCAGAAAGGCATTGCCCGCCACCATGTCGCTGATGCCGGCCAGCCGCAGTTCCTTGACCAAGCGGTCCTGCAGGGTGCGGTTGGCGCGCTCCACGCGACCCTTATCCGGCATGATGAGAGTGGCGCCTCGAGACCCTGCCGAATCTTCAGGATTGGCGTTATGGTGAGACCATCCGGGTTCTGGGGCGCCGGGAGCACGTGAGTGCGGACAGACCGATCAACAAGCATGGGCCGCGACCCCGAGCCCTTAAGTGGTCGCCCCTGCGGCCCGCCCGGATGCGCTGCGAGCGCGGATCTGTAGGTGCCGCGTGCCCGCCGCTCCCGTGAATGAAGACTCATTCGCTCCAAGAAGGGGAGGAAAGCATGAGGATCATCGGTTTGGACATTCACCGGGTCTTTGCGGAGGCGGTGGCGCTTGAAGGTGCGGAGTTCACGCGTCTTGGGCGGATCGGGATGACGCGCGAGCACTTGGCCGCTTTCGCTGCGACACTGAAGAAAACAGATCACGTGATTGTCGAGGCGACAGGGAACGCCACGGCACTCGTCGAAATCCTGACGCCGTATGTCGCGCGCGTGGGGGTCGCCAATCCGCTGCAAGTATACCTGATCGCCAAAGCGAAGACCAAGACTGACAAGATTGATGCCCGCGTCTTGGCACAGCTCTACGCCGCAGGCTTTCTGCCGGAGGTATGGGTGCCGGACGAGGTCACACTGGCGCGACGGCGCCAGGTCACACGCCGGAGCCAGCTCGTCAAACAGCGGGTCCGTCTGAAAGGGATCGTGCAATCCATCCTGCACGCCCATCTCGTCCCCCGCTGCCCCCATGTGGATCTCTTTGGCATCAAGGGCCGAGCCTGGCTCAAGGCGCAGTATCTGCCCGACGACGAACGCGAGGCAATCGCGCGCCACATCGACGAGTATGACCGCTTGACCGAGGCTCAGAAAGGCGTCGAGAAGGACATCGCCCGAGCCGCATTGGATGATAAGGACGTCAAGCGGATCATGACTGCGCCCGGCATCGACATGGTTGTGGCAGTCGGCGTGATGGCGGCCATCGGCCGGATTGAACGTTTTGACAGCCCCGACAAACTGGTCGCCTACTTCGGATTGAACCCAAGCGTCCGACAATCCGGCGAAGGGCCGGCGTATCATGGCCGGATCACCAAGCGTGGGCCATCGGGCGCTCGTCATCTCCTGGTCGAAGCAGCGTGGCAAGCCATTCGCGTCCCAGGTCCCTTGCGGGCCTTCTACGACCGTATCCGCGCACGCCGCGGCACCCACATTGCGGTTGTGGCAGTGGCCCGGAAACTGACCGTTCTGATTTGGCACATGCTGACAAAAGGCGAAGACTACACCTGGGTGCGGCCGGCGCTGATGACTCGAAAGATGCGGTCATTGGAACTGGCTGCCGGTCTACCCGCACGGCGCGGCCAACGCGGTGCCACCTATGCGTACAACCTCCCGGAACGCCGACAAGCCGATCAGGCCGTTGCGGATCAGGCCGAGTGTGACTATCGGCACCTGACCCAGGGCTGGCGAAAGCGAGGGCCGGATCGCGGTGCAGGCGCCACAAACGAGGAACGTCAATGATCTGGCCACGCGCCGGGGTTTGAACCTCACACCCCGTCCTTTGCCCCGTGGTCGCCTGCATTGCAGAAAATAGCACGTACACACCGAAAGGGTCTATTCAATCTCATCCGTCGCCTGCGAGGAATTGGCACACAGGATCTCGATGTTCAGTTCCGCCAGGGCCCGGCCGAACTGCGTCATGGCATGTCCGTTGCGGACCTCGGGACGGTTGATGCGAAAGATGCTGTGCTTGTCGGAGTAGAACGCGACGGGGCGGCCGTGCTCCATCAAGTAGCCCTCCAAGGCTCCGAAGTAAGCTTCGGTGGTCTCCGAAGGGACAAAGCGCATCTGCATCAGCTTTCCGGTGGCATCATCAACGAACACCAGCAGCGTGCAGGCCGGACCGCGATCCTCAAACCAGCGATGATCCGAGCCATCGATCTGGATCAACTCGCCAAAAGCCTGCCGGCGCAGCCGTGGCTGGTGAACACGGTGCCGCTGCGCTCGGCTGTGCCAAAGCCCGGCCGCCATCATCCATTGCCGCAGGCTCTCCGACGAGATGCGGATGCCATGCCGCTCGGCCAGCTTCTCAGCCGCCAGCGTCGGTCCGAAATCAGGATAATCGCTGCGGATCAGGGACAGGATGTAATCGCGCTTGAGAGCGCTGATGCGGTTGTTCGAGGGTCGGCCGCGCAGCTTGTGGCGCACCGCCATGGCGCCTTCGTCCCGCACCTTGCCGAGCAGGCGTTGCACCTGCCGCTGACTGAGGCCAAGCAGACTGGCAGCTGTCGCTGACCGCAAGCTGCCGTCCAGGACCTGCGCCAAAACCTCGATCCGCTGAAGCTCGCGTTCGCTCATCAGGAGAAGTCCCATGCCAATGCCCTTGTGTCACATCCTGCGCGCAAGGCTCCGGCAGCAGGGCAAGGGCGACAAATCAACTTTGCCAGTTCACGACAGTTCTACTCTGCGCCTACAACCGCTTCGGCGCCTAACGGGTGTTATGGAACGGCAAAGCGGTGCTCCAACAATGAAGCATGGTGGCAGAAGCTTCTCGTGCCTCTCATATTATGATGACCATGTTCATGGATGCAGTTGTCAGCTTGGCGATATTGCGTCACGTTCGACCTTGGTGAACGCCTGTTGCAAAAGCTTTTTCTTCTTTTCGGGATGATCCATGACCCTGCGTTCTGAAATTCACGATCGCCTTGCAGCTTCACTGAAAGACGCACGGACGGCAAAGGGTCTCAGTCTCGATGCGGTTGCCCGGTTGTCAGGCGTCAGCCGGTCGATGGTCAGCCAGATCGAGCGAGGCGAGTCCAGTCCCACGGTTGCAACACTTTGGAACCTGACGCAGGCGCTGCAGGTCGATTTCGCGGGCCTTCTGGACGCTCGCAAGAACCCTGTAATCGAGGTCATCCGGGCGGAGGCTGCGCCAGTTATCGGTGGTCGAGGGCAAGGCGTCAGCATTCGCATCCTGTCGCCCGCCGAGGCTGTGGGGGTACACGAGGTTTATGACGTGACCTTTGGCGAAGGGGGCAAGCTGATCAGCGATCCGCATGGGCCGGGATGCCGCGAACATCTAACGCTTCTGAACGGCTGCATCGAGGTTACGTCAGGCGACGAAAGCCAACGTCTAAATGTGGGTGACACCGCCCGTTATTTCGCGGACCGGCCGCACCGAGTTGAGGCTGTCGACGGGCCCGCCCGCGCCATTCTGATCGTCCAGAACAGCTGAGGGCTCCACGACACTCTTAGAGCATGACGCGGGCCTTGTCCTCGACCCGCGGATAGCTGTGCGCCATCAGCACGGTGCGCGCCATGCTCATCACCACCAAACCGAGCCAAAGCGCGTGATTGCCGAGGATCGGCAAGGTGGCAAGGATCGTGCCAAGATACAGCATCAGCGACAGAAACATGACGTTGCGCATCTGCCGCGACAGGGTGGCGCCGATGAAGATGCCGTCGAAGATGAAGCTGCCGAAGCTGGCCAGCGGCATGATCCACACCCATATGAGGTATAGCTCAGCCTCCGCCTGCACCTCGGGCGAGGTAGTCATCAGCGCGATCATCTGCGCACCGCCCAAAATAGCGGCGGCGGCCAACAGCAGGCTACCTCCGAAGGCCCATTTGCCCGACAGCACTGCCGCGCGGCGCAGCGCCCTGACCTTTCTGGCGCCGACTGCCTGGCCCACCAGGGCCTCGGCCGAAAAGGCGAAGGCGTCCAGCATGTAGGAAAAGAGGTGTAGGAACTGCAGCAGCACCTGGTTGGCGGCTAAGCTCACATCGCCCTGCCCTGCCGACATGAACACAAAGGACGTGTAGCTGGCCTGCAGCAGCAGCGAGCGCAGCACCAGGTCGGCGTTCATCGCCATGGTGTGTTTCAGCGCGACGCGCTCTGAAATCTCGGCCCAGCCTGATCGCAGAGCGGGCCGGAAGGCGTCGCGGCACAGCCACAGCGCCAGAACCAGCCCGGACCATTCGCCGATCAGCGTCGCGGTTGCCACGCCCGGCACGCCCAGGCCCAGGACAATCACGAACAGCACGTCCAACCCAATATTGATCAGGTTGATCCACAATTGCAGCATCAGCACCGACCGCGCCCGCTCCAAGGCAATCAGCCAGCCTGTGATGGCATAGACGGCGATGGTGGCAGGCGCCCCCCAGATGCGGATCGAAACATAGCTTTGTGCCAGATCCTCGACCTCGGCTGAGGCGGGCGACAGCGCAAAAGCGCCCGTGAGGATCGGCAGGTGCAGAAGGATCAGCCCCGCCCCTCCCAAGGCCGCGATCAGCAACGCGCGGTGCAGCACCAGAGCCGTTTCGCGCGGGCTGCCCCGCCCATGGGCCTGCGCCGTCAGCCCCGAGGTTCCCATTCTTAAGAAGGTGAACAGCATGTAGACGGTGGACAGGATGATCCCGCCCAAGCCTACGGCCCCGATGGGTGCTGCGGCCCCCATCTGGCCCACAACGGCGGTATCGACCAGCCCCAGCAGTGGAATTGTGGCATTGGACACGAGAATGGGCAGGGCAATGTTCAGAACCCTGCGATGCGTGATATCCTGCATTTTGGTTCCTGGCGGGGGACGAAGCAGTAGTCCCCCGGTTTCGTGGTCAGGCTCAGTCGGCCAGCAATGTCAGGCTGTTGGCGTTCCAGCCCAACCAGACTGGCCCGTCTTCGATGGCACGGCCTCGGTCCGTATCGGTATAGGCTTGGATCACCGTATTGCCGACCGCAACATCGAGCAGCATCCGGTGACCTTTGAACAGCCGATTGACGACTCGGCCCTGGACCGCGTTGTCGGTGCCGGGCCGTTCCTGGGCAACCTGCACGCGCTCGGGCCGCAGCGAGGCGGTCGTGGCCGTTGCTCCCACCCCCGGAGAGGCGATGGCGCGCAGCCGGTTGCCCTGCCAGTCGAAGCCTGTGACGTCTTGGTCCCTGCCAATTGCCTGTCCAGTGAGCAGGTTCGTCTCACCAATGAATTCGGCCACGAAGCGGCTGGCGGGACGAAAATACAAATCCTCAGGTGTGCCGTCCTGTTCGATCCGGCCCTTGTTCATCACGACGATCCGATCCGACATAGTCAGCGCCTCTTCTTGATCGTGGGTGACAAAGAAGAAGGTCTTATTGGTTCGCCGCTGGATGGCTTTCAATTCGACCTGAACCTGACCGCGCAGCTTGGCGTCGAGGGCGCCTAGGGGTTCGTCCAGAAGCAGAAGCGCGGGATCGGGTGCCAGTGCGCGGGCCAAGGCTACGCGCTGCCGCTGGCCACCCGACAGCTGGTCGGGCCGGCGGTCCAGATAGGCGGTCAGTTCCAGAAACGATGCCAGTTCGCTTATCCGAGCCGCAATGGCCGCTTTGCCCATCCCCTTCAGTTCCAGGCCGAAGGCGATGTTGCGCCGGACGGTCATGTTGGGAAACAGCGCATAATCCTGAAAGACCATGTTCACGTTGCGCTTGTTCGGTGGCAGCGCCGTTACGTCCTGCCCGTCTAGGATCACCCGGCCGGTATTGGGCGTCTCGAACCCTCCTAGGATCCGCAGCGTGGTGGACTTGCCGCAGCCCGAAGGGCCGAGGAAGGTCACGAACTCGCCGCTGGCGATGGACAGGTTCATCTCGTGCAGTGCGGTGAAGCTTCCGAACGCCTTCGTCACGCCCTCGATGCGGACGATCGGGTCCCTTGCGTCAGTCATGTGAAGCCCTCTTGGACAGTCCGCGCATCGACCGCTCTGCCCAGAGGCCGAGAAGGGCGGTCAGCACCAGGACGATGGTGGAAATGGCGTTGATCTCTGGCGACATGCCAGAGCGAAGCTTGGCGAAAATCAGGACCGGTAGCGTCGGTTCGTACCCGCCCAGGAAGAATGAGCGGACGAAATCGTCGAAGCTCAGCAGCATGCAGAAGACGCCCCCGCCAATCATGGCAGGCGTCAGATAGGGCAGAGAAACGCGGAAGAAGGCGATGATGGGATCCGCCCCCAAGTCGCGCGCGGCTTCGGCATAGCTCTTGGGCATGGTGGACAAGCGCGCCATCACGACCAGGACGACAAATGGCACGTTGTGGATCGCATGCGACCAAATGATGGCCCACATGCCCGGCTCCATCCCGACGACGCGGGCGGCAATGCGGAAGGCGATGGCCGAGATGACACCGGGAATGATCGCTGGCAGGAGTGTCAGGCCCAGGATAATGGCCCGGCCCCAGAAGCTGCGCCCGGTCAGCGCGACGGCGATCCATGTGCCCATCGTTAGAGCGATCAGGGTCGAGACGACGGCGATCACCATGGAATAGGCAAAGGCTTGCAGCACAGCGGTGTCGGCAAAGACCGTCATGTACCAGTCCAGCGTCCACGATTTGATGGGAAAGCCGATGAACTTGGAATCTTTGAACCCCATCAGCATCATCAGGAACAACGGCACCAGAAGGTAGATGACGAAGGCCCAATAGATGCATTGCATCAGGATGCGCGTGTTGCGGGTCATTTGCTTACCCTCCCGGCCAGAAAGCCCATCAGCTTGTTGAACCCGCCCGACAGCGCCAGGGCGGTCAGCAGCATGATGCAGGAAAACGCCGCGCCCACCGGCCACTGGTCGCCCGCGACATGGAAGAACCCCGCGATGACCTCGGAGAAAAGCGTGGTGCTGGGACCGCCAAGAAGGACGGGCGTCGCATACATCCCGGTTGAGATCAGGAAGACCAGCGTACAGCCCGAGGCGATCCCTTCCAGCGACAGCGGCAGGGTGATGCGGCGAAAGCGCGTCCAGGGTCCCGCGCCCAGGTCGGCCGCAGCCTCGGAATAGCTTGCTGGGATCTTCTCGAGCGCAGAATAAAGCGGCATCAGCATGTAGAGCGCGGTCAGGTAGATGATTCCCGCGCTCAGCGAAAAGCCCGTGTACATGAAGGGGATTGGACGTTCCGTCAGGCCCAGCCATTGTAGCAGGATGTTCAGCGCGCCATTGTTGCCCAGAAGGATCATCATTGCAAAGATCCGTACCACCTCGCCCACCCAGAAGGGAATCAGCAGCAGCATCAGGAACAGGATCTGGCGGTCGCGTCGCACGTGCCGGGCGAGGAAATAGGCGACCGGATACATGATAATCAGCGTGGTCAGCGTCAGCACTGAGGAGAAGACCAACGTCCGGATGAAGGGCGTGATGAAGATGCTGTCGGACCAGAACTTTCGATAGTTCTCCAACGTATAGACGGACACCTTGTTGGGACTGGGGGGGTAGCTGCTCAGCAGGCTGACATTCAGCATCTGCAGGATCGGCCCAAGGTGGGTGATGAAAACCCAGAGAATCGGAATGGCCAACAGGAACCAGAACTGCCGTCGGGGTGATGACAGAAGGATGTCAGTCAGCGCGACATAAGGTCCGAAGGTGCTGAGCCGCCCCCAGAACCCTGTGCGATCGGTCTTGCCGGCGGTGCCGGTTTCGGTGGTGTAGGTCATGTGAGGCGAAGCCCATGCTTGGCCTGACCGGCGGGTCAGAACGGTGCAGATGACAGGGGCGCCAAGCCGGCGCCCCTGCGGGCGATCAGGCAGCCTTGATCTGTTCGACGGCCGGGTCCATGAAGCGGTACTTCATCTCGTTAGCCTCGGCGCGGAAGAATTGCAGCCCAGCCAGTTGCTCCTCGGGGAACGAGGTGGCCTTGCGCTCGATATCGGTCAGGTGCTGCTCGACGTCCTTAAAGGTCGAGATAAAGCCCGAGCTGCGGCTGAGGTTTGCGCCAATCTCAGGGCTCGCAAGCAGGGCGTTCAGGAACAGATAGGCGTTGTCCGCGTTCGGCGCGCCCTTGGCGACGTTCAGCGTGTAGACGAAGCCATAGCTGCCTTCCTTCGGGATGGTCATCGCCACCGGGAAGCCATCGGTAATCAGCGTGGCGATCGGACCGTTCCAAGCATGAGCCAACATGATGTCCTGGTTGACGAACATCTGCTGCACCTCGGCGCCGCCATCGTAATACTTGCGGACCTTCGGCTTCTGCTCAATCAGGTAATCGCGGATCTCGGTGACGATCCGCTGAGCTTCGGTCTCGTCGTTCAGGTACTCGATCATGTTGCCGTCATAGCCACGCGCCAACATGAGCACGGACATCATGTCCTGCAGGATATAGGCTGTTTGCTGGCTGTACTTGTCCGAGAAGAGCGTATCCCAGGTCTGGGCCTCCTCCGGGCTGACGACCTCTGTGTTGTAGGCCAGAACCTCGGCTCCCGAAAGGATCGGCACGCCCCATTTATTGTCGCGGATCGTGCCCCAGTCGCTTTCCGAGAAGATGGGATTGATATTGCCCCAATTGGTCAGGCGCCCCGTGTCGATCGGTGCCAGTAGATCGGAATCGATGAACTGCAGATAGCGGTGTCCCGCGACGGTCAGGATGTCCACAGTGGGTTTCGGCTGTTCGGCCGCCAGCAGGTTGAACTGCTTACCCTGGTCATCAACCAGCCGGATGTTCACCTTGATCCCGGTATCGGATTCGAACTGCGACTTGAAGTCGTCTGGAACGAAGTTGTTGTAGGTCCAAATATTCAGTTCGCCCCCTGTCTGTGCAAGGCCTTGGCGCAGATAGGCGGGACTTGCTAGGGCTGCCGCGCCGAGGGCAGTGCCATGCAGAAAGCGGCGGCGGTTAAGGTGAAACTTGGTCATCGTGATATCCTCACTCTCTGTTGGGTCAGGCTGGGCTAGGATCTTCTACGGCGGGTTCAGGCGCCCACCTTGTCACTTGCAGGGATTTTACCATCCTGACAGGCTTGGCGAAGGTCTTGCAACGTCAGGCGTTCCAGGTCTATCGCAGCCAGAAGCTCGTTCTCGGCCAGAAAGTCACGACCATACATGGCAGAGAATAGATCTACTCCAGCTTGGTGCAGCACCGCCGGACGTCCAGCCATCCGCCCGAGTGCCGCAGTGACGGCCAGACCATAGGGCACATCCTCAGTTACATAGCGACTGTCGGCGGTGGCGGGACCCTGCCCGCCGATGCCCTTTTCATGAAGTTCCGCGTTCATCTCGGCGATCGAGGCGATAGGAACATGATAGGACAGATGATAATGTTCGAAGATGGTGCGGACCTTCAGGCCCAGGGCGGTGGCTATGGCCACCCGCTCCGCGTCCAAAGCCTCCATGAGGCGGCCGACATTGGGAGTGACGTTGCCGCCCTGGCTCCAGGTCTCGCCATGCTCCATCCGGGTCATGTTGCACAGTGCGATGCCCATGTGGTTCTGCGGGTTGAGGTTCGAAAGCGCAATGGCCAGCAGGTCGTCGCGCGGCACGAACCGGTCTCCGAACAGGCGGCGGCAAAGCGCCAGCCCCTGCTCGGCCTGCAAGACGGGCACTGTCGCGCAGTCTATCTTGGATCGGATGGTATTGACCGAAACCGTCGCTAAGTCCGGCTGGCGAGCGGTTGCCAGCGTCGTGCCCCAGACCGTCACCGGCACTCTGACGCCGCGGGCGGCCAGCTTGTCCAGCAGGTAGAGCGCCCCAAATGAGGCATGAGAGCTGATGATGACCGGCTGGTCTTCACGCAGATGGGGGGCAATGGCGTCCAGAACTGCCTTGTGGCCATATCCGGGTAAGGCCAGCAGGACGACGTCGGATGCCGCGACCAGATCCTGCGCCGTGGGGGCAATGCCGGGAGCAAACTGGCCTTCAAGCGCGCCCTTGGCAGTCAGCATTTCTCCGGCGGCCAGACGGGCTGTGCTTTTCCCCGAGGGCGACCAGAGGATCGCGTGATGACCTTCGTTTTCCAGGAAGGCCGCGGTAGCAAAGGCGACGGCCCCGGCGCCTGCAATTCCCACGGTTAGTCTTTCGCCCGTCACAGCCATGTCTCGCCTTTCCCTTTGATCGTTGTCAGCCGGTCTTACGGACCGGATCACCCAGAATGTGCATCAGCCGGTTAGCCCAGCCGAACAACGCTGATGACAGCACCAGATCCAGGATCTCGCCCTCGTCCAGCCCTGCCTCGCGCAAGGCCGCCACATCGGTTGCCGTGGCCTGCTGCGGGGTCCGCGCCAGCTTCATGCCAAAATCGAGGATCGCGCGATCGCGCGGCTCCAGATCGGCCTTCTCGCCCATCGTGAACAGCTTGTCGGTGACGGCCGTGTCCTTGGACAATTGCGCATGGCGGTCGGCATGCACGGCTGCGCAATAGATGCAGTGGTTCACCACGGACGCCGCCAGAGCGCCCAGTTCCCGCTCGGCCCGCGACAGACCGCCCTGGCCATACATGATCGCGTTGAACAGCGGAGAGCGAACCTTCAGGGTTTCGACGTCGTGAGCCAGCACCAGCACATAGTCTGAAACCTTGGTATTCGATGGCGTAACCTGCAGCGCGTCTAGCTGATCTTGTGTGGCTTCGGCAAGCTTCACGGGCACGACGCGCGGCCGCCACTCCGGCACGGTTCGCGTAAAACGGCGGATCACCTCGTCCTTCATTATGCCCCCTCCGCCATCAGGCGCAACCCGGCGATCAGGCGAAGCTGATAAGCCAGGAAGGCGTTCAGTTCGGCCAGCCGGACAATATCCGCATCCGAAATGCCGGCCCCCTGAAGTGCTGCGACGTCGCCCGCCACCATGTCGCGCGGGTTCGTGCTGACGGCGTCGGTAAAGACCAGCATCGCGGCAACACGCGGGTCGCCCGACGCTACACCCGGTCGGGCAAGGGCCGCGAAAACCTCATCGGAAACGCCAGCCGCGTATCGTGTAGCTTCAGCGTGCTCTCCATGAAGGGCGGCAATGCGGGCCGCAAGGGCGTGGCGCAAGTCGCGGGTCAGACCGCCCGGATCGGCCGGGCTCAAAACGGCATCCTCGGCGGCCTGGGTTTTCTCAAAGATGTCGCGGCGCTTCAGGATTTCGGCCTCGACCGTCGATCCGGGGGCAATTGCGGCGGCGGCCGTGACGCTGGTGGTCAGGCTCATGTCTCGGGCTCCTTCAACCGGCATGGGACAGCGAGGCAACGGGCAGATCGCTGGCCTGCCATTCGTCCCCCATCAACTCGGGCGAGGCATAGTCCTGCAGTACCTGCCAATGGTGGTCGATATCCTCCAGATACAGCTTTCGGGCCATCTCCCGGCCCAGCCATTCGCCGCCGATCGATACCGCCGGAATGTCGCCGCTGGTTTTGCCCAGGCTGACGGTCGAGCCATAGTTGAAGCAGTAGACATGGCCCAGCCAGTCAGTGCATCCGGGCCGCTTGGTCCGGAAGGTGAAGTCCGGACCAAGATAGGGAAACAGCCCCAGATCCCGCGATTCCTCGCCCGGGGGCGGTGTATAGACATCCTGCCACAAGAGGATATCCGAGGCGGCCTCTCCAAATTCGGTCCGCGACATCGGGTCCACGGTGAAGCCGGTGCCCAGGATCAGGAAGTCGGTCTCAAGCCGTGTCCCGTCGGTGAAATGGACCGCCATCCCTTGTCCCGCCTGGCGAACCGACGCGATGGCCTTGCCGAAGTGGAAATGCGCGTTCGCGTGGCGGCTAACCCGCAGCGTCGATCCGCGCGGCGGCGGCGTCTGGGTTTCGAAGGAATACCGCATGAAGCGCCATTTCCAGGCGTCGGTCATCCCCGCATAGCCGCAGGTGAACCCATAGCTTCCGATGCCCATGAACTTGTTGATGGTGGGCATTCTGGCCCGGCGGATCAGGTGACGCACCTCGGCCGCCCCTGCCTCGAGAGCCTCTGCCGCATTGTCAATGGCCGAAGCCCCGACGCCCACCACCGCGACCCGCCTGCCCTTCAGCGCCGCGAAATCGATCGGGTCCGAGGAATGGGCCCAGAGGGCGCAGTCCAGTCCATCCACGAAATCGGGGATCTGGGGCGCGCCGGTGCCGTCGCGGCCGGTAGCCATGACCAGCTTGCGCGTCAGGATCGACGCTTGGGCCGCACCCGTCAAATGCAGCCGTAGCAGTCCATCCGCGGGTTCGACGTGGTCCAGCGTTACGCCGTTCTCGACAGGGATCTGTAGGACGCGGCGGTACCAGGACAGATAGTCCATCCACATCGGCCGCGGAATCTTGTCCAAGGCGTTCCAAGCATCCTGCCCGAACTGCGACCGATACCAGGCCTGAAAGGTCAGCGACGGCAGGCCCGATGCTGGCCCGGTCAGGGTTTTGGGCGAACGCAGCGTCTCCATTCTGGCATAGGTGACCCACGGCCCCTCTTGCCCCGCCGGGTTGCGGTCGATGATGCGGACATTGCGGATGCCGGCGCGCGATAACGCGAACCAAGCCACCAGGCCACACATCCCGCCGCCGACGATGACGGCATCGGCCACATCCTCGCCGGCATGATCCCGACCTGGGACCCAGTTTGCTGGAGGATAGCAGAGATCCTCCAGGTCGCGTGCAAGTCGCGCCTCCAGCTGATGCAGGCCCTGGCTTGTCATTGTCTCACCTCTGTCGGATTACAGTTCTGCTGCAGGACAGGTGCTCGGTGGCACTGTCCAGCATCGTTGTGACCTGCCAGGGCAAAAAACGGCTGGCGCCGACCCCCAAAGGGGGGCAAGGTAGCCCAAGGCGATAGACGGTCAGCTTTCATCGTGGCGAACTTCCTCCGACATTGCGGAGTTGATGTTGACATAACGGAAAACCATGTCAAGAAAAGTTTACCATGCTCGGTCGGAAGGATTGGAACGACCAAGTAGTATGCCCCTTCTTCACGCCCTTTGTTTTTGTCTTGGCGTAAAGATTGCAGTTTCTACGTCGCATTCGTAATAGTGTGCAAGCTCGGGGGCAGTGCGGGAAAGCTCGGAGACGCTGTCCAGCACGACCTGCACCTTGCGGTCGCTCATCAGGGGCGACAGGTTCAGGCGGACAAAGCCCGGTTTCTCAAGCTCTTTGCCCGCCAGAATCGCCTGTCGCAGACGGGCCGACTCGGCCTCGCCGATGCCCAGCAGACGGTGGACATAGGGGCCCGCACAGGCGCAGCCGCCGCGGGCCTGGATGCCGTGGCGATCCGACAGCAGCCGCGTGACAAGCTGGTGATGGACA
>NZ_JAPTYD010000069.1 GCF_026913015.1 Paracoccus benzoatiresistens
GCGGCCTGACTGGAGCCAACGTCACATGCCCGGAGCCCGCTGCCCGGCAATTTCCACCACATTCGCGACACGACCGGCTGCATAAGGAATGGATGCCTTTCGATCAGTCCCGGGGTCTGCGGATGACTGACGAAAGGCAATCTCCAAGTCGCAACCACAGCTTGGGGAACCCAGACATCAGCTCTCAAGCGACCGAAGAATGAGCCCAAGCTGATGCGTGACCGTGCAGTCAGATTCGGATCTTTCAAGCCGGATCCTTGACGGATTTCTGCGAGCCATGCCCTTTCATTGATGGTCGTTGGAGGCAGCGTTGTTGCGCTAATCCATTGCAGCCTGCAGTCTCCACAGGCGCTGGGCAGGAAATCATGTGGTCGGCCTTCACGCCACAAGCAGGTTTATGTCCTGCGCGTCGATCAGCGCCTGATCAAGGTTCAGCAAGTCGATCACGATGTTTTCCCAGGTGATGCGGGTATGCTGGTCCGACGTCCCGAAGCTGGTGATCACGAGATCCTCATAGCTCACGGCAGGCGGTGTCTGGATGCGAAGCTGATCAACTCCGTCTTCGAAGTCCCCGATGCGGGTGATGGTAGGTTGGGTGAAGTGAAACACGTCTGCGTCGGCCCCGCCCCAAAGCGTATTGCGCCCCATGCCCCCGTCCAGAAGATCCGCGCCGGTATCGCCGCGCAAGAGGTCGTTCCCGAGCATGCCATGAAGCTTGTCCGCCCCCGCTGCGCCATTCAGGGTGTCGCTGCCCACTTCACCGAACAGCAGATCGTTGCCCAGGCCGCCATTGATCTGATCGTTGCCGCGCCCGCCCCGAACGGTGTCGTTTCCCGCGCCAGCAACGAACACCTCGTCGATCTGGATACCGGTGATCCGGTCAGCCGCCGGGGTGCCGCGCACGATACCGTCGGCGGGTGGCGGCACATCCTCCATCAGATCGTCGTAATTCGCGATCCCCACTGCCTCGCTGCGGCTGATGCCGGTTGGCAGCATCGCCAGGGGATCGCCCCCGGCTGCGGCCAGCATCGCCCCGACAAAGGCGTTCGAGTTCTCGCCAAAGACCTCGTAGTTGTTGTCGGACCTGTCGATCATGCCCGCATACTTGACCATGATCGCCCAGGCCTGGTCATCGGTCAGCCCCGGGAAGTCGAGCGGCGTGCTGGACCGCTGAGCGGGCGTTTCGCCGTCGCGGTCATCGGCAGAGTCGGCGATGGGCACGTTGGTCTCGACCTTCATGTCACCGAACCAGGGAAGATACGGCCGCTCCGGCCCGGAGCGGATCACATACTCCTCACCATTGCTGTCGCGAAAGACGAGGTAGAGATGCGTCGCTCCGGACGGCAGGCCCAGAAGTTCGACGTCACTTGCCTCGATGAAGATCTGTCCAGTCATAGGCAACTCCACCAGTTGGGTCTCGGAAGGGGTAGAAATCGGAATGCCGCGCAATCTCCGAGGGAAGTTTCACCCGCACTACTGGCGGCAACCGCAGGGAGGTCACGCCATGAACCAGGATACCGACAGCTTAACGTCCTTGCTACTGCGTGATGCAGGCGGCGTATGATCCAACCGAGAACCGCCTGCGGACGAGCGTCGGTGCCGTTGTCGAGGCAATCTTCGAAGAGGAACTGGCCGAAGGGTTATCGCAACTGGCAACTGACCGGCACATTCGGGACGGAGACAGCGTTCCTCGCGCTCGACCAGACAACGAAGTCGGCAAGATCGATGGCCGCACGAGGGCACTGCAGACTTGTGTATCCCTACAGACCATATCCAGTCGATTATGGGGAGTGGGTGAGGCTCCGTGAATCCCTTTGTCGTAGAGGGCAGGCTATTCCAGGTTCTGGTTGAGGCTGGGATCAGCTACCCGATCAAGGGCGCTGGGCTGGATTAATGCACAGAGGTTTGGCGGACTACCTGCTCTGCAAAGAACGCTGGTGTTCACCACCTGACATAAGATCCCCGATCGAAGCAGGGTATCGGGTCGGAGCCAACAGCCTTGAGCAGAGCACTTAGATGAAGGCTCCGAGCCCATTGCGGTCATTGACCCCCGCCGTCGTGCTGCGCAGCCGACATCAATCCGTCGCGCACTTCGAGATCTTCCCTCCAACGACAGCCAGCCTCCGGCAGACCTGGGACGGTTCAGGTGGCCATGTCCAAGCGGAAGCAGTCAGACAGGCAAGGGGTGGATCATGGCGCGGGGGCGGCCGGCCTCTTCCCAAAGGAAGCCCAGCGTGATCGGCAGGCGGAAGCGCCGGGGGCCGGCTGCGCCGGGGTTCAGCCAGAGTGTGCCCCTGGTTTCACCGATGCCGGGCTTGTGGGAGTGGCCCGAGATCACGACGTTCCACCCCTCGACTCCAGGATCAGCCCGCAAGGCCTTGCGGTCATGGATCATGTGGATCCGCAGGCTTCCGATCGTGAGGCTCACCGTTTCGGGCAGGGCCTCGGCCCAATGGCCGCGGTCGATGTTGCCGCGGATTGCCGTCACCGGGGCGATGTGCGCCAGCGCGTCAAGATGGTTGGGATCGCCGATATCGCCCGCGTGCAGGATCAGGTCGACCCCTTCGAGAGCCTCCAGCGCCTCGGGGCGGAGCAGACCGTGTGTGTCGGAGATGACGCCGATGCGTCCCCCAGCAGATGGCTGAATGAGTGGTTGCATGAGGCCATCCCCGGGCTCTATGGCCGCAGTCATCGAATGCGTGGTGTTCGCGACGATCCGGCCAATCCTTTTCCGGCCGTTCGGTTCATCTTGGTGCGTCATCGTCATCTGTGTTTCACCCGGGCTGTGGGAACATCCCCAAGGCATCAACACCGGAGCGGCAGCTTTGTCCGCAGTGCTACCATGCCGGCGTGAATCTCGCTGCGTCACGTCCGAAAGGCAGCTTTAAGAAATGCGGCCTAGCGGTGTGAGTCGTGCCTGACCGGCCGGTAAGGGCCGGTCTGTCAAATCACCAGCCCAGGCCTGCCGCCGCCACAAGACGGACACTTGCGCGCGTGGATGTCGGAACCGTTTGCTCGGTAATTCAGACCGCAATGCCCGCAGCAGAGCTGATAAACCTGCTGGTTGTGGTCCGTCCCAGCGCGTCCAGTTGGAGCAATCACCACTTGGCCGTTTGGATTGCAATAGCCGGGTGTTGTGGTTCCCTTGGGTAAGCGAGAGCGTCGAGGCCCGGCCACTTTGTCCGCCACTGATTTCGAGGCAGGTGGTTGATCGGACATCACGCCAAGGATCCAGCCTTCGTGCCGGGCGAGGCGGGCAGTGGGCTCCCTCAGTACCGGAGTCAAAGCTGCCGTCAACCTCCCGTCCGCATCTGCATCGCGTAGCCAGGCTGCGGTTGCAAACGCATCATGCTGATCAGGTGTTCGATCCTCGATAGCATAGGCGGCACTGTAGAGGCGGGGATAGGCCTCTACCAGCGCCGAACTGTTTTCAGGTATCTCTCACCCGTCAAAGGGTCAGACGTGCAGTTTCGGCAGGGCACGGCGGATGCGGCGCAAGAAGGGCAGGCCAGCATGGGTCGACTTGGCAACCTGGCCCGTGACGTCGAAATGAAACACCGACTTTGCTCGGGCTAGTTCCTCCACCTTGCGGCGCCAGCGCCTCTGACCCGTGCGGCGGGCGGCCAGCGCCGCTGCCGCATCCCTTTGATGCCTCAGGAAGTCGACGTAGAGGCTGGGTGCGTCCGTGGGCCAGTGATGGTGGAAGTCGTCGAGAAAAACATCCCAGTCGCGGGGCAGGGCGTTTTCTTCAAAGTAGGCCTCGGGGAAGGAGAAGGCGTGGTCGATGCCGACGATCGTGGGGACGGGTTCCGCCAGGCGCTCGATCAGCCATGTGGAAAGTCCCCGGCGCGTCCAGTAGCGCTTTGGACCTCGCGGCGGGGCGATCTCCATAGCAGGGTCACCGCCTTCGGCCTTGTAGACCCGCAGGCCCTTGAGACTGGAGTCTGCCGTCTCCGCTCCTGAATAGTCGATGCCGATGGTGCGCTGGAACTGTATGGCGTTTTCCTTCCCTGCAAGTCTCATCCATCCGACCATCGCGATCCAGAGTGGAGGTCTAGGACTATGGCTCATCGGGTCGCAGCGCAATCGAGCTGTTGATCTACAGGAAGGATCATAAGACCAGTATGTTCTGACGCGTAGAACCGGTTTTTTTTATCCAAAAGCTTGGTATTCCCTGCGGCTGGTGCGGATGGCGCGACCTACGTCCAGCTACTCCGACGCCGATCGCTGGGCCAAGTGCAACGGTACGCGATGGAGGCTACCTGGCACGGCATCCGAGACCCGCGGACTAGCCCCGGTCACCCAACTTGCACAACATGCGCGCCTGTGATCCAGACTGGCGGATGACCAAACAGGACCAACACCATGCCAGATGATGCCGATCTTGCCCACGAGATCCTTGGCGCGCTGTTCGAGCGCCGTCAGATCCCTCTCTTGACATCAAGGCCGGGCGGATTGGCGATGGACCGCGCCTATCGCCTGAGCACCTTGATCGAAACCGCCCGCGCGCGGCGTGGTGAGCGTCCCATAGGGCGGAAGATCGGTTTCACGAACATGACCATGTGGAAGCGGTTCAATGTCTCCGCCCCGGTTTTCGGGCCGATGTATGACAGCACGGTGCGCCCGCTCGGAGCGCCGTTCGAAACGGCCATGCTCATGGAACCGCGTATCGAGCCCGAGATTGCGTTCCGCCTGTCGGCCGCGCCCCTGCCGGGAATGGCGCCTGAGGAACTGATCGCCTGCATATCCGGCGTTTGCGCGGGGTTCGAGATGGTGCAATCGATCTTTGCGGGTTGGAAGTTCGAGGCAGCGGATACCGTTGCGGCCTTCGGCCTACATGGCGCCTTCCTGCACGGACCGATGCTGGAGCTGTCACCTGCCGATCGAAGAGACTGGGTCGTGGGCCTATCCAGCTTTGAAACGACGCTTTTCCGGGATGATGTCGTGGCTGACAAGGGCCGTGCTCGAAATGTCCTGGGTGGCGGCCCTCTTGCGGCACTGGGTCATCTGGCCGATCTGCTTGCACGCATGCCCGACGCGGCGCCGATGCAGGAGGGCGATGTCGTCACAACCGGCACCCTGACGCAGGCGCTGCCTGTGAGCCCCGGCGAGACGTGGCAGGTCATCTTTGACGGACTGCCCCTGGACAGGATCAAGGTCGAATTGGTGTAGACACGAAGATCCGCAGGTCGGTGTCGATTCCACGTGCATTCCAGGGAGGATAGGATGGCCAAGCTTGAGGGCGAGGTGGTTCTCGTCACCGGGTCGAGCTGCGGCATCGGCGCTGCTTCTGGGTGCCTTCGCCGATCCGAGCGCTGGATCACGAGGCACGAAGCGACAGCATCCGCGCCATCAGCCTGTCGCCCAGAACAGTGGCGAGGGACATGCAGGACAGCATCCGAAAGAGCGGGGTCAACTCTGTCAGCCAGCCTGACTGGTCGGTCGATATCCCGCCGGAATGGCCAGCACGGGCGGTTGGGTGGCTGTGCGGTCAGGACGGGGACGAGTTCCTATGGCCGAGGTGTCGCTCGGGGACGAATCCCTCCCCCACGTGTCGGGCTGATCGATTAGGGGTGAGGGCCGACTATTTTGGGATTGCCCGCAAGTATCGAGTGCAACGAGATGTGCAAACCTGCGCACCTAGGTGCGCACCCCAATTTTTAGCCTGTAACCGGCGATTTTGCGCGACAATGCCCATCGCATACGAAAAGGCGCTTGAGAGACCCAAATGGCGCGGAGCCTAAGCGCTGCAAATGGGATGCGTTCAAAGCAGAAGGTCCATGTCAATCATCACCCGCGGCAATGACACAAAGCATGACCTTGGGCATGGCTTCCTCGCCACTATGGGCTGATCGGTTCCGGGCGAACCGATCGCCAAGCTAATCTTGGAGGTAATCCCCAGCGTGGGCGGGGCAGATTACCTGTTCTGCCACAAGGGCGCGTGGCGGTTCACGTCCTTGTAGAGCAGATAGCGGAACGGCCCCGGCCCGCCCGCATAGCAGGCCTGCGGGCAGAAGGCGCGCAGCCACATGTAGTCGCCGGGTCCGACCTCGACCCAGTCCCGGTTCAGGCGGTAGACGGCCTTGCCTTCCAGCACGAAGAGCCCGTGCTCCATCACGTGGGTTTCGGCGAAGGGGATCGAGCCGCCCGGCTTGAAGGTCACCACGGTGATGTGCATGTCGTGGCGCAGGTCGGCCGGGTCCATGAAGCGCGTGGTGCCCCAGGCCCCGTCGGTGTCGGGCATCATCGAGGGGGCGATGTCCTGTTCCTGCGCGACGATCGGATCGGGGCGGCTGACGCCCTCCACCGGCTGCCAGCGCTTGCGCCACCAGTGGAACCCGGTGTTGCCGGGCGCGGCGTTGCTGACCGACCAGGCCGTGCCGGGGGGCACATAGGCAAAGCCGCCGGGGGCCAGCCGGTGTTCGGTGCCGTCGATGGTCACGGACAGCTCGCCCCCCGTGACGAACAGGGCGTGCTGGATTTCGGGATCGTCGTCGGGATTGTCCGAGCCGCCGTTTTCGGCCAGTTCGACGATGTACTGGCTGAAGGTCTCGGCAAAGCCGGACAGGGGGCGCGCGATCATCCACATCCGCATGCCGGTCCAGCCGGGCAGGTAGGAGGTGACGATGTCGCGCATCACGCTGCGGGGGATCACCGCATAGGCCTCGGTGAAGACGGCCGTGTCGGTGGTCAGGCCGGTCTGCGGCGGCAGGCCCGCCACGGGACCGGCATAGGGCGCAGGCTGCGGCTCGGGACGGCGGGTTTCGGCGATGTCACCCGTGGGCGCGCCGGCAGGGGGGAGGTCCTTCATGTCCTGACTCCTGGTGTTGACTGCAGGATTATCCATGCGCCACCTGTCCCGGCGCGACGCCCAACGGTGCCGGCTCTTCGAGGACGTCGAGGCTGTCCACGTCCTCTCCGTTCAGGACGCGGTGGGCGCGGTCCCGGTCAATGTCACCGACCCACGATGCGACAGCTACGGTTGCGACACAGTTGCCCAGGTAGTTGCCCAGTGCGCGGGCGATACCCATGAACCAGTCGACCGACAGGACCAGCACCAGCCCGATCGCCGGAATAGCGGGGACCGCTGTCAGCGTCGCCGCAAGGATCACGATGGCCGATCCCGGCACGCCGTGGGCGCCCTTCGATGTCACCAAGGCCACCGCCAGGATCGTCAGCAGATCAAGAAAGGCTAGATCGGTGTTGGTGGCCTGCGCGATAAACAGAGCCGCCAGCGTCAGGTAGATGGAGAATGCATCGAGGTTGAAGGAATAGCCCGTCGGCACAACCAGGCCCACGGTGGTGTCCTTGATGCCCAGATGTTCAAGCTTCCGCATGGTCTGAGGCAGAACGCTGTCGCTGCTGGTGGTGCCCGCGACGATCCCGGCCTCGGTGCGAAGATAGCGGATCAGCTTGATGATGCTGAAGCCCGACAGGCGCATCACCAGCCCCAGAACGCCAAAGACGAACAGCGCAACGGCGACATAGAACAGCATCACCAGATAGCCCAGCTGTGCCAGCGATCCTATACCGTAGGTCCCCACTGTATAGGAGATTGCGCCGAAGACGCCGAAGGGGGCCAGACGCACGATGAAGGACATGATCTTGAAGGCCATCTCGCCCGCAAGCTCGATAACGGTCAGCAGCGGCTTGGCGCGCTCGCCCATCAGCGACAGCGCGCAGCCCGCCAGGATCGCCACGATCAGCACTTGAAGCACGTCACCGGTCGCGAAGCCGCTGAACACTGTGGTCGGGATCAGCTTCATCAGGAAGTCGACCATGCCGCCCTGGCTGACCTCGTTCGCGCGATCCACATAGGTTGACAGAGCCGAGGCATCCAGCGTGCTGGTGTCGATATTCATGCCCGCGCCGGGCTGGAAGACATAAGCCAGCACAATGCCCAGGACCAAGGCTGCGGTCGTGATCACCTCGAAGTAGATGATCGCCCGAACCCCGACGCGACCGACCTTCTTGATGTCGCCCGCGCCTGCAATGCCATGGACGACCACACAGAAGACGATGGCGGGGATCAGCATCTTGATCAGCTTGATGAAGCCGTCGCCCAGCGGTTTCATTCCGGCGGCAAAGTCGGGCGCCATGGTGCCTGCAAGCACCCCCAGGACAAGGGCAAGGCAGACCTGCCCGAACAATGACCGAGACCAGCTTGGCATGTCGATTTCTCCCTGACAGACGCAGCGTTCAGGCGCCGCTTTTGAGTGCCAAGGAGTGTTGGGTGAATCTCTATTCCTGTCTAATATTGTTTTTCAGCCGATCCATATGGTTTTGATATGAGAATACGCCAGCTGCAATGCTTCGTCATCTTGGCCGAGGAGCTGAACTTTACCCGCGCGGCCAAGCGCCTGAACATGTCGCAACCGCCCTTGAGCCTCCAAATCCAATCGCTTGAGCGGACGATTGGCGCCGCGCTGTTTCAGCGGACCAGCCGCAAGATGACACTGACAAGCGCCGGTGAGGTGTTCCTGAGCCGTGCGCGCAGCATCCTGGCTCAACATGATCGCGCCTTGCTCGAGGTGCAGGAAGTGCTGTCAGGCCAGCATGGAACGCTGGATATTGGCGCAACAGGATCCATTCTCCGGGCAGGCTTGGCAGAACTCCTGGCGCAGTTTTGCCGCCAGCATCCGTTGATCAGCGTCCGGCTGCACGAGCAGGCACCTGCTCTGCAAGTCAGCGACCTGCTGAGCGGCCGGATGGATGTCAGCTTCAACCGTTCAGTTCCGTTTCATGAGGACCTGAGTTGCCAGCTTGCCTGGCGCGAGGAGTTGGTCGTGCTCTTGCCCTCGGATCATCGACTGCGTGCCGCACGCACATTGAGCATCGACGATCTTCGGCACGAGCAGCATGTGATCCTGCGGCCCGACAGTTCCGATTTCGCGGCCTACATCTTGTCATTTCTGACCCAAGGGGGCGCACGACCACGCATTTCTCAGCGGGTGGTTGACGCGCAGTCCATCCCAAGCCTGGTCTCTGCAGGCTTCGGAATAGGCCTTGTTCCGGCAGGCATCGCGGCGACAGCCGGGCCATTGATCCATCGACCGATCGCACCCGTTCCACCGGTCTCGGATATATTTGCAGTCTATCGCCGTGGTGAAGGAACCCCAGCGCTTGCAGCCCTTCTTGCAACGCTGGAGCACTCGTTTTCAGGAGATTGTTGATCACCACCGCAAGTGGCTCGAGTTTTTAGTCGGGAAGTGACCTGCTTCCGCGTTCTCGTTTCATCGAAGAACCTAACGCCATTCGATCTAGCGATATTATGGCGTCGCCGCTGCTACTCGATCACTAGACAAGACAACTTCTTCTTTGCGAAGTCCACACAGCCAATCCCCGACTACCTTGTAAAGCACAGTGACGATCCGCTCGGCTGCTGTCGTGCAGGCATCAATGAGGGGGGGTTTGGCATGCTAAAGTCAAACAGGACCCTCGGCGGCCGGGAGGCTTTCCAGCGCGGTCGGGCGACGCAAGATGGTGAAGTTGCGCTGCTTGGAGGCTTTGCTCCTTAAAGAGCCTTGGAACTGAGCAAGCCTCAGGAACTTGGAACAGCATGAGGCGCTGAGACCTCGGGAGAAGCAGGCAATGACGGTCACGGTCTTCGGTGAGGCAGACGCGGCAACGCTGGCGCAGGCAGAGCGATGCGCTTTTGAGGCAGAAGCCATGCTGCTGATGGCCGACAACCACAAGGGCTATGGCATGCCCGTAGGCGGCGTCGCAGTCTACAAGGACAAGGTTCCACCCGCTGGCGTGGGCTTCGATATCGCCTGCGGGAACAAGGCTGTCTTGACGAACCTCAGTCTCGGGGACATTGATAGGCGCCTGTCCAGGCTTGCCGACAAGATCTTCGCAAGCCTTTCCTTCGGCATCGGACGCAAGAACACCACGCCTGTTGTTCACCGGGTTTTCGACGATCCCGCGTGGGATGAGATCGGATTTCTCAAGAGCCATCCTGATCTCAAGAAAAAGGCGCTGGACCAGCTGGGGACGATCGGTTCCGGAAACCATTATGTTGACGTCTTTGCAGACGAGGCTGATCGCATCTGGGTGGGCGTGCATTTCGGCTCGCGCGGGCTGGGCCATGCCATCGCCACGCATTTCATGAAGCGTGCTGGCGACAACCCGACCATCCTGGACGAGACGCCGCACACCCTCGAGGTCGGCAGCCGCCACGGGCGTGACTACATAAGGGCGATGCGGCTGGCCGGCGACTATGCCTATGCAGGTCGCGACTGGGTATGCGATACGGTGGTCGGTATCCTGGGCGGCAAGATCCTCGAGGAAGTTCACAACCACCACAATTTCGCATGGGAGGAGACCCATGGTGGAGAGAGCTATTGGGTTGTCCGAAAGGGCGCCACGCCGGCTTTCCCCGGGCAACGCAGCTTCATCGGGTCCTCGATGGGCGATGTTTCGGTCATCGTCGAGGGGGTGGACAGCGATTTGTCGCGGGCAGCCTTCTACTCGACCATCCACGGTGCGGGCCGGATCATGTCGCGGACCAAAGCCGCTGGCAAACGGCGCAAGCGCGTTGTCGAGCAGAAGCAGCCGAACGGCGGAATGAAGAAGATTACCCAGTGGTACACCGAGGGTGGCGCGGTGGACTTTGAGGCGGTGCAACTCAGGATCGCGCAAGCGGGAATACATCTGCGCGGAGCCGGGGCAGACGAGGCGCCCGAAGTCTACAAGAAGCTTGCCGACGTTCTTTCCCATCACGGCAGCACCGTCAAAATCATCCATACTCTTAGGCCGCTGATCGTCTGCATGGCCGGAGGCGACGAGTTCGATCCCTACAAGGACTGATCTGCCAAGGGCAGGGATGCAGATCATTATCAGTCGTAGCCTGTCATCTCGAGATAGCCGACGCCGGCATGGCTGCCGGACACGGTAACCGGTCCCTCCCAGTAAGGGACCGAGGTTTCCATCCAGGCACCGGGATTCAGGGCCATCACCGTCACATCTACCGCTTGTGAAGGCAGGCTGACCTGCCATGTCGTCGGCACCTGCCGGCCGGCCACGTTGTGGCGGCTCAGCGGTTTGGCAGTAAAGGCTCCATCGGGAAGGGGGGTGGATTGACCATCGGCAGAAATCCAGGTCGCGGACGTATAGTCGCGGGCTCCGCGCAAGACGAAACCCATCACTTGTCGCCACTGTCGAAGGACAGCGAGAACCAGTCCCAGCCCTGCTGATCCTCGGCCAGCGGTTGCGAGGACCACTCCCGGTCCAGCCATGCCGTCCCCTTGACGGGGACATCGCCTTTCGGCAGCGTCAGCGTCCCGGACAGACTGAAGAAGGGTTGCGAGTAGTAGTAGCTGGCTTGACCCGCGGCAGACTTGACCGAGTATCCATCTTGGCCATGTCGCACCAGGGGGCCGGACGCGCGGAGTTGGACGTCATAGCCAAAGTCGGCCCCCGAGGCAGTCAGTCGCAGGCTGTCGAGATTTGGTCCCTCCAGAACCCAGTCATCGATCCAGGCCGAGAACGGGTCAGCCTGCACGCCAGCCTGGCCGATGCCACCTCGGGCGAGGCGCTCGGCCACGTGATGCGCGTCGGGCGTAGTGACAGCAGCATGACCCATCCAGAGCTGCGGCGTGTCCCATCCTTCGCCGTCTTGCGGTGCCAGCGCCGACCGGAACAGCGTCCATTGCAGTCCATAAGGCGTGCCATCCGGGCTGGTCATGTTGGCGGTCAGGTACCACCATTCGATGCGATAGGCGGGGTGGGGCCCATGATCGGCTGGGAAATCCAGCGCCCGTCCTGGAACGGGCTGTGCGAAATCCTCGGCCTCCGTGCCCAGACCGGCAAAGCCCTGTGCCAGCGCGGCCATCGGAAGAAGCAGCAGCAGGATGAAGCTCTTAACGTTCATGCCGGAACACCCCCAGAAGCTGCGCTGGCGGCGTGCGCGACAGCCGCCAGGCCGGCCACAGCGCCGCGATCGCAGCCGCCAGCAGGGTCAGTATCCCGAGCCTCAGGTAATCGAGCGGGAAGAGATACATCGGAAGCCGCCAGCCGAAGGCTTCAACATTGACGATGGCGAGCAGCGCCCAGGCCAGCGTCAGGCCCAGCGGCAGTGCCAGCGCCCCGGTCAGCGTGGCCAGCACTAAGGCACGCAGCAGATCCAGAGCGGCCAGCCTGCGCCGCGTCAGGCCAAGCGCCCAGACCGGTGCCAGTTGCGGCAGCCGCATCGCGGCGAGCGTCAGAAGGCTCATCAGGATGGCAAAGCCCGCGATCGCCAGCGTCAGCACGTTCAGCGCAGCGGTCACGGTGAAGGTCCGCTCGAAGACGGCGAGCGAGGCGGCCTTGACGGCGGCCTGATCGATCATCGCGCCATCCGCCACGCCCGCCTCGGCGCGCAGGCGATCCCTCAGGGCATCCACGCGGCCAGGCTCGACCCGAAGGCCAAACTGCTGGACTGCGACACCGGGGTAAAGGCTCCGAAACAGATCCTCCGACAGAACGACTTGTCCGACCGGGTTGCCATAGTCGCCATAAACGCCCAGCACCGGAAGGAAGAGGTCCGGTCTGGCAGATCCCTGGCCCACCGGGATTTCGGCACCGAGATCCAGCTTCGCTCGGCGATACATCTGTTCGTTGATCAGCACGCCCTGACCTTGGGCCAGGCTGTCCCAAACGTCGGGGACCGCACGCAGAAGCTGCCAGTTGTCGCGATAGGTAGCATGATCGCGCACGCCCATGATCTCGGCAGGCAGGCCGGCGATGGAGCGGTCCACGCTCAGCCTGGGCAAGATGACGTCGGCGTGCCGGGTCGCGACTGCGGCGATGGCATCTGCCTGTGCAGGATCGTCAACCCTGACGTAAAGCTCGGCCGCCAGTCGTTGATCGAGGAACCCGACAAATGTCAGCCGGAACGAGGAGACCATGGTCGAAACGCCCACATTGGCCGCCATCGCCAGCATCAGCGCCATCAGCGCCAGGGAAAGTCCCGGCACCTGCTGACGCGTATCGGCCCAGAACCACTGCGTTATCGGTCCCCTCGCGCGCTTCTCGGCCCGGGACAGCAGCAGGGTCAGCAACGGGGGCAGGGCAAGCGCGCCGCCGATCAGCAGTGCGCCCAGCATGGCGAAGCCCACCAGAAGTCCCTGACCCCAGATCGCCAGGGCTGCGGCGAGGACCAGCAGGCCCATCGCCATCACGGACTGCCTCGTGTGACGATGGGACATGCTGAGGGCACGCGCGTGAGCCCCGCCAAGCAGCGGCATTCGCGCAATCGACCACAGCGCGCCGCTTGCGGCGACGGCCGTGCCGATCAATGCAATGGCCAATCCCGACAACCACCAAATCGGACGGAATGTCATCTGCCCCGACACATCCGCTCCGTACAGCCCGCGCAAGGTGGCCGCCACATCGGGCAGCAGGGCCGCCGCAATGACATAGCCCAAGACCACGCCGATCAGGCCGGCGACAAGGGCCAGCACTGCCAGTTCGGCTGCCATCAGCGCGATCAACCGTTTCAGCGGCGCGCCCAGAGCCCGCAGCGTGCGCACCATCGTCCGGCGCTGCTCGAACGCCAGTCCGATGGCGCCATGGACGATGAACAGGCCCACCGCAAAGGACAACAGACCGAATGCGGTCAGGTTCAGGTGAAAGCTGTCCGTCAGTTGCGCGATATCATTCCTGCCCTGCGGCGCAACCGAGGTCAGATGCGGGGCCACTTCGGCCAGCGGACGGCGGGACAGGGGCTGATCGGGAAGGACGATCAACCGGTCGATTTCACCCGGCCGGTCCAGCAGATGCTGCGCCAAACCGATATCGGTGATCGCCATGTCGGGTGCCATATCCGGAGAAACCACGTGCTGCGATCCAGTATCCGGCAGCCGGGCAAAGGTCTCCTCTTGTGCAAAAACCTGCCCGGGCGCCAAAAGGAAAGCCCCCAGATCGCCGCCGCTTCCGGTGTTGACCGGGGCCAGATCGCTCGGCGCTGTCAAGGGCTCGATCCCGACGATGCGCACAGGACCTAGTCGGCCCTCGACAACCGGCGAGACCATCCAGCCTGCCCGTCTGAGCGCAACATAGGTTTGCTGAGCAATCGCTCCGCCGTCTTGGGCGGTGATCTGGGGATACTGGCTTTCACCCAGGGTCGCGGCAGCCGCCTTATAGCTGGCTCGCGCCTCGGCATTGATCGCCTGCACCCCAGACCACAAGGCAGTTGCAAGAGCCAGACCCACCAGAAGCGTAAGGAGCTGCAGGAGGTTGCGTCGCCAGTGCGACGCAAGCGCGGAGAGGATCGCCGCGGTCACTCCAGACGTCCCGCGTGCAGGCGCAACCGGCGCAGCATGCGGGACGCCAACCGCTCGGAATGGGTCACCAGGATCAACGCCGCGCCTGTCTCCCCGACCAACTCCTGCAGCATGGTCATAACCGTGTCCGCCGTCGCCTCGTCCAGATTGCCGGTCGGCTCATCGGCCAGAACCAGGTCCGGTTGCGGCGCCAGCGTGCGGGCAATCGCCACCCTCTGCTGCTGACCCCCTGACAACTGTTCCGGATACTTGTGCAGATGATCGACCAACCCCAGACGGTCGGTCAGCATCCTGATGCGCCCCGCGTCATGGCGTCCGGCGAGCCGGGCCTGGAATGCGACGTTTGCGGCCACTGTCAGCGAGGGGATGAGGTTGAACTGTTGAAAGATCACGCCCACCGTCCCGCGCCGGAGGCCTGCGCGCCCAACGTCATTAAGCGGCGTCAGATCGGTGCCGCCGATCGCCACCACGCCGCTGTCAGCGGTGTCCAGCCCGCCGATCAGGTGCAACAGCGTGCTTTTGCCCGAGCCGGACTCGCCCGTTAGGGCCAACATCTCGCCCCTATCAAGATCCAGAGTAACACCTCGCAGCACCGCTGCCGTGGCGGCCGGATAGGTCTTGGTGACGTGACGAAGGCGCAGCAGCATGAGGCATCCTTTGGAAGCGAGTATGCCCAACCGACTATAGGGCACCTCGATTTTTGACCGCTTGCACTGTTCTTGGCCGGTTCGACGGCCTTAAGAACGCATGACGCGTTTGGGC
>NZ_JAPTYD010000006.1 GCF_026913015.1 Paracoccus benzoatiresistens
AGCCCGCACCCCCCGTCACCAGTACAGTCTGCGGCATACGCTTATTCGGCCGCCCGGCGCATCGACATGATGTCGTGAAGATATTCGGCGAATTCTTCCTTCAGTTCTTCCCGCTCCAGCCCGAAGGCCACGGTGGCCTGCAGGAAGCCTGCCTTGGAGCCACAGTCGAAGCGCTGGCCGCGGAAGCGCAGGCCATAAACGCCGCGCCCGGCCTCGATCTCGTCCGCGATGGCGTCGGTCAGCTGGATCTCCCCGCCGGAACCCGCCTTCAGCTTGTTCAGGTTCTGCATGACGGTCGGCGCCAGGATATAGCGCCCGATCACCGCCAGGTTCGAGGGCGCGGTTCCCAGCGGCGGCTTCTCGACCATGCCGCGCGCCTTGACGATGGCGCCCATGTCCTCGGCCACGTCCAGGACGCCATAAGCCTGCGCCTTTTCGGGCGCGACCTCCATGGTGGCGACCATGCTGCCGCCGGTCTCGCCATAGGCCTCGATCATCTGCTGCAGGCAGGGCGGGTCGCCCATGATCACGTCGTCGGTCAGCACCACCGCGAAGGGTTCGTCATCCGCCACCAGGCGGCGCGCGCACCACACCGCATGACCCAGGCCAAGCGCCTTGTGCTGGCGGATATAGGCGATGGCGCCCGATTCCATGTTGGTGCCGCGCAGGACTTCCAGCAGGTCGTTCTTGCCGGACTTCTTGAGGCTGCTTTCCAGTTCGTGCGCGTGGTCGAAATAATCCTCCAGCGCGCCCTTGCCGCGCGAGGTGACAAAGATGAACTCGGTAATGCCCGCGGCCCGCGCCTCGTCGATCGCATATTGGATCAGCGGCCGGTCGACCAGCGTCATGATCTCTTTCGGGATGCTTTTCGTGGCGGGAAGAAACCGCGTGCCCAGACCAGCTACGGGGAAGATGGCCTTGGTTACCTTGCGAGTCATTGTGTTGACACCTTTGTTCAATCCTTGCGGCAGCCAGTGGCCGGACGCAGCATAACGCCAAATCACCCGCAAAAGCTGCATCCCGCAACCCGAATGATAACGGCGTCGGCAGTTTGGCGCCAATGCAATCGCGGGAAATCACATTTGATTTTCAGCAAATGCGACTGATCGGCCGTTTTCAGTCCAGATTCATCGCCGCCATCATGACTTCCAGACGTGAAACGTCTTCGGGATTGTTCAGTTCCCAGAACTGGCGGCCACGGGACTCGACCTCGACGCACAGAATCCGGCGCCCGCGCTCCAGAAAACGCAATTGTTCCAGCCCTTCCAGCCGCTCCAGGGTGCCTTCGTCCCAAGTGGCGTATTCGGCCAGGGCAGCCGGGCGATAGGCATAGACGCCGACATGGTGGAAGACCGGGCTTGGATCGTCAGAACCGAAATCGCCGGACGCGAAGGGGATCACTTCCTTGGAAAAGTAAAGCCCTTGGCGGTCATGGCCGAAAACCGCCGTTGTCCCGCCGACGCGGCCCGCATGGCGGTCGGCGATCAGGTCGGCGCGCATCCGTCCGGTGCAGCGCAGGACCGGAGTCGCCACGTCCGATGCGGGATCGGCGCGAAGGCCCGCCACCAGATCCTCGACGAACCAGGCGGGGGTCAGGGGCGCGTCGCCCTGCAGGTTCACCACGATCTCGGGCGACAGGCCCAGGTTGGCGACAGCCTCGGCGCAGCGCTCGGTGCCGTTGCGACAGGTGGTGGAGGTCATCACGACCTCGGCCCCGAAACCCTGCGCATGATCGCGGATGCGGCCGTCGTCGGTGGCCACCACCACGCGATCCACGCCGGACACCGACATGGCCGCGTCCCAGCTGCGCCGGATCAGGCTGCGCGCCTGGCCCGAGGCGCCGCGCAGATCGACGAGGGGCTTGCCCGGGTAGCGGGTCGAGGCATGGCGGGCGGGAATGACGATCAGCACCGACATCTCAGGCCCGGATCAGCAGAACGCCGGGTGCGAAGGCGATGAAGAAGGGATTCTCGAAGCCCGGCTTGCCATAGGTCAGGGGCGCGTGGTCGTCAAAGCGCACGACTTCGCCCCCCGCGCCGCGCAGCACCGCGTCGCCCGCCGCCGTGTCCCATTCCATCGTGCGGCCAAGGCGCGGATAAAGATCGGCCTCGCCAGTCGCGACCAGGCAGAACTTCAGCGAGGATCCCGCGCTGGTCATGTCGCGCACCCCGTATTGCGCGATGTAATCGTCGGTGGCCGCGTCCCGGTGGGACTTGGAGGCCACGACCATCAGCGCGCGATTGTCGGGGATCGGGTTGACGCCGATGGGAATGGTCTGGCCGGGCATGTCGCCGAACGGGCCATGTTCCTCGACGGACCGGCCGTCGGCGGTGGTATAGAACAGCCGCCCCTTGGCGGGGGCATAGACCACGCCGCGCAGGGGCACGCCATCTTCGACATAGGCGATGTTGACGGTGAAGTCGCCGCGCCGCTGCACGAATTCCTTGGTGCCGTCCAGCGGGTCGACGATCAGGAAGGTCCGCGCGCTCTGCGCATGGCTCGCGGCCTGTTCCTCGGTGATCAGCGGGATGTCGGGAAACGCCGCCTGCAACCCGGCCGAGATCAGCGCATCCGCTGCTTCGTCCGCGATGGTGACGGGCGATGCGTCGGACTTGGCGCGGACGTCGAAATCCTCGGCCTCATAGATTTCCATGATGCGCGCCCCGGCCTGCAACGCGAGGCGCCGCATTTCCAGGGTCAGTCGTTCAAATTGCATCCAGTTTCCTTCCACGACAGCCGGTTCAGCGCAGCCCTGCCGATTGTGACGGCGGCCAAGCTCTCTTATGATCGGGGCGGACGGCTTGGGCAAGCGCCCGCAAGCCGGCAGGCAAGAAGGCGGGCGCAGGCATTGTTCAACGGCCGGAAGAACGACACGATCATCCAGGCTGCGGGAACGACGCTTGGCCTGATCTATCACCAGACGGTCTACAACCTGCGCAACGACCACCGCAACGCGATCGTGGGCCTGCTGCTGACCATCATGCAATCGCTGATCTTCGTGGCCTTCTTCCTGTTGTTCTTCCTGCTCTTCAAGATCCGCAGTTCCCCGATCCGGGGCGATTTCATCCTGTACATGCTGTCGGGCATCTTCATGTTCATGGTCCATGTGCAGGCCTCGGGCGCGGTGGCAGGCAGCCACTCGGTTTCGGGCGGGCTGGTCAAGCACGAACCGCTGAACCCGGCGATCCTGATCGCCTCGGCGGCCCTGGCGGTGCTGTATCGCCAGACGGTCAGTTGCGTCGCGATCCTGTGGCTGTACCACGTCGTGATCGCGCCGGTCCATTTCGACTACTGGCCGGGCTCTCTGGGGATGTATCTGCTGGCCTGGTTTTCGGGGGCCTGCACGGGGCTGGTCTTTCTGGGCATCAGGCCATGGTCGCCGCGCGCATCGAAGCTGGTGACCACGGCCTATCAGCGCATCAACATGTTCGCGTCCGGAAAGATGTTCGTTGCCAACGTGGTGCCGAATGCCATGCTGCCCTGGTTCATCTGGAACCCGCTGTTCCACATCATCGACCAGCAGCGGGGATTCCTGTTCATCAACTACACGCCGCTGAAGACCGACCCGCTTTACGCGCTGTGGTTTTCGCTGGCCGCGATGATGATCGGGCTTTTGATCAACTTCACCACCCGCAAGTACGAATCGCTCAGCTGGAGCGCGGCCGACTGAGGCTGCGCAAATTGACCTCATCGGGCGCTTGCGGGGCTTGAAACCATCCCTATATACACCCCCGAAGCGTCCGGGCAGCCGGACCTGACGAAGTTTTTGGGATCGGGCCTCGGGGGCCATAACGGACCCGAAGTCCAGACAAATCGCCGCAAGAAGGAAACATGTATGTCTAAAGTCATCGGCATCGACCTCGGCACCACGAACAGCTGCGTCGCGATCATGGACGGCAGCCAGCCCAAGGTCATCGAGAACAGCGAAGGCGCCCGCACCACGCCCTCGATCGTGGGCTTCACGGATGGCGAGCGTCTGGTCGGCCAGCCTGCCAAGCGCCAGGCGGTCACGAACCCCACCAACACCGTTTTCGCCGTCAAGCGCCTGATCGGCCGCCGCATCGGCGACGAGGCCGTCGAAAAGGACAAGAAGCTTGTCCCCTACAACATCGTGGACGGCGGCAACGGCGATGCCTGGGTCGAGGTGAAGGGCGACAAGTATTCCCCCGCGCAGGTCAGCGCGATGATCCTTCAGAAGATGAAGGAAACCGCCGAATCCTACCTGGGCGAGACGGTGACGCAGGCCGTCATCACGGTTCCCGCCTATTTCAACGACGCGCAGCGTCAGGCGACCAAGGACGCGGGCAAGATCGCGGGCCTGGAAGTCCTGCGCATCATCAACGAACCGACCGCGGCCGCCCTGGCCTACGGCCTGGACAAGAAGGACAGCAAGACCATCGCGGTTTATGACCTCGGCGGCGGCACCTTCGACATCACCATCCTGGAAATCGACGACGGTCTGTTCGAGGTGAAGTCCACGAACGGCGATACGTTCCTGGGTGGCGAAGACTTCGACATGCGCATCGTGAACTACCTCGCCGAGGAGTTCAAAAAGGAGCATGGCGTCGATCTGACCAAGGACAAGATGGCCCTGCAGCGCCTGAAGGAGGCTGCGGAAAAGGCCAAGATCGAGCTGTCCTCGTCCTCGCAGACCGAGATCAACCAGCCGTTCATCTCGATGGACAAGAACAGCGGCACCCCCCTGCACCTGGTCATCAAGCTGACCCGCGCCAAGTTGGAAAGCCTTGTCGCCGACCTGATCAAGCGCACGATGAAGCCGGTGGCCGACGCCATCAAGGACGCTGGCGTGTCGAAGTCCGACATCGACGAGATCGTCCTGGTCGGCGGCATGACCCGGATGCCCAAGGTGATCGAGGCCGTGACCGAGTTCTTCGGCAAGGAACCCCACAAGGGCGTCAACCCCGATGAGGTCGTGGCGCTTGGCGCGGCGATCCAGGCCGGCGTGCTGCAGGGCGATGTCAAGGACGTGGTCCTGCTGGACGTGACGCCCTTGTCACTGGGCATCGAGACCCTGGGCGGCGTGTTCACCCGCCTGATCGACCGCAACACCACCATCCCGACCAAGAAGTCGCAGATCTTCTCGACCGCCGAGGACAACCAGAACGCCGTGACGATCCGGGTGTTCCAGGGCGAGCGCGAGATGGCGGCCGACAACAAGCTGCTGGGCCAGTTCAACCTGGAGGACATCCCGCCTGCGCCGCGCGGCCTGCCGCAGATCGAGGTGACCTTCGACATCGACGCCAACGGCATCGTGTCGGTCAGCGCCAAGGACAAGGGCACCGGCAAGACGCAGAACATCACCATCCAGGCCTCGGGCGGACTGACCGACGAGGACATCGAGCGGATGGTGAAGGACGCCGAAGCCAATGCCGACGCCGACAAGCAGCGCCGCGAGCTGGTCGAGGCCAGGAACCAGGCCGAAAGCCTGATCCATTCGACGAAGAAGTCGCTGGAAGAACATGGCGACAAGGTCGACGGTTCCACCGTCGAGGCGATCGAACTGGCCATCGGCGCGCTGGAGGAATCGCTGAAATCGGACGACGCGGGCAAGATCCGCGGCGGCATCCAGAACGTGATGGATGCGTCGATGAAGCTGGGCGAGGCCATCTACAAGTCGCAGCAGGCGCCGTCCGACGCAGGCGGCGAGGATGGCGACCAGCCGCGCAACGTCGATGACGACATCGTGGATGCCGATTTCGAGGATCTCGGCGAAAACAAGAAGCGCGGCTGATCCGGGCCGCACCCTTTCGGGGCCGGTCCGTGCGACAAACGCGGGCCGGCCGTTTCGTTGGGGAACCAGACAGGACAGAAGATGGCCAAGCGTTGTTATTACGAGGTTCTGGGCGTGACACGCGGGGCCTCGGCCGAGGAAATCAAGAAGGCCTATCGCCAGAAGGCGAAGGCGCTGCATCCCGACCGCAACCAGGACAATCCCCAGGCCGAGGCGCATTTCAAGGAAGCCAACGAGGCTTATGATTGCCTCAAGGACGAACAGAAGAAGGCGGCCTATGACCGGTTCGGCCACGCGGCCTTCGATGGTGGCATGGGCGGCGGCTTCAATGGCCGCGGCGCTCATCCGGGCGACTTCGGCACGGCTTTTGCCGATGTGTTCGAGGATTTGTTCGGCGACATGATGGGCCGCAGCAGGGGTGGCGGTGGCGGGCGGTCCCGCGCGCAGCGCGGCCAGGACCTGCGCTACAACCTGCGCGTCAGCCTCGAGGAAGCCTATACGGGGCTGAAGAAATCCATCACCGTCCCGGGTTCCGTCGCCTGCGAGGAGTGCGAGGGCACCGGGGCCGAGGGCGCGACCCAGCCGTCCGCCTGCCCGACCTGCGCCGGCATGGGCAAGGTCCGCGCCCAGCAGGGCTTCTTCACCGTCGAGCGCACCTGCCCCACCTGCGGCGGTCAGGGCCAGATCGTCAAGAACCCCTGCAAGGCCTGCCACGGCGCCGGCCGGATCGAACGTGAGCGCACCTTGTCGGTCAACATCCCGGCCGGCGTGGAAACCGGGACCCGCATCCGCCTGGCGGGCGAGGGCGAGGCCGGGCTGCGCGGCGGTCCTGCGGGCGATCTCTATATCTTCATCGAGGTCAAGGAACACGCGATCTTCCTGCGCGACGGCAAGATCCTTGCCTGCCAGGTGCCGGTCAGCATGGCGACCGCCGCGCTTGGCGGAGAGGTCGAGGTGCCCACCATCGACGGCGGCCGCGCCCGCGTGAAGGTTCCGGCGGGCAGCCAGTCCGGCCGGCAGATGCGCCTGCGCGGCAAGGGCATGCCACCCCTGCGCCACGGCCCCGGTGCCGCGGGCGAGGCGGGTGACATGCTGATCGAACTGGTGGTCGAAACTCCGGTCAACCTGACGGCCCGCCAGCGCGAGTTGCTGCGCGAGTTCGAGGCCGAGCAGGCCGACAACAGCCCGCAATCGGACAGCTTCTTCGACAAGGTCAAGAGCTTCTGGGACGGCATGCGGGGCTGACGGGCCGCATTAACCCTTTCTTCACCGGCACGGGTCCATGCTGATGCCATGGACCCGAATCGCACCTTTGGCGAAATGCCCCTGCCCCTGTTCCAGCCCGCCCCGGACGAGGCGGACCCGGTGCCGCTGGCGCCGGGCAAGGCGCCCTCCTATCTGGCGGATCACCGGGCCCGGCTCCGCGACCGCTTCATGAAGGGCGGCGCGACCGCCATGCCCGACTACGAGATGCTGGAACTGGTCCTGTTCCGCGCCATTCCGCGCCAGGACGTCAAGCCGCTGGCGCGGCGCCTTGTCGAGACTTTCGGCGATTTCAACCGCGTGCTGACCGCCCCGGCGGCGCGGCTGGAACAGGTTGATGGCGTCGGACCCGCCGTTGTCACCGAACTGAAGATCGTCGAGGCCGCGGCACAGCGCATGGCGCGCGCCAAGGTCATGCACCGCCCGGTGCTGTCGGGGTGGGACGCGCTTCTGGATTACTGCCACACGGCCATGGCGCACCGGGAGATTGAGCAGTTCCGCGTCCTTTACCTCGACCGCAAGAACGTGCTGATCGCGGACGAGGAACAGGCCCGCGGCACGGTCGATCACGTGCCCGTCTATCCGCGCGAGATCATCCGCCGCGCTCTGGAACTGAATGCCTCGGCGCTGATCCTTGTGCACAACCACCCGTCGGGCGATCCGACCCCGTCAGAATCCGACATCGCCATGACGGCCCGCATCGCCCAGGCCGCCGACAGCATGGGCATCACCATCCACGACCATCTGATCATCGGCAAGTCGCGCGAACTCAGCTTTCGCAGCCAGGGCCTGCTGTAAGGGTCCTCACTGGCTGTCTCGGCAAAACGGCGATTTTGACAGCCCGGACCCCGGCCCTGCGACGAAATGCCAGCGCGACAAAATTCCAACATGAGCCGATGGATGGACCAGCACTGGCAGGCATACCGGCTGGACTGACAGATAATTGAAGGCTAGAACCGCCGGCGCGAAGGCTGCGATCACGCGGCCCGGATTGTCGTATCGGCCGGTCCTTCGGCCTGAATTGGAGAATGACCCGTGTCCCACGCAGACGAACACGTAGGCACCCGGAGGGATTTCCTCTATTATGCCACGGCGGGCGCAGGCACGGTGGCTGCCGGAGCCGCCGCCTGGACGCTTGTGAACCAGATGAATCCCTCGGCCGATGTCCAGGCGCTCGCCTCGATCCAGGTCGATGTCAGCGGGGTCGCGGAGGGCACCCAGCTGACCGTCAAGTGGCTGGGCAAGCCCGTGTTCATCCGCCGCCGCACCCCCGAGGAGATCGAGGCCGCCCGCGCAGTCGATGTGGGCGAACTGATCGATCCCAACGCGCAGAACGCCAACGACCCGACGGCCCCCGCCACCGACGAGAACCGCACCCTGGACGAGGCCGGCGAATGGCTGGTCCAGATCGGCGTCTGCACCCATCTGGGCTGCGTGCCGATCGGCGACGGCGCCGGCGACTTCGGCGGCTGGTTCTGCCCCTGCCACGGTTCGCACTACGACACCGCCGGGCGCATCCGTCGCGGCCCCGCGCCGCAGAACCTGCATATTCCCGTCGCCGAGTTCCTCGACGACACCACCATCAAGCTGGGCTGAGGAGGGATCTCGATGGCCGGAATTCCGCACGACCATTACGAGCCCGGGACGGGCTTCGAAAAGTGGCTCCACCGCCGCCTGCCGATTGTCGCGGTGATCTATGACACGATCATGATCCCCACGCCCAAGAACCTGAACTGGATGTGGATCTGGGGCATCGTCCTGATGTTCTGCCTGGTGCTGCAGATCGTCACCGGGATCGTCCTGGTGATGCACTACACGCCGCATGTCGACATGGCCTTCGCCAGCGTCGAACACATCATGCGCAACGTGAACGGCGGCTACATGCTGCGCTACCTGCACGCGAACGGCGCATCGCTGTTCTTTGTCGCGGTTTATCTGCACATCTTCCGCAACCTTTACTACGGCAGCTACAAGGCGCCGCGCGAAGTCACCTGGATCATCGGCATGCTGATCTATCTGGCGATGATGGCGACCGCCTTCATGGGCTATGTGCTGCCCTGGGGCCAGATGTCCTTCTGGGGCGCGACCGTGATCACCGGCCTCTTTGGCGCGATCCCGGGCGTCGGCGGCGCGATCCAGCAATGGCTGCTCGGCGGACCGGCCGTGGACAACGCCACGCTGAACCGCTTCTTCTCGCTGCACTACCTGCTGCCCTTCGTCATCCTGGGGCTGGCGATCGTCCACGTCTGGGCCTTCCACACCACCGGCAACAACAACCCCACCGGGGTCGAGGTGCGCCGCACCAGCAAGGAAGACGCAGCCAAGGACACCCTGCCCTTCTGGCCGTATTTCGTGATGAAGGACCTGTTCGCGCTTAGCGTCGTGCTGGTCCTGTTCTTCGCGGTGGTGGGCTTCATGCCGAACTACCTGGGCCATCCCGACAACTATATCGAGGCGAACCCGCTGGCGACCCCGGCCCACATCGTCCCCGAATGGTACTTCCTGCCCTTCTACGCGATCCTGCGCGCCTTCACGGCCGATGTCTGGATCGTGCAGATCGCCAGTTTCCTGTCCTTCGGCATCATCGACGCCAAGTTCTTCGGCGTTCTGGCGATGTTCGGCGCGATCCTGGTCATGGCGCTCGTGCCCTGGCTGGACACCAGCCGGGTCCGTTCGGGCCGCTATCGCCCGCAGTTCAAATGGTGGTTCTGGCTGCTGGCCTTCGACTTCGTGCTGCTGATGTGGTGCGGCGCCATGCCGGCCGAGGAACCCTATGCGACGATCTCGCTGATCGCATCGGCCTACTGGTTCGCCTACTTCCTGGTCATCCTGCCGCTTCTGGGCGTGATCGAGAAGCCCGAGCCGATGCCCGCCACGATCGAGGAAGACTACCTTGCGCATTACGAATCGCCCACGCGCATGGCCGAGTAAGGAGAGCGACACAATGATCCTGAGAACCAAGACGCTCTCGGCCGCTCTGGCCCTGGCGATCTCTGCCGGGGGCACGGCCCTTGCGCAGGACGCGGCAACCCCCGTCCCGGCCCCGCAAGGGGGCCAGACGCAGCAGTCGTCCGAACCGACCGCCACCCCGGCCCCTGCCGGGCAGACTGACGCCGGGCAAGCCGGCGCGGCTCCGGCCGAGGCGCCCGGCGCTCCGGCCGAGGCCGGGTCGGGCGTGACGCCGAGCGGGGAAAGGGCAACCGCCCCCACGCAGTCGTCCGAACCGGTGACGACCCAGGACCCTGCCGAGGAAACGCCGATGGAGGCCCCCACGGTCCCGTCGGCGGCCCAGACCGACACAGTCGAGGAACCCGGCGCCGGGACCGGCGATGCCGCCCCGGCCGAAGGCACGACCGAGGCGGCACCCGCCGCCGAGGAAGCGCCCGCTGCCGAGGGAGCCGCCCCGGCCGAAGCACCTGCTGCCGAGGCACCTGCCGAGGAAGCGCCTGCTGAGGAAGCGCCTGCCGCGGAAGCCGAGGCTGCGGGCGAGGAAGCGGGCGGTCCTGCGGCCAATGCCGCCCAGATGACCGAGGGCCAGGAAGCCGCCGTTCCGGCGGAAACGACCGGGCAAGTCGTCGCAGAAGAAGGCCATGACGACATCGAGGGCCATGCCGCCGAGGGCGAGCAGCCGGCTGCAGATCACGGCGCCGCGCATATCGAGGACATCGCCTTCAGCTTCGAGGGACCGTTCGGCAAGTTCGACCAGTTCCAGCTGCAGCGCGGCCTGCAGGTCTATACCGAGGTCTGCGCCGCCTGCCACGGCATGAAGTTCGTGCCGATCCGCACGCTGCACGACAATGGCGGCCCCGGCCTGCCCGAGGATCAGGTCCGCGCCTATGCCGCGAACCTGACGCCGGTGCTCGATCCCGACACCGGCGAGGAGCGCCCGCGCTTGCCGACCGACCACTTCCCGACGGTCACCGGCGACGGCATGGGTCCCGACCTGTCGCTGATGGCCAAGGCCCGCGCGGGCTTCCACGGCCCCTATGGCACAGGCATCAGCCAGCTGGTGAATGGCATCGGCGGACCGGAGTATATCCACGCGGTCCTGACCGGCTATACCGGCGAACAGGTCGAACAGGCAGGCACGGTGCTTTACCAGAACACCGCCTTCCCCAGCGGCAACATTGCCATGCCGCCGCCCTTGTCGGATGACCTGGTCACCTATGAGGATGGCACGCCCGCGACGGTCGACCAGATGGCCCGCGACGTGTCGGCCTTCCTGATGTGGACGGCCGAACCAAAGCTGACCTATCGCAAGCAGGTCGGGCTGGTTTCGGTGCTGTTCCTGATCGTGCTGACCTCGCTGCTGTATCTGACGAACAAGCGGCTGTGGGCGCCCCACAAGCGCAAGCTGCACCACAAGCACTGATCGGCAATCCCGACGATCCGGACGCGCCCCTTGCGGGGCGCGTTTTTCATTGCTGGACAAGCCGCGCGCTTCCGGCAACATCGCCGCAAGCAGCGGAGGATGCGCTTTCATGGCAATCTGGAATCTCGGTTCGATCAATATCGACCATGTCTATCGGCTGGACCACCTGCCCCGTCCGGGGGAAACGCTGGCGGCGGCCAGCTATGTCCAGGGACTGGGCGGCAAGGGCGCGAACCAGTCCGTCGCCTCGGCATGCGCGGGAGCCGACACCCATCACCTGGGCGCCATGGGGCCCGCCGACGACTGGGTCATCGACCGCCTGTCCAGGCGGGGCGTCGTGTCCACCGACATCCTGCGGCTGAGGGACCAGGCCACCGGCCATGCCATCATCCTGCTGGACGGCCAGGCCGAAAACGCGATCGTCATCCATCCCGGCGCCAACCGGGCAATGACGCCCGACATGCTTGCGGGGCCGCTGTCGGAAATCAGGCCGGGCGATACGCTGCTGATCCAGAACGAGACCAGCTGCCAGGTCGAAGCCGCCCGGACGGCCCGCGAGGCAGGCGCCCGCGTGATCTATTCCGCCGCGCCCTTCGACATCGAAGCCGTGCGCGCGATCCTGCCCCATGTCACGATCCTGGCCGTGAACGCGGGCGAGGCCGAGGCCTTGTTCGCGGCCATGCCCGGCGACCTGCCGGTCGAGGGCCTGCTGATCACCCGCGGCGCGGAAGGGGCCGAATATCGCGACCTGACCACCGGCACCATACACCGGCAGGCGGCGTTCAAGGTCCATCCTGTCGATACGACGGGGGCGGGCGATACCTTCGCGGGCTATTTCGCGGCATCGCTGGACCGCGGCGATCCGGTGCCGGAAGCCCTGCGCCTGGCCTCGGGCGCGGCCGCGCTGAAAGTGACACGGCCCGGCGCCGGAGAGGCGATCCCCACATTGCCCGAGGTGCTGGACTTCCTGGCCGGTCAGCCCAGCGAATAGCCGGTGCCGCGCACGGTGCGGACCGGATTGTTGCCGCCGTTCTGCATCAGCGCCTTGCGCAGCCGGCCCACATGCACGTCGATGGTGCGGGTATCGACATAGATGTCGCGCCCCCAGACCCTGTCCAGCAGCTGTTCGCGCGTCCAGACCCGGCCCGGCTTTTCCATCAGCGTGGACAAGAGCCGGAATTCCGTCGGCCCCAGATGCAGCGCCTGGCCCGCGCGAAAGACGCGATGCTCGGCCGCATCCAGGATGATGTCCCCGAAGGACAGCCTTTCGCCCATGCTGGCGGGCCGCGTCCGGCGCAGCTGCGTGCGCAGCCGGGCCATCAGCTCGACCACCGAATAGGGCTTCACCACATAATCGTCGGCCCCGGTTTCCAAGCCCCGGACGCGGTCGGTTTCCTCGCTGCGGGCCGACAGCATGATGATGGGGATGGATCGCGTCGCCGGATCGGCCTTGACCTGGCGGCAGACCTCGATGCCCGACACCTTGGGCAGCATCCAGTCCAGAACCATCAGGTCGGGCTGTTCCTCCTGGACCAGCAGCAGCGCGTCCTCGCCATTGTCGGCGACCACGACCTCGAAGCCCTCGGCCTCGAGGTTGTATTGCAGGACCTCGCGCTGCGCGCCCTCATCCTCGACCACCAGGACGCAGGGGGATTGCCGCGCCACGGCGTCACACCCCTGCGCTTGCGTCCGGACCCATGCCCGGCACGCTGTTGTCCTTGGGGCGGCTTTCGTCGGGCAGTTCGCCGGTCACGAGATAGATCACCTGTTCCGCGATGGCGGTGGCGAGATCGCCCATCCGTTCGACGTTCTTGGCGATGAAATGCAGGTGCATGCAGGCGGTGATGTTGCGCGGGTCTTCCATCATGTGGGTCAGGAACTCGCGGAACAGGGCGTTGTACATCTGGTCCACTTCCAGGTCGCGCTGGCGCACGTCCTCGGCCAGTTGCGCGTCGCGGCGGATATAGCTGTCCAGCGCGTCCTGGACCATCTTCCCGACCGCGTGGCTCATTCGGCGCAGCGCCAGGCCCGCCCCGTCGATGGGCGGCATCTGGGCCAGCACATGGGTGCGCTTTGCCATGTTCTTGGCATAATCGCCCACCCGTTCCAGCGAATGGGCGATCTTCATCACCGCCAGCACCATGCGCAGGTCGGTGGCCGTGGGCGCGCGCAGCGCGATCAGCCGGGCGGCTTCCTCGTTCACCTGCAGTTCCAGCGCGTCGATGGCCTTGTCGCGGCGGCGGACCTGTTCGGCCAACTCCTCGTCACGGGTTTCCAGCGCCGTGGCGGCGTCCGAAATGGCGGCCTCGACCATGCCGCCCATCTTGACGGCCAGGGCCTGGATCGTTTCCAGGTCGCGGTCGAAGGCCGATAAGATGTGCTTCTCGCGGTTCATGAATCCTGCCCCTTGTGTGAAATGTCAGCCGATCCGGCCCGAGATATAGGCCTCGGTCCGACTGTCCCTCGGCTTGGTGAAGATGTCGTCGGTGTCACCGTATTCGACCAGGTTCCCCAGGTGGAAGAAGGCCGTCTTCTGGCTGACCCTGGCTGCCTGCTGCATCGAGTGCGTGACGATCACGACCGAGAACTGTTCGCGCAATTCCTCGATCAGTTCCTCGATCTGGGCGGTGGCAATGGGGTCCAGCGCCGAACAGGGCTCGTCCATCAGCAGCACCTCGGGCGAGGTCGCGACGGCGCGGGCGATGCAGAGCCGCTGCTGCTGGCCGCCCGACAGGCCGGTGCCGGGCTCTTGCAGGCGGTCCTTGACCTCGTTCCACAGGGCCGCGCCGCGCAGGGCCTTTTCGACGATGCCGTCCAGCTCGCCCCGGTTGCGGGACAGGCCGTGGATGCGGGGGCCGTAGGCGACGTTGTCATAGATCGACTTCGGGAAGGGGTTGGGCTTCTGGAAGACCATGCCGACCTTGGCGCGCAGCTGCACGGGGTCCACGCGGCGGTCATACACATCCTCGCCGTCCAGCAGGATCTGCCCCTCGACCCGGGCGATCGGGATGGTGTCGTTCATGCGGTTGATGCAGCGCAGGAAGGTGGACTTGCCGCAACCCGACGGGCCGATGAAGGCCGTCACGGTCTTGTCCTGGATGTCCACGTCCACGTCCTTCAGCGCATGCTTGTCGCCGTAATAGACCTGGACCTTGCGGGCCTGGATCTTGATGTCGTTCAGGTTCACGGCATTCTCCACGCGGCGGTTCGTATCGTACATTGTGGACTCCTTCCGGGGGATTACCAGCGGCGCTCGAACTTGCGGCGCAGCCAGATGGCCAGCACGTTCATGCACAAGAGAAAGATCAGCAGGACGATGATCGCGCCCGAGGCCCGCTCGATGAAGGCCGGGTCCGACCGCTGCGTCCAGTTATAGACCTGCACGGGCAGCGCGGACGCCGGATCGAACAGCCCCGACGGCAGCCCGCCCGGCACGTCGCGGATGAAGGCAACCATGCCGATCAGCAGAAGCGGCGCGGTCTCGCCCAGGGCCTGGGCCAAGCCCAGGATCATGCCAGTCAGGATGCCGGGCGTGGCCAGCGGCAGGACATGGTGGAAGACCGACTGCATCTTCGAGGCCCCCACCCCAAGCGCCGCGTCGCGGATCGACGGCGGAACCGCCTTCAGCGCGGCCCGGGTCGGGATGATGATGCGCGGCAGCGTCATCAGCGTCAGCACCAGGCCGCCCACGATCGGCGCTGATTGCGGCAGGCCCGCGAAGTTGATGAAGGCCGCCAGACCCAGGATACCGAAGACGATCGAAGGCACCGCGGCCAGGTTCGAGATGTTGACCTCGATGATGTCGGTGATGCGGTTCTTGGGGGCGAATTCTTCCAGGTAGATGCTGGCCGCGACACCGATCGGCACCGCCAGGACCAGCACCACCAGCATCATGTAGAACGACCCCAGGATCGCCACGCCCAGGCCCGCGGCCTCGGGCCGCTGGTCCGATGCATCGGCATAGCGCAGGAAGTTCCAGTTGAAGCGGGTGACCATCTCGCCCCGGTCGGCCAGTTCCTGAGCCAGTTGCAGCTGCTGGGGCGAGGTATTGCTGTCGCGTTCCGCGCTTTCCATCGTCACGCGGCCCTTGAAATAGCCGTCGATCCGCCCCCCCGTCAGCACGTCGAATTCGACCGTCTGGCCGACCAGTTCGGGTTCGGCCAGGACGCGGTCGCGGACCTGGGCCGAGGCCTCCTTGGAGATCAGGTTGTCGATGTCCTTTTCGGACAGGCCTTCGATCTGGAGGCCGTGGCGGGCGACCGTGGCCTCGACCGCGGCGTCCAGGACCTTGCCATAGGACAGGGTCAGCACCTTGGCCATCTCGGCCGGGTCGCGGTTGCCCTTGGGATCCAGGATCTCGGCATCCAGTTCGACCGGGATGTTCAGGTAGGTCTGTCGGAAGGCGCCCGCGCCGCCCGTCAGGATCGTCGCCAGCAGCACCACCAGCGCGATCATGGAAATCGCGATGGCTGCAACGCCATACAGGCGGAAGCGCTTTTCGGCGGCATTGCGGGCCTTGGTCCGCGCATCCTGTTCCAGAAGCGAGGCGGACGGCTTGCGGTCGGCCATGTCGGTCGGGCGGGACAGCGGCATATCGGTCATTCGTATTGCTCGCGATATTTGCGCACGATGTAGAGCGCGACCACGTTGAGGACGAGGGTGATGGCAAAGAGCGTCAGCCCCAGGGCGAACGCCACCAGCGTCTCGGGCGAGTTGAAGTCGCTGTCGCCGGTCAGCTGGCTGACGATCTTGACGGTGATGGTGGTCATCGCCTCCAGCGGATTCAGGCTCATCTGGGCTGCGGCGCCCGCGCCCAGCACGACGATCATCGTCTCGCCGATGGCGCGGCTGGCGGCCAGCAGGACGGCGCCGACGATGCCCGGAAGCGCTGCGGGCAGCACCACCTGGCGCACGGTCTCCGACGGGGTGGAGCCCAGGCCCAATGCGCCGTCGCGCAAGGATTGCGGCACGGCGTTGATGATGTCGTCGGACAGCGAACTGACGAAGGGGATCAGCATGATCCCCATGACCAGCCCCGCCGTCAGGACCGAGGTGCCGGAATTGCCCAGGCCCAGCGGCTGCGCGAAATAGTCCCGCAGCAGCGGGCCCACGGTGATCAGCGCGAAAAGGCCATAGACGATGGTGGGAATGCCGGCCAGAACCTCGATCGCGGGCTTGACGAAGCCGCGCACCCGGCGCGAGGCGTATTCGGACATGTAGATCGCGGCAAACAGCCCGATCGGGACCGCAACCAGCAGCGCGATGGCCGAGACATACATCGTCCCCCATAGCAGCGGCACGATGCCCAGCTGCGAATTTCCCTGAAAGCGCGGCGTCCATTCGGTGCCGAAGAGGAAGGTCTTCCAGTCGTAGATCTGGAAGAAATGTCCCGTCTCGAAGACCAGCGACAGCACGATCCCTGCGGTGGTGACGATGGCGATCAGCGAACACAGCATCAGAAGGCCCAGCACCATCCGCTCGACCACGTTGCGGGCCTGGAACTCCTGCCCGATCCGCATGACGCCAAGCCCCAGCCCCCCGATGGCGGCGACCAGGGCAAGGATGCCCACGACCGCCCCGGTCTCATCCGTCAGCACGTCCGTCAGCCGCAGGGCCGAGGCCACGGCCAGCACCGCCAGCGGCGGCAGCAGCGCGGTCAGCGCGACGCTGCAACCGTGATAGTTCGGTCGGCTGTGCAGCCTGCGGGCATCGGAGCCGACCGAGGCAAGGGCCCTGCCGCGACCGACGACATAGCCGGCTGCGGCCAGCAGGAAACTTGCAAGAAGGGCCCATGACAGCGGCATTCGGGCAATCCCATGTGAAAAGACGAAAGGGCGGCAGGCGGCCGGGATTCCCCGCCGCCTGCCCGTGCGTTATTGCATCACGGTCTGGTTGGCCACGGCTTCCTGGGTCGCGGCCAGTTCCGGATCCGACACCAGGCCGTATTCGGCCAGCGGGCCGTCGGGGCCGGCCAGTTCGTCCGACACGAAGAATTCGACGAATTCCTGCAGGCCCTGGATCTGGCCGATATGCGCCTTCTTCACATAGAAGAACAGCGGACGCGACACCGGGTATTCGCCCGAGGCGATGGTCTCGGTCGAGGGGGTCACGCCATTGATCGTGCCGACCTTCAGCTTGTCGGTGTTGTTCTCAAAGAAGGACAGGCCGAACACGCCGATCCCGTTGGGCGAGCTTTCGATGCGGGCCAGCGTCTCGGTATAGTCGCCGTCGATGTCCACGGCGCGGCCGTCGGTGCGCAGCGTGGTGCAGGCCTCCTCGGCCGCGTCCTCATCCATGCCCGAGGCCACGAAGGCTTCCATGGCGCCCGACTCCTCGCAGCCGGCCATGATGACCTTTTCCTCGAAGACTTCGCGGGTGCCGTGCTTGGTGCCGGGGATGAAGGCCAGGATTTCCTGCTCGGGCAGGTCCGGGTTCACTTCGTTCCAGTTGGCGGCGGTGTTGTCCACGACCTTGCCGTCCTTCACGACCTTGGCGGACAGGGCGTTGAACCAGGCGGCGGGTGTATAGGCGAAATCGGGGCCGGCCGCGGCATTGGCGAAGACGATCCCGTCATAGCCGATGCGGACCTCCATGATGTCGGTCACGCCGTTGGCGGTGCAGGCCTCGCGTTCGGCATCGCGGATCGGGCGGCTGGCATTGGCGATGTCGATGGTGTTTTCACCCACGCCCTCGCAGAACTTCTGCAGCCCGCTGCCGGTGCCGCCGGATTCGACGACCGGGACCGGGAAGTCGGCGTTTTCGCCAAACACCTCGGCCACGATGGTCGCATAGGGCAGCACGGTGGACGAACCCGACACCTGGATCTGATCGCGGGCGGCAGCGGCCGTGGCCGAGGCGGCGATCACGGCCAGGGCCGAGACGGTGAATTTCACGGTGGACATGGATCTCTCCTGTTACTTCACGCCCAGGGTGGGGCTGTGCGTGACCTAAGCGCCACAGGTGACGCTTGTGCGACGACTATGTAACAACCGAATGACACTTGTGGTCCGATCGTCGTCGAAATTCCATCGGCGGAGGATTCGTCAGCCGATCCGCCCCCGTGCGCCCCCGGTCTGGGCCCGGTCCATCAGCAGGTGATCCAGGATCACGCAGGCGGCCATCGCCTCGGCGACGGGAACGGCGCGGATACCCACGCAGGGATCATGGCGGCCCTTGGTGATCAGGTCGATCTCGGCCCCGTGCCGGTCGATGGTGCGGCGGGGCGTTGTGATGGAACTGGTCGGCTTGACCGAGAAGCGGACCACGATCGGCTGGCCGGTGCTGATGCCGCCCAGGATGCCGCCCGCGTGGTTCGACAGATAGATGGGACCGTCATTGCCCATGCGGATCTCGTCGGCATTGTCGGTGCCGGTCAGGGCAGCCGCAGCCATCCCCTCGCCGATCTCGACGCCTTTGACGGCGTTGATCGACATCATCGCGGCGGCCAGGTCGGTGTCCAGCTTGGCATAGATCGGCGCGCCCAGTCCGGGGGGACAGCCCTCGATCAGCACCTCGATGGCGGCGCCGACGCTGTTCTGGTCCTTGCGTATGCCGTCCAGGTAGTCGGACCATTGGTCCACGGCCGTGGCGTCGGGCAGGAAGAACGGGTTCTCGCCGATGGCATTCGCATCGAATCTTGCCCGGTCAAGGTGCAGGCTGCCCATCTGCACCATGTATCCGGTGATGCACAGATCGGGCAGCAGGTCGCGCAGCACCGCCTGCGCCACGCCCCCGGCCGCGACCCGCGCCGCCGTCTCGCGCGCGCTTGACCGCCCGCCGCCACGATAGTCGCGGTGCCCGTATTTCAGGTGATAGGTGATGTCGGCGTGCCCGGGCCGAAAGGCCTGCGCGATCTCTCCATAGTCCTTGGACCGCTGGTCGGTGTTCTCGATCATCAGCTGGATCGCGGTGCCGGTGGTGCGCCCTTCGAAGACGCCGGACAGGATGCGGACCTGGTCGGCTTCGCGCCGCTGGGTTGTGTGCTTGCTGGTTCCCGGGCGGCGGCGGTCCAGGAATTGTTGGATGAAGGCTTCGTCGATCGCCACGCCGGGGGGCACGCCGTCCACCGTGGCGCCCAGCGCCGGGCCGTGGCTCTCGCCCCAGGTGGTGAACCGGAACTCGCGGCCGAAGGTGTTGAAGCTCATGCGGTTTCTCCGGTCAGGGCTTTCAGTTCATAGATCAGATCCAGCGCCTCGCGCGGGGACAGGGCGTCGGGGTGGATGTCCTTCATCCGCGCCTCCAGCGGGCTTTCCTTGGCCCTGGCAGGTGGTGGCGCGGGGGGCACGGCGCGGAACAGCGGCAGGTCGTCGATCAGGGCCGCGGGACGCGCCGCACCCTCGCGTTCCCCCGATTCCAGCGCGTCCAGCACCGCGCGGGCCCGTTCGACCACACTGGCAGGCAGCCCCGCCAGCCGCGCGACCTGCACGCCATAGCTGCGGTCGGCGGCGCCCTTCCTGACCTCGTGGAGGAAGATCACGTCGCCTTCCCATTCGCGCACGGCGACGGTGGCGTTTTCCACGCCATCCAGCTTGGCCGACAGGGCCGTCATCTCGTGGTAATGGGTGGCGAACAGCGCCCGGCAACGGTTCATCTCGTGCAGATGCTCCATCACGGCCCAGGCGATGGACAACCCGTCCCAGGTCGCGGTGCCGCGCCCGATCTCGTCCAGGATCACCAGGGCGCGGTCGTCGGCCTGGTTCAGGATCGCGGCGGTTTCCACCATTTCCACCATGAAGGTGGACCGGCCCCGCGCCAGGTCGTCGGCGGCGCCCACCCGGCTGAACAGCTGGCTGACCACACCGATATGCGCACGCCGCGCAGGGACAAAAGCCCCCGCCTGCGCCAGCACGGCGATCAGCGCATTCTGGCGCAGGAAGGTGGATTTGCCGGCCATGTTCGGGCCTGTCAGCAGCCAGATCGCGGGCGTCTCGCCTTCGGTCAGCGCGCAGTCGTTGGCGACGAAGCTTTCGGCCTTGCGCTTCAGCGCACGTTCCACGACCGGGTGGCGGCCGCCCTCGATCACGAAGGCGCGGCTGTCATCCACCTGCGGACGCGTCCAGCCCTCGCCCGTGGCGATGCCGGCGAAAGCTGCGGCCAGGTCGATCTCGGCCAAGGCGCGGGCCGCCTGGCCGATGGCTGCGGCCTGATCCAGCACCGCCGCGCGCAGGCGGTCGAAGATGCCGCGCTCGATCTCCAGCGCGCGGTCGCGGGCGTTGAGGATCCGGGTCTCAAGCTCCGACAGATCGACGGTGGTGAAGCGGATCTGGTTGGCGGTGGTCTGGCGGTGGATGAAGGTCGCGTTCAGCGGCGGCGCCATCATGCGTTCGGCATGGGTCGTTGTCGTTTCGATGAAATAGCCCAGCACGTTGTTGTGCTTGATCTTGAGGCTTTGCACCCCGGCAAGCGCCGCATAGTCCGCCTGCATCCCGGCGATGACGCCGCGACCCTCGTCGCGCAGGCGGCGGGTCTGGTCCAGATCCGCGTCATGGCCGCTGGCGACAAAGCCGCCGTCGCGGGCCAAAAGCGGGGGCTCGGCCACCAGCGCATCGTCCAGCAGCCCGATCAGGTCGCCGTGGCCGGTCAGGTCGCGCGCGGCATCGGCCAGGACCGGCGGGGCATCGTCCGGCAGCCGGGCCGCGATCGCAGCCCCCTGCGCCAGCCCCGTCCGGATCGCCGCCAGATCGCGCGGCCCGCCCCGGTCCAGCGCCAGCCGCGACAGCGCGCGGTCCATGTCGGGCACGCGCGACAGCCGCTCGCGCAGGTCGGCCATCAGGCGCGGGTCGTCCACCAGCATCGCCACCGCGTCCTGGCGTGCATGGATCAGCGCCAGATCGCGGGAAGGGGCGCTGATGCGGCGTTCCAGAAGCCGCGCGCCCGCCGCCGTCACCGTCCGGTCGATGGCCGCCAGCAAACTGCCCTCGCGCCCGCCCGACAGAGCCTGCGTCAGTTCCAGGTTGCGCCGGGTCGCCGCGTCGATCCCCATCGCCCCGCCCGCCCGTTCGCGCACCGGCGGGCGCAGAAGCGGCAGCTTTCCCTTCTGCGTCAGGTCCAGGTAATCGACGATGGCCCCCATGGCCGACAGTTCGGCCCGGGAAAAGCTGCCGAACCCGTCCAGCGTTTCCACGCCATACAGCGCGCAAAGCCGCCGCTGCCCCGCCGCGCTGTCAAAGGCCGAGGCATGCAGGTCGGTCAGCGCCGCCCCGGCATCAGTCGCCAGATCGTCCAGCCCCGAGCCGTCCGCCGCCAGCAACTCGCGGGGCGCAAGACGCGCCAGCTCCGGCGCCAGCCGGGCCTGGGCGCAGTCCATCACCTGGAAGACGCCGGTCGAGATATCCACCCAGGCCAGCGCGCAATCATCCCGCACCTGGGCAAAGGCCGCCAGATAGTTGTGGCGCCGCGCCTCCAGCAGCGATTCCTCGGTCAGGGTGCCGGGGGTGACAAGGCGCACCACGTCGCGGGCCACCACCGACTTGGACCCGCGCTTCCTCGCCTCGGCCGGGTCCTCCATCTGCTCGGCGATGGCGACGCGGAACCCCTTGCGGATCAGCGTCAGCAGATAGCTTTCCGCCGCATGGACCGGCACGCCGCACATCGGGATGGGCTCGCCCGCGTGGGTTCCGCGCTTGGTCAGGGCGATGTCCAGCGCGGCGGCGGCGGCGACCGCGTCGTCGAAGAACATCTCGTAGAAATCGCCCATCCGATAGAACAGCAGCGCGCCGGGATTGGCATCCCGGATCGCCAGGTATTGCGCCATCATCGGGGTGGGCTGATCGGTGGTGTCCTTCGTCATGGCCGCTGTTCTAGCCGCTTGCGCCGGCCTGCGAAATCCCTACATTCAGGCCCTACCTCGGGGGGCCTTTCCTGGCTGAGACGCGGCATCGCGGACCCGTTGAACCTGATCCGGCTAGCACCGGCGGAGGGAAGGTGACGCTGTCCTTTCTTTCGTGACCCTGTGAAAGGAGGCAGCGATGAGAATCCCCCTGCTTGTGGCCCTGCTGGCCGCGACCCCGGCCATGGCGCAGGATGGGGACGTGAAGAACCGGCCCGTCCTGACCGTCTATGCGGGCGAATCCATCACCAGCGAATGGGGTCCCGGCCCGAAGATCGAGGAAGGCTTCGAGGCCTTCTGCGCCTGCGACCTGCGCTTCGTCGCCGGGGACGAGCTGTCCCGCCTGCTGATGGAGGGCGAGCGGTCTGATGCCGACATCGTCTTCGGCCTGAACACCGACGTGACCGCCCGCGCCCGCGCATCGGGCCTTTTCGCGCCGCACGGGCAGGATACCAGCGGGTTGTCGCTGCCGATCGAATGGACGGACGACATCTTCCTGCCCTACAACTGGGGCGAGACGGCCTTTGTCTATGACGAAACCCGTCTCGAAAACCCGCCTGCAAGCTTTGCCGAACTGCTGGACGCGCCTGACGACCTGAAGATCGTGATCCAGGATCCCCGCTCATCCGTCTCGGGGCTGGCGCTGCTCTTGTGGGTGAAATCGGTCTATGGCGACGATGCGTCTGATGCCTGGGCCAAGCTTGCCCCCAAGGTGCTGACCGTGACCAAGGGCTGGTCCGAAGCCTACGGCATGTTCACCGAGGGCGAGGCCGACATGGTCCTGTCCTACACCACCTCGCCCGCCTATCACATCGAGGCGGAGGATGACGCCACCAAGAAGGCGGCGATCTTCCCCGAGGGCCACTACTTCATGGCCGAGGTGGCGGCCCAGGTCCGCACCACCGACCAGCCAGAACTGGCCCGGAAATTCATGGACTGGATCCTGACCCCCGAGTTCCAGGCCGTCATTCCGCTGGCCAACTGGTCCCTGCCCGCCAAGCTGCCGCAGGACGACTGGCCGCAGGTGATGCGCGACCTGCCGCGCCCCGAAAAGACCCTGTTCTATTCCGAAGACGAGGCCGAGGCGGCTCGCCAGCCCGCGCTGGACGAATGGCTGCGGGCATTCTTCGGCTGACCCGGGCCGAGGCGGGGGGCGCGGTTGTCGCCACCGGCCTGACGGCCCTGATCGGGGGCACGCTTGCGGCGGTCGCCTGGGCCGCGCAGGGGCTGACGGGGCTTGGCCCCTGGGACTGGCGCGCGGTCTGGTTCACCCTGTGGCAGGCCGCGCTGTCGGCCATGCTGTCGGCGGGACTGGCGGTCCCCGTCGCCCGCGCCCTTGCGCGGCGGCGCTTTCCGGGGCGCGGGGCGCTGGTGACGCTGCTGGGCGCACCCTTCATCCTGCCGGTGATCGTGGCGATCATGGGGCTGGTCTCGGTCTTTGGCCGCAACGGCGCCGTCAATGACGGACTGCGGGCCCTGGGTCTTCCCGAGATCACCATCTATGGCTGGCAGGGCGTGATCCTGGCGCATGTGTTCTTCAACCTGCCCTTGTCGGTGCGGCTGATCCTGCAAGGCTGGCAGGCCATCCCCTCGGAACGGTTCCGGCTTGCCGAAAGCCTGGGCTTCGGCCCCGGCGACGTGGCCCGGCATCTGGAACGCCCGATGCTGCGGGCAGTGCTGCCCGGCGTCTGGCTGGCGGTGTTCCTGGTTTGCCTGACCAGCTTCACCGTCGCCCTGGCGCTTGGCGGCGGTCCCCGTGCGACAACAGTCGAACTGGCGATCTATCAGGCCTTCCGCTTCGATTTCGACCTGGGCCGGGCGGCGAGCTTGGGGCTGATCCAGATCGCCCTCTGCGTCGGGGCGATGGGGGTGGCGCGGTGGATCGCGGTCCCGGCGGCTTTCGGGGCGGGGCTGGATGCCGACCACATGCCCGCGGCACCCGGAGGCTGGCACCGGATCAGCGACGCCCTTGTGATCACAACCGCCGCCGGGTTCCTGGTCTGGCCCATGGCCGCCGTCATCACGCGCGGCCTGCCCCGCATTCCGGCCCTGCCCCCCGAGGTCTGGGAGGCAGCAGCGCGGTCAGTGGTCATGGCGCTGATCTCGGCCCTGCTGGCGCTGAGCTTGTCGCTGACCCTTGCCCTGTCGCTTGCGCGCGGGCGGATGCGCTGGATCGAGACGGCGGGCATGCTGCCGCTGATCGCCTCGCCCCTGGTGCTGGGGACGGGGCTGTTCATCCTGGCGCGGACCTGGTTTCCACCGCAGGCGCTGGCCCTGCCGGTGACGGTCGCGATCAATGCGGTCATGGCCCTGCCCTTCGGCCTGCGGGCGCTGATCCCGGCGGCGCGGACCCTGCAGGGGGATTACGGGCGGCTGGCCGATTCGCTGGATCTGCGCGGGCTGGCCCGGCTGCGGCTGCTGACCCTGCCGCGGCTGGCCCGCCCCCTGGGCTTCGCGGGCGGGCTGGCGGCGGCCCTGGCGATGGGGGACCTGGGTGTGATCACGTTGTTCGGCGGCGACCGGCCGACCCTGCCCCTGCAGCTTTACCAACTGATGAATTCCTACCGCATGGCCGATGCCTCGGCCTGCGCGGTGCTGCTGATGGCGATCAGTTTCGGATTGTTCTGGATTTTCGACCGGGGAGGCCGGCTTGCTTGACTTTGACGGCATCCGCGTGACGCGCGGCAGCTTCACCCTGTCGGCGGATCTGAGCATACCCACCGGCGCGCGGGTGGCGGTGATCGGCGCATCCGGATCGGGAAAGTCCACGCTGCTGTCGCTGGTGGGTGGCTTCCTGCCGCCCGACCGGGGGCGCATCCTTCTGGACGGGCAGGACATCACCGGCCTGCCGCCGGGGCAGCGCCCGGTCTCGACGCTGTTCCAGGACCAGAACCTGTTCCCGCATCTGACGGTGGCGCAGAACGTGGGCCTTGGCCTGCGCCCCGACCTGCGCCTGTCCAATCCGCAGCACGCCCGCGTGACGCAGGTGCTGGCCGAGGTCGGGCTGGAGGGGATGGAAACGCGCAAGCCCGCCAACCTGTCGGGCGGTCAGCAAAGCCGGGTGGCCCTGGCCCGCGTCCTGTTGCGCGCGCGTCCCGTGCTGCTGCTGGACGAACCCTTCGCGGCGCTTGGACCTGCGCTGAAGGCCGAGATGCTGGCCCTGCTGGGCCGCATCGCCGACCAGACCGATGCCACGGTGCTGATGGTCACGCACGATCCCGACGACGCCCGCAGCTTCGCGCCGCAGACGATCCTGGTCGATGGCGGGGTGGTCCATGCCCCTGCGCCGACCGGGCCGCTGCTGGACAATCCTCCGCCGGGCCTGCGGGCCTATCTGGGCTAAAGGTTGAACACCCGCTCGGGCTGCACCAGACCGCCTTGATAACGCCCGATGCAGACCGGGCCCTTGGCATCCGCCACCCAGACCAGATCGCCCCATTCCGCCGATCCCGTCACCTGCCCGGGATTGCCGTTGCGGATGCGGACCGCGCCTTCGGGCGTGGCGCGCAGCATCGGCAGGTCGGCCAGCGCGGTTTCCAGTGGCAGAAGCCGGCCATCCAGCCAGTCCTGCGCCTCGCGGTCGATCCTGTCGAAGGGAACGCCGTCGCTGACCTCGAACGGGCCGGACCAGGTGCGGCGCAGATGGGCGACATGGCCCAGGCAGCCAAGCGCGCGGCCAAGGTCGCGCGCGATGGAGCGGACATAGCCGCCCTTGCCGCAGACCATCTCCAGCCGGGCGCTGTCGGGGCCAGTCTCCAGCAGGGTCAGGCTTTCGACCCACAGGGGACGGGCGGCCAGATCCAGTTCCTCGCCCTCGCGCGCTAGGTCATAGGCACGCTCGCCATCGACCTTGACGGCGGAAAAGGCCGGGGGGATTTGCATGATGTCCCCGGTGAAGGAGGGCAGCGCGGCCTCGATGACGGCGCGGTCGGGGCGCGTGTCGGACCGGCGCACCACCTCGCCCGAGGCATCGTCGGTGGTCGTCTCGGCGCCCCAGGTGACGGTGAAGTCATAGCATTTCAGCGCATCGGTGACGGTGGCGACGGTCTTCGTGGCCTCGCCCAGGGCTACGGCCAGCACCCCGGTCGCGTCGGGGTCCAGCGTGCCGGCATGTCCCGCCTTTTTCGCATCCAGCGCCCAGCGCACCTTGGCCACCACCGCGGTCGAGGTGACGCCCGCGGGCTTGTCCACGATCAGCCAGCCATTGATGTCGCGGCCCTTCTTGCGTGCCATCGGATCCCCCGTGAAATCGAAGGCGGCGGCATAGCCAGCCGCCCGCACAAGGTCAACCGGCCCAGATCAACCGGCGCTGTCGACCAGCCCGATGATCGGCCCCAGCGACCGCCCGAAATCCGCCCGGTTCATCCCCGGCGCGTAAAGCCGGCTGATCGAGCCGTCGAAATACAGCGCATCACGCACGCCAAGCCCGTCGCGGAACAGCCGCCCAAATTCATGGAAGGTGACGGCGCGGTCGGAAATCGCGAACCACGCGGTCTGACCGTCGGGCGACACGCCGACGCCATTCCTGACATAGCGGCTGTCCGAATCGACCAGGAAGCGCGGGTGCAGGTCGCCGTCGATCACCAGCATCGGGCCGGACTGGGTGGCAAGGCGGCAATCCGGGCGGGCCGCAGCAAAGGCGCGGCTTTCGATCACCTGGAAGGGACGCGCGCCGCCGGTGCAGAAGACCCCGTTCGGCAGCATCCCGAAATTGTCGCGGCTTGCCCCGGTCACGATGGGCTGCAGTTCCACACCCTCGATGACCAGCAGGCCCACCGGGCGGTAATCGGCGTGATACATGCCCGCGTTCATCGCGAAGGCCAGGCTTTCGCCCTGCCCCAGCGTCGCGCGGACATTGCTGAAGTTGCGCAGGGGCTTGCCTTGGGCATCGTCCTGCCACAGCCGCAGCGCGGGTTCCTGCCCGGCCGAGACCTCGCAGACGACATAGCCCTGCCCGTCATGGGTCATGCGCCCGCAGCCTTCCGCCGCTGCCGGGATCGCCAGGGCCAGCAGCATTCCAAGCGCCACGCCCAGGGGGCGCAGGTCAATCCTCATCGCCGTCCTCGTCCGCGCCTTCCACGTCGCGGCGGACGCGTTCGTCGGCGAACATGCGGCGGGTGTCGTCCAGCCGGTCGAAGGTCTCGTCCAGCTGGAAGCGCAGCTGCGGCGCGTATTTCAGCGTCATGGCCTTGGCGACCAGGTGGCGCAGCTCGGCCGAATTGCGGCGCAGCGCGGCCAGCGCATCCTCGGCATCGTGGCCGCCGAGCGGCAGCACATAGGCCGTGGCCACCTTCAGGTCGGGCGAGGTGCGGACCTCGCCCACGGTGATCGAATGGCGGTTGAGATCGGGGTCGTGGACATCGGCGCGCAACAGCACGTCGGACAGGGTGCGGCGGATCAGCTCGCCCACGCGAAGCTGGCGCTGCGAGGGGCCGGGCCCTTGGGAAAAACGGTTCTGTGCCATGCGTCCCGATGTAGGGGGTCGCGGGCTGCGCCGCAACGGGATAAGAGGCGGGAAAGCACCAGCCGGAGGCCCTCCATGAGCGATTTGCAGAACACCGACGCGCCGGCCCTGCCGGGGATCGTCGTCACCGGCGCCTCGGGCCGGATGGGGCAGATGCTGATCCGGCTGGTAAGGGAGAACCCCGAGGTCCGGCTGGCCGGCGCCCTGGAACGCCCCGGCCACCCCTGGGTGGGCCGCGACCTGGGCGAATGCCTGGGCGGTGCGCCGGTCGGCATGGTGGTCAGCGACGATGCGGTATCGACCATCGCGCAGGCCCAGGCGGTGATCGACTTCACGACGCCCGCCGCGACCGTGGCCTTTGCCGAACTGACCGCGCAGGCCCGCGCCGTGCATGTCATCGGCACCACTGGGCTGGAGCAGTCGCACCTGGACTATCTCAAGGCCGCCGCCCGCCATGCCCCGATCATCCGCGCGGGCAACATGAGCCTGGGCGTGAACCTGCTGGTGGGCCTGACCCGCAGGGTCGCCGCCGTGCTTGGCACCGACTGGGACATCGAGGTGGTCGAGGCCCATCACCGCCACAAGGTCGATGCGCCCTCGGGCACCGCGCTGATGCTGGGCGAGGCCGCGGCCGAGGGGCGCGGCAGGACGCTTGCCGAGTTGCGCAGCCCGGCGCGCGAGGGGATCACCGGCGCGCGCGAGCCCGGCAGCATCGGCTTTGCCGCCATCCGGGGCGGCGACGTGGTGGGCGAGCATGACGTGATCTTCGCGGGCCAGGGCGAGCGGGTCGTGCTGCGGCACCTGGCGACGGATCGCGCGATCTTCGCGCGCGGCGCGATCCGCGCGGCGATCTGGGGCCAGGACAAGGGGCCGGGCGAATACGACATGCAGGACGTGCTGGGGCTGAACTGACCGCCAGCCCCGCCGCCCGCCCGGTCAGGGCTGGATGGAACAGCAGCCCGACAGCATCCGGGGCTGGTTGCCCTGGATCACCAGTTCGGCCCGCAGCCCGAACAGCCGGTCGGACATGCCGTCCGAACACAGCTGCGGCGTGCTGACCAGGGTCATGCCCTCGGCCACGACGGCGCGGGTGGGGTCGCGGAAAACGCCGGTGGACAGCACCGACTGGACCTTGCGCATGTCGTTCGGCGTGTCGGGCCCGCCCAGCACCACGCTGTCACCCTGCGGGATGAAGGCCCAGAACGGCTCGGTCCCGAAGCATTGCCAGCCCTGCGGCAGCGCGCCTTCGTTCCAGACATCGGTGCGATAGGTAAGGAAGCGGCTGTTGACCCAGCCCGACCCCTCGCCGGTGTTGACGCGCACCCAGCCGCGGCGTTCCTCGACCACCTCGATCCGGGTGGCGTCCGGGGCCAGCGTGCCGATGACCGGCGCGGTGGGATTGGGGTCGGCGCGGATGTTCAGCACGTCGTCCGCTGCGACGCCTGCCACGTCGAACAGCGTGGGCAGGATGTATTCCTGGGTGGCGGCGGCAGGACTGGCCAGGGCCAGCATCAGGGCCAGGGTCGGGGCAAGGGTAGTGCGCGGCATGGGATCTCCTTCGGCGCGCAGTCTAGCGGCTTTGCCGCCACATGCCACCGGGGGCGTTCACGGATGGTTCCCCCGGCGCATGGAAGCCGCTAGAACGGGTCCATGACGACGCGCCTGATTGCCGACGAAGACCTGACCGCCGCCCTGGCGCGGATGCTGGCCGCCACGGCCCGGCCCGGCCAGGCGATCCTGCTGGACGGCCCGGTTGGCGCCGGCAAGACCCATTTCGCGCGCGCCTTCATCCGCGCCCGCCAAGGCGATGCGGCCGAGGACGTGCCAAGCCCGACCTTCACGCTGGTCCAGACCTATGACGACCCGCTGGGAACCGAGATCTGGCACGCGGATCTCTACCGCCTCACCGATCCTTCCGAACTGGACGAACTGGGCCTGGACGAGGCGCTGGAAAGCGCCATCTGCCTGATCGAATGGCCCGACCGGCTGGAGCGCCTGCCGGATGGCGCCACCACCGTCGCCCTCGCCGCCCACGGGAATCCCGACCTGCGCCGCATCACCCTGATCGCGCCCGATGCCGCCCGGATCGCGCAGCGCGCCGCTTTCGTCGCAGGCGCGGGGTGGGCCGACGCGCGCGTGCTGCCGCTTGCGGGCGATGCCTCGGCCCGGCGGTTCTTCCGGCTGGCGGGGCCGCAAGGCAGCGCGGTCCTGATGGACGATCCCTCGGGCGCCTGCGGGCCCTTCCTGGCGATGACCGGCTGGCTGCGGGATCGCGGCTTCGGCGCGCCCGCGATCCTTGCGCAGGACGGGGCCGCCGGCCTGCTGCTGGTCGAGGATCTGGGCGACGACCTGCTGGCGCGCGTGCTTGAACGCGATCCGGCGATGGCGCCCGCGATCTATGACCGGGTCACGGATTTCCTGGTCGATCTGCACCGCCATCCGGTTCCGGATTTCGTGGCGCCGCTGGACGGGCCGACCCTGGCCGAACAGGTCGGGCTGTTCGCCGAATGGTATCCGCAGGCGGCGGGCGGGACGGGCGGCGAGAAGATCGCCCCCCTGGTCGCCCGCCTGCACGCGGAACTGGCCGCCGATGTGCCGCCGGTCCTGTCCCTGCGCGATTTCCATGCCGAGAACCTCCTCTGGCGGGGGGATGCCCCCCTGGGCCTCATCGACTACCAGGACGCGGTGGCCTGCCATCCGGCCTATGACCTGGTGTCCGCCCTGCAGGATGCCCGCCGCGACGTGGACCCGGCCATCGAAGCCGCCTGCATCACGCGCTATCTGGCCGCGACCCGGCTGGACGCGGATCGCTTCCGCGCGGCCTATGCCCTGCTGGGCGCGCAGCGGAACCTGCGGATCATGGGCATCTTCACCCGGCTGTGCCTGCGCGACGGCAAGCCGCGATACCTGGACTTCATGCCGCGGGTCTGGGGCTACGTGCGGCGCAACCTGGCCCATCCGGCCCTGGCGCCGCTGGCCGGGGCCGTTGCCGCCCTGCCCGCCCCCGACGAGGCCGTCATCGAAAGGATCCGTTGCCGATGCGCCCGCTGATGATCTTTGCCGCAGGACTGGGCACGCGGATGCGGCCGCTGACGGACACGCGCCCGAAACCCCTGATTCCGGTCGGGGGCCGGACGCTTCTGGACCGCGCGCTGGACATGGGCCGGGCGGCGGGCGCCGGGCCGGTCGTCGTCAACACGCATTACCTGGGGGACCAGATCGCCGCCCATCTGTCGGACCGCGACGTGGCGGTCAGCCATGAGCCGGGCACGATCCTGGATACCGGCGGCGGGTTGCGGCAGGCGCTGCCCCTGCTGGGCCGCGGTCCGGTGATGACGCTGAACCCGGACGTGGTCTGGACCGGGCCGAACCCGCTGGCCGCGCTGAACGCCGCATGGCGCGACGACATGGATGCGCTTCTGATGCTGGTGCCGCTTGCGCAAGCCGCGGCGCGGCGGGGGGCGGGGGATTTCTCGCGGGACGCGGGTGGCCGGATCAGCCGCCGGGGCGAATATGTCTATGGCGGCGCGCAGATCATCCGCCCCGACCGGCTGGCCGATATTCCCGACCGGGTGTTTTCCCTCAACCGCCTGTGGGACCTGCTGATCGCCGACGGCCGCGCCTTCGGCATCGTCCATGGGGGCGGCTGGTGCGACGTGGGTTATCCCGAGGCGATCCCCCTGGCCGAGGAGGTGCTGCATGGCTGAGCCCGTGTTCCGCGGCCTTTACGCCCTGCCGCCCGGCATCGACTTCGCCCATGAATTCGTGGCGGGGTTCCTGGACCGCATGGCAGGCCAGCCGCCGGAGGCAATGGCGCGCGTCACCATCTATGCCAATGCCTCGCGCACGCTGGCGGAGCTGAAATGCGCCTTCGACCTGCGCGGCCCCCTGCTGCTGCCGCGCCTGCTGCCGGTCACGAACCTGGAGATCCCCGCCCTGATGGGCCAGCCCACCAGCGCCCCCCTGGCCCGGCGACTGCAACTGTCCCGGCTGGTGGCAAGGCTGCTGGATGCGCGGCGCGACCTGGCGGCGGGCCATTCCATCGCCTTTCTGGCGCGGTCCCTGGCCGACCTGATGCACGAGATGCAGACCGAAGGCCTGACCCCCGAGGCGCTGGAAGCCATCGACACCGGCGACCACGCCCGCCACTGGCAGAATGCCCTGGCCTTTCTGCGCATTGCCGCGCGCTTTCACCTGGACGGCCCGCCCGTGGACCGGGCCGCGCGCCAGCGCCTCGCGGCCGAAACCCTGGCGCAGGACTGGGCGCGGGGCGCGGGCCTGCCGGAAGGGCCGGTGATCGTCGCGGGCTCGACCGGATCGCATGGCGCCACCGGGCTGTTCATGGAGGCCGTGGCCGCCCTGCCCGAAGGCGCGGTGGTGCTGCCCGGCTTCGACTTCGACCAGCCCGCGGCGGTCTGGGACAGTCTGGAAAAGGGGGCCGAGGATCATCCGCAATCCCGTTTTGCCCCGCTGGTCCGCACCCTGGGCCGCCCCGTCCGCTGGACAAACACGCCGCCGCCGGTGCCCGACCGGAACCGGCTGCTCTCGCTGGCCTTGCGGCCTGCGCCCGTCACCGACCAGTGGATCGCCGAGGGCCCGCGCCTGCCCGACCTCCTTGCGCCGACCGAGGGCCTGACCCTGATCGAGGCCGACCAGCCGGGCCAGGAGGCCGAGGTGATCGCGCTCTTGCTGCGCGACGCCGCCGAACGCGAGGCCCGCGCGACGCTGATCGCCGCCGACGGGAACCTGATCCGCCGCGTGAACGCCGCGCTGGACCGCTGGCATCTGCGGCCCGACGAAAGCGCGGGCCAGCCGCTGTCGATGACCGCGCATGGGCTGTTCCTGCGCCAGGTCGCCGCCCTGTTCGGCCAGGCGCTGACCATCGACCGGCTGCTGATCCTGCTGAAGCATCCGCTGACGATCACCGGATCGACCCTGGTGGGCACGAACGATGCCCGCAGGATGGCCCGCGATCTGGAACTGGAACTGCGCCGCAACGGCCCGGCCTTTCCCGACGGCGAATGCCTGCGCGCATGGGCGGCGCGGGGCGACCAGGTGCGCAAGATCTGGGCGGAATGGCTTGCCGACACGCTGGACCGGATCACCCCCCTGGCCCGGGACCGCGCGCCGCGTCCCCTGCCCGACCGGCTGCGCGACCTGGTTTCCCTGGCCGAGGCCCTGGCGGCCGGCCCCGGCGGCGACCCCGCGGCCTCGAAGCTGTGGCACGACACGGGAAGCACGGGGCGCGAAAAGGGGGGCAACCTGCTGCGCGCGGCGATTGATCACCTGGCCGAACACGCAGCCGAAGGGCCGAGCCTCAGCCCGACCGAATTCTGCGCGCTGCTTCTGGACGAACTGCGCCAGCATTCCGTGCGGATCGAGGGCGGCGCCCATCACCTGATCCACATCCGCGGCCCGCGCGAGGCGCGGATCGTGGGCGAGGGCACGGTGATCCTGTCGGGCCTGAACGAGGGCGGCTGGCCGCAGCCGCTGGCGCCCGATCCGTGGCTGTCGCGGCAGATGCGGCAGGCCGCGGGCCTGCCCTTGCCGGAAACCCTGATCGGGCTGGCGGCCCATGACTTCCAGCAGGTCATGGGCGTGGGCCAGGTGGTCCTGACCCGCGCCCGCCGCGATGCCGAGGCCGAGACGATCCCGTCGCGCTGGCTGAACCGGCTGACCAACCTGATGAACGGCCTGCCCGAACGAAGCGGCCCGCAGGCCCTGGCGGCCATGCGCGCGCGCGGCAATGCCTGGCTGGTCAAGGCCGCCGCCCTGTCGCGCGCGCCCGTGACGATCAGGCCCGCCGCCCGCCCCTCGCCCATCCCTCCGGTCCCGGCCTTCCGGGAACTGCCGGTCACGGATGTCTCGCTGCTGATCCGCGACCCTTACGCGGTCTATGCCAAGCGCGTCCTTGGCCTGCGCCCGCTGCCCTCGCTGCGGCCCGAACCCGATGCGTCCTTGCGCGGCCAGACGCTCCACGCCATCGTCGAGGCGCTGGTGGCGTCGAAACCCGCGCCCGACACGCCCCACGCGGTGCTGAAGGCCCAGTTCCTGCGCCTGACGGCCGAGATCCTGGCCCGCGACGTGCCCTGGCCCGCCGCCCGCGCCTTCTGGGCTGCGCGAATGGAACGGATCGCGGACCGGATCGTCGCGGACGAACTGGACCGGCTGTCCCAGGGCCGCCCGGTGGTCGTGGAAAACCGCGGCCGCGTGGCGCTTGGGGGGATGGACTTCACGCTGACCGCCCGGCCCGACCGGATCGACCTGCTGCATGACGGGCAGGTGATGATCTATGACTACAAGTCCGGCAAGCCGCCCACCGACAAGCAGATCGCGGCCTTCGACAAGCAGTTGATCCTGGAGGCCGCGATGGCCCGGCGCGGCGGCTTTGACTCGCTTGGCCCGGCGGATGTGGCGGGCATCAGCTATATCCAGCTGGGCGGAGAGGGCGAAACCCATCCCCGCGACTATTCCCCGCAACTGGAGGCCGAGAACTGGGAAGGCTTCGTGCGGCTGGTCGTGGCCTATCTGTCGGGCGAGATCGGCTTCACCTCGATGCGGGCGCCCGAGCAGACCAGCTATGCGGGCGATTACGATCATCTGGCGCGCTATGGCGAATGGTCGCTGGCCGATGCGCCCCGTTCGGAAAAGGTGGGTGATCATGGATGAAGCCAGCCTCAACCAGATCGCCGCGGCCGATCCCGGCCGGTCCACCTGGCTGACGGCCAATGCCGGATCGGGCAAGACCCGCGTGCTGACCGACCGCGTGGCGCGCCTGCTGCTGGCGGGCACGGCGCCCGAACGGATCCTGTGCCTGACCTATACCAAGGCCGCCGCGACCGAGATGCAGAACCGCCTGCTGAAGCGGCTCGGCCAATGGGCGATGCTGCCCGAGCCCGAACTGCGCCGCGAACTGGCCGAACTGGGCGAGGGGGGCGATCCCGACCTGGCCCAAGCCCGCCGCCTGTTCGCCCGCGCCATCGAGACGCCGGGCGGGCTGAAGGTCCAGACCATCCACAGCTTCTGCGCGGCCCTTTTGCGGCGCTTCCCGCTGGAAGCCCGGGTGCCGATGGGCTTCATGGAACTGGACGACCGTTCCGCCCGCGCGCTGCGCGCCCAGATCGTCGAGGACATGGCCGAGGAAGGTGCGCCCTCGATCGGGGACCTGACCTCGCTGGTGACGGGCGACAACCTGGACGCCTTCCTGGCCGGCCTGTCGGAAGCGGACTTCCCCCGCGAACCCGATCCCGCCCCGATCTGGCGGTCGATGGGTCTGCCGCCGGGACTGGATCAGGACGGGCTGCTGGCCCAGGTCTTCGACGGGAACGAGGGGGATCTGTTCGCCGCCCTGATGCCGATCCTGCAGGGCAGCGGCGCCAAGGACGGCAAGCTGGCCGACCAGCTTTCGCGGGGCAACTGGCGCGAACCCGGCCTGCCCGAGCTGCATCTTCTGTGCAAATGCCTGCTGTTCGGCGAAAAGGCCCGCGTGCCCTTCGGCCCCAAGATCGGCGACATCCCGACCAAGGCTCTGCGCGAGGGCCGCTGCGCCCCCTTCATGGCGGATTTCGAGGCCTTGATGCAACGCGTGGCCGATGCGCGGCCCTTGTGCATGGGCCTGGCGCTGGCGCAGAAGACGCTGGCGCTGCACCGCTTCGGCCATGAATTCACCCGCAGGCTTTCCATCGAGAAGGCCACGCATGGATGGCTGGATTTCGACGACCTGATCCGCCGCACCGCCGAGCTGCTGGAGGAATCCAGCATGGCGCAATGGGTGCTGTGGCGGCTGGACGGCGGCATCGATCACATCCTGGTCGACGAGGCGCAGGACACCAGCCCCGAGCAGTGGCGGGTGATCCGGCGGTTGACCGATGAATTCACCAGCGGCGCCGGGGCGCATGACCGGCCGCGCACGCTGTTCGTGGTGGGCGATCCCAAGCAGTCGATCTATTCCTTCCAGGGTGCCGACATCGCCGTCTTTGAATCGGTGCGCGACCGCTTCCGGCAAGATTTCGAGGCCGTCCGCCAGCCCATGCAGCAGCGCGGGCTGGCCCATTCCTTCCGGTCCTCGCCCGCGATCCTGTCGCTGGTCGACACGGTCTTTTCGGGCGACGCGGCCGAAGGCCTGGGCGATCCGCCCCGCCACATCGCCTTCCGCGACAGCATGCCCGGCCGCGTGGATATCTGGCCGCCCCTGCCCGAACCCGAAAAGCCCGAGGAAGGCGATTGGACCCGGCCCGTCGATGCGCCGGCGGAAAACGCCGCCGACACGCAGCTGGCCCGCGCCGTCGCGCGCCAGGTCCGCCAGATCATCGGCACGCCGATCCGCGACGGCAAGACCGGCCAGGTCCGCGCCATCGGGCCGGGCGACATCCAGATCCTCGTGCAGCGGCGGGCGGGGCTGTTCGACGACCTGATCCGCGAGCTGAAGGCTGCGGGCCTGCCCGTGGCCGGGGCCGACCGGCTGAAGCTGGCGGCCGAACTGGCCGTGCGCGACATCACCGCCACGCTTTCGGTCGTCTCGACGCCCGAGGACGACCTTTGCCTGGCCGCCGTCCTGAAATCGCCCCTGTTCGGGCTGTCCGAGGATGACCTGTATCGCCTGGCCGCCGGGCGCGGGCGGCAGTTCCTGTGGGAACGGCTGCGCGAATCGCCCTATCGCGCGGCCTATGAGATGCTGTCCGACCTGATGAACCAGGCCGATTACCTGCGCCCCTATGACCTGATCTCGCGCCTGCTGATCCGCCATGGCGGGCGGGCGGCGCTGTTGTCACGTCTCGGCCCCGAGGCCGAGGACGGCATCGACGAGCTTCTGTCCCAGGCCCTGGCCTATGACACGGTGGAAACGCCCTCGCTGACGGGGTTCCTGGTCTGGCTGGGCAGCGACGACGTGCAGATCAAGCGGCAATTGCCCGGCGGCTCGGGCGGGTTGATCCGGGTGATGACGGTGCACGGGTCCAAGGGGCTGGAAAGCCCGGTGGTGATCCTGCCCGAAACCAAGAAGCGCAGGCCGGGGCGCGGCCAGCCGCTGATCCGGCTGGACGACATGCCCGCCTGGCGGGGTCCCGCCGCCGAGCGGCCCGATCCGGTGGCCCTGGCCGTGGCAAGCCACGAACAGCGGCAAGAGGAAGAACGCCGCCGCCTGCTTTACGTCGCGATGACCCGGGCCGAAAGCTGGCTGATCGTGGCCGCGGCGGGCGACACGGGCGATGGGCTGGACTCCTGGCATTCCATGGTCGCGGTCGGCGCCGTGCGCTGCAGCAGCCTGGAGCGCACCACGGTCGAGATCGAGGGCATCGGCAGCGCCGAGCGGCTGTTCTTCGGCGACTGGCCCGACGAGGAGGTGGCCCTGGACGCGACCTTCGCTCCTCCGGCGCGTCCGCCCGAATGGGCAAATCGCCGCACGCCCCCGCCGCCGCCCCGCGTGCTGGCCATCGCCGCGACCGCGCTTGGCGGGGCCAAGGTCATCGGCCAGGGGAGCGATGATGCCGACCCCGCCGCCGCCATGCTGCGCGGCACGCGGCTGCACCTGCTGCTGGAACACCTGCCGCACCTGCCCGCGGGCGACTGGCCGCGCATTGCCCGCGGCCTGCTGGCGGGGGCCGAGGGCGGGCTGCCGGACGCCGAGGACCTGGCCGAGCTGCTGGCCGAGGCCGCGGCGGTGATCATCGCACCCGCGCTGACCGAGGTCATGGCCCCCGACCCCTCGGCCCAGGTCCTGACCGAGGTGGCCCTGACCGCCCCCCTGCCCGGCATCGGTCCGATCCATGGCGCCATCGACCGGCTGATCATCACCGAGGCGCGGATCCTTGCCGTGGACTACAAGTCGAACGTGGTCGTCCCCGACCGTCCCGAGGACACGCCCGAGGGAATCCTGCGGCAGATGGCGGCCTATCGCGCGGCGCTGCGGATGATCTGGCCCACCCGCGCGGTCGAGATCAGGGTGCTGTGGACCGCCACGCGCAGCCTGATGCCAATCCCCGACCCGATCCTGGACCGCGTCATGGCCGCCCTTGACCCAAGGGCCCTGGCTTCATAGCTGTTGGAACGAAGCCTTTTTGCCGCATTCCGCCGGCATCCCCTGCAAGGAGCGAAACCATGGCCACCCAGCCCGTCACCGACAGCCAGTTCGACACCGAGGTCCGCCAGTCCGACACCCCCGTGATCGTGGATTTCTGGGCTGAATGGTGCGGCCCCTGCAAGCAGATCGGCCCCGCCCTGGAAGAACTCTCCGAGGAATACGCCGGCAAGGTCAAGATCGTGAAGGTCAACATCGACGAGAACCAGGAACAGGCCGCGGCCCTTGGCGTGCGCGGCATCCCGGCCCTGTTCATGTTCAAGGGCGGCGAGGTCGTGTCGAACCGCATGGGCGCCGCCCCCAAGGCCGCGCTGAAAAGCTGGATCGACGAATCGATCTGATCCGCGGCGCGTGACGCGACGGACAGGGCGGCGGCCTTACACAGGCCAGCCGCCCTTTTCCATGGCGGCCAGCAACCGGTCGTCGGCATCCGGCGCCATCATGTCCAGGCTCGTCCGGCGCAGGAACCAGTCCAGATAGGCGGCGAAGTCCGGCCGGTGGCCCTCCGCGCGGGCCAGGGCTGCCTTGGCGCCAAGATCGGCCACGTTCAGCGCGATGTGGTGGAAATCGGACATCCCGAACAGGACCACAGGCTTTTCCAGGATCAGCCCGTCGAACCCCACCGCGCTGTTCTGCGTGGCCACCAGGGCGCAGTCGCGCAGCAGCCGCGCCGTGTCGCCGCCGATCGTCAGGTTCGGGTATCGCCGGGCCAGGGCGTCCAGGGCGCGGCGATCCTCGGCATCGTAGGTTTCCTTGGGGTGCAGGGTGGCAATGGCCCGGCGGCCGGTGCGGGCGACGGCCTCGACCATGTCCACCGGGCTCATGGTCTGGAACGACCGGCAGTCGCGCAGCCGGCCTTGCAGCGGGATCAGGACGTGATCGCCCCGGACGGGATCCGGCCCCGGCAGCACGCGGCCCCGCAGGCGGCCGGCGAAATCGCGGGTCGCGTCGGCATCGACCGTGGCGGGATCGAAGCGCGCGAGGGCCACCGGCCAGTTCCAGCGTTCCCCATGACGCTCCAGCCGCCAGAAGGGATAATGATAGGCCCGCCGGAAGGTCAGCGCACGATCATGCGTGGGGCGTTCCATGTGGAAAAGCGCATAGCCCGGCAGATCCGGGGCAGCCTTGCGCGCGGCCTCGCCCGACCAGTGGATGGCGACCTGCCAGCCGCGATCCGCCAGCAGGCGCGTCATCCGGTTCAGGAAGCCCAGCTTGCCGGCCCTGGCCGTCTGCAGCATCGGCGGATGCAGATAGATGCGGAGGATGCGGGGCTGGTCCATGCGGGCCACGCTAGGGCCCGTGGGACAGGCGGGCAATGGGTTGCGAAGGCGGGGACGCGGTCATATCTGCAACCGAAACGGAAGGAAGACCCTTATGGCGGATGACAGATTTCCTGGCTGGCATGGCACGACGATCCTGGCGGTGCGGCGCGGCGGCAAGGTGGTGGTCGCGGGCGACGGGCAGGTCAGCGTCGGCCAGACGGTGATGAAGGGCACGGCCCGCAAGGTGCGCCGCCTGAACCCCGGCGGGCGCGACGTGGTGGTGGGCTTTGCCGGATCCACCGCGGATGCCTTCACCCTGCTGGAACGGCTGGAAAAGAAGCTGGAAGCCGCGCCCGGCCAGTTGCAGCGCGCCTGCGTCGATCTGGCCAAGGACTGGCGGATGGACAAGTACCTGCGCAACCTCGAGGCCATGCTGATCGTCACCGACGGCCAGGGGCTTTATGTCGTGACCGGCGCGGGCGACGTGCTGGAGCCCGAACACGACGTGGCCGCCATCGGCTCGGGGGGCAACTTCGCGCTCGCCGCCGCGCGGGGCCTGCTGGAGAGCGATCTGGATGCCGAGAGCGTGGCCCGCAATGCGATGGCGATTGCGGCCGATATCTGCGTCTATACGAACGGCAACCTGACGGTTGAAGTGATCGACGCCTGAACGCGCGCGGATACCGGGCGGACGCCCGGTATCCTGCAGAAAAGCGGCTACAGCCGGACGGTGGCCACGTTGTCCTTGTAGCTTTCCTTGGGATCGCTGATGCCAAGCGCCACCATGGCGCCTGCAACGATGCTGGACGCGTCCAGCCAGATTTCGGCCTTCTGGGGATCGAAGCGCAGCAGGGCCAGCTTGGGGTCGTCCTTGCCGTGTTCGTACCAGGCGGCGACATGCGCGTTCCACAGGCGGTCCACGACTGCCGGGTCGGTGTGCTCGGTCAGCGTGCCCTCGATCGAGGCCCAGAGGTCATGGCCCTTGGACACGAATTGAACGCCGGCATCCTGCGTGCTGCCGCCCAGCTTCTGCACCAGGGCATTGTCCTTGGAGGTGAAGAACCACAGCGGCCCGTGATCCCCTTCCTCGATCTGCGAGGTCATGGGCCGGGTATGGCCATGTTCGCCGCCGACAAGGCCCAGCATCACGGTCATGTCGGACCGCAAGGACTTCCATAGGCGAGCTTTCAGTTCGTCGGGCGTAGGCATCTCGGATCCTCCGGTATCAGGTGTCCGGGCCAACGTGGCGCCCGGCCGATTGTTCCGAGGCGGGCCTTCCGTCCTCCGGCTCCTCGTGTCTCATCAGAAGGCAGTCGCCGGTGCGCCCGGACAGATCCGCGATCTCGCGAAACCCGGCCTTTCGATAGGCGCGGATCGCCCGGTGGTTGGACCTGTCGGGGTCGATGACGATGCTGCGATGCCCTTCGGCCCGCAGCATGGCCACGAACCGTGCCAGAACCCACGAGCCGATCCCCTTGGACACCTGATCGGGCGGTCCGATGGACAGATCGACGCCCACCGCATCGTCGGGCAGATCCATCACCCAGGACGCATCCGACAGCCAGGGTTCCACCCGCGCGTCGGTGATCCGCCAGACCTGGATATAGCCCGTGGGTTCGCCGTCCAGATGAAACAGGAAGGCCCGCGTCGTGTCGCGCCCTTCGATGATGTCGCGGATATAGCCAAGCTCGGTCTCGACATCCGCGCTCCACCATTCGCGCCAATGCGGCTGGTCCATCCAGCGCGCAAGCAGCGGCAGGTCGGCGGCGGTGACGGGAACAAAGGACAAATCCGGGGGCGGCGGCGTCATGGGAGCCTCATCCCGCCTTCTTCGCCTCCATATAGGCGCGCAGCACCGCGTTCATCCGTGTCTGGTAGCCCTTGCCCTGCGACTTGAAGAAATCCAGCACATCCGGGTCGATGCGGAGCGACACGGCCTTCTTCGGCTCGGGGATCACCAGACGGGCGGTGGACCAGTCCACCTCGAAATCGTCCTCGTCCTCGCCCTCGAAATCGCCCTCGCGGGCTAGGGGGTCCCAGTCAGTCCGGCCCTTCATCTGCCGGAGTTCCTCCAGCTATAGGGTCCTGAAATCTCCTCTCTCGTATCGCCGCTCATCCAGCACCTCATGGTATCGTCGCGTCATCATTGTATATACAATTCGCAATACAAGCGCGCAACCCTTCAAAACCCTGCCGCGACTGTTTATCTGCGGGTCAACTAAACAAAGGCAGACCCATGACCGACCTGACCCCGCGCGAGATCGTATCCGAACTGGACCGCTTCATCATCGGCCAGAAAGAGGCCAAGCGCGCCGTGGCTGTGGCCCTGCGCAACCGCTGGCGCCGCAAGCAACTGGGCGACGACCTGCGCGACGAGGTTTACCCGAAGAACATCCTGATGATCGGCCCCACCGGCGTCGGCAAGACCGAGATCAGCCGCCGTCTGGCCAAGCTGGCCAATGCCCCCTTCATCAAGGTCGAGGCGACCAAGTTCACCGAGGTCGGCTATGTCGGCCGCGACGTGGAACAGATCGTCCGCGACCTGACCGATGCCGCCATGATCGACACCCGCGACCGCATGCGCGAGGAGGTCAAGGCCCGCGCCCACAAGTCCGCCGAGGATCGCGTGATCGAGGCCCTGGCCGGCAAGGACGCGCGCGAGGGCACCCGCCAGATGTTCCGCGACAAGCTGAAGCGGGGCGAACTGGACGACACGGTGATCGAGCTGGAGGTGCAGGATACCTCCAATCCCTTCGGCGCGATGGAAATCCCCGGGCAGCCGGGCCAGCCGCTGGGCGGCATGATGGACCTGTCGGGGCTGATGAAGGCCTTCGGCGGGCGGCGCGTGCGGCGCAAGGTGTCGGTGGCGGAAAGCTATGAGCTGCTGATCGCCGAGGAAGCCGACAAGCTTCTGGACGACGATGCCGTCAAGGCCGCGGCGCTGGAAGCCGTGCAGCAGAACGGCATCGTCTTCATCGACGAGATCGACAAGGTCTGCGCGCGCAGTGACGCCCGCGGCGGCGATGTCAGCCGCGAGGGCGTGCAGCGCGACCTGCTGCCGCTGATCGAAGGCACCACCGTCAGCACCAAGTACGGCCCGGTCAAGACCGACCACATCCTGTTCATCGCCTCGGGCGCCTTCCACGTCGCCAAGCCCAGCGACCTGCTGCCGGAACTGCAGGGCCGCCTGCCGATCCGGGTGGAACTGCGCGCGCTCACCGAGGAAGACTTCATCCGCATCCTGACCGAGACCGACAACGCCCTGACGCGGCAATACACCGCCCTGATGGCGACCGAGGGCGTCACCGTGGGCTTTGCCGACGACGGCATCGCCGCCCTGGCCCGCATCGCCGCCGAGGTGAACGCCGCGGTCGAGAACATCGGCGCCCGCAGGCTTTACACCGTGATCGAGCGCGTCTTCGAGGAACTGTCCTTCAGCGCCCCCGACAAGGAGGGCGAGACCGTCCAGGTCGATGCCGCCTATGTCGAGCGCCATCTGGGCGATCTGTCGCGGTCCACGGATCTGTCGCGCTATGTCCTCTGACGGAACCGCCGCGCGCGGTTCCGGGTTGGCCCCCCGCAACAAGGGGGTCTGATCATGGGTTACGTCTTCGGGATCATCATCTTCGTGCTGGATGTCTGGGCCATCGCCTCGGTCATCAACACGAACACCAGCTTGGGGACCAAGATCCTGTGGATCGCCCTGATCGCGATCCTGCCGGTGGTGGGGCTGATCATCTGGTATTTCGCCGGCCCCAAGGCGAATTACCGCTGATCCTTCCGGGTGCCGGGACTGGCCCGGAGAGCCATTCCAGCTGACAGATTTGCCGCAGCCGTTTCCCGAAAGGGGCGCTTGCGGCGTCTTCCGTCATGCCTTCTGCTGGCGGCCGGTGCGCCGCAGCGCACGCTGATGATGATGATGCGTGAAGGGGCTCCCGTCCCGCCTTACCGGACCCGTCCGGATCGCCCCGCCCGATGATCGGTCGGGTGCGCCATATTTCCTGGTCCTCGCCCCGCCCTACGCCCCGCGCCGCAAATAGACGTAATAGGCCCCCTCGCCGCCGTGGCGGTAATGGGCCGGGGTGACCTGCTGGACGACAGGGGCCAGCGGCGGCATGTGCAGCCAATGGGGAACCTGGTGGCGCAGGGCGCCGGGCCGGGTCGGCAGGGGGCCGTGATCGCCCCGTCCCTTGCCGGTGATGACCAGAACCAGCCGATGCCCTCGGGCATGGCAGGACAGCACGAAGCCGATCAGTTCGGGATGGGCGGCGGCAAGCGTCATTCCGTGCAGATCCAGCCGCGCCTCGGGGGCGAGCTTGCCTTGGGACATGCGGCGATGAACCTTGTGGTCCATGCGCAGGGGCTGCTGCGCCAGGCGCTGCGCGGGGCTGGAAGGCATGTGCAGCGGCGGCGGCTTCGGCGCCGCCATCTGGCCGATGCTGAAGGCGGGGACCGACAGGCGGAGTGCGGCGGGCTTGGGCGCCTGACGCATCTGCGCATCGGCGGGCTTGGGCCGCTCGGGATGCATCGGCATGGCAGTGCGGGCGACGCGCGCCCACAGATCCTTGTCCTCGGGGGTCAGGCCCCGGCGCCGGCCCATCAGCCGGTCGCGACCAGTTGCCAGTTCGGATCGTCCTGACCCATGCGGCGGGCAAAGGTCCAGGTGTCGCGCTGCTTGCGCGCGGCCTTGGGATCACCCTCGACCACATTGCCCTGGGCATCCCGCGTGGCCGAGATCAGCTCGCCCACGAAGCGGACCGAGACTTCGCCCATGCCCGTGGCGGGATCGTATTCGGCGCCGGCCAGCGCGGTGTCGCGGGTGCCGATATACTGCGCCGTCACCGTCTCGCCCCTGGCGGCGCGGGCGTCGATCACCGACTGGAAGGCAGCGGCCACGGGTTCGGCCAAGAAGGGCCGGACCTCGGTCAGGTCCCCGCGCTCGAAGGCCATCAGGATCATCTCATATGCCGATTTCGCGCCATTGAGAAAACTGCCCACGCCAAAGGACGGCTCGGCCACCTTCATCGCGCCCAAGGCCCTGGCGGTCGCGCTGCCCGCCTCGGCATGGTCGAGGATGTCGTGGTCGGGCTCCTCGGCCGTGCCTTCGATCACGTCGAAACGCGGGCGCGGCCGGTCGGGGGCATCGACCTGCGGCGGCTCGAACCCGTCGCGGGTGCCCAGCACGTTGCGCAAACGCAGGATCAGGAAAATCGCGATCCCCGCCAGGACAAGCAACTGCAGCAACGGATTGTTCATGCGACTGGCCTCACGTGGTCTTGGCTGGTAACTGCGATCTGCGCCATTATGTAGGGATTGGGCCGGGGCAAGTCCAGTTATCCCCTGGCCGGGAAAGGGAATGGGCATGTGGCTGTTGTGGCTGTTCGTGGCGCTGCCGATCGTCGAGATCGCGCTGTTCATCCAGGTGGGCGGATTGATCGGGGTCTGGGCCACGCTGGGGCTGGTGGTGCTGGCGGCCCTTCTGGGCATGGCGGTGATCCGCAGCCAGGGCGCCCATGCCTGGCTTGAAGCGCAGCGCAGCCTGGCGCAGTTGCGCGATCCCTCGCGCCCGCTGGCCCATGGCATGATGCTGCTGATCGCGGGCCTCCTGCTGATCGTGCCGGGATTCTTCACCGACCTGGTCGCGCTGCTGCTGCTGATCCCGCCGGTGCGCGATCTTGTGATGCGGCAGGCCGGGCGGCGGATGCGCGTCCGGGCCGTCCATGTCGGCCGGCGCGAGGCGCATCGCCCGCCCTATGCCGACGGGGTGATCGATGCCGATTACGTGGTCGAGGACGAGCCCGCAGCCCGCAGCCCGCGCCCGCCCCTGGATCTGCCCGAGGATGTGGAGGGCAATCCGCCGTCCCCGCGCCGCGGCGGATCGGGCTGGACGCAGCATTGAGGACGCGGACCCAGGCCGTGGATTGAGGACAGCGGCCGCGCCTGATAGAACGCGGCGCAAGTCTCAATCCTTCAAGGGGAAAACCCATGGCCGACGAAAACACCGCCAACGGAACGGCGCAACAGGCGACGCCGCAGGTGCGCATGCAGATCCTGGCGCAATACATCCGGGACCTGTCCTTCGAGAACGCGGTCGCCACCAAGGGCGCCCCCCAGGGCGAGGTCCAGCCCGAGATCACCGTGCAGGTCAGCCTGGACGCCCGCAAGCGCGCAGGCGACAACCAGTACGAGGTGATCTCGAAATTCCGCGTGACCTCGACCAACAAGGGCGACAACTCGACCCTGTTCCTGGCCGAACTGGATTACGGCGGCGTCTTCCTGATCGAGGGCGTGCCTGACGATCAGATGCACCCTTTCCTGATGATCGAATGCCCGCGCATGCTGTTCCCCTTCGTGCGGCGCATCATCTCGGACGTGACGCGGGACGGGGGCTTCCCGCCCTTCAACATGGACCCGGTCGATTTCGTGGCGCTGTATCGCCAGGAACTGGCCCGTCGCGCGCAGTCGCAGCAGGGCGCGCCCGCCGATCAGCGCCTGTCCTGACCGCGATGGCGGCAAAAACGCGCCGGGCCTGGCAGCGCATGCTGTCGGGCCGGCGTCTGGATCTGCTGGATCCGACGCCCGTCGATATCGAGATCACCGACATCGCCCATGGCCTGGCCTTCGTGGCCCGCTGGAACGGCCAGACCAAGGGCGACTGGCCCTATTCGGTGGCGGAGCATTCCCTTCTGGTCGAGGATATTCTGGCCCGTCTCAATCCCGGGATCGAGACGCGCTGGCGGCTGGCGGCGCTTTTGCACGATGCTCCGGAATATGTGATCGGGGACATGATTTCCCCGGTCAAGTCCGCCCTCGGCGCTGAATATAGCCGCATGGACGAGCGGCTGACGGCGGCCATCCATCGCCGCTTCGGTTTGCCCGCGGCATTGCCTGCGGCAATCAAGGCGAAAATCAAGGCAGCCGACCGCATTTCAGCGCGGCTGGAGGCCGTTCAAATCGCCGGCTTCGGCATTCCCGAGGCAAAGCGCCTATTTCCGCTGCAAAATGAAATGATTTTGTCTGTATTGCACATTCAATTACGCCCCCCGGCCGAAGCGCGAGAGGCATTCCTGGAACGCTTCGGGATGCTGATTGCGGCCGCGGAAGGGCCCGCATAGGAAAGGCCGCCCCGGCGGGACGGCCTTTCGCAGAAAGCGCCTCAGATCAGAAGGTCTTCCAACTGCTTGCCGCCCTCGAGGCTATCCTGCACCCAGCGGGGCTTTCGGCCACGGCCGGTCCAGGTCATCGTCGGATCGTCAGGATTTGCATATTTCGGTGCAACCGTTCCGGTTTTTCGTGGCTTCGCGCCCGTCAGGTCGGCCAGGTTGAAACCGTGCTCTCGCGCGGCTTCCTCTATTGCGGCCAGAGCCTCGCGGCGTTTGCGGTCTTCATAAGAATTAATCGCGCGGTCCAGTTTTGCCCGAAGATCACGCAGTTCCTTGAGCGTCATCTTGTCCAGGTCGAAGTTCATTTTTTTTTGCCCATTCTGAATTGGTGAAAACAATCTGATATAACTTTGGTGAAATTACAAGCGGTCCAATTATTAACTAACGCGGCCCGCGTTTGGCCAGAATGCGCTGAAGCGTGCGGCGATGCATATGCAGGCGGCGCGCTGTTTCGCTGACATTGCGGTCGCATTGCTCGTAAACGCGCTGGATATGCTCCCATCTGACCCGGTCCGCCGACATCGGGTTTTCCGGAGGCGGGGGCAGGGATTCCCCGTTCGACAGTAACGCAGACGTTACGTCGTTTGCGTCCGCCGGCTTTGCCAGATAATCGGTGGCGCCCATTTTCACGGCTGCGACGGCCGTGGCGATGGCGCCATATCCCGTCAGGACGATGATGCGGGCATCCCGGCGCAATTCCCGCAAGGCCTCGACCACATCCAGGCCGTTGCCATCCTCCAGCCGCAGGTCGATCACGGCATAGGCGGGCGGGACGTCGCGGATCATCGCCAGGGCATCGGCGACACGCGTGGCGGTGCGCGGGGCGAAGCCGCGCTTTTCCATCGCCCGTGCCAGCCGCGTCACGAAGACTTCGTCGTCATCCACCAGAAGCAGCGACGGATCGGGGCCCAGCGCCAGCCGGGGAAGGGGTTCTTCTTGCATGTCGCGCGTCCCACCTTGAGTAAGCAGCAACACTGCCGCAACACCCGGACAGGGGCAATCACTTCTCAGCCAAGGGCATCGACGAAGCAGCCCACGCGTTCGGCCATCACCTCGGGCGGGGTGTCGCGGCCAAAGAAATCGACCGTCCTGTTGCCTGGCAGGACCAGATAGGTATTGGTCATGTGATCGACCAGGTAATAATCCTGATCCTCGGCGTCATTGGCCTTGTAGTAATTGCGCCAGCCCTTGTTGACCGCCGCGATTTCCTCCTCGGATCCGGTCAGGCCGATCATGCCGCCGGGAAACTGGCTGGTGAACTCGGCCACGACCTGGGGGGTGTCGCGTTTCGGATCGACGGTGACAAAGACGGTCTGCACCTCCTTGCCCTGTTCACCCAGCAGGGCGGCGGCCTCGGCATTGCGGGCGCTGTCCATCGGGCAGACATCGGGGCAGAAGGTATAGCCGAAATAAAGAAGCGAAGGCTTGTCGAAGACCTGCTGGGCGGTAACGCGCTGCCCGTCCTGCCGCGTCAGGGTGAAATCGGTGCCGAAGCTGTCCATTCCGCCCGCCACCGCGCTGCCGCCGCAATCGGCGAACTGGGCGCCGCCCCCGCGGCCGGCCAGATAGATGCCGCCCGCCGCCAGCAGGGCGAGGGCTGCGACAGATCCGATGATCAGGATTTTGCGGTCGGCCATGGTCGGCTCCTTCATGCGGGAAAGCGGCGCATTGATCGCCGATCCCGCCCCGCGTATCAAGGTCCGCATCGTCGCACCGGGGCCCGCATGGCCGATCCGTCCTTTTCCCCTTCCCCCGCCCCTGCCCCTTCCGAGGCAGAGCCGATCCGCATGCGCACCCTTGTGCTGCTGCGCTGGTTCGCGATCGCGGGCCAGCTGGCGGCGGTGATCGTGGCCCGCGTCATGGGGGTCGGCTTCGCGCTGGAGCCCGTGCTGGCCCTGATCGGGGCGGCCGTCGCCATGAACCTGTGGCAGGTGCTGTCGCCGCCGCGCCGGACCTCGGCCCGGCTGGCGGTCGTGCAGCTGACCTTCGACCTGATCCAGATCTCCGCGCTGATGGCGCTGACAGGCGGGCTGGCCAATCCCTTCGCGCTGCTGGTCCTGGCGCCGGTCACGGTTGCCGCGACCTCGCTTGACACGCGCGAGACGGTGGCCCTGGGCGTCGCCACGATGGTGCTGATCTCCGCCGTCTCGTTGTGCGCCCTGCCGCTGCATGACGCGGACGGGCAGGAACTGGTTCTGGCGCCGATGCTGGCGCTTGGTCACTGGACGGCGCTGATGATCGGCGTGGTGTTCTTCGCGGGCTATGCCCACCGGGTCACGGTCGAGCTGCAGGCCACGGCGAATGCGCTTTTTGCCACGCAGATGGCGCTGGCGCGCGAACAGCGGCTGCAACACCTGGGCGGCGTCGTGGCGGCGGCGGCGCACGAGATGGGCACCCCCCTGGCCACCATCAAGCTGATCGCGGCCGAACTGGCGGACGAGCTGGCCGGCCGCCCCGATCTTCAGCAGGATGCCATCGCCCTGCGGGATTCGGCGGTGCGCTGCGCCGAGATCCTGCGCAGCATGGGCCGGGCGGGCAAGGACGACCTGCACCTGCGTGCAGCCCCCCTGCGCGCCGTGCTGGAAGATGCGGCCGAGCCTCATGCGGGCCGCGGCCCCGCGGTCGAGATCAGGGCCGACAGCCTGGACATCCGCCGCGATCCCGCCATCATCCATGCGCTGCGCAACCTGATCCAGAACGCCGTCGACTTCGCGGCAAGCCTGGTGGTGGTCGAATCGCAGATCGGCAATGGCTGGCTGTGCGTGACGATCCGCGACGACGGCCCCGGCTATTCGCCCGCGCTTTTGTCGCGGATCGGTGATCCCTACCTGACAAGCAGGCGCGGGGGCGCGCAGCGCGAAGGCTATGACGGGATGGGCCTGGGCCTCTTCATCGCCAAGACGCTGCTGGAACGATCCGGCGCGCGGCTTGGCTTTGCCAATGGCGGGCCGGGCGCGGTCGTGACCGTGCGCTGGCCGCTGGACCGGATCGCCGCCGATGCGCGCGCGCCACTGGGCGACAATCCCGCGCAGGGGGCTTAGGGATTTAACTGTTTGTTAAGCCTGCTCCACCTATGCTTCGGCCAAACGGGGAGGAGCAAACGATGTCCCTGCATGGAATCGGGCTGATCCTGATGGCGGCCCTGACCGGGACGGCCTCGGTCGTGCTGGCGACGATGCTGGTCCGCTGGTGGGACCGGCGGTCCGGACAGGTTCGGCCCCGCCTGCCGCAGGGGCTGGAAAGCAGCCTGAAGCCGATGGTGCTGCTGTTCCGGGACCAGGTTCTGGTGGATGCGACGCCGCCCGCCCGCGCGCTTCTGGACCGCTTTTCCGCGCCCGAAGGCGACTGGACGCGCCTTCTGCAATGGATCGGCCCGCGCTTTCCCGACGCGATCGAGGCCCTGGGGCGCATCGACCGGCTCGGCCGCTTCGAATCCCTCGGCAAGACGGGATCGGGCAGCGCGGCGCTGCGGCTGGTGGCCGAAGGGATCGACCCGGGCCTTTTGCGCATCACCATCACCGATCCGCAGGCGGAATATGCCGGTATCGTGGTCGATTCCATGTCCCAGCAGGCGATGGAGGAGGAGCTGGACCTGCTGCGCCGCTCGCTGGACCAGACGCCCATGCTGGTCTGGCGCCAGGACGCCGAGGAACGGGTGACCTGGGCCAACGCCGCCTACCTGCGCAAGGCCGAGGCGCAGTCGGCCGAGCCCATCGGCTGGCCCCTGCCCCGGCTTCTGGACTCGCCCCGTCCCGTGCCCGGCGCAGGCACCCGGACGCGCCGGGCATCCTTGACCCAGAACGGCGCGGTGTCCTGGTACGACTGCCACAGCCACCAGGTCGGCGACCAGACCATGATGTTCGCCCTGCCCGCCGATGCGGCGGTGCGCGCCGAACGCAGCCTGCGCGAATTCGTCCAGACCCTGACCAAGACCTTTGCCGACCTGCCGATCGGCCTTGCGATCTTCGACCGCCAGCGGCAGTTGCAGTTGTTCAACCCGGCGCTGATCGACCTGACCAACCTGCCGACGGGTTTCCTGACGGCGCGGCCCACGCTGTTCGACCTGCTCGACAAGCTGCGCGAGTTGCGCATGGTTCCCGAGCCCAAGGATTTCCGCAGTTGGCGTCAGCAGATGAGCAACCTGGAAAGCGCCGCCGCCACCGGCCACCATGTCGAGGAATGGTCCCTGCCCGGCGGGCAGACCTATCGCGTGACCGGCCGCCCCCATCCCGACGGCGCCGTGGCCTTCCTGTTCGAGAACATCACCTCCGAGATGAGCCTGACCCGCAAGTTCCGGGCCGAGATGTCGCTTGGCAGCAGCATCCTCGACAACATCGGCGAGGCGGTGGCGGTCTTTGCCCCCGGGGGCCAGGTCGCGATGACGAATCAGGTGTATCGGAACCTGTGGCCCGCCGCCGCCGACAGCCTGGGGGGCGCGCTGGCCTGCTGGCAGGCCCATGCCGAGCCCGGGCCGGGGCTCGAGGCGCTCCGGGCACGGCTGTCGGGTCAGGACGGATCGCGCGACAGCGGGTTGATCAGGGGTCCCGGCGGTCAGTTGCTGGGATGGTCGGTGACCCGGCTTCCCGCCGGACGGCAGATGGTCTGTTTCCGCCTGCCCGATCCGGCAACGCAGCCCGAAGCCGTGGATCAGCACCTGCTGGCGGCGGGCGCGGCGACCTGACGCCGCCCGGCGGCAGGGTTTTCACGTCGCAGGTTTCCGGAACTTGATCCGCAGGGTCGAGGCGGCCTTCTTTCCGTGGCACGGCGGATCGTCACGTTCTTGCCGCGGAACAAGTCGGTAATCATTCCATCATGCGGAACCCTCTTGGCGCGGCGCCACCACTGGCGGCGTCAAGAGGCGCAAATTTGTGGTTGCCACGCCCGCCATGTTGCCCCTATCCCTTGCAAAGGAGAGGCGATTTCCAGATCCACGATGTGGACTCGGGCGGCGGCAGGAGGAAGCCGTCATCGCCGGACAGGGGAAAAAGCGGATGCACCAGACGGATGCACATGCCGATGCCGAGCTGGCGCTTGGCGGGATCGAGGCGCTGGCGGAACCGAAGCGCGCCGAGGCCTGGATGCGCCCGGTCGAGATCGCGGCGGCCGGCCTGCTGGTGGTGATGATCGTCACCGTTCTGGCCAATGTCTTCTTCCGGTACGTCCTGGCAAAGCCGCTGATCTGGGGGGACGAGGTCGCATCCATCAGCTTCATCTGGATGGCGATGCTGGGCGCCGCCCTGGCCGTGGACCGGCACGAACACATGAAGCTGACGGTCTTCCTGCCGCTGCTGCCCGCCCGGCTGGCCCGCGTGCTGGAGATCGCCGGCAGCGTTCTGGTCGGCGTTCTGCTGGTCCGGCTGTTCCCCGTTGCCGTCGAATACGCCTACGAGGAATCCTTCGTCACCTCGCCCGCGCTTGGGCTGCCAATGTCCTGGCGCGCCTCGGCCCTACCTGCGGGGATCGGTCTGATGACGCTGCTGATGGTGCTGTCGGTCATCCGCACGCGCGAATGGGGCACCATCCTGGGCACGTTGGTCGCAGCGGGGGCCATTGCCGCCGCCCTGTGGTTTGCCAAGCCTGCGGTGCTGGCCCTGGGCAACTGGAACCTGCCGCTGTTCCTGGGCCTCTTCGCGGGGGCCCTGCTGGTCGTGGGCGTGCCGATCGCCTTCTGCTTTGCCCTGGCCACCCTGGGATACCTGACCTTCGCCACCAACGCGCCGGTCTTCGTGATGATGGGCCGCATCGACGAAGGCATGTCCTCGCTGATCCTGCTGTCGGTGCCGGTCTTCGTGCTTCTGGGCTGCATCCTGGACGCGACCGGCATGGGCCGGGCCATCGTGGGCTTTCTTGCGTCCCTGTTCGGGCATGTGAAGGCGGGGATGAGCTATGTCCTGCTGGGGTCGATGTTCCTGGTGTCAGGCATCTCAGGCTCCAAGGTGTCCGACATGGCGACCGTGGCGCCCGCGCTGTTCCCCGAGATGCGCCGCCGGGGCCATTCCGCCCCTGAAATGACCGCGCTGCTGGCGACGGGCGCGGCCATGGCCGATACCGTTCCGCCGTCCATCGTGCTGATCGTGCTGGGATCGGTCGCCGGTGTCTCGATCGCCGGTCTGTTCACCAGCGGCTTCGCCATCGCCATGGTGCTGCTGGTCGTCCTGGCCGTGCTGGCCCGCTGGAAGGCGCGGGGCGAGCGGATGGAGGGCGTGCGCCGCGCGCGCCTGGCCGTGATCGGCAGGACCGCCCTGATCGCCGCGCCCGCCCTTGTGCTGCCCTTCATGATCCGCAGCCTGGTCGGCGGCGGCGTCGCCACCGCGACCGAGGTCAGCACCATCGCCACGCTCTACGCCTTCATCATCGGCGCGGTGCTTTATGGCGGAATTCCCCTGCGCCGCGTGGGGGGCATGCTGGTGGAAACCGCCGCCATGTCGGGCGCGATCCTGCTGATCCTGGGGGCTGCATCCGCGATGGCCTGGGCGCTGACGCAATCGGGCTTCGCGCGCGACCTGATGGTGCTTGTCACCAGCCTGCCCGGCGGATGGCTGGTCTTCATGCTGGCTTCCATCGCGATCTTCCTGGTGCTGGGCTGCGTCTTGGAAGGCCTGCCCGCCATCGTGCTGCTGGCGCCGATCATGTTCCCCATCGCGCGCGGCCTGGGGATCCACGACATCCATTACGCCATGGTGATCGTCACGGCCATGAACATCGGCCTGATGGCGCCCCCCATCGGCATCGGCTTCTACATCGCCTGCAAGATCGCCAACGTGCCCGCCGAACAGGTGATGGCGAAGATCTGGCCCTATCTGGCCGCGCTGATGGTGGGGCTGCTGGCCATCGCCGCCGTGCCCTGGTTCTCGACCGCATTGCTTTGACCCGTTTCTTGATACCTCAGGGAGGAGGATTTTCATGAGCATCACCCGCCGCACCATCTTGCTGGGCGCTGCCGCAGGCGCGCTTGCCACGCCGTTCATCCGGGTCCGTCCGGCCATGGCGGCCGAGTTCAGCTACAAGGTTGCCAACAACCAGCCCCTGGATCATCCCAGCAACGTCCGCCTGGCCGAGGCGCAGAAGGCGATCCTGGAGGCCACGGGCGGCCGGTTCGACCTGCAGATCTTCCCGTCGAACCAGCTGGGTGCGGATACCGACGTGCTGGGCCAGCTGCGCTCGGGCGGGGTGGAGTTCTTCCAGCTGTCGCCGATCATCCTGTCCACGCTGGTGCCCAATTCCTCGATCAACGGCGTGGGCTTCGCCTTCCCCGACTACGACACCGTCTGGAAGGCCATGGATGGCGAGCTGGGCGCCTATGAGCGGGGCCAGATCGAGGGCGCGGGCCTGGTCGTGATGGAGAAGATCTGGGACAACGGCTTCCGGCAGATCACCTCGTCCGCGAAACCCGTCACGACCCCTGCCGACCTGGAAGGCTTCAAGATCCGCGTGCCCGTGTCGCCGCTCTGGACCTCGCTGTTCACGGCCTTCGGATCGGCCCCGGCCTCGATCAACTTCGCCGAGGTTTATACCGCGCTTCAGACCGGTATCGTGGACGGGCAGGAAAACCCGCTGGCGATCATGAAGGTCGCCAAGCTGTGGGAGGTGCAGAAATACTGTTCCATGACCAACCACATGTGGGACGGCTTCTGGATGCTGGGCAACCGCCGCGCCTGGAATGCCCTGCCCGAGGACGTGCAGCAGGCCGTCGCCGACAACTTCAACGCCGCCGCCGTCAAGCAGCGGGCCGACATCGCCCAGATGAACGCCACGCTGAAGACCGACCTGGAGGGCCAGGGCTTCGTCTTCAACGACGTCGATCCCAAGGCCTTCGAGGACAAGCTGCGCGAGGCGGGCTTCTATGCCGAATGGAAGAAGACCTATGGCGACGAGGCCTGGGCCATCCTGGAAACCGCCATCGGCAGGACGCTGGCCTGATGCGCGACGGCGCCGCCCCTGCCCATCACGACACCGGCGGCACGCAGGCGGTGGCGCGTGCGCTGTCGCTGTTGTCGCTGGTGGGGCGGGGCGGCGCGCAGGGCCTGGGGCTGGGGCAACTGGCGGCGGCCTCCAGCTTGGCGCGGCCCACGGTCAGGCGGCTGCTGCTGGCGCTTGGCGCGGCGCGGATGGTCGAGCAGGACCGCGCGACGCGCCGGTATCATCTTGGCCCCGAGGCCTATCTTCTGGCCAGTTTCGCCGCCGAGCGCCATGGCATCCTGCATCATGCGTGCGAGGGGATGGTGCGGCTTGCGCGCGAAACGGGCGACACGGTGCTGCTGACCGTGCCGCAGGACGACCACACCCTGTGCCTGGAACGGATCGAGGGCGATTTCCCGGTTCGCACCCACGCCCTGATGCGCGGCGACCGCAAGCCGGCGGGCGTCGGCGCGGGCGCCCTGGCGATCCTGGCCGCCCTGCCGGTCCCCGAGGCCGACGCGCTGCTGGCCCGGGTGGCGCCGCTGGTGGGCGACCTGATGCCCGCCCTGGCGGAGGATCTGGCCCGGGCCCGCGCCCATGGCCATGCCCTGAACCCCGGCCGCATCGTGCCGGGGTCCTGGGGACTGGGCGTGGCGATCCCCTGGCCGGACGGGCGCCCCGCCGGCGCGCTCTCCGTCGCCGCCATCGAAAACCGCATGACCCCGGCGCGGCAGGCCGATCTGGTCGCCGCGCTTCACCGCGAGGCCGAGGCGATCGCCGCGCGCCTTGCCGAACTTGACCCGCAAAGGAGGAAGGCATGACCGATCCCCTGATCGTCGGATGGGCGCACACGAAATTCGGCAAGGCCGAGGCGCCCGATACCATGGCCCTGATGGCCGAGGTCGCGCTGCCCGCGCTGGAACACGCGGGGCTGACCCCGGATGCCGTGGATGGCATCTTCACTGGCGTCTACAACAACGGCTTCCAGCGGCAGGACTTCCAGGGCGCGCTTGTCGCCATGGGCAGCCCGGAACTGGCGGGCGTGCCCTTCATGCGCACCGAAAACGCCTGCGCCACCGGATCGGCGGCGCTTTACGCGGCGGCCGACTTCATCGCTTCGGGTCGCGGCAAGGTGGCCCTGGTGATCGGGGCCGAGAAGATGACGGCCATTCCCATCGCAGACGTGGGCGGCGTGCTGCTGTCGGCCAGCTACGTGGCCGAGGAAGGCGATACCCCCGGCGGCTTCGCGGGCGTCTTCGGCCGCATCACCGACAGCTATTTCCAGCGGAACGGCGACCGTTCCGAGGAACTGGCCATGATCGCCGCCAAGAACCACGACAACGGCACGCGCAACCCTTATGCGCATATGCAGAAGGCCTTCGACCTGGCCTTCTGCAACACGCCCTCGGACAAGAACCCGCTGGTGGCGGGACCGCTGCGGCGCACCGATTGTTCGCTGGTTTCCGACGGGGCGGCGGCGATCGTGCTGGCCGCGCCCGAGGTGGCCGAAACCCTGGCCCGCGCCATTCGCTTCCGCGCCCGCGCGCAGGTGGGAGACATGCTGGCCCTGTCGCGCCGCGACCCGACCGAATTCGCGGGCGCGCATCGCGTCTGGCGCAAGGCCCTGGATCAGGCGGGGCTGTCGATCACCGACCTGTCGCTGGTGGAAACCCACGACTGCTTCACCACCGCCGAGATGATCGAATACGAGGCCATGGGCCTAGCCCCGCGCGGCCAGGGCTGGCGCGTGATCCGCGAGGGCACGACCCGCATGGATGGCGCGCTGCCCGTGAACCCCTCGGGCGGGCTCAAGTCGCGCGGCCATCCGATCGGCGCGACCGGGGTGTCGCAGCATGTCATGGCCGCGATGCAGCTGACCGGGGATGCGGGCGCCATGCAGGTGCCGGGCGCCACGCTGGCGGGGGTCTTCAACATGGGCGGCACCGCCGTCGCCAACTACTGCTCCATCCTGGAGCGCGAAAGATGACAGGCCCCGCAGGCGGGCTGGTCCCCGTGTCCACCCGCGTGATGAACCTTGCGACCTTCCTGGCCCAGGCCGCCCGGCGCGATCCCGAGGGCATCGCGCTGGTCATGGGCGAGGCCCGCTGGACCTGGGCGGAATGGAACGCCCGCGCGGACGCCATGGCGCATGCCTTGCAGACCCGGTTCAACCTGCGCAAGGGCGACCGGGTGATGTGCCAGTCGCAGAACTGCATGGAGATGATGCAGGCCATGTTCGCGGTCTGGCGCGCAGGCGGGGTGTGGGTGCCCGCCAACTTCCGCCAGACGCCCGAAGAGGTGGCCTATCTGACCCAAGCCTCCGGCGCCTCGCTGATGTTTTGCAACGCCAGCTTCCCCGACCACGCGGCGGCCTGCAGGGTGACGACGCTTGCTTTCGGGGTGGCGGATTTCGGGCCGGATGTCGCGGCGATCACCGCCGATCACATGGGCCAGCGCCCGCAGGTGGCGGCAGTGGATCGCGACGATCCCTGCTGGTTCTTCTTCACCTCGGGCACCACGGGGCGGCCCAAGGCCAGCGTCCTGACCCATGGCCAGATGGCCTTCGTCGTGACCAACCACCTGGCCGACCTGATGCCGGGGCTGACGGCCGATGACGCTTCGCTGGTGGTGGCTCCACTGTCCCATGGCGCGGGGGTGCATCAGCTGACCCAGGTGGCGCGGGGGGTGAAGACGATCCTGCTGCCGACCGAACGCTTCGACGTGGCGCAGGTCTGGGACCTGGTCCGCGACTGGCGCGTGTCCACCATGTTCACGGTGCCCACGATCCTGAAGCTGCTTGTGGAACACCCCTCGACGGCGCAGGCCGACACGTCTTCGCTGCGCTATGTCATCTATGCCGGCGCACCGATGTACCGGGTGGACCAGCAGAAGGCGCTGCAAACGCTGGGTCCGGTGCTGGTCCAGTATTTCGGCCTTGGCGAAGTGACGGGCAACATCACCGTCCTGCCCGCCCATCTGCACCAGGCCGAGGACGGTCCCGCCGCCCGCATCGGCACGTGCGGTTACGCCCGCACCGGGATCGAGGTCCAGATCCAGGACGACAAGGGACACGAGGTCGCCCTTGGCGAGACGGGCGAAATCTGCTGCATCGGCCCCGCCGTCTTCGCGGGCTATTACAAGAACCCCGAGGCCAACGCGAAATCCTTCCGCGACGGCTGGTTCCGCACGGGCGACCTGGGCCACATGGACGAGCAGGGCTTCGTCTATATCACCGGGCGGCAGTCGGACATGTTCATCTCGGGCGGGTCCAACGTTTATCCGCGAGAGATCGAGGAGAAGATCCTCACCCATCCCGCCATCAACGAGGTCGCCGTGCTGGGCGTCCCCGACCCCCTGTGGGGGGAGATCGGCTGGGCGGTCTGCGTGGCGAACGGCCCCGTGGCCGAGGAAGATCTGGCCGCCTTCCTGGACGGGAAGCTCTCGCGCTACAAGATGCCGAAGCGCTTCCTGTTCTGGGACGCCCTGCCGAAATCGGCCTATGGCAAGATCACCAAGAAGATGATCCGCGAGGAACTGGAAGCCCGCGGCATGATCGCATGAAGCAGCGGATGGTCCATCCCGGTCCGCCCGCGGCGGAACGCGCGACGGCGGTGCCCGCCGATCTGCGGCGGATCGCGGGGGTTCTGCCCGCCGGGCGGAGCGTGATGACGGCTGTGGCGCGGCTTTTCGCGGATGCGGGCTGCAAGGGCGGCGTGGTCTGGCTGGACAATGCTGCCTGCGATCCGATGCGCTTCGTGCTGCCCGCGCCCTCGAACGACGGCATCCATGCGGCCTGGTATTCCGACACCCATGCGCCTGCGGGACCCGTCGCCATCGAACGGGCCACGGCCACGGTGGGTTGGAAGGACGGCGCGCCCTTCCTGCATTGCCACGGCACCTGGGGCGGCATGATGGGCCATCTGCTGCCGCTGGATTCGGTGCTGGCAGCGGATGCCCCCGTCTCGGGCATCGGCGCGCCGGATGCCTGGTTCGAAGCCCTGCCCGACGCCGAGACCGCCTTCACCCTGTTCACCCCCCAGGGCGGCGGTGCGGGCGACGGCCTGCTGGCGCGGATCGGGCCGGGCGAGGACGTGGTCACCGCCATCGAGGCCCTTTGCGCCTGCCACGGCATCACCGATGCCCGCCTGCATGGCGTGGGCAGCATCGACCATGTCCGCTTTGCGGATGGCAGGCGGATGGACTGCCACGCCACCGAACTGCGGCTGGACGGCGCGGCCCTGACCCAGGGCCGCGCCACCGTCCCGGTCGAGGTCGTGGACATCGCGGGCACCATCATGCGCGGCACGCTGGAACGCGGGGAAAACCCGATCGGCGTGACGCTGGAACTGATCGTCGAGACTGAAAGGACAGACACATGACGCAGGACGCCAAAGTCGCCTCCAAAGTTGCCATCGTGACCGGCGGCTGCCGGGGCATCGGCCTTGCCGCGACCGGGATCTTCCTGGAACAGGGCTGGCGCGTCGCCGTGGTGGACCGCGACACCGTCGAACTGCACCGCGCCTGCGACGCCATGGAAAACGTCCTGCCCGTCGAGGCGGACATATCCGACCCGCAGGCTGTCGATGGCGTGATCCGGCAGGTCGTCAGCCAGTGGGGCCGCGTCGATGCGCTGGTCAACAACGCGGGCGTGGCGCTGTTTTCCCGCGCCCACCAGACCAACTTCGAGCAATGGCGCGAGGTGATGGCCACGAACCTGGACGGCGTGTTCCTCTGCACCCAGGCCGCCATCCCGGAACTGGCGAAGACCCGGGGCGCCATCGTCAACATCGCCTCGATCTCGGGTCTGCGGGCCTCGACGCTGCGGGTGGCCTATGGCACCTCCAAGGCCGCCGTGATCCACCTGACCAAGCAGTTCGCGGCGGAACTGGGCGAACAGGGCATCCGCGTCAACTGCGTCGCCCCCGGCCCGGTCAGGACCAAGCTGGCCATGGCCGTCCACGCGCCGGAAATCATCGGCGCCTATTACGACGCGATCCCGCTGAACCGCTATGGTGAGGCGCGCGAGATCGCCGAGGCCATCGTGTTCCTGTGTTCGGACAAGGCCAGCTTCATTTCCGGCCAGACGCTGGCCGTCGATGGCGGCTTCGATGCCACCGGCGTCGGCCTGCCCGCCCTGCGGCGTGAGGACGGCACCGTGCGCGATGCCGCCGTGGTCCAGGATCCTCAGCCCGCAGGCTGAGACCTTCCTGGGCGCGGCCCGACGCTCTGAACAAGGTTCTGGCGACCGGCGCCCCGCTTTATGCCGGTTTCCCGGCGCATGCTGCGCTTCACAGGGCTTCCGGCGCAAGGACGGCTGGCCTAGCCCTGGTCGAACTGCTCGGCCAGGGCCTGCACCATCTGCCGGCCCAGGGGGCCGGGGCGGCGGTGCGTGGGCCAGGCCACGACAACGGTGCGGACCGGGTGGAACTGCATGTCCTCGCAGGTCAGGGCCACGACCTCGCCCCTCGCGATCTCGGGTTCGAAGGTGCGGCTGGCAGAGAAGCACCAGCCCAGGCCCGCCGTGACCATCGACTTGATGGATTCGATATCGTTCACCGTCCAGACATCGGTGGAAAAAAGACGCCCCACCCGCTCCATGTCGATCTGGGGCGAGCCGACGTAATAGATCTGCCGTTCCCGGTCGAAGGCGCGCATGGCCAGCGGCTGCGGCAGCCGGACCAGCCTGTGGCTTGCCGCGCAGACCGGGCCCAGGGTCTCGCTGCCCAGGTGCCGGGCCGAGATGTCGGAGGGGATGGCGGCGGCCAGCGTCAGGGCGAAGTCGAAGTTCCCCTCGCGCAGGTCGTCCCACAGGGTCGCCAGGGACGAGTTGAAGAACTGGAACCGCGCATGGGGGTGATCGGCCGCAAAGGACCGCAAGGCCCGGTTCAGGTCGGCGCGCGGGAACAGCACATCGACCAGCACGCGCAGGCGCGTTTCCTCGCCCTTTTCCAGCGATTGGGCATGGGTGGTGAAGCTGCGGGCGCGTTCCACGACGCTGCGCGCCTCGGCCAGCAGAACGCGGCCGCGCTCGGTCAGTTCGGCCCGGTTGGCGCCGCGTCCCAGCAGCGGAAAGCCGCATTGGTCCTCCAGTTGTGCCAGCGAATAGCTGACGGACGAGATCGGCCTCCGCAGTTCCTTCGCCGCCGCCGTCAGGCTGCCATGGTCGGCGATGGCGCAGAAGGCGCGCAGGTGATCGACGAGGTTCGGGTGCATTTCAGGAATTCCGAAATGGTTTTGCCATTCTTTTCGGTTTACCCAAAAACGAATCCGATGCTAGCCTTTCCTTATCCGAGGTCGGGGGAGGAACCGACCGGCAGAACTGTTTGGGAGGACAGCCTATGCACGGTTTTAGCGGCGCATGAGCAGCGATCACGTCCTTGTCTGCGACAACATCGTCCGACGCTTCGGCGGGGTGGTTGCGCTGAAGAACGTCTCGGTCGCCGTGGGGCGGGGCGAGATTTTCGGGCTGGTCGGGCCGAACGGGTCGGGCAAGACCACGCTGGTCAATGCCATCACCGGCTTCTATCCGCCACAGGAAGGCCGAATCACGCTGGACGGCCAGCAGATCAACGGGCTGAAGCCGTTCCGCATCGCCTCCATGGGCGTGGCGCGGACCTTCCAGAACGTCGCGCTGTTCCACGGAATGTCGGTCCTGGACAACATCCTGATGGGCCGGCACATCTTCATGAAGCCGAACCCGCTGGCGTCCTTTTTCTATCCATGGTGGGCGCGCAAGGAAGAGGTCGCCCACCGCCGCCATGTCGAGGAGGTGATCGACCTTCTGCAGCTTGCGCCCGCGCGCGACGAGCATGTCGATGTGATCCCGCTGGGCCTGCAGAAGCGGGTTGAACTGGCCCGCGCGCTTTGTGCGGAACCGCGCCTGCTGGTCCTGGACGAGCCGATGGCGGGCATGAACCAGGAAGAAAAGGAATACATGGTCCGCTTCATCCTGGATGCGCAGGAAGCCCTGGGGCTGACGGTCCTGATCATCGAGCACCACATGGATGTGGTGACGGCGCTGTGCGACCGCGTCCTGGTGCTGAACAACGGCCAGGAAATCGCGCAGGGCCCCGCGCGCGAGGCGATCGCCGATCCCCGCGTGGTCGAGGCCTATATCGGAAAGCCCCGCCATGCAGCATGATCCGGTTGACATGACAGGCGCGCAGGCGCTGCACCCGAACTGGCGCGCGGACGACACGATCCTGGCGCGGCTGTCGCAGAACGCGGCCGAGGTGCCGACCCAGGTCGCCATGCGCGAACGCGACCACGGCATCTGGCAGGAATATACCTGGGCCGATTACCTGCGCGCCGTGGTGGAATTCGCGGCCGGGCTGGAAGCGCGCGGCGTGAAGCCCGGCGACGTGGTCATGGTGATCGGCGACAACCGCCCGAACCTGTATTTCGCGATGCTGGGCGCGGCCTGCCTGCGCGCCATCCCCTCGCCCGCCTATGCCGATGCGCCGACCGAGGAGCTTGCCGCGCAGATGGAGCGCGAGGATATCCGCGTGGCCGTGGCCGAGGACCAGGAACAGGTGGACAAGATGCTGGAGGCCCGGGGCCGCTGGACGCATCTGGATCTGGTGATCTATGACGATCCGCGCGGGCTGGCGGGTCGCGAACCGCCGGGCGTGGCGGGTTTCGACGCCATCCGGGCCGAGGGCGCAGCACGTCTTGCCGCCGATCCGAATCTGGCCCGTGACCTGATCGCCCGGTCCACGATCCACGACACCGTGGTCCTGATGCATTCGTCCGGCACCACCGGCGCGCCGAAGGGCATCCCGCTGAAGCATGGCCATGTCCTGTCGGGCGTGCGCAACGCCGCAGCCGCCGGCTATTTCCAGCAGGGCGAGGTCCACATGGCCTATCTGCCGATGGCCTGGGTTGGCGACTTCATCTTCTCGGTCGGCGCGGCGATGGAACTGCGCTTTACCGTCAACATCCCCGAAGCCAATGAAACGGCGCTGCACGACCTGCGGGAAATGGCGCCGACGCTGTATTTCGCGTCCCCCCGCGCCTGGTCGGCCATGCTGACCCGCGTGCAGGTGGGGATCGCGGAAACCACCGGCATCAAGCGGCGGCTGTATGACTACTTCATGCCCCGCGCGATGGAGGCCGAACGGGCGCGCCTGGACGGCAAGCCCGCAGGCGGCGGGCTGACGCGGTTTCTGGGCGAATGGCTGATCTATGGCCCGATCCGCGACCAGCTGGGCCTGGGCCGCGTCAAGCGCGCCTATACGGCGGGCGAGGCCATCGGCGAGGACGTGTTCCTGTGGTTCCGCGCCATCGGGCTGAACCTGCGCCAGTTCTATGGCCAGACGGAAAACTGCGCGCTGGCGGTGGCCCAGAAGCCCGAGGACATCTCGCTGACCACGGTCGGCCGCCCCTTCCCCGGCGTCGAGATGAAGATCGACGAGCATGGAGAAATCCTGCTGCGCGGCGACAACATCTTCGACGGCTATTTCCAGAACCCCAAGGCCAGCGCCGAGGCCTTGCAGGACGGCTGGCTGCACACGGGCGACGCGGGCCAGATCGAACCGGACGGACAGCTGGTCGTCCTGGGCCGCGTGTCCGAGGTGGTGGAAAAGCGCGACGGCACCCGCTTCATCCCGACCTATATCGAGAACCGGCTGAAGTTCAGCCCCTACATCAAGGACGCCGCCGTCGTGGGCCAGGGCCGCGACATGCTGGTGGCGATCGTCTGCATCGACTTCCAGGCGGTCGGGCAGTGGGCGCAGGAACATGGCGTGCCCTATACCTCCTATGCCGAACTGTCGCAGCAGCCGCGCATCTATGACCTGATCTCGGGCCAGATCGCCGACGTGAACGCGCATCTGCCGCACGGGCTGTCCATCGACCGCTTCGTCAACCTGCACAAGGAATTCGACCCCGACGACGGAGAGGTCACGCGCACCCGCAAGCTGAAGCGTAACGTGATCGACGACCGCTATGGCCCGATCATCGAGGCGCTGAACGGGGGCCGCGATCAGATCGACTTCAAGGCCCGGATCACCTATGAAAACGGCCAGACCGGGTCGCTGGACCGGGTCCTGCGGCTGGCCGACGTGAAGGGGGCCGCGTGATGGCTTATTTCCTGGAACTGCTGATCTCGGGCGCGCTGACCGGGCTGATGTATTCGCTGGTCGCCCTGGGCTTCGTGCTGATCTACAAGTCGGCGGGCGTGCCGAACCTGGCGCAGGGCGCGCTGGTGATGACGGCGGGCTATGCCGTCTGGCTGGTGATGGCCTGGGGCCTGAACGTCTGGATCGCCATTCCCATCGCCGCCGCGATCATGTTCGGCTTCGGCCTGGTGGTGGAACGGCTGCTGCTGCGCCGCATGGTCGGCCAGCCGGTCATCATGGTCGTGATGCTGACCCTGGGGCTGGAGATCCTGCTGCGCGGGCTGGTCCCCGGCGTGCTGGGATCGACGCCGAAGCCCATCGACCTGGGGATCGACTTCGCGCCCATCATCATCGGCGACGTGTTCATCAACCGCACCTCGCTTTACGGGGGCATCGTGGCCCTGCTGCTGGTCGGCGCCTCGCTCCTGTTCTTCCGCACGCGGCTGGGGACCAAGCTGCGCGCGGTCTCCGACGACCACGTGTCAAGCTGGGCGGTCGGCATCTCGGTCGAACGGGCCATCGGGATTTCCTGGGGGCTGGCGGGCATCGCCGCCGTGGTCGCCGGGGCGCTGTGGGGATCCTCGCAGGGGGTGGACTGGACGCTTTCCACGCTGCTGTTCCCCGCCGTCGCCGTGGTGATCCTGGGCGGAGTGGACTCCGTCCCGGGCGTGGTCGTGGGCGGCATCCTGGTGGGCGTCCTGGGCACGGTGATCCCCGGCTACCTGGACAGCGTCGCGGGCGGATCGACACGCGATGTCGTGACCTCGCTTATCATCCTGCTGACCATCATGGTCCGCCCCTTCGGCATATTCGGCCGCGAAGACATCGAGAGGATCTGAGTCATGTTCTATCGCCTCTCGGGCACCTACCACACCAGCTACGAAGCCGACCGCAAGCTGTGGAAGATCCCCACGGATCGCTGGCTGGTCGTCGCCGTGCTGCTGCTGGCGCTGCTGGCGCCCTTGTATGTCTCGCCACTCTATCTCGGCAGCTATGTGCTGCCCTGGGTGATCTGGTCGGCGGCGGCGCTGTCGCTGACGCTGCTGATGGGGCTGGCGGGGCAATTGCATTTCGGCTTTGCCGCCGTGATGGCGATCGGGGCCTATGCCTCGATCCACCTGGTCCGCTTCGGTGTCCCGTTCGAACTCGCGCTGCTGCTCTCGGGCCTGATCGCCGCCGTGATCGGCGCGGTCTTCGGCGGCGCCGCGCTGCGGGTGAAGGGGCTCTACCTGGTGATGGCGACGCTGGCGATGCAGTATCTGGTGGATTGGGTCGTGGTGAACGTGCCCGCGATTTCCGGCGGGGCGCATGCCACGCTGAGAACGCCCGCCGTCAGTTTCCTGTTCATGCCGGTGGAAAGCCTCGCTGCGCGCTACTGGCTGGCGCTTGGATGGGCGGTGCTGCTGACCGTCTTCTTCATGAACGTCAAGCGCACCTCCTTTGGCCGGGCCCTGGTCGCGATCCGCGACAAGGACTTCGCCGCAGCCGTGATCGGCGTCGATCCGTTCAAGACCAAGCTGATGGCCTTCTTCACGTCCTCCTTCATGGGCGGCGTGACGGGCGCGATCCTGGCCTTCTGCTTCTATCGCGCGGTGACGCCGGAACAGTTCGGCTTCAACGTCTCGATCCAGCTGGTCGCCATGGTGCTGGTCGGCGGACTGGGCTCGGTGATCGGATCCTGGCTGGGCGCGGGCTTCGTGCTGCTGGCGCCGATCTTTTTGACGAACCTGGTGTCCGGGCTTGCCGCCGCGGGCTGGGTGCCGGTCAGCCAAAACTTCCTGTCGCACCTGCCCTTGATGATCTACGGCGCCATGATCATCGGCTTCCTGCTGCTTGAGCCGCTGGGGCTGGCGAAAATCTACGACAACATCCGCAAGTATTTCCTGGTCTGGCCCTTCCGCCACGCCAGAAGCTGAACCCTGGGGAGGGAAAAGGAAGAATGAAAGGAAAACACATGACCTTTCTGCGCAAGCTGGCGCTGACGACCGCTCTTGTCGCCGGCCTGTCCGCGCCCGTGGCAGCCGAGGACATCAAGTTCGGCCTGCTGCAGGACTTCACGGCGGTCTATACCTTCGTGACCGGGCAGTACAACCAGGGCCAGCAGGACTATCTGGCGCTGGCAAATGCCGAGGGCATCCTGGGCGAAGGCAACTCTGTGACCGCCATCGTCCGCGACACCGGCAACCAGCCACAGCGGGGGATCGAGGCCTATAACCGCGCCAAGGAGGAAGGTGCGGTTTTGTTCGACTTCCTTTCGACGCCGGTTTCCGCCGCGATCCTGGACCAGGCGCAGGCCGACAAGAACGTCGTCATCACCCCCGCACACGGCCGGGGCGACGCGTCCGACGGCACCGTCTTCCCTTATGTCTTCCCGATGATGCCGACCTATTGGGCACAGGCCGCGAACCTGATCGAGCACATGAAGAACAACGGCGGACTGCAGGGCAAGAAGATCGCCATCGTCCATATCGACAGCCCCTTCGGGCGCGAGCCCGGCCCGATCCTGCAGGCCCTGTCCGAACAGGAGGGCTTCGAATTCCAGGCCTTCCCCTATGCCAGCCCCGGCAACGAACAGTCCGCCGCCTGGTCCGAGGTCCGGCGCTACCGCCCCGATTATGTCCTGATCTGGGGCGCGGGCGGCGGGCAGGCCGTGTCGGTCAAGACCGCCATCCAGAACGGCATCCGGCCTGAACAGATCCATTCGGTGATCTGGCTGGCCGAAACCGACGCCGCCAATGTCGGACCGGCCATGAAGGGCGTCAAGCGGTTCGAGGCCACGGCGGCGGGCACCGACCATGCGATCATCCAGCGGATCCAGGAAAAGGTCATCGACGCGGGCAAGGGATCGGGCGACCAGGCCAATGTCGGCACCAGCTATTACAACCTGGGCGTCGCCACCATGGCCGTCGCGGTCGAGGCCGCACGCCTTGGGCTGGAAGGCGGCCAGCCGCTGACCGGCGACACGCTGAAGGCGGGGTTCGAGAAGATCGCCGGCTATGACGCCGAGGGCCTGATGCCGGCCGTCACCTACACGGCCGAGGATCACCAGGGCGGCGGCGCCGGGCGGGTCTCGGAATGGGACGGCGAGAAATGGGTGCCGGTCAGCGACTGGCACGCGGCCTATCCCGACCTGATCCGCCAGGTGATCGAGAAATCGGCCGCCGAATACAAGGCGGGGCACTGAGGCCATGCCCGCGCTGGTCCTGGAAAACGTCGAGGTGATCTATGACAAGGTCTTCCTTGCCATCAAGGGCGTCTCGCTGGAGGTTGGCGAGGGCGAAATGGTCGCCCTTCTCGGATCGAACGGCGCGGGCAAGTCGACGACGCTGAAATCCATCTCGGGGCTGCTTGGCCCCGAGCGTGGGCTGGTCACGCGCGGAGAGATCCGCTTCGGCGACCGGTCGATCCTGAACCTGGGCGCGCCGGAACGCGTGGCGGGCGGCCTTGTGCATGTGCTGGAAGGCCGCCGCATCTTCGGCCACCTGACGCCCGACGAAAACCTGGTCGCCGCCTATCGCGGGCGCAGCGCCGGCCGGTTCAACGAGCTGCGCGAACAGGTCTATGCCTATTTCCCGCGCCTGAAGGAGCGGATCAAGTCGAAGGCTGGCTACCTGTCAGGGGGCGAACAGCAGATGCTGGCCATCGGCCGGGCGCTGATGACGGAACCGAAGCTGATCATGCTGGACGAGCCGTCGCTGGGCCTGTCGCCGCTTCTGGTGCAGGAAATCTTCGGCATCATCGGCGAGATCAACGCCCGCGAGGGGCTGTCGGTGCTGCTGGTCGAACAGAACGCCGCAGCCACCCTAGACATCGTCGGCCGCGCCTATCTGATCGAACAGGGACAGGTCGTCATGTCCGGTTCGGCCGAGGTGCTGAAGTCGAACCCAGACGTGCAGGACTTCTATCTGGGCGGGGCCGAGCACACCGACTACCGCAACGTCAAACACTATCGCCGGCGCAAGCGCTGGCTGGCCTGAGGAAAGCCCCATGACTGCCGATCCCGACCACGACCGCGGCGCCCGCGAGGGGGACCCGCTTGCCCGACTGAACGTGCAACTGGCGCGGATGCGCGAAACCCAGGCCCGCTGGGCGGGGCTGCCCGCCGCCCCGCTGGCAAGCCTGGACGATCTGGCCGGGCTGCCGGTGCTGCGCAAGTCGGAGCTGGTGGAGATGCAGGCGGCGCAGCCGCCCTTCGGCGGCCTGAACGGCAACCCGGTGGCGGGTCTGCGGCGGTTGTTCGTCTCGCCCGGGCCGATCTTCGACCCGGAAGGGCGCGCGCCCGACTGGTGGGGATCGGCGGCGGCCTTGCGCGCCGCGGGCGTGCAACAGGGCGACGTGATCCTGAACACCTTTTCCTATCACCTGACCCCCGCCGCCTTCATCTTCGAGGCAGGGGCCGAGGCGATCGGCTGCCCGGTCGTCCCTGCGGGCCCCGGCAATACTGCCGACCAGATGATAGCCATCGGCCAATACCGCCCCCGGGTCTATGTGGGCGTGCCGGATTTCCTGAAGATCCTGCTGGACAAGGCGGACGAGGCCGGCGTGGACCGGTCCTGCCTTCAGGTCGGCATGGTCACCGGCGCGGCCCTGCCCGACAGCCTGCGCGCGGAACTGTCAGGCCGGGGCGTCGCGGTCAGTCAGTGCTATGGCACCGCCGACCTGGGCATCGTGGCCTATGAGGATGGCGGCCCGGGGATGGTGCTGAACAAGGGCGTGATCGTGGAAATCACCCGCCCAGGCACGGGCGACCCGGTCCCCGACGGCGAGGTGGGCGAGATCGTGGTGACGCGGCTTGATCATGACTATCCCCTGCTGCGCTTTGCCACGGGCGACATGTCGGCGATCATCCCGGACGCGCGCGATCGCCGCATCAGGGGCTGGATGGGCCGCGCCGACCAGGCCGCCAAGGTCAAGGGCATGTTCGTGCGCCCCGAGCAGATCGCCGCCATCGGACGTGCCATTCCCGGCTGCCACCGGCTGCGGCTGGAAATCAGCCGGGCGGGCGAACAGGACCGGATGCACCTGCTGGTCGAGCATGACGACAGCAATGCCGCCGCCCCCCTGGCCGACAGGCTGGCCGCCGTTACCCGCCTGAAGGGCACGGTCGAGGTGGTGGCGCCGGGCAGCCTGCCGAACGATGGCAAGGTCATCGCCGACCTGCGCTGATCACTCCATCGCCGGGGCGCCGTCGGCCAGCCGTTCGCGGTCCAGAACGCGGACGGCGTTGCGGCCAAGCTCGATGATGCCCGCGTCGCGCAATTCGCCCAGCATCTTGTTCACGGTCTGGCGCGAACAGCCGATGACCACGCCCAACTGCGACTGGCTGATGCGCACCGCATTGTCCGAATCGCTGGTCAGCTGGCGCAGATACAGCCGGATGCGCTGTCCGGCATTGTAGTAATGATCCGCCGTCCGGTTCCGGTTTTCCCGCATCAGCCGGTCATGCAGGAGGGTGCACAGGTTCGGGATCAGGATCTTCGAGGGCACATGGGCATAAAGCGCCTTTGCCGGGCAGAACAGCACGGTGGTGTCCGCCATGGTCAGGCAACTGCAGGCGCAGGGGCGCCCCGACAGGGCCTCGACCTCTCCCACCATCTCTCCGGGGGTGGCCAGATGGACGATCACCTGATTGCCCGAGGCATCGACATAGCCCACCTCGACCCGGCCCGAGGCGATGAAATAGCTGCCATCCGTAAGCTCTCCTTGCCGCAGGATGTGGGTCGGGGTTTTCAGGACGCGCGGGGTGCAGGATGCCAGCAAGGCGTGTTTCTGGTCCTGTGTGAGACCCGACAGGATCGGTGCATCGAACAGATGGGCGTAATCTGCAGGGTCGGTCATTGGAAAACGGTCCATCAACAGTCCGAATGACTGCCAGTAATCCAGGAAATGTTGTGGAAGAACCAGCGAAAACGGCTATCCCGGCCCGGCAGGGCACCGCATTGAAGCGTCGGGATAGCCTGAACTCGCACTTACCCCAGATTGTCACGCACCACGACTGCGTGTCTTAGGTGATAGCCCTTTTGGTGTAGAAGAAGTGTCAACCAGGCGACATTTCACCGCGAAGAAGGGGAAAATTATTTCCTGTCGGCCAACAGCGGAAAGACAATCAGACAATCAAAATTGTCCGGAAATCATTAACATTTGTCAATGTGGGTCCTGTGACGACCTGCGCGCCGATCCGCTGAAACAGGCCGTGGGCGTCGTTGGCCAGCAGCGACCGGTCTGCCCGGTCCGGGGTCGCGCGCGCCAGCGTATCGGGGCCGATCACCGCGCCCGCGACCTCGGCCGCGCCATCGATGCCGTCGGTGTCGCAGGCGAGCGCATGGATCCCCGCCGCACCCTGCAGCGCCAAGGCCAGCGCCAGGCAGTATTCCGCGTTCGAACCACCGATCCCACCGCCCCGGCGGGTCACCGTCAGCTCCCCGCCCGACAGGATCACCAGCGGCGGATCGCCCGGCCTGCGCGCGGCCTGCCGGTGCAGCGCCAGGCGGGCATGGGCCGCGGCGACCTCGCGCGCCTCGCCTTCCAGGGAATCGCCAAGGATTTCGACCGCGCATCCCGCCGCCCGCGCCAGATCGGCCGCGGCGGCCAGCGATTGGGCCGGGGCGGCGATGACGCGGTTCTCGGTCCGCGACAGGCGGGGATCGCCGGGCGGAACCACCCCGCTGCCGACTTGCAGCGCGCGGGTGACGCTGCCCGGCACCGAAACCTGCCAGCGATCCAGCACCGCCAGCGCCTCGGCAGGGGTCGAGCCGTCGCCCACCGTCGGGCCCGATCCGATAAGGGCCGGATCGTCGCCCGGCACGTCCGAGATCATCAGGGACAGCATCCGCGCGGGCCAGGCAGCCTTTGCCAACTGCCCGCCCTTCACGCGGGACAGATGCTTGCGCACCGTGTTCATCTGACCGATCGGCGCCCCCGAAGCCAGCAGCGCCGCATTCACCGCCTGCTTTTCCGCCAGCGTGACCCCTTCGACCGGCGCGCAGAGCAAGGCCGAGGCCCCGCCCGAGATCAGCGCCAGCACGAAGTCTTCCTCGCCCAGGCCGTCCAGCAGCGACAGCATCCGCAGCGTCGCCTCGGCGCCTGCCGCGTCGGGGACCGGGTGGGCGGCAAGGGCGATCTCGATGCCGGGACAGGGGCGGGCATGGCCATAGCGGGTGATGACCAGACCCTCGCAGGGGCCCCAGGCGGCAAGAACGGCCTCGGCCATGCGGGCGCTGGCCTTGCCCGCGCCGATCACCACCACCCGGCCCGGGGGCTTCGGCGGCAGATGCGCTGCCAGCACCCGCATCGGGTCGGCGGCCTGGACGGCGCAATCGAACAGGCTGCGCAGGAAGGACGGGGGATCGGCCAGCGGATCGGTCATGTCCGCCGCTGGCCCAGCCCGCCGCCCGACTGGCGGCGCCGCGCGGTTTCCAGTTGCGCCTCGGCCTCGGCCAGGTTGCGAGCGGCCTGGCGCACATAGGCCAGATGCGCATGGGCGGACGTCCGGGCGGCCTCGGGATCGCCTGCCAGGATCGCCTCGGCAATCGCCCGGTGCTGGGCGCGCAGGTGGTCGCGGACCTGCGGCAGGGTGAACATGCGCCCCCGGTTGGCCGCCACATTGCTGCGCAGGTTGCCCGAAAGCGCCCTCATGATCTGCAGCAGGACCAGGTTATGGCTGGCCTCGTAGATCGCCTGGTGCAGGGCGGCGTCGGCCTCGGCCTCCTCGCTGGGGATGGCGGCGGCATGGGCGGCCTCGATCCCCTCAAGCGCGGCGCGGATGCGGGCGTGATCGACGGGGGTGGCGCGGGCGGCGGCCAGCCCGGCGGCATGGCTTTCGACCACATCGCGGAAATCCAGGTAATCGTCCTCGACCTCGGGCCGCTCGGCCAGCAGCGCCAGCAGCGGATCGGTGATCGCCGCGCGGCCAAGCGGGGCCACGCGCAGGCTCCGGCCCTTTTCGCCCACCAGAAGCCCGCGCTCCTGCAGCAGCTTCAAGCCGTCGCGCAGGGTGGGGCGCGACACGTTCAGCCGGACCGCCAGGTCACGCTCGGGCAGCAGGCCTTCGTCCGGGGCCAGCGATCCTTCCAGGATCAGCGTCTCGATATGGCGCGCCACGGCCTCGGCGGCGCGTTCGGGGCGGATGGAGAACTCGGTCATAGGTTGCCCTTATCGTCGCCCCCATGTCATCGCAATTGACAGACTTGGTCAAATGATTTTACCACAGAAGGGCAACAGGGAGGGCAGAGCCATGACCATCGCCATGCCGGCGCCCGATTCGCGCGTCATCGCGCAGGCGCCCCGGATCGTCGCGGCCCTGCGCGCCGTGCTGCCCCCCGACGCGGTGATCGACGATCCGCAGGAAACCCGCGCCTATGAATGCGACGCCCTGACCGCCTATCGCTGCCCGCCGATGGCCGTGGTGCTGCCGCGCACGACAGCCGAGGTCGCGGCCGTGATGCGCATCTGCGCGGACATGGGCGTGCCGGTGGTCCCGCGCGGGGCGGGAACCTCGCTGGCGGGGGGCGCGCTGCCGACCGCCGATTGCGTGATCCTGGGCACCATGCGCCTGCGCGAGGTGCTGGAGATCGACACCGCCAACCGATACGTCCGCGTGCAGACGGGCGTCACCAACCTGTCGGTCAGCGCGGAACTGGAGCCGCACGGCTTCTTCTATGCGCCCGATCCGTCCTCGCAGCTGGCTTGCACCATCGCGGGCAATATCGCCATGAACTCGGGCGGCGCGCATTGCCTGAAATACGGCGTCACCACCAACAACCTGCTGGGCGCGACCGTGGTGCTGACCACCGGAGAGGTCGTGGACCTGGGCGGCCCCGAGATGGGACCGGCGGGCCTCGACCTGCTGGGCGTCCTTTGCGGGTCGGAAGGCCAGCTTGGCGTCGTGACCGAGGCCGTCTTGCGCATCCTGCCCCGCCCCGAGGGCGCGCGGCCGGTGCTGATCGGCTTCGATTCCCCCGAGGTCGCGGGCGAATGCGTGGCCAACATCATCCGCTCGGGCGTGTTGCCGGTGGCCATCGAATACATGGACGAGCCGTGCCTGCGCGCGGTCGAGGCTTTCGCCAAGGCCGGATACCCCGACTGCCCCGCCGTCCTGATTGTCGAGGTCGAGGGATCGAAGGCCGAGATCGACGACCAGATCGCCCGCATCCGCGCCATCGCCGATGCCCTGAACCCCGTCGAGTTCCGTGAAAGCCGCAATGCCGACGAGGCCATGGCGATCTGGAAGGGGCGCAAGTCGGCTTTTGGCGCCATGGGGCGGCTTGGCGACTATATCTGCCTGGACGGCACCGTGCCCGTTGGCCAGCTGCCCTATACCCTGCGCCGGATCGGCGAACTGTCCCGCCAGCACGGGCTGGAGGTCGCGAACGTCTTCCACGCGGGCGACGGCAACATGCATCCGCTGATCCTGTTCGACGCCAACAAGCCCGGCGACCTGGCCCGCGCCGAGGCCTTCGGCGCCGACATCCTGCGCCTCTGTGTCGAGGTCGGCGGCTGCCTGACCGGCGAACATGGCGTGGGCGTGGAAAAGCGCGATCTGATGTCGGAGCAGTATGCGCCCGATGATCTGGCGATCCAGATGCAGGTAAAGGACGTCTTCGATCCCGGCTGGCTCTTGAACCCCGCCAAGGTCTTTCCGCTGGAGGCCAGTGCGGCGCATCGCGCAAGGGCGGCGGAATGACGGTTGCCCTGGATCTTGCCCCCGCGACCGAGGCCGAAGTCGCGGACATCCTGGCCGATTGCCACGCCCGGCGCACCCCTCTGCGCATCTTGGGTGGTGGCACGCGGGTCGAAAATCGCGTCCCCGGCGAAACCCTGACCCTGTCGCGCCTGTCCGGCGTCGTGACCTATTCGCCGGGCGAGATGACCCTGATTGCCCGCCCCGGCACCCCCCTGCCGGAAATCGAACAGATGCTGGAAGCCGAGGGCCAGGCCCTGGCCTTCGAGCCGCCCGACATGCGCGGCATACTGGGCCGCAACGGCACCCCCACCCTGGGCGGCACCGTCGCCGCGAATGCCAGCGGCCCGCGCCGCTTGCTGGCGGGGGCCTGCCGCGATCATCTGCTGGGCGTGCGCTTCGTGGACGGGCGGGGCCGCGTGCTGAAGAACGGCGGGCGGGTGATGAAGAACGTGACCGGCCTTGACCTGTCCAAGCTTCTCGCCGGATCGCACGGCACCCTGGCCGTGCTGACCGAGGTGGTGCTGAAGACCCTGCCCCTGCTGCCCGCCCGAACGACCTTGGCCTTTCCCGACGTGACCGAGGCCACAGCGCTGCGCATCTTCACAACGGCCCTGTCCACGCCCTACGAAGTGTCCGGCGCGGCCCATGTCGGCGGCGCGGCATACCTGCGGATCGAGGGGCTGGACAGCCAGCTTGCCTATCGCCGCGACCGGCTGCTGGCCTTGCTGGCCGAACACCGGCCCGAGGTCATGGACGACGCCCCGTGGCAAGCCATCCGCGACGCGGCGCATTTCGCGGGCACCGACCCGCTGTGGCGGATCCTGTGCAAGCCGACCGAAGCGCCGGGCCTTTGCGACGGGCTGCGGGCGATGGGCGGCGATTGTTCCCTGGACTGGGGGGGCGGGCTGATCTGGTATCGCGGTCCCGGCAACCCGCGCGACCTTGCCGCCCATGCCACACTGGTCCGCCGCGGGGGCGTGTCCGGCCCGGCCTTCCCGCCGCTGGCCCCCGCCGTTGCGCGGCTTCAGGACGGGCTGCGCCGCAGCTTCGACCCGGCAGGCATCCTCAACCCCGGCCTGATGGACGGCTGACATGCAAACAACCTTTACCGCCGAACAACTGGCCGACCCGCTGACCGCGCGGTCGAACGAAATCCTGCGCACCTGCGTCCATTGCGGCTTCTGCACGGCGACCTGCCCGACCTACAAGGTTCTGGGCGACGAACTGGACAGCCCGCGCGGACGGATCTACCTGATCAAGGACATGCTGGAAAACGCCCGCGTGCCCGACGCCAAGACCGTGCAGCACATCGACCGCTGCCTGTCCTGCCTGTCCTGCATGACGACCTGCCCGTCGGGCGTGCATTACATGCACCTGGTCGATCACGCGCGCGAATATATCGAGGCCAATTATCGCCGTCCCCTGCCCGACCGGCTGCTGCGCTGGCTGCTCGCGAAGATCCTGCCCTATCCGGGCCGCTTCCGGCTGGCGCTGCGCGGGGCGAAGATCGCGCGCCCCTTCCGCCGCCTGGTCCCGGACGCGCGGCTGCGCGCCATGCTGGACATGGCGCCCCGCGACATCCCGCCGCCCAGCCTGAACGACCGCCCGCAGGTCTTCCCGGCCCAAGGGCCGCGCCGCAGGCGGGTGGCGCTGCTGGTGGGCTGCGCGCAGCGGGCGCTGAATACCGACATCAACGACGCCACCATCCGCCTGCTGCGCCGCCACGGCTGCGAGGTGGTGATCCCGCGCGGGCTTGGCTGCTGCGGCGCGCTGACCCATCACATGGGCCGCAGCCATGACAGCCATGCCATGGCAGGCGCCAATATCCGGGCCTTGGTGGCGGAAATCGACGGCGACGGCCTGGATGCGGTGGTCATCAACACCTCGGGCTGCGGGACGACCGTCAAGGACTATGGCCACATGTTCGCGGGCGGCCCGATGGAGCATGACGCCACCCGCGTCGCCCGGCTGGCCCGCGACATCACCGAAGTCATGGCCGATCTGGGCCTGAGGGACGCGACCCATGCGGCGCCGCTGCGGGTCGGCTATCACGCCGCCTGCTCGCTGCAGCATGGCCAGCAGATCAAGGCCACGCCCAAGGAACTGCTGGCGGATGCGGGCTTCACGGTGCTGGAACCCCGGGACAGCCACATCTGCTGCGGATCGGCCGGCACCTACAACCTGATGCAGCCCGCGATCAGCGCCGAGTTGAAGGCCCGCAAGGTCGCGACGCTGGAGGCCACCCAGCCGCAGGTCATCAGCGCGGGAAACATCGGCTGCATGATGCAGATCGGATCGGGCACGGGCGTGCCGGTCGTCCATACGGTGGAACTGCTGGACTGGGCGACCGGAGGTCCACGGCCCCGGGCGCTGTGCATGACATGAAAATATCACAGCAAGGGTAAATGTCGTAGAATTTTGGTCAGGAAATGGTTGACGGGCCGAACCCCCGGGTCCAAGGGGTCCGCAAAGCACCATTCCTCCAGGACCAATCATGCCCGCTTTCTCTCGTTTCCTGTTCCTTGCCAGCGTCAGCGCGCTGGCGCTGGCCTGTCCCGCCCTGGCGCAGGATGCCGGCACCGCCACGAACACCACGACCGCCGACGATTCCGTCTTCGTGCTGGGCGACATCACCCTGACCGTGGATGACGTGGCGGGCTATGTCGCGGATGGCGCGCAGACGACCAAGTCCTCCACTCCGATTGCCGAGTCCCAGCAGTCGGTGTCGGTGGTGACCGAGGAACAGATCGACGAGCAGGGCGCGCAGAACCTGGGCCAGGCGCTTGGCTACACGGCGGGCGTCCTTGCCGAACCCTTTGGCATCGATCCCCGCTTCGATTCGCCCTATATCCGCGGCTTCAAGGCCGACAATGCCCAGTATGTGAACGGCCTCCGGCAAGGGCGTTACTTCGGCTCGATCAGCCAGGAAATCTACGGCCTCCAGCAGATCGAGGTTCTGCGCGGGCCCTCCTCGTCGCTTTACGGGGCAGGCTCACCCTTGGGCGTCATCAACATGGTGCAAAAGCGCGCCCGGTCCTCCGACTTCGGCGAGGTCGGAATCGGCTATGACAGCAATGGCAGCGGCCAGTTGTTCTTCGACGTGAACAAGGTCCAGGACGACACGCTGTCCTATCGCCTGACCGGCATCGGCCGCGACGAAAGCACGCAGATCGAGGATCTGACCAACAAGGGCGGCTATCTGGCGGGCGCGGCCCGTTGGACGCCCGACGAGGCCACGACCATCGACCTTCTTGCGACCTATACCAATGATGCGCCGCTGTCGCCGACCGGCGTGCCCTTTGCGCTGGCCCGGACCGGCGACGGTGACTATCTGCGCGACCTTTACACCGGCCAGAAGGACTGGGACGACAGCGACCGCACCGCCTACAGCCTGGGCGCCGAGATCAGTCACGAACTGGAAAGCGGCTGGACGCTGAGCCAGGGCTTCCGCTACGAGAAGCTGGATTGGAAATACCGCAGCACCTATGCGATCGCCGTCAACGGCCCTGACACCTTCAGCCGCGGCTCCAGCCGGCAGAGCGAGGACAGCGAGACCATCAGCCTCGATACCCGGCTGAACGGCGAGATTGTGACCGGAGGAGTGACGCACAGGCTGCTGTTCGGCGCCGATGTCCGCAAGTACGACGCCTTCGAAAGCAGCCAGTTCGGCACCGCCGCCGATCTGAACTGGCGCAATCCCGATTACCACGTGGATGACCGGACGTTCTTTGGAACGCCCAACGCGGGCCCGTCGACGCTGCGCCAGGTGGGCTTCTATGCGCAGGACGAAGTCGAATACGGCAACTGGCGCGGTTCGCTGGGCCTGCGCTACGACTGGGTGAGGCAGACCGGCGAGCGTTATGGCAACCCGTCCGAATACAAGGACAACAAGGTGACCGGCCGCGCGGGCCTCGGCTATGTCATGGCGAATGGTGCCGCACCCTATATCAGTTACTCGACCTCGTTCGATCCGCAGGCGGGGCAGAACATCGACGGCGACGCCTTGCTGCCGACCGAAGGCGAACAATGGGAAGTCGGCATCAAGTACAAGCCGACCGACTTCGACGGCTTGATCACCTTGGCGCTCTATGACTTGCGTCAGACCAACGTGAACCGCTCGGTGATTGAAAACGGTGTGCCCGGAACCCGCCAGATCGGCGAGGTGAAGTCGCGGGGCGTCGAGATCGAGGCGACTGCCGAGATCGCCGATGGCTGGAAACTGCGCGGCGGCTATGCCTACAACAAGACCGAGCAGGTTGCGCCTTCGGACAATGTGCTGGATGGCAAGGAACTGGCCGATGCGCCGAACCACCTTGCGTCGCTCTGGATCGACCGCGACTTCGGCAATGGCCTGCGTGTCGGCGGGGGCATCCGCTACATCGGCTCGCGCTTTATCAACAACACCAACACCGACAAGCTGGACAGCGTCACGCTGGTCGATCTTGGCGGCGGCTACACCCGCGACAATGTCGAGATGTCGCTGAACGTCACCAACCTGACCGACGAGGTTTATGTGGGCGCCTGCGGCTTCTCCTACTGCTCGTATGGCGAAGGCCGCACGGTGACCGCGACGGTGAAATACACGTGGTGAAGCCGCTGGACGGCCGGGGGGCATCTGCCCGTCGGCCCCATCGCCGCGCCTTCCTTTCCGCCGCCGGGGCCATCCTGGCGGCGGGCTTGCCCTTGCGGGCCGCCCCGCCTGCGCCGCGTCTTGCAGCGATCGACTGGGCGATGCTGGAAACCGCCGCCGCCATCGGCCGCATGCCGGTGGCCGCCGCCGAACTGGTGCGGTTCCGCGCCGACGTGATCGAGCCCGCGATCCCGGGCCATGTCACCGACCTGGGCCTGCGCGGCGCCCCGAACTTCGAACTGCTGCAACTGACCCGGCCCGACCTGATCCTGTCCTCGCCCTATTACACCCACTACGAGGGCCGGCTCCGGGACATCGCCCCGGTCCTGTCCCTGCCCTTCTTCACCCCCGGCGAGCCGCCCTTTCCCAAGGCGCTTGCCGCGCTGACCCTGCTGGCCGATGCGATTGGCGACACGGCGGCGGGCAGGCGGACGGTGACAGAGACCGAAACGGCGCTGGATGCGCTGGCGCTTCGGCTGGCACCCTTCCGCGACCGGCCCGTCGCGCTGGTCGAGATCGGCGATGCGCGGCACATGCGGGTTTTCGGCTTTGACAGCCTGTTCGGCAGCACGCTGGAGCGGCTTGGGCTGCGGAACGCCTGGACGGACAAGACGCAGTTCAGCTTCCTCGCCCCCGTTCCCATCGAGCGTCTGGCCGGAATGCCCGATGCCCGGCTGGTCAATATCGGCACCCTGCCTCCTGCCGCCGGACGCGGGCTGTCGCGCAGCATCCTGTGGCGCGCCCTGCCACCGGTGGCCGAGAGGCGGACCTATCTGCTGCCCGACACCAATGCCTTCGGCGCCATCCCCGCCGCGCTGCGCTTTGCCACGCTGCTGGCCCGGGCCTTCGAGACGGGGCCAGAGGCCATCGCATGACCGCACGCCTGCTGCCCTTTGCCGTGCTGGCCGCCCTGCTGTGGCTGACCGCGGCCCTTCAGCTGCTGCCTTTCGCCCAGTGGCCCGCCTGGCCGCTGGATCCCGCGCGGATGGAGATCGGGCAGATCCTTCTGGGCTTCGGCCTGATGCCGCGCGGGGTCGTGGCGCTGCTTGCGGGGGGCGTGCTGGGTCTCTCGGGCGCGATCCTGCAGGTGGTGCTGCGAAACCCCGTCGCCGATCCGACCACGCTTGGCATTTCCTCGGGCGCGCAGCTGGCGCTGGTCATGGCCACCATGTTGGCGCCCGGCCTGCTGGACGGGGGCCGCTGGCCGGTGGCGTTGGCCGGCGCGGGGCTGGCCGCCATGCTGGTCCTGGCCATCGGCGCGCGGCGGGGCTTTGCGCCTGTCACCATGGTCATCGCCGGGATGCTGGTCGGCATGACGGCCAGCGCGGTTGCCACGGCGATGACGCTGGCGCAGGGGCAATATCTGCTGTCGCTGGTGATCTGGAACGGCGGCGCGCTGGTCCAGCAGGACTGGTCGGGGGTGAGGGTGCTGGCCGGGGTGCTGGCCTTCGGCGCTGTCGCGGCGGCCCTGCTGGCGCGTCCCTTGCGCGTGCTGTCCCTGGGGGTCGAGGGTGCCTCGGGCCTTGGCCTGAACGTCGCAATGGTGCGGCTCCTGGCGGTGGGCGTGGCGGTGATCCTGGCCGCTGCCGTGTCCGCCGAACTGGGGCTGATCGCCTTCGTGGGCCTGGCCGCGCCCGCGCTGGCGCGGGCCCTGGGCGCGGTGTCGATCCCGCGCCTGCTGGCGCTGTCGCCGCTGATCGGCGCGCTGATCCTGTCGGTCTGCGACGGGCTGGTGCTGTTGGTCGCAGGCAGCCTGGGCGAGATGTTTCCGACCGGCGCCCTGACCGGCCTGATCGGCGGGCCGCTGCTGATCTGGCTTCTGCCCCGCCTGCGCGGATCGACCCCGCCGGGGACCGAACGCGCCGAAGGCCCTGCCCCGCGCCGCGGCCGCCCCGCGCCGCTGCTGATCGCCCTGGCCCTGGCCCTGGTCATGGCGGCTCTGGTGCTGGTCTGGATCGGCCGCGTTCCGGGCGGCTGGACGGTTCTGGACGCCCGAAGCTTCTCGGCCTTCCTGCCGATGCGCCTGCCGCGCCTGATCGCCGCCTGTTCGGCGGGCGCGGCGCTGGCGATCGCGGGCGCGATCCTGCAGCGGCTGACCGCAAACCCCCTGGCCTCGCCCGAGGTGCTGGGCGTCTCGGGCGGGGCGGCCATCGGCTATGCGGGCGTGGTCTATCTGGCCGCCGCGCCGACCGCCCTTGCGCTGACAGGGGGCACCATGGCCGGGGGGGCGTCGGCCCTGGTGCTGATCGCCGCTTTCGTCAGCCGTCGCGACATGCCCGCCGAACGGGTGCTGCTGGCGGGGATCGCGGTCTCGGCGCTCGCCTCGGCGGTGTTGTCGGCAGCGATGGCCGTGGGGGATACGCGGTCCTTCCAGATCCTCGCCTGGCTGTCGGGATCGTCCTCGGCGGTCACCATGCCGGGCGCGCTGGCGCTGGCGGCGATGGCGGCGGTGCTGTGGACCGGGGCGCTTGCCGCGCGGCGCTGGCTGGCGGTGCTGCCGCTGGGCACCGGCGTCGCGGGCGGGCTGGGCCTGCCCCTGGGGTTGGCGCGGATGGTGCTGATCGCGCTGGCGGGAATGGCCACGGGGGCGGCAACCGTGCTGGTCGGCCCCTTGTCCTTTGTGGGGCTGATGGCGCCGCATCTCGCCCGCCGCCTGGGCCTTGCCCGGCCCGGCGATCACGTCACGGGTGCCGCGCTGATCGGCGCCGGGCTGATGCTGGCCGCCGATTTCGGGGCGCGCATGGCGGGCTTTCCCTATGAACTGCCGCTGGGGCTGTTCGCGTCCCTGATCGGCGCGCCCTGGCTGATCTGGCTGATGATGAGATCCCGCCGATGAACCTCTTTTCCATCACCGACCTGACCGTCGATGTCTCCGGCCGCCGCTTGCTGCACGGGCTGACCCTGGATCTGCCGGCAGGGCGGATGATCGCGCTGATCGGCCACAATGGATCGGGCAAGTCGACGCTGCTGAAGGTGCTGGCCCGCCAGATCGCGGCCAGCGGCGGCCGTGTCGCCTTCGAGGGCCGGGCGCTTGCCGACTGGCGCGCCCGCGATTACGCCCGCCGCCTGGCCTTCCTGCCCCAGCATCCCCCTGCGGCCGAGGGGATGACCGTGCGCGAGCTTGTGGCCCTGGGCCGCTATCCCTGGCATGGCGCGCTTGGCCGCTTTGGCCCCCACGACCACCAGGCCGTGGCCCGCGCCATGGCGGAATGCGGCGTCACCGCCTTTGCCGACCGGCTGGTCGATACCCTGTCGGGCGGCGAACGCCAGCGGGCCTGGCTGGCGATGATGGTCGCGCAGGAGGCCGGCACCCTGCTGCTGGACGAACCGATCAGCGCCCTGGACATCGCCCATCAGGTCGAGGTTCTGGCGCTTGTCCGCCGCATGTGCCATGAAACGGGCCGCAGCGCCGTGATCGTGTTGCACGAGGTCAACATGTCCGCCCGATTCTGCGACCATGTGGTCGCGCTGAAGGGCGGCCGCCTGGCCTTGCAGGGCGGCCCCGCCGACCTGATGCAACCCGAGGCGCTGGAACGGATCTATGGCCTGCCCATGCAGGTGCTGACACGCCCGGATGGCAGCCCGGTGGCCATCCCCGCCTGAAGGAAAACCCGATGCTGCGCCAGTTCTTTTCCTATTATCGCCCGTTCATGGGACTGTTCTGGCTGGATTTCGGCTGCGCGGTGCTGTCGGGCCTTCTGGAACTGGCCTTTCCGCTGGCCATCACCGCCTTCATCGACCACCTGCTGCCGCAGGGAAACTGGACCCTGACCGTCGCCGCCGCCGCCGGGCTGCTGGCGCTTTATGCCGTCAATGCGGGCCTGCTGACGGTGGTGATCTACTGGGGCCACAAGCTGGGCATCAATATCGAGACGGAAATGCGCGCCCGCGCCTTTGACCACCTGACGCGGCTGTCCTGGCGCTGGTATGACCGCGCCCGCACCGGCAAGCTGGTCGCCCGCGTGACCCGCGACCTCGAGGAGATCGGCGAGGTCGCCCATCACGGTCCCGAGGACGCCTTTATCGCGATCATGACCTTTGTGGGCGCCTTTGCCCTGATGTTCTGGGTCAACCCGCAGCTTGCGGTGATCGTGGCGCTGATCGTGCCCGCGATGCTGGCCCTCGTGATCGTCTATGGCGGGCGCATGACCCGCACTTGGCGGGCGATCTATTCCCGCGTGGGCGATTTCAATGTCCGGCTGGAGGAAGCGCTTGGTGGCGTCCGCGTGGTCCAGGCCTTTGGCAACGAGGCGCATGAGAACCACCTTTTCGCCGCCGACAACGCCCGCTACCGCCAGGCCAAGCTGGACGCATACAAGGTCATGGCCGCGTCCAACGCCCTGCAATACCTGGGCCTGCGGCTGGTGCAGGTGATCGTCATGGTGGTGGGCGCGGGCTTCGTGCTGTCGGGCGAGCTGACCACCGGCGGCTTCGTGGGCTTCCTTCTGCTGGTCGGCGTCTTCTACCGCCCCCTGGAAAAGATCGCCGCCGTGATCGAGACCTATCCGCGTGGCATCGCGGGCTTCCGCCGTTACCAGGAACTGCTGGCCACCGATCCCGAGATCACCGACGCCCCGGACGCCGTCGAGGCCCCCGCCCTGCGCGGCGACATCGTCTTCGAGAATGTCGGCTTCGCCTACGAGGAAGGCCGCACCATCCTGGATGGGGTCGACCTGACCGTGAAGGCAGGCGAGACCGTGGCCTTTGTCGGGCCCTCCGGCGCGGGCAAGACCACGCTTCTGGCGCTGCTGCCCCGGTTCTACGAACCCACGCGGGGCCGGATCACCGTGGATGGGCTGGCCCTGGCCGACATGCGGCTGAACAGCCTGCGCCGCCAGATCGGGCTGGTCAGCCAGGACGTGTTCCTGTTCGGCGGCACGCTGCGCGAGAACATCGGCTATGGCCGCCTGGGCGCCACGGATGACGAAATCCGCCAGGCCGCCGCGCGGGCGCAGCTGACCCAGATGATCGACAACCTGCCCGACGGGCTGGACACGGTGGTCGGCGAACGCGGCGTGATGCTGTCTGGCGGGCAGAAGCAGCGCGTGGCCATCGCCCGCGCCTTCCTGAAGAACCCGCCCATCCTGGTCCTGGACGAGGCGACAAGCGCGCTGGACAGCCAGACCGAACGCGAAATCCAGCAGGCCCTGGACGCCTTGTCCGTGGGCCGCACGACGCTGGTGATCGCGCATCGGCTTGGCACGATCCGCAACGCCGACCGCATCGTCGTCATGCAGGCGGGCCGGATCGCGGAAATCGGCAGCCATGCCGACCTGATGGCCAGGGGCGGCATCTATGCCAGGCTGGCAGCCTGACGGCAGACCAAGGCCGGACTGCGGCACCCGGTCCCCACCCAGACGGGAAAAGTTAACGAAAACTCGAAATAAATCTTAATAAATCGTTAATTCATGGCATATTGGGCCGCATCGCCCGTTCGTTTCGTGCCGGCGGTGCTGGTCTCTCGAAGCCCGCCACGGGCTTCTTGTATGTTACCTTGTGAAGGAGAAGTTTATGACGACAGTTTTGAAGGCGGCCGTTCTTGCCGCCGTGACGAGTTTTGGCATCAGCCATGCCGCCGATGCGGCCACCGTGGCAAGCGTGGACGTGTCCTGGGGTAAATTTGGGACCATCACCCATGAAGTCGCCCAGGCAGGCGACTATTCGCTGGATTTCACCGGCAAGGGCAAGCTTTGGTTCAATCCGAACTACCTGGGCAAGGCGGCCTATGTCTTTGCCGAGGTGGATGAGGGGCTGGACGATCTGCTCGACACCCTTGGGGGCGGCATCACCTGGAGCGCCATGAAGAACGATTCGGTCGATCTGGGCTATCTGGGCCTGGGCGTCGATTTCATCGCCGGGATCTGGGCGATCGGCGGCAACGTGACGATGAGCCTGAATCTGGCGGATGCCCCCGCGCCGGTTCCGCTGCCGGCAACCCTGCCGCTGCTGGCGGCGGCGGTCGGCGCTGCGGGCTTGGTCGCACGCCGGCGCAAGGACGCCTGAAACAACGCGCAGGCGGGGCCAGTCCCCGCCTTCAGCCCACCCGTCTTCAGCCCCAATAGGCGGCGGCGGTGAACGCCTTGCGATCCACCCCCCGCGCCAGAAGGTGCTGCCGCGCCTGCCGCGCCTGCCCCGCCTCTCCCGCGAACCAGACAAAAGCTCCCGGCGCCAGATCCAGTCCTGCCAGGGCCGCAAGCAGGTCATCGCAGCGCGTCACCCGCGGATCGGCGGCCAGCGGCCCCATGTCGGGCCAGGCAGCGCGGACATGGGCGGTCGCTTTGCCCCCGGCCAGTTCCAGCATCCGCGTGATGGCGGGAAGCGCGGTTTCATCACCCAGCAGGTGCAGCCGCCCGGCCTCGGGGCACCAGCCGCCGCCGGGACCGATGATGCCGACCTCGGCCCCTTCCGGCCCCGACAAGGCCCAATCGCAGGTCGGGCTGCCGTCATGGCGGTAGATGTCGAAATCCAGCCAGTCGCCCCCCTGGTCCGCCACCGTATAGACGGGCCGGTGCAGCGCATCCGCACCCCCAGGCCATTCCGTCCGTCCCGTGGCGCCGATCCGCGGCCAGACCGGGGCGCGGCCCGCAGGCGGCAGAAGCAGGCGGAAATGCAGGCTGCCGATGCCGAACCGCGCCGCGTCCGGCCCTGACAGCCGCACCCGGATGAACCCGGGCGATCGTTGCTTGGCCGAGACCACCCGCATCAGCGACAGCCCGGGCGCCAGGGCGCCGGCATCGACGCGGTCCCAGGAAACCTCCAGCCCCGCTTCGGCGAACAGTTCCGTGGCGCTGTCCTGCAAGCTTCCGATCAACCGCGCCTCGGGGGCCGACAGTTCGATCCGGACGGCATCGCTGTCGGGCACCAGCCGCAGTTCGCAGCCCCAGACGAACAGGCTCAGCGCCTCGGGGGTTTCGACCAGCGGCACCTCCCAGGCGGCGGCGCGCGCCTTCAGCGCTGCCGCAGCGGCGCCCGAAGCCTGCGGGATGGTGCCGGAATTCCGGTGGCTGCGCAAAAGCGACATGGCGCGACCCTTTCCAATGTTGCGCTTTCCATATAGTAAAGTGATTCAGTCAACAATGCGGAAACAGGCGTTTTCTGCCGGCTTTCACACGCGAAAACGGCGGCTTGCGCGGTTCCCCGGCCAGCGGCGGAGTGGAATTGAGCTATCTGCACAGGATGACCTGCCAGACCGAAGGCATCCGTGCCACGGACCCGGTCCGCTGGCGGTCCCTGGACGGCATGATGGGCGTTTTCTGGCGGGCCGAGGGCCAGGCCGGGGCGCGCGGCTATTACCTGTCGCCCGACCCGCGGATCGTGGTCTTCCTGAACGACGTGTCGGGCCATATCCGGATCTCCAACCGGGATGGCGGAATACCGGCCCAGGGCCGGCCGATGATGCGCGCGCTGTATGTGCCCGCGGGTGTGCCGATGTGGTCCCGCTTCACGGACGGCCACCGCTTCTCGCATCTGGATCTGCATCTGCACCGCGACCGGCTGCTGCACATCCTGACGCCCGCCGTCGGCGGGTCCGAGGCGCTGGCCGTTCTGCGCCGCCCGGTCGAGATCGGGGACGCCCCCGCCATCGCCACGCTGACCGGGCTGCTGGTGGACGAGCTGTCGCAGTCCGCGCGACACCCGGCCTTTGCCGAAAGCCTGGCCGGCAGCATCGCGGCGGGACTGCTGGACATCCCGGCCATCGGCGCGAAACCCGCCGCCGGCGGGCTGACGCCCGCGCAGATGCGCAAGCTGGTGGCCCGGCTGAAGTCCCGGCAGGACCACCGCATGACGGTGGCCGAGATGGCGGCAACGGTCGGGCTTTCGGAAAGCTGGTTCGCGGCGGTCTTCAAGCAGACGACCGGCCAGACGCCGCTGCAATGGCAGATGGGCCAGCGGATCGCGCAGGCGCAGCGGCTGCTGACCGAAAGCGACCTGACGGTGGCCGATGTCGCGGCACGCCTGGGCTTTTCGGACCAGGCGCACCTGACCCGCGCCTTCCGCCAGGTCGCGGGCGAGACGCCCGCCGCCTGGCGGCGCATGCAACGGGCGGGCCACCTTACCAGGTCCGGCGCAGGGTGACCCCCACCTCTCGGCCGGGATTGTAGGTGATCGCTCCCGACGCGGCCTCGCGGTGCTTTTCATCCAGCAGGTTCGTCACGTTGATCGCAAGCCGGGTGTCTTCGGCGATGTCATAGCTGTAGGCGGCGTCGATCAGCACGGCGGCCTCGCTCTTGGTGGTGTTGTCGTCGCCGCCGTAAGCCGTGCCCTTGTAGCGCGCGCCGATCCCGAAGGTCATGTCGTTCCAGCGGTCATTGCCTGCCAGCGTATAGTCCAGCCAGACCGAGGCCAGGTGCCGGGGCACGTTGCCCAGGCTGTTGCCCTGATAGGGCGACAGAGGATCGGTGATCTCGGTGTCGGTATAGGAATAGGCCGCGATCACGTCCAGGTCGCCCGGCAGTTCGGCCCGGGCTTCCAGTTCAAGGCCGCGCGCACGGATTTCGCCGATGGTGCGCTGGATGGGCGGGTTGCTGCCGGCATCCGTGCGGGTGATGTTGGTCTTGCGCAGGTCATAGACGGCCGCGGTCAACAGCGCGTTCATCCCGGCGGGACGGTATTTCACGCCCATCTCGACCTGCTCGCCTTCTTCCGGCTCGACGGTCAGGGCGGCGGGCAGGACCGACTCGGCATAGCTGGCATAGGCCGACAGATCGGGCGTGATCTTCCAGGTCAGCCCAAGGCTGTGCGTGGTCTTGCTGAAGTCGGCGCTTGTGCGGATCCCGGCCAGATCGGTGCGGGCCAGATCCATCCGGTCGTGGCGCAGCCCGAAGGTCGCGATGAAGCGGTCCGAGAAGGTCAGCTCCTCTTGCAGATAGACCGAGGCGACCCTGTCATCGGCTTTCGTGCCGGTAAAGGGGTCCAGGACATCCAGGTCGATGCCGCCCGTATAGACCGGGTTGGTGTAGTCGATGGGGGTGGCGGCTGTGTACCAGGTCCGCGAATCCGATTCGACATCGCTGTATTGCAGGCCGACCAGGGTCCGGCTTTGGATGCTGCCGAAGCTGGCATCGTACTGCAGGTTCGCATCGGCAACCAGCTGGTCGCCGGACCCGGCATTGGCGAAATAATAACGGTCGGCCGGGTTCAGCCCGTCGGCGTCCCAGATATAGACATAACCAAAGCCGCGATCCTCGTTCTGGTAACGGGCATTGGCGTTGAACGTCAGCCCGTTGCCGAAATCATGATCCAGCATGACGCTGATCGCGCGGCGGGTGTTGTCCACATAGTTGAAGTCCGGCTCGCCAAAGAAGACATCGCGCGAGAAGTCGGTGCCCAGCGGCCATCCCGATCCCGTGGATCCGTCGCGGTCCAGATAGTCGGCCACCACGCTGAGGATGGTTTGCCCGGTCGGCCGCCAGGTCAGCCCGCCCATCACCAGCGTCGCGTCGTCCCGGCTGTAGTCCAGTTCCTTGTCCGACTTCTGCACCCGCGCGGTCAGGCGATAGGACAGGGTCGCATCCGGCGTCAGGTTGTCGCCGAAATCCACACCCGCCTCCGCATGGCCGAAGGAACCCCCGGTGACATAGGCCTCGCCGAACCGCTCGGTCCGGGGCAGCTTGGTGACGAAGTTGACAATGCCGCCCGGCTCGGACGGGCCGTTGACAGTGGAATTGCCGCCCTTGACGATCTCGACCCGCTCATAGGCAAAGGCATCCTCGCGGATGCCGCCGAAGGCCTTCTGCATCGGCTGTCCGTCGCGATAAACCGAGGCGTCGAAGCCGCGCAGCTTGTAGTAATCGAAGCGGTCGTCCCCGCCATAGAAGTCGGTGGCGACGCCGGTGGTATAGCGCAGCACCTCCTCGGTCGTGCGGGCGCCGCGCTGCTCGATTTCCTTGGCCGTCACGACCGAGACCGAGGCCGGGATGTCCAGGATCGGCGTGGCAAGCTTGCTGCCCGCCGAGGTGGAATAGGCTACGACACTGTTTGCGTCGTTGTCGCCCTGGCCTTCCAGGGTGATCGGCGCCAGAACGGTCAGATCGTCCTCGGTGCTCTGCTGGGCCAACAGGCTGGCGGGGGCAAGGGCGGTGCAGCCCAGCAGCAGAACGGTCAGATAGTGGCGCCTGCCTTTGCCGGCGGTCTTGTCGATGGACATGGGTCGTATTTCCAAGGCTTTGGGTTTCGCTGCTGGCGACCGGCGGCGTGCGAACCCGTGCCGGATGGCTTGCAAAAGGGTTGACCACAGGCCGCGCCCCCACGGAGCGGCTGGCCGGCGATCATCTTGACGCGCGTCTAATCAGGCCGCGCGACGGCTGTCTTGTAGATTCCTACGTTTTTTGTCAGAAACCACGGAATTCTGCCCGTCACGCGTCCTGACCCTGCGTGACAGGCTTGACGCGGCGCGGCCGCGACAGGCAAGCCGCCGCCCGAGCGTGATGGAGATCCCGATGCGAAGTTTCCCGATCTGGCTGTTCTGGCTTGCCGCAGCGGGCGCGGGCCATGCCCAGGACTATCCCATCGCGATCCCTCATGCCTTCGGCACGACCACCATCGCGGAAAGGCCGCAGCGCGTCGCCACCGTCAATTCGGGCAATCACGAGGTTCCGCTGGCGCTTGGCGTCGTGCCGGTCGGCATGGCCGCCGCGAACTATGGCGATGACGACGGCGACGGCATCCTCCCCTGGGTGGCCGAGAGGCTGGAGGAACTGGGGGCGGATGCCCCGGTCCTCTTCGACGAAGGCGACGGGATCGACTTCGAGGCGGTGGCCGCGACCCAGCCGGACGTGATCCTGGCCGCCTATTCGGGGCTCACGCAGGCGGACTACGACACGCTGTCGCAGATTGCCCCGGTCGTGGCCTATCCCGATGCCCCCTGGACGACCGAATGGCGGCAGATGATCCGCATGAACAGCGCCGGCATGGGCATGGCGGTCGAGGGCGATGCCCTGATCGCCCGGATGGAGGCCCGGATCGCCGAGACCGCCGCGCGGCACCCGCAGTTGCAGGGCAAGACGGCGATGTTCGTGACGCATCTGGACAGCACGAACCTTTCGGTCGTGAACTTCTACAGCGCCCATGACACGCGGGTGAAGTTCTTCGCGGATCTGGGCCTTGCCATGCCCCGGAGCGTCATCGAGGCGACCCGGCCGGGGCAGTATTCGGGATCGATCAGCGCCGAACGGATCGACGCCTTCGACGACGTGGACATCGTCGTGACCTATGGCGGCGCGCCCCTGCTGGCGGCGATGCGGGCGGATCCGCTGATGCGCCACATGCCGGCGGTGGCCCATGATGCCATCGTCACCCTGGGCAACGATCCCCTGGGCAATGCCGCCAATCCGACCCCCCTGGGACTGCCCTGGGTGCTGGAGGACTACGCCGCCCTGCTGGCCGGGGCCGCGCGGAAATCCGAATGACGAATGCCGCCCCCAGCCCCGGCTTTGCCCTGCGCCCGGACCGCTTCCGCGGGTTGTGGCTGCTGGCCGTGCTGGCGCTGCTGGCGGTGCTTTGCGCCCTGTCGGTCGCCATCGGCACGCGGGACGTGGCCCTGGGCGACATCGCGGCCGCCTTGCGGGGCGAGGTGGACACGATCGCCCAGGCCGCGGTTGCCGCCCGGATCCCGCGCACAGTGCTGGCGGCGCTTGCGGGCGCGGCGCTTGGGATGGCGGGCACCATCATGCAGGGCGTGACGCGCAACCCGCTGGCCGATCCGGGGATCCTGGGGGTGAACCTGGGAGCCTCGCTGGCGATCGCGGTGGCGGTGGCCTTTTTCGGGATCGCCTCGGCCCAGGCCTATGTCTGGGTGGCGATCGGGGGCGCCGGAGGCACGGCGGTCTTCGTCTACACCATCGGCTCGCTGGGCCGCGGGGGACCCACCCCCCTGAAGCTGGCGCTGGCGGGAATGGCGACCTCGGTCGCCTTTGCCTCGCTGGTGCTGGGGGTGATGCTGTCGCGGGGCGACATCGCGGGCGGGCTTCATGCCTGGCAGATCGGCGGCGTCGGCGGGGCGACCTTCGCGCGGATGGTCCATGTCCTGCCCTTTCTTGCGGTGGGATTCGTGATCAGCCTGGCCTCTGCGCGCAGGCTGAACTCTCTGGCCCTGGGGGACGAGACGGCGGCGGGCCTGGGCGAACGGGTGGCGGTCGCGCGCGGCCTGGCCTCGCTTGGGGCAATCCTGCTCTGCGGGGCGACCACGGCGATCTGCGGCCCGATCGGCTTCGTGGGCCTGATCGTGCCGCATCTGTGCCGCCTGCTGGTGGGTGTCGATCACCGCTGGCTGCTGCCCTTCTCGGCCCTGGCTGGCGCCTGCCTGCTGATCGGGTCCGACATCGCGGGCCGCATTCTCGCCCGCCCATCCGAGCTTGACGTGGGCATCGTCACCGCCTTTATCGGCGCGCCCTTCTTCATCTGGATCGTCCGCCGCACCCGGGTGCGCGCGCTATGACCGCCCTCGACCTGATCACGGCCGGCCGCCTGCGCCGCGCCAGCCGCCGCAGAACGGTCATCGCGGCGGCACTGGCGATGCTGCTGGCCGGATTCGCGCTGACCCTGATGCTGGGCCAGTCCTTCGTGGCGCCCCAGACCGTGCTGCGGGTGCTGGCGGGACAGGAGGTGCCGGGCGCATCCTTTACCGTGGGCCAGTTGCGCCTGCCGCGCGCGGTCCTGGCGGTGCTTGCGGGGCTGTCCTTTGGCCTGGGCGGCGCGGCCTTCCAGATCATGCTGCGCAACCCGCTGGCCAGCCCCGACATCATCGGCATCAGCCGGGGCGCCAGCGCGGCCGCGGTCTTTGCCATCGTGGTCCTGGGGATCGACGGGCCGATGGTGTCGGTCTTTGCCGTCATGGCCGGGCTTGGCGTTGCCATGGCGATCTATGGCCTGTCCTTCCAGGGCGGGATCGCGGGGACGCGGCTGATCCTGGTGGGCATCGGCGTTTCGGCCATGCTGGACAGCTTCATCGCCTATACCCTGTCGCGCGCGCCGTCCTGGGATCTGGACCAGGCGATGCGCTGGCTGACAGGCAGCGTGAACGGCGTGCAACTGTCCCAGGCCCTGCCGCTGCTGGTTGCACTGGCGGTCTTCGGCGGTCTGCTGGTCAGCCGCGCGCGCGACCTCGAGGCGCTTCGCCTGGGCGAGGACACCGCCGCGGCGCTTGGCACGAATGTCGCCCTGACGCGCGTGCTGGTGATCGTCGCCGCCGTGGGACTGATCGCGGTCGCCACCGCCATCACCGGGCCGGTTGCCTTTGTGGCCTTCCTGTCCGGCCCGATCGCCGCGCGCATCCTGGGACCGAACGGATCAGTGCTGGTCCCGGCGGGCCTTGTCGGCGCGCTGCTGGTCCTGGGGGGCGATTACGTGGGCCAGTTCCTACTGCCCGCGCGCTTTCCGGTGGGCGTCGTCACCGGGGCGCTTGGCGCGCCATACCTGATCTGGCTGATCGTGCGCGTGAACCGCGCCGGAGGATCGTTGTGAGCAACCATTCCCTTTCCGTCCGCAGCCTTGTCGCGGGCTATGGCGACCGGACGATCCTGCGGAGTCTGGACCTGGAGGTGCTGCCGGGCCGGATCACCGCCATCGTCGGCGCCAATGCCTGCGGGAAATCGACCCTGCTGCGAGCCATGTCGCGGCTGCTGCCCCCGCGTTCGGGTCAGGTCTTGCTGGACGGAAAGGCGGTCCACCGCATGGCCCCGCGCCAGGTCGCGCGGATCATGGGCCTTCTGCCGCAATCGCCCGTCGCGCCGGAGGGCATCACTGTGGCCGACCTGGTCAGCCGGGGCCGCCATCCCCATCACGGCATCCTGTCCCGCTGGTCGCCGCGCGATGACGAAGCCGTGGCCGCCGCGCTGGAGGCCACCCGCACGACCGACCTGGCCGAACGCGCGGTGGACGAGCTTTCGGGCGGGCAGCGCCAGCGGGTCTGGATCGCCATGGCGCTGGCCCAGCAGACCGACCTGCTGCTGCTGGACGAACCCACGACCTTCCTGGACATCAGCCACCAGGTCGAGGTTCTGGATCTGCTGACGGACCTGAACCACCGGCGGGGCACGACGGTCGTGATGGTTCTGCATGACCTGAACCTAGCCGCGCGATACGCTGATCATCTGGTGGCGATGGCCGGCGGCAAGCTGCACGCGCAAGGGTCCCCTGAAGCGGTGCTGACCGAGGACAACGTCCGCGCCGTCTTCGGCCTGGACAGCCGGATCATCCCGGATCCGACCTCGGGGCGGCCGATGATGCTGCCCATCGGGCGGCACAGGATGGCGGCGGAATGATCCTGACGTGACCAGCGGCGAAGGCCATCGCCTTCGCCGCCTGTCTCGGGTCCATGAAGCCGGGCCGGTGAAGCCCGGCTTTTTCTGTCAGACCGGGTTCAGTTCGCGCCGCGCGTCGAACCGGTCGGCGTTCATCACCTTGGACCAGGCGTGGCCGAAGTCGCGCACGAACTTCTGCTGGCAGTCGTCCTGGGCGTAGACCTCGGCGATGGCGCGCAGTTGCGAGTTCGACCCGAAGATCAGATCCACCCGCGTTGCCGTCCAGCGATGTTCTCCGGTGCGGCGGTCGGTGCCGTCAAAGACCATCTGGTCGTCGTCCTGAGCCTTCCAGACCGTGTCCATCGACAGCAGGTTGACGAAGAAATCGTTCGTCAACTGCCCCGGACGGTCAGTCAGCACGCCATGATCGGTATGGTCCCAGTTGGCGTCCAGCGCGCGCAAGCCGCCGACCAGAACCGTCATCTCGGGCGCGGTCAGGGTCAGAAGCTGGGCGCGGTCGACCAGCAGCTCCTCGGCCGGGACATTGAACTTCTGGCGCTGATAGTTGCGGAAACCATCGGCCATCGGCTCCATCCAGTCGAAGCTTTCCACGTCGGTCTGCTCTTGGGTGGCATCGCCCCGGCCGGGGATGAAGTCCAGCGTCAGGTCGTGACCCGCAGCCCTGGCCGCCGCCTCGACCGCCGCGTCGCCGCCCAGCACGATCAGGTCGGCAAGCGAGACCTTCTTCGCGCCCTTGGCGTCGAATTCGGCCTTGATGCCTTCCAGCACCGACAAGACGCGGGCCAGTTGCTCGGGCTGGTTCGCCTCCCAGTCCTTCTGCGGCGCCAGGCGGATCCGCGCGCCATTGGCGCCGCCGCGATAGTCCGAGCCCCGGAAGGTCGAGGCCGAGGCCCAGGCGGTCGCGATCAGCTCCGGCCCGGTCAGGCCGGATGCCAGCACCCGCGCCTTGAGATCCGCCACGTCGGCCGCGTCGATCAGCGGGTGATCCGGCGCGGGGACCGGATCCTGCCAGATCAGGTCCTCGGACGGAACCTCGGGGCCGAGATACAGCACCTTCGGGCCCATGTCGCGATGCGTCAGCTTGAACCAGGCCCGGGCAAAGGCATCCGCGAACTGGTCGGGATTGTTCAGGAACCGCAGCGAGATCTCGCGATAGATCGGATCCTCGCGCAGCGACAGGTCGGTCGTCAGCATCGCCGGCGCGATCTTCCTGGACGGGTCATGCGCGTCGGGCACCGTGCCCTCGCCCGCGCCGTCCTTGGGCTTCCACTGCCAGGCGCCCGCGGGCGACTTGGTCAGTTCCCATTCATAGCCGAACAGGTTCTTGAAGAAGCCCATGCTCCACTGCGTGGGGGTCTGGGTCCAGACGACCTCCAGCCCGGACGAGATGGTGTCCGCGCCATGGCCCTTGCCGAACTTGCTGGTCCAGCCGAGGCCCTGCAATTCGATGGCCGATCCTTCGGGATCCACGTCCACATGGCTTGCCTCGCCCGCGCCGTGGGTCTTGCCGAAGGTGTGGCCGCCCGCGATCAGGGCAACGGTTTCCTCGTCGTTCATGGCCATGCGCTTGAAGGTCTCGCGGATGTCGCGCGCGGCGGCGATCGGGTCGGGCTTGCCGTCCGGGCCTTCGGGGTTCACGTAGATCAGGCCCATCTGCACGGCGGCCAGCGGGCTTTCCAGCGCACGGTCGCCCGACCAGCGGCTGTTCGGCTTGTCGGAGGTCGCCAGCCACTCGGTCTCGGATCCCCAGTAGATATCCTCGGCCGGTTCCCAGACATCGGGGCGTCCGCCGCCGAAGCCGAAGGGCTTGAAGCCCATCGATTCCAGCGCGACGTTGCCCGTCAGGATCAGCAGGTCGGCCCAGGACAAGGCGTTGCCGTACTTCTTCTTGATCGGCCAAAGAAGGCGGCGGGCCTTATCCAGGTTCACGTTGTCGGGCCAGCTGTTCAGCGGCGCGAAACGCTGCGCCCCCGCCCGCGCGCCGCCGCGTCCGTCGGCGGTGCGATAGGTGCCGGCGCTGTGCCAGGCCATGCGCACGAACAGCGGGCCGTAATGTCCCCAGTCGGCGGGCCACCAGTCCTGGCTGTCGGTCATCAGCGCACGCAGGTCGGCCTTGACGGCGGCCAGATCCAGCCTGCCGAATTCCCTGGCGTAAACGAAGTCGCCACCCAGGGGGTTCGACTGTTCGTTGTTCTGATGCAGGATCTTCAGGTTCAGCTGTTCCGGCCACCATTCGCGGTTCGAGCGCGCCTTGGCGCGCGTGTTGCGGTTGCCGCTGTGCTGGATGGGGCAGAGTGCGCCCGCACTGGGTGTCTTGTCGTCCATGTCATCCTCCTTGATCCGCGGCGAGAAGCCGGGGCCTGGGCGCCCGAACCGGGCCGCTTGCGCGGCCGCGCGGCAGGGCCGTCGTGGTGATGAGATAGAATCCAGAAGACCGGGAATCAATGCGGTCTTCAGCCGCAAGGAAGTCCTTCGTTCCTGACCGGCAACGACCCGGCAGCCGCACAAATTGCACGAGTAGATGCAACTTATAGGCGATTTTTTGCCTTACTTCATCTCCAGCGTGTCCCAAAGGTTAATTCTGGCAGGTTTCATGCTATCTGCAATCTGCCTCCAATCAGCATCCGTGCCCCGACCCCTTATTAAAGGATCGTTTGATGCCTATTGAATTTCAATGGATTGTTTCTGAAAACCGCACAAGTTGCCCATTGGTCCTGTTCCGCCGCAAGGAGCCCGGAAGCCTTGTTCACTCATGGGACCGGGGGTAGAACATGGCCAGCGTCACCTACAGCATGCTTTATCTCGGCAGGTTGCCGGATGCAGATCCCACCGAAACGAATACTGCGCCCGAAAACACCGCCGTCCTGAACGGCAAGACCTTCGGGTCGTCGGGAAATCCGATCTTTGCACAAAGTACGCGGGTCACTCTCAACGACTTCAACAATGACGGTTCGGTTTCCACGAACTATGCGGCCGCCAATACGACGGACAATGTCACCTATCGGATCGGCACCACCAATTACACACAGGCGGCGGACTCGATCTTCTTCGTGACCAATGCCACTGTCGTGCAGACATTGGACGGCGGCGGCACGCGCACGCTGACCAACGTCACGCTTCGGGTTTTCCAGGCGGCCAATGGCGACACGTTCCTGCTGCCGCCTGCTTCGGCGAACCAGCAACCGGGCGAGGCGCAGCTGGTCGAGTATCCGATCTCCAGCATCACGATCCCCCCGACCGGCACATACAACACGACCTTCAACGCCATATCCACCTCTCGCGTCGCCCTTCCCTTCGAGGACGGCTATGTCGATGGCACGGACGGAAACGACCTGATCGCCGACAGCTATACCGATGGCTCGGGTGACCGGATCGACGCCAATGACGCGATGCTGCCCGGGACCACCGGCAATCAGGATTTCATCCGCGCGGGACTGGGGAACGATACCGTCTATGCCGGCAACGGCGCCGACAGCGTGCGCGGCGGCGACGGGGACGACCTCCTTTACGGCTATGGCCAGACAACGGGGGATGATGGCGCGAACGATTCCCTTGAGGGCGGCGCCGGGAACGACACGGTCTATGGCGGAGGCGGGGCCGACAGCATCCTGGGGGATGCGGACAACGACCTGCTGGACGGTGGCACCGGCAATGACTTCCTGGACGGAGGGGCGGGCCTGGACACGCTGCTTGGCGGCGCCGGGAGCGACGCCCTTCTGGGCGGCTCCGAGGCCGACAGCCTGGTCGGCGGCGCGGATGGCGACAGCCTCGGCGGCGGCGATGGCAATGACCGGATCTTCGGCGACGATACCCTGGGCACCGACACCACGGGCGGCGCCGACACCATCGACGCGGGCGCGGGCGATGACGTGGTGGTTGCCGGGGTCGGCAATGACAGCGTGATCGGCGGCCTGGGTGCCGATTCCGCCACGGGGGGCGCCGGCAACGATTCGCTTTACGGCGACGACAGCCTGGGGACCAATACCGCGGGCGGGGCCGATACCCTGGACGGCGGTGCCGGAACCGATGTCCTGATCGGCGGATACGGCGCCGACAGCCTGATCGGCGGCGCGGGGGGCGACAGCCTCGGCGGCGGCGAGGGCAATGACCGGATCTTCGGCGACGACACCCTGGGCACCGACATCACGGGCGGCGCCGACACCATCGACGCGGGCGCGGGCGATGACTTCGTGGTGGCCGGCGCGGGCAATGACACGGTCACCGGCGGCCTGGGCGCGGATTCGCTGTCCGGAGGCGCCGGCAGCGACACGCTTTACGGCGATGACAGCCTTGGCGCTGACACCGCGGGCGGGGCGGACACCATCGACGCCGGCGCCGAGGCCGATGCCGTCTTCGGCGGCTTCGGATCGGACAGCCTGGCTGGCGGGACCGGAGGCGACACGGTCAATGGCGGGGCCGGAAACGACGTGCTGGGCGGCGGATCGCTGTCGGGCGGGGCCTTTGTCGATGACAACACGGCCGACACCCTGACGGGCGGCGAGGGGTTCGACCGCTTCATTGCCGGGAACGGGGATCTGATCTCGGACTTCGGGACAACGGGTGGCAATCCCGGCGGCGGCAACGACAGCGTCGATCTGTCGGGCTATTACAACGCGGCCAACCTGGCGATCGTCAACGCGGCGCGGGCCGCAGCCGGCCAGCAGCCTTATGCCACGCCGCTTCGCTGGTTGCGGGCGGACCAGGCCGACGGCACGCTGAACGACATCAGCACCGCCAATGGCTTTGGCAGCAGCTTCTCGCTGCGGATCCAGAATGGCGGCACGGCTGTCGAAGGCAGCGCGCTGACGTTGGAAACCGTCAACGTGGTCTGCTTTGCCGATGATGTCCTGATCGAAACGCGGGACGGGCCGGTTGCCGCGGGCGACCTGTCGGCGGGCACCATGGTGCGGACCCGCGATGCCGGGCTTCAGCCGATCCGCTGGATCGGACGCCGCAGGCTGAACGCGGAAGATCTTGCCGCCATGCCCCATCTGCGGCCGATCCGCATCCGCAAGGGCGCGCTTGGCGCGGACACCCCCCGGGCCGATCTGGTGGTCTCGCCCCAGCACCGCATCCTTGTGCGGTCCGGGATCGCGCAGAAGATGTTCGGCGCGCCCGAGGTCCTGGTCGCGGCCAAGCAGCTGTTGACCATCGAGGGGATCGAGAACGCCGATGACATGGCCGCGGTCACCTATGTCCATTTCCTGTTCGACGGCCACCAGATCGTCATCTCGAACGGAGCCGAGACCGAGTCGCTGCATACCGGCGCGCAGGCGCTGAGCTCCGTCGGCCCTGCCGCGCGCGAGGAAATCTTCACGATCTTTCCCGAATTGCGCCAAGGGGCGGAACGGCCGGCCGCCCGTCCGCTGGCTTCGGGACGCATGGGCCGCAGGCTGGCCATGCGGCACCACCGGAACCAGAAGCCGCTGGTGGCCTGACGACGGAACGCCGCCCCGGAACGGGCGGCGTCCTTTCCGGGCATCCGGCCCGGGCAGCTTGGGCGGCGGGAAAAATCTTGCTGCCGACCGGCCCTTGCCGCGCAACCAATTCTTTGCGGGATCGGTTTTGCAGATGACTCCTTCCTGCAAGGGGCGCAGTGAAGGACTTTCCATGACGACACAGCAGATGCTTGCCTTCGCCATCGTCGGCGTGATGATGGTGTTGTTCATCTGGGGCAGGCTTCGATACGACGTGGTGGCGATGCTGGCGCTGCTGGCCTCCCTGCTGGCGGGAACGGTCTCGCCCGACAATGCCTTTACCGGCTTTTCCGACGACATCGTCATCATCGTCGGCAGCGCCCTGGTGGTCAGCGCCGCCGTGTCCCGGTCCGGCCTGATCGAGGCGGTGCTGCGCTGGCTGGTCCGCCGCCTGTCCACCATGGGGATGCAGCTTCTGGTGCTGGTGGGGTCGGTCACGCTGCTGTCGTCGCTGGTCAAGAACATCGGCGCCTTGGCGATGATGATGCCCGCGGCGCTGAAGATGGCGCGCAAGTCCGGGCAGTCGCCCTCGCTTTACCTGATGCCAATGTCCTTCGGCTCGCTTCTGGGCGGGCTGATCACGCTTGTCGGCACCTCGCCCAACATCATCGTGTCGGGCGTGCGCGAGGAAATGACCGGCCAGCCCTTCCGCATGTTCGACTTTGCCCCCGTGGGCCTGGGACTGTCCGCGGTGGGGGTCACGTTTCTGATGTTCGCCTGGCGCCTGCTGCCGTCGGACCGTCGGGCCACCGCATCGCTGGGCGAGGCGGTGACGATCAGCGACTACAACACCGAAGCGACGGTGCCCGAGGGCTCGGTGACCGTGGGGGTGACGGTTGGCGCGTTGATCGGCATGGTCGATGGCGAGATCACCGTGACGGGCCTGATCCGGAACGGCGAACGGCGCAAGGTCGTGCTGTTCGACACGGTGATCGAGGCGGGCGACATCCTGCTGCTGCGGGGCGAGCCCGACCGGCTGGAACGGACGGTCGCCAAGGGCGGGCTGGAACTGGCGGGGCACGACACGGCCTCGAAGCTGGAACTGCCGCCCAGCCGGATCGGCGTGATCGAGGCCGTGACCACCGTCAACTCGTCCCTGATCGGCAAGAGCGTGGGCAGCATCCGGCTGTTCGACGAACAGGGCATCAGCCTTCTGGCCGTGTCGCGGTCGGGGCACCGGATGACGGAACGGCTGTCCAAGATGCGCCTGCAGGCGGGGGACGTTCTGCTGCTGCAAGGCCCGGTCGAGCTTTTGCCCGAACGCATCCGCACGCTTGGCCTGCTGCCCCTGGCCGAACGCAGCCTGCAGATCGGCAGCGTCAGGAAGGAACTGTTGCCGATCCTGATCCTGGGCACGGCCATGGCCCTGACCGCGATGGGCATCCTGCCCGTGGCCATCGCCTTTTTCGGCGCGGCGGTGCTGATGATCGTGACCGGCGCGATCAGTCCCGAACGGGCCTACGAGGCGGTCGAGTGGCCGCTGCTGATCATGCTGGGCGCCCTGATCCCTGTCAGCGAGGCCCTGCAGACGACCGGCGGCACCGACCTGATCGGGGCCTGGCTGTCGAATGTCGCCACCGGCCTGCCCGTCTGGGGCGCGGTCGCGCTGATCATGGTCGCGGCCATGGCGGTGACGCCCTTCCTGAACAACGCGGCCACCGTGCTGGTCATGGCCCCGATCGCCGTGACCTTTGCGGGCACCCTGGGCCATGCGCCCGAGGCCTTCCTGATGGCCGTGGCCGTGGGCGCGGGCTGCGATTTCCTGACGCCCATCGGGCACCAATGCAACACGCTGGTCATGGGGCCGGGGGGCTATCGCTTCAGCGACTATCCCCGGCTGGGCCTGCCCCTGTCGATCCTGGTCGTGCTGACCGGGGTGCCGCTGATCCTGACGGTCTGGCCGGTCTGATCAGCGGACGGACTGCATCCGGCGCGGCGCCTCGCGTTTGGCAAGGCGCAGGACCGTATAGCCCGCGACACCGGAAATCAGCGACCCGATCAGGATGCCGATCTTGGCCTCGTCCTGCAGCAGCGGATCGGCGAAGGCCAGAAGCGAGATGAACAAGCTCATGGTGAAGCCGATCCCGCACAAAAGCGCGGTGCCGAACATCTGCATCCAGCTGGCCCCGACGGGCAGGTCCGCCCAGTCCAGCCGGACCAGGATGATGACCGATCCGAAGATGCCGACCAGCTTGCCCAAGGCCAGGCCCGTCGCAACGCCCAGCGTGACCGGGGCAACCAGCGCGTCGGCGCCCAGGCCCGCGAAGCTGACGCCGGCATTGGCAAAGCCGAAGATCGGGATGATCACGAAGGACACCGGCGTCATCAGCGCATGCTCCAGCCGGTGGAGCGGGCTTTCGGCGGGGGGCGCCTCGGGCGTGGCGGGGGTGCGCTTCAGCGGAATGGTCAGGGCCAGCAGGACGCCCGCGATGGTCGCATGGATGCCGGACCGCCAGACGAAGAACCACAACATCACGCCCAGCACCAGATAGGGCCACAGGCGCAGCACGCCGGCCCGGTTCAGACCAAGCAGCGCCGCGAAGATCAGCGCCGCGATGCCCAGATCGGCCGGCGACAGGCCCGTCGTGTAGAACAGCCCGATCACCACCACCGCGCCCAGGTCGTCGATGATCGCAAGCGCCGCCAGAAACACCTTGAGCGACGTCGGCACCCGCGATCCCAGAAGCGAGATCACCCCAAGCGCGAAGGCGATATCGGTGGCCGAGGGAATCGCCCAGCCATGCGTGGCCCCGGTGCCCCATGTGAAGAACAGGTAGAACAGCGCCGGCACCGCCATGCCCGCCGCCGCCGCAACCCCGGGCAGGATCCGCCGGGGCCAGGACGACAGGTGGCCGTCCACCATCTCGCGCTTGATCTCCAGCCCCACCATCAGGAAGAACAGCGCCATCAGCGCGTCGTTGATCCAGTGTGCCAGCGACAGCGGGCCGATATAGGCGTGGAGGGCGTGGAAATACGTTTCGGACAGCGGCGAATTGGCGATGATCAGCGCCAGGATCGCCGCCATGATGAGCAGAATTCCCCCCGCCGAGCCGCTGTCAAGGAATTTGCGGATGGTATTCTGGATTCGGCCTGCCATGAACGGACCCCCTTTTTCAGAAACGGTTCAACCAGTCTCCGTATTCAGGGGTCGTCCCTGGGCGCACGCAGCACACGCCATGCGCGGGATAATATTCAGCAAGACCCGGGGATCAAGGGGTTTGCGAATGGCTTCGGATTTCACGCAGCCATTCGCGCCAGATGGCGACCAGCAGCGCCATCAGCACCGGGCCCACGAACAGCCCGACGATTCCCATGGTCTTGACGCCCCCCACCAGCCCGAAGAACGTGGGCAGGAAGGGCATCTTGACCGGGCCGCCGACCAGCACGGGACGGATTGTCTTGTCCACCACGAATAGCTCGATCGACCCCCACAGGAACAGCAGCACCCCCGCCAGGGGCGATCCGCTGGCCGCCAGATAGATCGACACCAACGTGAAGCACAGCGGCGCGCCGCCCGGGATCAGCGCCATGATCCCCGTGATGACGCCCAGCGTCACCGGCGACGGCACCCCCGCGATCCAGTAGGCGATGCCCAGGATCACGCCCTCGCCCATGGCGATCAGGGCCATGCCGGTGACGGTGGCGCTGATGGTCAGCGGCACCACGCGCGACAGCCGTTCCCAGCGGACGGGCAGGATGCGCGCGCCGATGATGTCGATCTGGCCCGCGATCTTGTGACCGTCGCGATAGAAGACGAACAGCGCGATCAGCATGAACAGCAGGTTCAGCGCCAGGTGGAAGGCGATGTTTCCCGCCGCCAGGACGCTGCGATAGATCGAGGCGATGGTGTTGCCGCTGGTCAGTTGCACCAGTTCCGCAATGGCGCCGGGGCGGCCCACATGGCGGGCCCATTGTTCGTCGATCCAGCCCCCGATCTGCGGCAGCTCGCTCATCCAGGCAGGGGTGGGCGCGCCATAGGCGTTAACCTCGAACCCCCAGGAAATCCACTGCTGCAGCTCGCGAAAGGCGTAAAGCAGCGCCATGGTGATGGGCACCACCAGAAACAGCACGATCACCAGGATGAACAGCGCCGCGGTGGCGGTGCGGTCGATTCCCAGGGCCCACTGCACATTGCGCGACAAGGGCCAGCTGGCAAAGGCGATGATCGTCGCCGCCAGCACCGGCACAAGAAAGCCGTGGAAGAAATAGATGGCGGCGGCGATGATGAAGACCAGAAGCCAGCGGGCCGCCGATATGTCGCTGATCAGGGGAAAGGGCGTCACCGGTTCGTCCGGTTCCGGCGTGTCGATCCGTGGCGTTGCAAAATGGGAGTCGATCATGCCGTCGTGCCTGTTCCTCGGATTGCCGCTGCTTTCATGACTGTTGCATTGCTGATCGCCGCGTCAACCCGTCTTCGGGGGAAATGACCCTCCCGGAGCTTGCAGGCGGCACGGCAACCCGCTAGCCGGCTGGGCTTTCACCAAGGCCAGGCCCATGTCCTCCATTCTTGCCATCGACTTCGGAACCTCGAACTCAGCCGCGGCTATCCTTGAAGGCGGCGCGGTGCGGCGCGTGCCGATCGAGGGGGCATCGGACACCCTGCCCACGGCGGTCTTCTTTCCCGCGCGCGGCGGGGCCATGCGCATCGGCGATGCCGCGGCGGCGGCCCTGATCGGGGCCGAGGAAGGCCGCTACATGCGCGCGCTGAAAAGCGTGCTGGGCACGCCGCTTCTGCACGAATCGCGTCTGATCGGCGGACGGCGGCGGACGCTGGCGCAGGTGATCACCGCCTTTCTGACCGAATTGCGGCAGCGCGCCGAGGCCGGGACAGGCCGGCCCCTTGCCCGGGTCCTGTCCGGCCGGCCGGTGCGGTTCCACCCCGATCCGGCCCGCGATGCGCAGGCCGAGGCCGACCTGCGCGCCTGTTATCATGCCGCGGGCTTCGAGGACGTCGCCTTCATGCCGGAACCCGAGGCAGCGGCACTGGCGTGTCACGGCATGGGCGGGGCAAGCGAGACCGGGCTGATCATGGATATCGGCGGCGGCACTTCGGACTTTTCGGTCTACCGGACCGAGGGCGGCAGGGTGCGGATCCTCGCCAGCCACGGCATCCGGCTGGGCGGGACGGATTTCGACGGGGCCGTTTCGCTGACCCATGCGATGCCGCTTTTGGGCCATGGATCGCAGTTGCGCCGAGAGATGGGACCGGGCCTGCTGCCCGTGCCGAACGCGATCTACGTGGATCTGGCTGACTGGGCGCATATTCCCTTCACCTATACGCCGGAAAACCGCAGGCAGGCCCGGCAGATGGCCCGGCTGGCGGCAGAGCCGGCCTTGCTGGAGCGACTGGTCACCCTGCTGACCGACGAATTGGGCCACGACCTGGCCTTTGCGGTGGAACGCGCCAAGATCGCCGCCAATGACGGAACGGGGACGCAGATCGGCATGGGCTTCATCGAGCCTCACCTTGCCGCAGCGATCAGCCGCGCATCGCTGGGGGATGCCCTGGAGGGGTTTGGCCGGGATCTGCAGGAAGCCGTGTCGGACACGCTGGCGGGCGCGGGCGTGGCGGCGGGCGAGATCGGCAGCGTGGTCCTGGTCGGGGGCTCCAGCCTGATGGGCCTCGTCACCGATCTGGCGGCCCGGATGCTGCCCGCGGCACGCCTGCACCGGTCCGAGGCCTTTACCGCCGTTGTCGATGGTCTGGCATTGGGCACAGCCGTGGAACAGCGTTCCTGATGGGGCGGAATATCCAGGAAATGCTGATTTTCCTTGCATTCCAAACTTGCATCTTGCCCGGTGCTGAAGGATAGCGTTTCCGCCTGTCCTGAAGGATGTTGTCCGCCCGTGACGAACCGAAAGTTGATGCCATGAACAGCCTTGCCGAAACCGTGATCACCCCGGCGACCCTGACGCATCTCCAGCGTCTTGAAGCCGAAAGCATCCACATCATGCGCGAGGTGGTGGCCAATGCCGAAAACCCGGTGATGCTGTATTCGGTGGGCAAGGATTCGGCCTGCATGCTGCATCTGGCGCGCAAGGCCTTCTATCCGGCGCCGCCGCCCTTCCCGCTGCTGCATGTGGACACGACCTGGAAGTTCCGGGCGATGTATGAACTGCGCGACCGGGCGGCCAAGGCGGCGGGCATGGACCTGATCGTCCACCACAACCCCGAGGCGATGGAAAAGGGCATCAACCCCTTCGACCACGGCAGCCTGCATACCGACATGTGGAAGACCGAGGGGCTGAAGCAGGCGCTGACCAAGTACAATTTCGACGTGGCCTTCGGCGGCGCGCGGCGCGACGAGGAGAAATCCCGCGCCAAGGAGCGCATCTTCTCGTTCCGCTCGGCCAACCACCGCTGGGACCCGAAGAACCAGCGCCCCGAGTTGTGGAAGCTCTACAACACCCGCAAGGCCAAGGACGAATCGATCCGGGTCTTCCCGCTGTCGAACTGGACCGAGCTGGACATCTGGCAATACATCCACCTGGAAAACATCGAGATCGTGCCGCTGTATTTCAGCGAACCCCGTCCTGTGGTGGAACGCGACGGGTTGCTGATCATGGTCGATGACGACCGCTTCCCGCTGAAGGATGGCGAGCAGCCGCAGATGCGGTCGGTCCGCTTCCGCACGCTGGGCTGCTATCCCCTGACCGGGGCCGTGGAATCCGAGGCGCGGACCCTGCCCGAGGTTATCCAGGAAATGCTGCTGACCACCACCTCAGAACGCCAGGGCCGCGCCATCGACAAGGATCAGGCCGCCTCGATGGAGAAGAAGAAGCAGGAAGGGTATTTCTGATGACCGCCCATAGCCAAGATCCCGTCTATGTCACCGATGCCCTGATTGCCCAGGATATCGACGCCTATCTGCTCCAGCACCAGCACAAGACCATGCTGCGCTTCATCACATGCGGATCGGTGGATGACGGCAAGTCCACGCTGATCGGCCGGCTGCTTTACGACAGCAAGATGATCTTCGAGGACCAGCTGGCCTCGCTGGAGGCCGATTCCAAGGTTTCGGGCACCCAGGGCGGAGAGATCGACTTTGCCCTGCTGGTCGACGGTCTGGCCGCCGAGCGCGAACAGGGCATCACCATCGACGTCGCCTATCGCTTCTTTGCCACCGACAAGCGCAAGTTCATCGTGGCCGACACGCCGGGGCATGAACAATATACCCGCAACATGGTCACGGGCGCATCCACCGCCGATCTTGCGGTGATCCTGATCGACGCGCGCCAGGGCGTGCTGACACAGACCCGGCGTCACAGCTACCTGGTGAACCTGCTGGGCATCCGCAACGTCGTGCTGGCCGTCAACAAGATGGACCTGGTCGATTACTCGGCCGAGCGGTTCTATGAGATCGTCGCCGATTACAGCCACTTCGCCAAGCAGATCGGCATGGACAGCTTCCTGCCGATCCCGATTTCCGGGCTGAAGGGCGACAACATCGTTTCCAGAAGCCCCGAGATGCACTGGTACCAGGGGCCGACCCTGCTGGGCCACCTGGAACAGGCGCCGGTCAACGACGCCCGGATGCAGGACAGCCCCTTCCGCATGGCCGTGCAGTGGGTGAACCGCCCGCATCTGGATTTTCGCGGCTTCGCGGGCCAGATCAGCGCCGGGACCGTGCGTCCGGGCGATGCGATCCGCGTCCTGCCCTCGGGCAAGGTGACCACCGTGAAATCCATCGCGACCTTTGACGGCGACCTGAGCCAGGCGGTCGCGGGCCAGTCCGTGACCCTGACCTTCGCGGACGAGATCGACTGCTCACGCGGCGACGTCATCGTGCAGGCCGACGCGCCCTGCGAGGTCGCCGACCAGTTCGAGGCCACCCTGGTCTGGATGGCCGAATCCGAGATGCTGCCGGGCCGCCCCTATCTGCTCAAGATCGGCACCCAGACCGTCAGCGCCACCATCACCGAGCCGAAATACGAGGTGAACGTCAACACGATGGAGCATCTGGCCAGCAAGACGCTGGGCCTGAATGCCATCGGCGTGGTCAATATCTCGACCGACCGGCCCGTCCCGTTCGAGGCCTATGACGACAACCCCGACCTGGGCGGCTTCATCCTGATCGACCGGATGACCAATGCCACCATCGCCGCCGGGATGCTGCATTTCGCGCTGCGCCGGTCGCAGAACATCCACTGGCAATCGACCGACATCAACCGTGACGCCCATGCAGCGCAGAAGAACCAGAGGGCCAAGGTCGTTTGGTTCACCGGCCTGTCAGGTTCGGGCAAGTCGACCATCGCCAATATCGTCGAACGCAAGCTGCACGCGATGGGCAAGCACACCTTCCTGCTGGACGGCGACAACGTGCGGCACGGGCTGAACCGCGACCTGGGCTTCACCGATGCCGACCGCGTGGAAAACGTCCGCCGCGTGGGCGAGGTCGCGAAGCTGATGACCGATGCCGGGCTGATCGTGCTGACCGCCTTCATCTCGCCCTTCCGGTCTGAACGGCGGATGGTCCGCGACATGATGGCCCAGGGTGAGTTCCTCGAGGTCTATGTGGACACCCCCCTGGAGGTCGCCGAGCAGCGCGACGTGAAGGGCCTCTACAAGAAGGCGCGGTCGGGCCAGTTGAAGAACTTCACCGGCATCGACAGCCCCTACGAGGCGCCCGAGCAGGCCGAACTGGTGGTCAACACCGTGGCCCTTTCGGCCGAGGACGCCGCCGACCGCGTGGTCGAGGCGATCCTGTCCCAGGGATAGACGCCGCTTCGACAGGCGATCAGGGGCATCCGGCAGGGCCTGCCGGGCGCCCCTTTTCGTCTGGAGTCATCGGGCCGACAACTGCCGAATGGCCTCGGCGACGGTTTCGTCCAGGGGGCGCGTCATGTCCAGCCGGATGGCGGCCTCGTCCGCCCCGGGCTGTTCCAGCGTGGCCAGTTGCGATTGCAGCATCGCCGGCGGCATGAAATGGTCCCGCGCCTGCATCCGCGCCAGGATCACGGCGGCTGGCGCCTGGGGATAGACCAGCACCAGCGGCCCGATCCGGTCGCGCAGGATGTCGCGATAGCTGCGCTTGAGGGCCGAGCAGGCAAAGACCGTCTCGCGCGTCATGGCGGACAGCCGCACGGCCTCGGCTAGGGCCAGCAGCCAGGGGCGCCGCATCGCATCGTCCAGCGGACGGCCCGCCGCCATCGCAGCGCGGTTCCCGGGCGGGTGGTAATCGTCGCCCTCGATGAAGGCGGCGTTCAGATGGCCCGCGATGGCTTTGGCCAGGCTGGACTTTCCGACCCCGCTTGGCCCCATGACCAGGATGCAGCGCTGCATCCTCTAAACGTCGCGCTGGCGGTCCGTCCGGGTGAAGTCCTCGCGAAAGGCGAAGCGGGCCGGATGGTTGTCAATGATGGCCTGCAGGCGTTCGACTGCCGCCGCGCCCGTGACAGTGCATTGCAGCCCCCTGTCCGACACGCCCAGCCGGGCCTTGCCGATCTCGAAGCCGATGGATCCTTTGTCCCTTTCGACCGCGCTGGACATCTTGTGGCCGAAACCCTTGCAGGGCTGCATCATGGGGCGGTGCGCGTGGCTGGTCTCAAAGCCGCCGGTGCTGAGTTCGGTGCCCATCCTTGTCCTGTTGCTGTCTTCATTCGGCCGGCAGGTGGCGCCCGGGCAGGACGAATGTCAATCGAGCCAGCCGGTTCAATCCGGTGACAATAAAGTCATGGGACAGGAACCAAGGCCAGGGAAAATCGTTCTTCGCCCGTGTAAAGTTGCTATTTCGCAATAAGTTATCGAGTTTGCCCGCCGTTAAGCGGGCTTTTTCGGTTGGCTTTGCTCGCCCAGGCCACGCGTGGTCAGAAACTGAAGATGTCGTCGGCCACGCCCTCGACCGTCAGGTTCTGGCCTGCCACGAAGATCCGGTCTCCGCCGCCCAGATCGATGGCAATGCCCCCGCTGGTCTTTGTCATGTGATCGCGCATGAAGACGGCCGGGCTGGCATCCAGCCGGTCGGCATCGATGATCAGCCGGTCGATGCCGTGCTGATAGGCCTGAACGACATCCGCTCCGCCACCGATCTGGAAGACGAAGCTGTCGGCCCCTGCCCCGCCGTTCAGCAGATCGTTGCCCCCCCCGCCCCGCAACACGTCGTTTCCGGCACCGCCCGACAGGGTATCGTTGCCGGCATCGCCGCTGAGCCAGTCATTGCCTGCCTGTCCGGCCAGCTTGTCCGCTCCGTTGCCGCCGAACAGACGGTCATTGCCATTGTCGCCCGACAGGATGTCGTTCATGGCCTCGCCCATCAGGATGTCGTGGCCCTCGCCGCCATGAAGCCGGTCGTTCGCGCCACCGCCCTGCAGGGTGTCATTGCCGATCGCACCTGCCAGCAGGTCGGCGCCCTCGCCCCCGATCAGCCGGTCGTTGCCCCCGTTGCCGCGAAGCGTGTCGTTGCCCCCGCCGCCCGAGACCCAATCATGGCCCTCATTGGCCCAGACGGACTCGCTCCGGGCGGTCAGCCGGTAATCGTCGTTTCGCGCGGTTCCGGATGCCGGGGTGACGAAAACCTCTCCGTTGGCGATCTGCATCCATTCGGCGCGCGTGGTCAGATCGGTCGTGGGCCTCGGCTCGGCCACGCGCAGGAAGCCGCCGGTGTCGATCCGAAGCTGTCCGTCGGTATCGGCGAAATTCTGGGTCGCCATCAGCACCTTGTAGTCGCGGCCCCCGACCGTCAGAAAGCCGACCTCCAGGCCGATTCCGACATAGGCGGCATCGCCCAGGATATTGGCGCGGTGGCCGGGGCTGTTCATCAGGTTCTGGTGCAACTGCCGGATCTCGTCGCGCAGGTCGGCTTCGCCCTGGATCGAGACATAGCCGATGTTTTCGGCCGTCATCCACGACCCCGCCAGATCGAAGCCCGCAGCCTCCATCCTTTCGCGCGACGAGGAGCCGCCCTGCCCCGTATGGGAAAAGGCATCCGCGTTCAGCATCCAGCGGCTATGCGCCTCGGATGAATCGTTCAGTCGCTTTTCCAGAGCCAGAGGGTCTAGCCCCTCGGCCCGGCGGGCCTGGTTGATCAGGGTGGCAAAATAGCGTTCGTCGGCATTGGCGTAGGACATGGCGCACCTTCGCAGAAGCAGAACAAGAGAAACTTTCTACAACCTTAGCACGAAATACCCCAAAAATCCCCTCTAAAATCTTTATAATGCAGTGGACTGACGAACCTGACTTCAGCGGGCCAGCTTCTTCCAGATCATCGCACCCAGCAATGCTGCGCCCAGCAGGCTACCCGCCGCAGGCAGCGGGACTGGCGCAGGCGCGGGCGCATCCTGGACCAGCGTCATCGTACTGGTGCCGTGCGTGGGATAGAAGACCACATAAACCTGCTTCATGATCTTGCCGAAATCCAGCGTCAGGGCGTCCTGTGTCTTGTTCCAGGACAGGCCCCAGTTTCCCGCCTTGGTTCCGCACCAGGCACAGACGGGAACCGTGCTGTATTGCAGTTCGCCACCGGCGGAATAGCTGTAGCCGGGAGTCTTGGTCAGCGCCGCAAATTCGAATTTCAACTGCGAGACGTTCTTGTATTCAAGCGCAAGGGGTTGGTTCTGGGTCAGGGTGGCCATGGATCATTACCGGATGACAGGGGAACAAGCCTCCGCCCTGCGGTCTTTTGTCTGTTTTGTCATTCGTGCCGCGACGTCACGACCAGGGTTCCTGACCGAAAGGACAGGGGCGGATGCGCCCCCGCCCCTCAATAGTCCCGCTCGAAATAGATCCCCAGGGTGCTGTCGCCGTCGCTGCCGACCGATCCGCGCGCCGTAAGGGAATTGGTCACATCCAGGTTCAGGTTCAGCGAGCTCTTGCCATCCGCCCCCACCTGAACATCGGTATACACATTGTCCGAAAGGTATTTGCCCGCCCGGACCTGGACATTGCCTTCGTCGTCGGTAGCCAGATCCAGATCGTCCAGACCCACCTGGTTCCGCAGGTTGCCGATGATCCCCTCGCCTCCGCGCCCGGCCAGCACGGCGATGGCATTGGCAAGCTGGGCGGCCTGCAAGGGACTGATATTGGCCAGACCGCGGCCGAACAGCAGTTGGGACAGCACCTCCTCCTCGGGCAGTTCGGGCGAAGATTCGAAGGTGATCTCGGGATCGCGCACCTCTCCGTCGATGATGATGCGGGTGGTGATGCCGTCCTGTTCGGTTTCGGCCACCAGACGGATCACGGGGATCAGGCTGCCCTGCAGCTCCACCAGGCCCTCGGTCAGGTCGAAGCGCTTGCCCAGCAGGTCCACGCGGCCGCGGATCAGTTCCAGATGGCCGATGGGAATGGCGTTGCGCGTCGTGCCCTGCACCTGCAGCGATCCTCCCAGCTCCGCGTCCACCCCGCGCCCCCGGACAAAGAACTGGTTCGGCGCGTTGATCAGCAGATCCAGCCGCGGCGGCGCGGCGGGCGGGGTGGAAGGCGGCCCCGCCAGCCCCGCCTCGCGAGAGGCTTCGCTGGGATAAGGCTCCAGCCCGGCCTTGGCGCGGGTGGACCGGACCGGGCGCGTGTCGCCCACATGGTTGATGTCGGGGATCGCCTTTGCCCCGCCCAGCCCGGTCGAGGGGATGCGGATCTCGGTCTCGCCCAGGTCGATGGTGCCGGAAATCAGCGGGCCGTCGGCATTGCGGCCGGACATGCGCAGGCGGCCGTTGATCTCGGTCTGGTACAGGTTCGGGTCGCGGGCGATCACCCGGTCCAGAACGATGGCCAGATCCAGCGTGCCGCCCTGCAGATCGACCGGCCCGCTGACCTGCACCCGCCCGCCATTCGAGACATTCGCGTCGGCATTCAGAGTGATCCGCCCGCCCGCGAGATCGGCGGTGGCATTGACCGCCTCCAGCCGGATGCCGACCCCTGGGTCGGAAATCTGGCCGTCGGTCAACCGCACCCTGCCGCTGACCGCCTGCAGGGACGGCGCGCCATTGATGGCTAGGTCGAAGGACAGCGGGCCTTCGATGCTGCGCGTGCGGATAAAGGTATTGGCGACCGAGGCGTCGCTGCTGCCGCTGATCCCCAGATCCAGCGTCGAGAAGTTGCGCGCGGCGCTGCCCGTGACCTGCAATTGCGTGCTGCCCGGCGCGGTGGCCTGCAGGTTCACCTGGAAGTTCGCGCCCTCCTCGCGGATGGTGCCATTGGCCTGCACGGGGCCGGGGAATTCGGGCTTCAGCAGGCCCAGGTCGGCCAGCCGGGCCTGGACATTCATGCCGCTGGCCGTGTCGCCCTCGGCCTGGATCTGCAGTTGCGGGTTCTGGACGTTGAGCCGCTGGAAGGACAAGCCTGCCTGCGATTGCGTGGCCGCGACATCGAAGCCGGTCTGGCCCGCCAGCAGAGGATCGACGCGGGGCTGCCCAACGGACAGGCCGTCGGCCGTTCCCGTCGCGGTCAGCCGCCGCGTGCCCCCCTGCTGGACAAGCCGGGCATCGGCCCGCAGCGCGCCGCTGATTCCGTTGCCCAGGAAGCGCAGATCCTGCGCATTCACCTGCGCGGTCACATCCGTCTGGTCGCCGCCCGCCGTGCCTGCGGCGGTGACGGTCAGGCGGGGATTGTCGATCCGGGCCTGCTCGATGGTGAAGACGCCGCCCTTCTCGGTTCCCGTGACGGCCAGCCGCGTTTCGCCCGCCAGCGCGCCATCGACCTGGGCCTGGCCAAAGGACAGGTCGCGCCCGGTGCCCGCAACCTCCAGCCGCCGGATGCCGTCGCCCGCCTCGCGGAAGCTGCCGGTCACATCCAGCGCCCCGCGCCAGCCGGGGCCGAAGGAAGCCAGCGAGGCCACGCTGACATCGGCGGAAATATCGGTGACGCCGGGGCCATAGACGCCCTGCGCGGTGGCGTTGATCTGGTCGTTCGTCAGCTGCACGTCGCGCAGGGTGACGGTGCCGTCCTTTTCCTCGGCCGAAACCCGCAGGCGGGTCATGCCGGTCAGGGCCGCGTCCGCGTTCTGGACGCCGAAGGACAGGTTCTGGCCCGAGCCGGTCAGGTCGATGAAGCGGGTGCCATCCTGTTCGGTCAGCCGCGCCATCGCGTCAAAGCCGCCCGTCCACCCCTCGCGGATCGCCGCAAGATCGGGCACCGACAGATCCAGGCTGGCATCGAGCGCGCCTTGGGCAAAGCTGCCCCGGCCTTCGGCTCGCAGTTGTGGGTTCGCCAGCCGGAAGACCTCGACCTCGTAGCCCTGCGGCTTCTCGGCGGCAAGGACCGTCAGCGTTGTCGTGCCTTCCAGCGCGTTGTCCAGGGCCTCGACGCCGATCCGCAGATCCTCGGCCTCGCCGCTGACGGTCAGCTGGCGCTGGCCTGCCGGGCCCGACAGCTTGGCATCCGCCTGCAGCCCGCCCGAGAAGTTCGGATCGGCATCCTGCAGTGAGGGCATCGAGATTGTGGCCGTCACGTCGCTGGACAGGCTGTTCACATAGCCCTGGGCCTCGGCCGTCAGGCGCTGCGCGTTGACGGCCAGCCGCCCGATCTCGATCCCGGTTTCATCGCGACGGGCGTCCAGCACGATGGTTGAACGTCCTTCCAGCAGCCGGTCGACCTGCGGCTGGTCCACCGCGATGTCGGTGCCATTGACCGAGGCATCCACGTCGAAGCCTCGCGTCAGGAAGCTGTAATAGCCCGTGACGCTGGCATCCGCCCTGCCCTTCATGTCCCGCCCGGCCAGGGTCGAGATACGCGCCAGATCCTCGTAGCGGGCATCCAGATCGGCGGACGCGACAAAGCCGCTGCCCAGGCCCGACAGCAGCAGGAAGCCGTCCAGGCCATAGTCGCTGCCGTTGACCGACAGGTCGGTGAACTCGACCGCGTTGCCGGGGGTGAAGTCGAAATTCGTGCTGCCGGTGATTTCCGGCCCAATGGCCTCGGCAAGGCCCGCATCCGTGAACACCATCTGCCGCGACCCGAAGCGGATGCCGCCATTCACGGATTGCAGGCTGCCGCCGTCCAGCACCACGGCGCCGGACCCGTCCAGCCGCAGGTCACCCAGCGACACATCGCCCATGTCCAGGGCCCCCACCTGGCCGGCCAGCGTCCAGCCCTGGCCCTGGGCCGCGTCATACTGAAGTTCCAGCCGGCCGGATTCCACCGTCGAGTTTTCGCCCGCGAAGGGCAGGGCGACCGGCACCTGGGCCGCGCCCGCATCCGAGCCAAGCGTGATCAGCAGGTTTGCGGTCTGCGGGGCGCCCTGCGCGTTCACGGCCAGATCGCCGTCGAGTGTCAGCGCCTCGGTCGCAAGGTTCAGCTTCGGGATCTCCAGCCGGCCGTCGTCGCCCCGCCAGCCCTCGGCCAGCAGTTGCACGTCGCTGCCGAAGAAGGTCCGGTTCTCAGGCGCCAGAAGCGAAGCCACGTCGCCGCCCAGTTGCAGGTTGAACCGGGTGCCCGGGCTGCCCGCCCCATCGGGCGCGCCCGCCGCGCTGACCCGGCCCGTGACGCGGGGCAGGCCGTCCGTCGCCAGCTTGATATCGACGCCGAAATCCTTGATCTGGCCTTCGCCGCTGATTTCCGCCACGACCGAGGGTTTGTCGTAAAGGTCGATCAGGTTGACCAGCAAGCCGTCCTCGGCCTCGTCCAGCGCCAGGTTCACGCGCAGGATCTGGGATGCATTGGAATAGCCGGCATCCAGGTCGAAGGCCCCGCGCGGTCCGTCCAGCCGCTGGATCGCCAGCTTGGCCTGCCCTTCGCCGCCTTCCAGGCTCATGCCGCCCCCCAGCGAGATCGCGGCGGCAAGGCCGATCACGGGCTCGCCCAGTTCGACACGTTCGGCCTTGATCTGGTTGATGTTGATGGCGACGGGCAGTTCGGGCAGGGCGAATTCGAATTCGCGCGCTTCGGCCGTGGGCGCTGCCCTTTCGCCCTGGGGCAGGCGCGGCAGCAGGATTTCACGGGCCGACATTTCCGCGATCTCGATCCGGCCGCGCAGCAAGGCCGAGCGGTTCCACTGGATCGCGCCGTCGTTCAGGGTCAGCCACACGCCCTCGCCGTCGGCAATGGTGATCCGGCGAAAGGTCGCGCGGGATGACAGCGCGCCTTCGAAGCCGTCGATGACCACCTCGCGGCCCGCGCTGGACAGGTTGCGTTCCAGAAGCCGGGTCAGGAAGCCCCGGTCGTCGCTTTCCTGCTGCGAAATCTCGGCTGCGCTTTGCGCCATCACCGACAGCGGGAACAGGATCGCGAAAAGGATCAGCCAGAGTTTGCGCATCAGCCCCGCCTTCATCAGAACGCCTGCCCCAGTCCAAGATACAGTTGCACGCCCTCGCCGGTGTCCCCCCCGGTAGGTCCTGCCACGTCGAAGCGCAGCGGCCCGATGGGCGTGTCGTACCTAACGCCGATCCCCGCGCCCGAGTGCCATTCGCTGGTTCCGTTCCAGCCATCTTCCGCCCAGACCTCGCCGTAATCGGCAAAGGCCACGACGCCGATCCTTTCCCGGACCTGCCAGCGGACCTCGGCCGACAGGTTTGCCACGCTCATCCCGCCGGTCTTGATCGGGCCGTTCGGGCCCTGGATCACCTCGACCCCCAGCGACTGATAGGGCTGGCCGCGCACGGTGCCGCCGCCGCCCGAGAAGAACAGGTAATTGCGCGGCGTGTTCTCGATGTCGCTGCCCAGAACGCTGCCGACGCGGGCGCGGCCCGCAAGCGTGAAGCGGTCCTCGGGCCCCAGGGAATAATAGGCGCGGCCTTCGCCCAGCACGCGGACACCGGAATCGGTGCCGTCGAAGCCCTTGAAGGGCGCGGCGTCGCCCTGCAGGTAATAGCCGCGCTTGGCATTGTTTTCATTGTCCCGCGCGTCCCACATCACGCTGGTCGGAAAGGCAAGGACCTGGAAGTCCGTCTCGCCCAGGTCGTCATAAACGCGCGAGAACTGGTACTGGACCGCCGTGTCGAAGGTGAAACGGTCGCTGAAGATGTGGTTGAAGCCAAGCCCGACCGTGCCGGTATCCTCGTCGTAATCCTCCTCGCGCTCGCGGCTGATGCTGGCCAGGACATAGGCCGTCGTGTCCGGCGTGACCGTCGCGGGGCGGTCGATGCGGAAGGTCACCTCCTCGTCCCGGCCGCTGGTGTCCGAGCCCATGTCGTCGATCTCGGCATCGATCCGCAGGCGCTCGCCCCCGCCCAGCAGGTTGCGGTGCATCCAGTAGGCCGAGACCATCGCGCCGTCCGTGGTCGAGATCTCGAAGCCCGCGCCGACGCGGCGGGGTTTCTGCTCGACCACGGTCAGGTTGATGTCCATGCTGCCATCAGGGTTAAGCGTTTCCGCCTCTTCCAGGGTGATGGCGGAAAAGACGCCCGACCGGCGCAGGCGCTTGCGCATATCCTCGACCTCCTCGGGGTCGAAGCGTGCGCCCTCGGGCAGGCCTGCGATCTTGGCCAGGCGGCGCGGGTTCATGCGGTCGTATCCGCGCATGTTCAGCCGCCCGAAGCGGACCGAAGGGCCGGGGGACAGGCCGATCTGGCTGTCCACGACATTGTTGATGTGGTCGGCGGTGATTTCCTGCCCCGCGACATTGGCCTTGGCATGGCCCACGTTGCGCCAGCCCTCGACCCCGGCGCGGGCGGCATTGCGGATCGTGCCGGTGCCCGCGGCCTCGCCCTGGCGGTATTCGTCGGGCAACTCGGTCCGGGGCGCCAGGGGCGCTATGGCCGCGCGGGAAAAGCGGAACTGCGGTCCGGTCTGGACGGCAACCACGACCTGCCGGACGGCGGGAGGCGCGTCCAGCGGCGCGATCTCGGCCGCCTCGACCCCGTCCAAGGTGATGTTGATGATCGCGGAATAATAGCCTTGGTCGTAAAGGTTCCCCAGGATGCGCGCGTAATCCGCCCGCGCCGCGGCCAGCACGTCCTGGCCGGTGGTCCGGCCTTCGGACAATGCGCCCGAGATCAGCGAGGCGTTGCGCAGCCTTTGTTCCAGGTCCTCGCCGCCCTGGACCTGGAAGAGCAGGGACACCGGGCCGTCGGTTTCATCCCGGCCGCCGAACAGGCCCGAGAAGGGGTTGGAGGATTGCGCCCAGACCGCTCCCCCAAAGCCCGCCACCGTCGAGGCGACCAGCACTGCCCGCAGATATGCCCGCATTTTTCCTGCCCGTATGGTTCTTGCTTTGAAACCATTTGAACAGGATCGCCGCCGCGAATCCAGCCTTTCATCGGCGGGAAGATCAGGCGCTGTTCACGTTTCCGTCCGCTGTTGCCGTCAGGACAGCGCGACCAGGCAGCCCTGCAGCGCCGCCATGTCGTCGCGGATCAGGAAGATCGGCGTGTTTTCAGGGATGTGGCGCATGAACGGTTCGGACAGGAAGCTGGCCTCGAAGCGGTCCATCCGGTCGGCAATGCTGCGGGCCACGCTGCCCGCCAGGAACAGCCCGTCCAGCGGCATGAAGCGCAGCGCCAGTTCGCGGCAGAGAAGGCCCACCAGATCGGTGAACAGGTCATAGGTCGCGTTGGCCGCCGGATCGCCCGCGTCTGACGCGGCGTCGATCTGTTCGCTGCGCACGGGCGGGGTTCCGGTCAACGCGGCGTGCAGGCGCGACAATCCGCGTCCGGCAAAGGCTTCCTCGGTCGAGATGAAGCCCGCCATCGCGTCGGGCCCGACCGCGTCCAGAAGGCGCTTGTGGATATTGGCCGGCAGGTGGGTGTGGCCTTCCTCGGCCTCCAAGGCGGCAATGGCGCCGCCGGGCAGGCTGCGCACGGCGCAGACGTTGAAGCCGGTGCCCAGGTTCACCACCAGCCCCTGACCGTTGCGCGCCCGGTCGGCAGGCGCGCTGCGCAGCAGCGCCAGCCCCTCGCCCCGCAGGGCCGGGGTGGCATAGCCAAGCGCGGTCAGGTCGTTGATCAGCCGGACCTGATCGGCATCCGTCAGGCGCGCCAGCCGGTTCTCGTCGAAGTCCCAGTTGCGGTTGGTCAGTTTCGCCCGCCCGCCGCTGACCGGGCCCGCCACGGCGACGCAGACGGCGCTGATGCGCGGCTGGTCCTGTTCCTGAAGGAACTGGCGGACCACATCGTCAAAGGTCGCATAGTCGTCGCCCCGGAACCGGGTCACCGTTTGCGCGTCGATGCTGCCATTGCGCGCGATCGCCAGACGGGCGTTGGTGCCCCCCACATCGGCCAGAAGTATCGCCATTTCCGCCCTGCCCTTCCTGTCGCCTTAGTCCTTAGAGTCACGACAGAATTGCCCGCTTTCGGGGGGCAGCGCAACGCCGCGTCACAGGCAGAGTCGGAACCCGATCCTGTGATCACACGTTTTTCCTCCAGCAAACACTGGATGAAAGGCCGCAACCATGACCCGCACCGCCGCTCGCATCGCCCGCCTTGGGATGGCTGGCAGCGTGTCGCTGCTGATGGCCATGCCTGCCGTTTCCGCGACCCGCCCCGACCAGCCCGTGCAAGCCTGGCCCGCCATGTCAGGCGTGGATACCGCCACGCTGCTGGAGCAGGCCCAGGATCTGCCCACGTCCGACATGGCAGTCGGGGATCAGCCTTATTGCGCCGACGACGCCGAGATCCACCGCACCTTGAAGCACGACTTCAACGAAGCCCCCGTTCCCAGCGACGGTCATGCCGCGACCGAGCTTTGGGCCTCGCAGCAGATGGGCACCTGGACCCTGGTCGCGCCGCGCAAGGACGATACCAGCTGCATCATCGCATCCGGCATCGGCTATGACACGGCCCGGGACGTGGATGTCTATTACCAGACGGTGGGCCTGCGCTAGGTCACGCGGCGCAGAAAGGCGCGGGTGCGTTCGTCATGCGCATCCCCGAAGATCTGCGCGGGCGGCCCCTGTTCCACGATCCGCCCGCCTTCCATGAAGACGATCCGGTCGGCGATCTCTCGGGCGAACTGCATCTCGTGCGTGACGATCAGCATGGTTTGCCGCCCGTCGGCGATGGAGCGGATCAGGTCCAGGACCTCGCCCACCCATTCCGGGTCAAGCGCGCTGGTCGGCTCGTCGAACAGCAGCAGGTCCGCGTCCAGTGCCATGGCCCGGCCGATGCCCACGCGCTGCTGCTGGCCTCCTGACAAGGCTGCGGGATAGCTGTCGCCGCGATCGGCTAGGCCGACCTGCGCCAGGATTTCGTCCGCCCGCTCCGTGGCCCGGGCCTTGTTCCAGCCGCGCACGGTGGTCAGCCCCTCCATGATGTTCTGCCGGGCGGTCTTGTTGGCAAACAGCGCATAGTTCTGGAACACGAAGCCCGTCCGCCGCCGCAGCGCCAGGATCTGCGCGCGCGAGGCATGGGCCGCATCGACCGACAGATCGCCCAGCGTGATGCGCCCGGCATCGGGACGGTCCAGCCAGTTGAGACAGCGCAGCAGCGTCGACTTGCCGGTCCCCGAAGGGCCGATGATCGCCACGCGTTCGCCCGGCTTCAGGCACAGGTCGATGCCCGACAGGACCGTGGTGGGGCCGAAGCGCTTGACCAGGCCTGCGATGTCGATTTCGCATTTCATCGCGCCACCGCCTTTCCCAGATGACGTTCCATCCAGCGCTGCCCGACGGACAGCAGTTCGACCATGATCCAGTAGATCACCGCGACGACCAGGAAGGCTTCCAGATAAAGGAAGCTGCCCGCCGCTTCCTTCTGCGCGGCGCCCATCATCTCGGTTACGCCCAGGGTGAAGGCCAGCGAGGTGCTTTTGATCAGGTCGATGAAATAGTTCATCAGGGTCGGCGCCGCCACGCGCGAGGCCTGCGGCAGCACGATCCGGCGCAGAAGCTGGCCCTGCGTCATGCCGATGGATTGGGCCGCCTCCCACTGGCTGCGGTCCACGCCCAGGATCGCGCCGCGGATGCTTTCCGCCATATAGGCCGAGAAGTGCAGCGTCAGGCCGATCACCGCCGCCGTGATCCCGTCGATGCTGGTCATCGCCGGGAACAGTTGCGGCAGGCCGTAATAGAACAGGAACAGCTGCACCAGCAGCGGCGTGCCCCGAAAGAAGCTGATGAACACCGCCACCACCTGGTCCGCGACCGGCACCCGCAGGACGCGCAGGATGGCAAGGAAGGCCGCCAGGACCAGCGCCGCCGCCATGGCGACAATCGCCATCCCCAAGGTCAGCGGGACATAGCCGAGGATGATCGGCACCAGGTCCCACATATAGGCAGTGTCGAGTCCCTTCATTCGGCGGCGTCAGCCAGGGGCTTCGTCACATCCGCATCCAGCCATTTCTGCGAAATCTCGGCCAGCTTGCCGTTTTCCTTCAACTGGGTGATCGCGGCATCGACCTTGTCGCGCATGGCCTTGCCTGCCTCGTCGTTGCGGAAGGGCAGGGCGTTGCGGATCTCGCTGAAGGGCTGGCCTGCAAGGGCCAGGGGCAGCGGGCTTTCCTTGACCAGTTGCGCCGACGACACGCGGTCCATGACAAAGGCATCGACCCGGCCCAGCGCGGTGTCCTGCCCGATGTTCGATTCATAGGTGCGGATGTCGATTTCCGACGCATAGGGCAAGGCGCGCAGCAGTTCCTCGAAGTTGGAGCCCAGGTTCACGGCGACCGACTTGCCCTTCAGGCTTTCGGGACCCGTGATCGTGCCTTCGTTGCCTTCCTTCACCACCACCTGCGCGCCGTCATAAACGTAAGGCTGAGTGAACGCGAATTTCGCCTCGCGTTCCGGGGTGATGGTGATCTGGTTCGCGACCGTATCGATCCGCCCGGTTTCAAGCGCGCCGATCAGGCCGGAAAAGGACATGGTGACGAATTGGATGTCGTCTCCGGTGATCTCGCCCACGGCGTTCATCAGGTCAACCTCGAAGCCCTGCAATTCATCCGCGCGCGTGAAGGTGAAGGGGAAATAGCCGCCCGACATGCCGACGCGGATCGTTTCGGCCGCCGCGGGCAGGGCCGTCGTCAGGGCCAGGATGGCAGACAGGATGGTGCTGCGCATGAGGAAACTCCTTGATCTTCATGGCTTGGATGCGCCGTGCACCCGATCCGGGGCGGCAGATGCTGGGAAACGACCAAGGCAGAACAATGTTCCGCGCCGCACACGCCGCCATCACGCGATTGCTCCCTTGGCCTTCAGGGACCACTGTGCCACAAATCCCGCAAGCAACGATTTTCCGAAAGGTCTCAGCCATGTTCCGCTTTGCTGCAACCTCGGCCCTGGCGCTTTGCATCGGTGCCGCGCCGGTCCTGGCCGACGTCACCCCGGCCCAGGTCTGGGAAAACCTGCAGAAAACCTATGCCGGCTATGGCTATGAAGTCACCGGCAAGACCGAGGATGCGGGCGGCACGCTGACCGTCACGGATGCCGTCTTCTCGACGAAGATCGAGGACGGCGCGACCACCATCACCATTCCGCAACTGACCTTCCAGGAAACCGGCGACGCCAGGGTCCGCATGTCGATCGGGGGCGACGTGGCGCTGGACAGCACCTTCATGGTGCCGGCCCCGACCGAGGAAGATGCAGCTGCAAAGGGGGCCGAGGGCACCGAGGCCGAGACGCCCCCCGCCGAGCCCGAGATGGTCGAGATGACCATGACCGGCACCGTCAAGGTTCCCGGCAACGAAACGGTCGTCTCGGGCACGCCCGAGGACATGCTGTATGAATTCACCTATCCCTCGATCGCCTTTGACCTGACCATGCCGGTCGATCCGGAAAGCGGCGCGACAATGCCCGTGACCGGCTCTCTGACCGATGTCGCGGGCACGCAGCGCCATGCCACGGGCGAGGGGTCGGAAACCAGCTTCGACATCAAGGCCTCCGAGGCGACCATGCAGATCGCCGCCGACGCCCCCGCGGATGCGGAGGGCACGGGGGGCAAGGTCAATCTGCAAGCCAGGCTGACGGGCCTTTCCAGCACCGGCGCCACCAGGACGCCGGCGCAAAGCTTCGATCTGGGCACGCAATTGTCCGAGGCCCTGGCGGCGGGCCTGGATTTCCAGGGCAATTTCGGGTTCGAGACCGCAAAGGCCGATTTCGACTTTGCCGGCAAGGACGAGGCGGGCGCGGACCAGACGGGCCGCGGCACGGCAACGCTGGGGACGGGAAATGCCGCGCTGCAGATGTCGGAACAGGGCCTCGGCTACAAGGGCGAGGTCGCGAGGACCAATGTCGAGATGACGGTCAGCAGCCTGCCCTTCCCGATCAGCTATGCGACCGACCGCACCTTCTTCGACATGCTGATCCCGGTCAGCAAGGCGGAGGCCGCGCAGCCGTTCAAGTTCGCCTATGCGCTGGAAGGGCTGACCTTCGCCGAGGGCATCTGGAACCTGTTCGACCCGAACAAGCAACTGCCGCGCAATCCTGCCAGCCTGTCCATCGACCTGTCGGGCGATGCGGTCGTGACGCAGAACCTGTTCGACCCGGCCGTGGCGCAGCCCGACGGGACGACCGCGCCTGACGCGCCCTTCACCCCCCGGACGCTGACCGTCAACAAGGTGGCGCTGGACGCGGTCGGCGCCAAGGCCGACATCAGCGGCGCTCTGGAATTCGGCGACAACCCGAACGAGCCCGTGGGCAAGCTGAACGGCACCTTCGAGGGCGTGAACGGCCTTCTGGACAAGCTGGTCGCCATGGGCCTGGCCCCCGAGGAGCAGATGATGGGGATGCGGATGATGCTGGCGATGTTCGCCAAGCCGGATGAAGCCAATCCCGACCGGCTGACCTCGGAGATCGAGTTCCGCGAGGGCGGCCAGATCTTCGCAAACGGCCAGCAGGTCAAGTAGGACCCTGCGCCAAGGGCCTTGGGCCGGGGCATTCGTCCCGGCCTTTTTCGTTTGCGGGCCGCCCCGTTGCGCCGCAAAACAGGTGGACGAACGAAGGAGAAGCGCGATGGCACCCGTGGATTTGCAGGCGCTGGCCGAATCGCTGGTCGATGCGGCGCGGCGGGCAGGGGCCGACCAGGCCGACGCCCTGGCGATGAGCGGCCAGTCCACCAGCATCGACATGCGGGGCGGCGTCCTTGAACATGCCGACCGGGCCGAAGGCGTGGAAATCGGGCTGCGCGTGCTGATCGGCGGGCGGCAGGCCAGCGTCTCGGCCTCGGACCACAGCCCGGCGACCATCGGGGAAATGGCCGAACGCGCCGTGGCCATGGCGCGCGAGGCGCCGGTCGATGACATGCTGGGCCTGGCCGATCCGGACCAGTTGGCCCGACAGCGTGATGCAGGCGGATTGCAGATCGCCGACGACCGGCCTGATCCCTCGCCCGATCACCTGCAGGACCTGGCGCTGCGGGCCGAGGCTGCGGCGCGCGACATGCCGGGCATTTCGCAGGTCGAATCCGCCAACGCGGCCTTCAGCCGCCGCTTCCTGTGGCTGGCGGCCTCGAACGGGTTTTCGGGCGGCTACGGGCGCACGACGCACGCGATTTCCACCGTCGCCATCACCGGCGAGGGTCTGGGGATGGAGCGGGACTATGCCGGGGAATCGCGGGTCTGGGCCGAGGATCTGCCCGCGCCCGAGGAGATCGGCCGCCTTGCCGCCGAACGCACCCTGGCGCGCGCCGGATCGCGGAAACCGCCGACGGGGGCCTTTCCCATCCTTTATGACCGACGCGTCGCCTCCTCGCTGATCGGGCACCTGCTCTCGGCGGTCAATGGCAGCGCGGTGGCGCGCGGCGCAAGCTGGCTGCGCAAGGATCTGGGCCAGCCGGTGCTGCCCGAAGGGTTCGACCTTCTCGAGGATCCGCTGCGCCCGCGCTATCCCTCGTCCCGCCCCTTCGATGCCGAAGGGCTGGCCACGCGGCCCCGCAAGATCGTGGACGGCGGCGTGCTGCAGGGCTGGACGCTGGATCTGGCCACCGCGCGCAAGCTGGGGATGGACAGCACGGCCTCGGCCGCGCGGGGCATGTCCTCGGCCCCCTCGCCCACGAACAGCAACGTGATCCTGACACCGGGGACGGCGACGCCCGACGATCTGATTGCGGAGATGGGAACGGGACTGGTCGTGACCTCGATGCTGGGCGCCTCGATCAACGGGACGACCGGGGATTATTCGCGCGGCGCGGCGGGCTTCTGGGTGGAAGGCGGCAGGATCGCCTGGCCGGTCAACGAATGCACCATCGCCGGAAATCTTCGTGACATGCTGATGACGCTGGTGGCCGCCAATGACGCCCTGCCTTGGCGCGCGGCCGAGGTTCCCAGCCTTCTGGTGCGGGGGATGACCGTTGCCGGCGCCTGAGGAGGATTTGGCCCTGCTGGTCCGAGCGGCTGAGGCCGCCGGGCCGATCGCGCTGTCCTTCTGGCGGGCCGCGCCCAAGGCCTGGGACAAGCCCGATGACGCGGGACCCGTGACCGAGGCGGATCTGGCCGTCAATGACGCGCTGCAGAGAATGCTGACGGGCGCGCGCCCCGATTACGGCTGGCTGTCCGAGGAAAGCGAAGCCGATGCCTCGCGCCTGGATGCGCGGCACTGCTTCATCATCGACCCGATCGACGGCACCCGCGCCTTCATCGCCGGGCAACAGGGCTTCGCCCATTCGCTGGCCGTGGCCGAGGGCGACCGGATCACCGCCGCCGTGGTGCATCTGCCCGCGATGGAGCTGACCTTCACGGCCTTCGCAGACGGCCCCGCCCTGCTGAACGGCAGGCCGATCCGACCCACCGAGTGCGGCATGACAGGCGCGCGCGTGCTGACCTACAAATCCGCGGTCGAGCCCGAGCATTGGAAGAACGGCAGGACCCCGCCCATCCGCCGCGAGTTCCGCCCGTCACTGGCCTGGCGGCTGTGCCTGGTGGCCGAGGGCCGGTTCGATGCCGCGCTGTCGGTGCGCAGCGTGTGGGAATGGGATATCGCCGCAGGCAGCCTGATCGCCCAGCGGGCCGGTGCCCTTGCCACCGACCGCCACGGCCAGCCGATGCGCTTCAACAGCCCCCGCGCCATGGTGGACGGCATGATCGTCGCGGGGCCGCGGCTGCACGGGGAAATGCGGGCTGGGATGGTGTAACGGGTCGTGGTGCGTGCACGCACGCGCCCTGCCTGGCGCAATCGGTGCTGCGGTCGTGGCATCCATGGGACCCCACAGGCCGCCGCGCTTGTTCCGGCACGCTTCTGATCCCGACGTCCCTGGACCGTATTCCTGGCCGAAGGTCCGCCCCTAGATCAGCCCCGACCGCGTGACGCCCAGAAGCCCGCCTTGCCGCAGCGTCGCGACCGGATAGCTGTCGCTGCGCATCGCTTCCAGCGAAAAGCCCGGCTCCACCTTCTTCAGCGCCTGCAGCGCGGACAGGGCGCCCGCCTCGTCCCGCCGATGGTATCGCAGCGCCGCCAGGAAGCGCAGCGAGGGACGGTTTTCCGGCGCAAGCTGCTGGACGGCATCGAAGCGCTGCTCGGCCTCGGCAAAGCGGCCAAGGCGGGTCAGGGCGATGCCCAGGCGCAACTGCCAGGTAGCGGGGTTCAGGACCGACAGCGCCTCGGTTAGGCCCGCCTGCGCCTCGCGATACGCTTCCTTGTGACGGCCGAGGTCGGTCAGGGCCTGCGAATAGGCATACCGCGCAAGCGGATTGCGCGCATCCATCTGCACCGCCTGCTGCGCCAGCCAGTAGCTGACCTGGCCTTGGTTCAGATAGCCCTCGACCACCGAGCCCACTGCCAGGGCGGTGGCGCTGTAGGGATCGGCCTCGCGCGCCCTGGCGGCGAATTCCCGGGCTTCCTGGATGCTTGCCAAAGGATCGGGGACCAGGCGCTCGAAGACCTGCGTGGTGCGCACCCAGGCCCGCAGCGCATTGGTCAGGGACAGGTTCACCCCTTCATCCATCCCCGCCAGCGCCTGTTCGGCGCGATGCAGCCGGCCCTGGTTGAAGCTGAACACGTCCGCGAAGGAAACCCCCAGGGCGGCATCGACGGTGCGCACGGCCTCGAGCACGCGCATGACGCCCACGCAGACTTGCGCCGTGCAATCGTTCATGGATGGCGTGAGGTTGCCTGCGTCCAGAACGAACTTGTGCGACCAGAAAAGCCGGCTGCTGGGCCGGTGGCTCAGCTTCACCAGCAGGTGGATTTCCTCGCCCAGGCGATTGGCCAGGGCCGACAGCACGATGGCCGACTTGCCGGGCTCGGCGCGGTCGGGCATGGCGACCATGGGCACCAGGTCGCAGACCCGGCCCGCCGCCTCGCCCACCACCATGGCCGCGATCACGCCGGTTTCCACGTCGCTTGCCACCGGCTCGGCCGTCAGCAGGACCGGCAGCACCGAGGGCTCGGGCAAGGAAGGCGTCACCGCCTGTTCGGCATGCATCCGGGCGTCGCGCAGCCAATCCTCGAATTCCGGATCGGGGATGTCCAGGTCGGCGGCGAATTCGGGCATCTGACCGTCCGGTCCCGGGCGGGCGGTCATGTCCAGCCGGACCATGTCATTGTCCAGGCCCACCCATCCCGGCCCGCCAGCAAGGGCCTGTCGGGCATCCCCCAGGCTGATGCGGATTTCGCGCAGGACCTGCCGCAGGCTGGCATTGGCCTGTTCGGGTTCACGGGTGCTGAACAGCAGATCCTGCAGCCGCGCGCGCAGGACCCGCATGGCCGTCGCGCTGCCCATGACCGCCAGGGCACCACGGGCCCGCATCCCGCGCGGCGTCAGCCGCACGTGTCCCGGCCCGATCAGGTCCACGGGCCCCATGAGTCGGAGCGTAAGTGATTGCATCGAAACAAGGGCTAGGTGAAATCTGAACTCGTTGTTACGCTTTCCCTTAAGGCAAAGATACAGTGTTTTCGATTCGCCTGGTCAATGAGGTCACGCCATGTCTTTGCAGCATGGTCAGCACGGCCAGCACGGCCAGCATGGTCAGCACGGCCAGGGGGCGGATGCTTCGGGCAGAACCATCGATGACGGACTGATGGCCGCCGCCCTGATGCGGACCCGCGACGCCATTGTCGGCACCGAGACGATCCCACCGCTGGCGGGCAAGGACGGGACCCTGGACGCAGGCGGGCGGTTGCGGCGGATGGAGGCCGAGTTCCGCCGCGCCGTCCTGCTGTCCGAACTGCTGGAAGATCTTGCCTTCGAGATCGAGGATTACCCCGAAAAGCGTGCCACCGCGCAGGCGGTCACGCTGCTGCGGCGCAAGGGGGGCAAGGGCGTGAAGCATACCCCCCTGGCCCGAATCGTGCGCCCCGAGGTGGACGATCTCGGCCACGCAGCGCCGCTGGTGGCGGCCTATGCCGAGCTGCGCGCCGACCGTCTGGCCGAGATCCTCGTCCAGCGCGAATACCTGATCCCGTTCTTCGCCAGCATCCTGCCCATCACCCTGTCCCGCGCTCCCGCCGTGGTCGAGATGCTGGAAACCGGCCTTGCGCTGGTGACGCCGGTGGTGATGCGCATCAAGATCGCCCTTGGCTGCCCGCGGCCCACGCAGTTCAGCAACCTTGTCCAGCCGATGATCGCGGAACCGGGCCATCCGACGCTGCCCAGCGGCCATGCCACGCAGATGTTCACGCTGGCGACCATGCTGTCGCAACTGGTGGAACCGGGTTCTGCCATGGCCAGCGACAGCCAGCTTTATCGCCTGGCCTGCCGCGTCGCGATCAACCGGACGGTGGCGGGCCTGCATTTCCCGGCCGACAGCGCTGCCGGGGCGGTGCTGGGTATCCAGCTCGGGCGCTATCTGATGGCGCGGGGATCGGAAGGCAGCACCGTCGGATCTGCGGTTTTCGACGGCACCCGATTCCGCGACGGAGACCGGCCGCGCGACTTCCATTACGGCATCCTGGACCTGATGCTGAGGGGCGAGGATCCCTCGACCGGGTTCGGGGATGACGCGGCAGCGCTGCGCCCGGCGCCCTTGTGGCAATCGCTCTGCGCGCGCGCGACCGGGGAATGGGAGACGCGATGGAGCTGACATCCGATCCCGATGCGTCCTTGCGCTGGTCCGAACCCCGGGCGGCCTATGACCGGTATCGTCCTGGCCTGTCGCCCTACCTGCATTACTTCCACGACCTGCGCGCCAGCCGCAACCAGGCGCCGCCGAGGGCGGATCACGGCCCCGACGATGGTGCCGACGTGCCCGAACAGCTTGAACAGGCGCTGCGCGACCTGATCGACCAGAGCTTCCGATGATGATGGCGATCGCCCATGCCATCGTGACCGCCTTCGAGGATTTCCTGGACGATCCCGCCGGCGTGCTGTCGAACGACGCGAACAACGACGGCCATCGGGAACTCGGCAGCGACGATCCGGCCGACCCTGCGCGGGCCTACCTGTCGGACGGGGCGCTGCCCGATCCGGGCAAGGGCTGCATCATCGGCATCATTGACGACGGGATTCCCTTCATCCACCAGCGTTTCACCCTGCCCGGCAATCTCAGCCGCGTGGCGGCGGTCTGGATGCAGGACGCACGCTTCCGGCAGGGGGCGGGGGTCGATCTGCCCTCGGGCGCGGAATGGCGCGGGGCCGAACTGTCGGCGCTGCTGGCAGGGGCCGCGACCGGAAAGACAGGGGGCGAGGACGCGATCTACCGGCTGACCGGCGCCGTGGATCTGGCCCGCCCCGGCACGCCCTCGGGTGCCTTCGAGGCGGGACATGGCTCGGCCATCGCGCCCCTGGCGGCGGGCTTCGATCCGGCCGATCCGCAGGCCAGGAACCATCCGGTGATCGCGGTCTGCCTGCCGCCCCGGATCATCGCCGATTCCATGGGCGTTCTGGCGCCGGTCCCGATCCTGACAGGGATGCTGTTCATCATCAACCGCGCCCGCCGGCTGTGCCGCTTCATCGAAGGGAAGCACGGCCTTTCCCATGGCGATGTGCGCCTGCCGGTCGTCATCAACCTCAGCCTGGGGCTGACGGCGGGACCGCATGACGGGTCAACGCTTCTCGAGCGGTTCATGGATGCGGTTTCGGAAACCAGGACGCCGGATCTGGGGCCCGTGCATTTCGTGCTGCCCATGGGCAATCATCGCCAGGACCGGCTGCGCGCCAAGCTGCGGCGCGGCCAGTCGATCGGCTGGCGCCTGCCCCCGGATGACGCCACCATCAACGCCGTCGAGATCTGGGGCCCGCCCCAGGATCATCCCCCAAGGGGCGATCTGCAGGTGACGCTGACGCCGCCGGGCCATGCGGCCTCGACGACCGACTTCAAGGTGCCCTGGCAATTCTCGGTCCTGTCCGACAGGAACGGGAAGCCCTTGGCGCGGGCTTATTACATGCCGCAACTGCTGCCGGGCGGCCGCTGGCGGGACGGCATCGCGGTGATCGCGCTGCCGACCTGCCCCGAAAGGCTGGGCGAGCCCTTTGCGCCGCCCGGCGAATGGCGGGTCGGGATTGCGGGCAGCGATTCTGATGACGGTTCCCAGCAGGTCTATGACGTGACGGCGCAGCGCGACGAGGTGATCCGGGGCTTTCGCCGCGGCGCACGGCAAAGCTGGTTCCACGACCCCGCCTATCGCAGCCATGACGAATCGGGCTTTCCGATCCTGACGGATGCGCAGAACGGCGGCGATCCCCTGGTGATCCGCAGGGACACGGTCAACAGCTATGCCACCGGCAGGCTGACGCTGCGGGCGGGGGCGGTTTATCGGCAAACCGGTCAGGGAACGGATTATGCCGCGCTTCTGGCCAATGGCGAGGGAGGCGATTGCCTGGCCCCGGTCGATCGCAGCGTCAACAGCAGTTCCATGATCGTGCGCGGGCGGAACAGCGGCAGCTTCACCTTGGCCTCGGGCACCTCGCTTGCGGCGCCCCAGCTCGCGCGCTGGCTGGCCGGCCGGCTGTCCGAAGATCCGGACCTGGATGTCCGGCAGGCGATCCGCGACCAGGCCGGGCGCCAGGGCGCGATCCCGGGCCAGCCGCCCACCCTGCCCCTTGCCACGCCTTTTCGCGAATTCTAGCGCCCCACTCGCCTTTTTCACGAAAACCGCACCGTCGGATTCACGCCCGTTTCACGGCCTTGGCCGATAGTGATTCCATTGCAAGCGATCATCGGTCGCACGGGATGACCGGCTTACAAGGCAGCAACAGGGAAGACGGACATGCCGGATGACACAATTCCGAATTTCAGCAACGTGATTGCCGCGCTTCAGCTTCTGGGCGGTGGACCGGGGGGTGTGCAGAATGTGCCGGTCGATGACATGCAGCAGGATCTGATGGCGGCAACAAACGGGCGGTCAGGGGGCGGCGCTCCTCTCGCCGACCTCGACCGCCCGACCTGGGCCGCCTTCCGGCGGCTCCAGCAGGAGAACCGGCTTCTCATCGACCATGTCGAGATGCTGGCCTGCGCCCTTGGTGCCTGCCCCAATTGCTGGGGCAACATCGAGGATTGCGAAGATTGCGGAGGCGTCGGCCATCCCGGCGCCTTCGCCCCTGATCGGCACTGTTTCGATCAGTTTGTCCTGCCGGTCATCGCCCGTGTCTTGGGACGTGCAGACCTGTGCGAGGACCCTGTATCCCGCCCCGGCCATTACCGGGACCGGGACAACCCGCCCAGTCCTTCGGTGTAACCAGCGTTCCCTGTGCCTGCGGGTGTTTGGCGGATGGTTTTCAGACCATCCGCCAAATCTTTTCCGTTCAGAACAGCGGATCCAGCGCGAAGGGATCGGCGGGCGCCGTGGTGGCGATGGTGCGGCCCGGCCCCGACAGGGTGGCGATCTGCCGGGCCAGGATCGCGATGGCCTGGGACGCCGCCGCGGCGGATGCCGCCGGCTCCGTGCCCGCCATGGGCACGACGATATCGAAGCTGCGGGCGTGGTTTGCACCGCCGCTGCCCTCGTCCGAGACGAAATAGCGCCCCGACAGGCGATAGGTGCCGTTCGCCTGCGCCAGGGCCTTCTCCACCCGCACCTCCAGCAGGCGCTGCGGGGGTTCGGCCAGGGGCCAGGGTTCGCCGATCACGGTGGCACCCGAGGCATCGGAAATCGCCCGGGCCAGCGACAGGGTGAAGGCCCGCTGCGGGTTGTCGGCCCACAGGTTCTTCGGGGTGGACCGGACGGCGCCATCGGCGGTCTGGAAGGCGACCTCCTGCCCCGAGGCGTATTCGGGCAGCGACACGTCCTTCAGCTCGGCGCTGCCCAGGCGATTGGGCACCTGTTCGCCCGCTGGCGGGTCGATCAGGAAGCGCGCGGTCTTTTCCGGATCGGAACAGCTGGCCAAACCCAGAAGGCCAAGGCAGGCAAGCACGGCAGGCAGGCGGGTCGGCAAGGTCATGGCGTCATCGTCCCAGAATGAAGGCGCGGGGGTTGCGTTCGATCAGCCGGGCCAGCGACCCGAAAGCCTCGGTCGCGCGGCGCAATTCGCGCAGCATGTTGACTGCCTCGGTGTTGAAGGCGGACCTCTCGCCATAGGATGCAAGCACGGAATCCGCCCGTGCGGCCGTGGCTTCCAGCCGTTCGATGAGTTGCGGCAGGCGCTGGACGGATTCGGCCACCTGGTCGGCGGCGGTGCTGGCGCTGTCCAGCGCGTCGTTCAGGCTGCCCGCCGCATCGCCGTCGCGCAGGTCGTTGAGCAGGCCCGAGGCCGCCTCCAGCGTGTCGGACAGGTTGCGCGGCAGTTGCTCGGCATCCTCGCTGCCCAGCATGGCGCGCAGGTCGGCAAGGATCCCTTCGGCCTGGGCGCTGATTTCCGAGAAATTGAATTCCTCGACCGCGGCGGCGGCGGCGTCGATCCGGTTCACCATCTCGGGCGCGTCGGCGGCGGCCAGCTTGACCGCCTCGGCGGCGGCGGCGGCCTCATCGACCAGCCGGGCGATGTCCTGGGCGGTGCCCGCCTCGCGCAGGTCGCGGGCCATGCCGCCGATATCGGTTGCCGCCCCCTTGGCCTGGTCCAGCGTCTCGCGCAGGCTGCCGGGGATGGCCCGGGTATCCTCGGAACTGGCCAGCGCGGTGACGCTGTTCATCATGTCGGTCGCGGATTTCAGCACTTCCTCAAGCGGCAGCTTGCCGATGCGCGACAGGAAGCCCTGGGCGCTGGCGGTGAAATCCTCCAGATCCCCCTGGACCGAGGGGATGATCGGGTTGGGTTCCGCGCCTGTGTCGATCACCGCCGGCGGAGCGCCGGGAATATCGACAAGCTCGACCATCAGCGAGGTGCCAAGGAAGCCCGCGCTGGCAACGCGCGCGCGCAGCCCCTGGTCCACGGCCTCCTGCAGGAAGGCCAGCGCGTCGGCGGGCGTGGTGTCCTCGGCCAGGCCAAGCCGGAAGGGCGAGATCGCCATGGTCACGATCTGGCGGATCTTGTCGGTCTCCTGATCCGCCGTGACGGCCAGATCTGTCACCTGGCCCACGCGCAGGCCCTGGAACTGCACGTCCGCGCCCTTTTCCAGGCCGCGCAGGGAATCGTCGATCACCATGGCGATGCGCAGCGGTTCGGCATTGTCGCTGGCCAGGATGTCGTTGCGGGCCGTGTCCTCGTCAGGTTGCAGGGTATAGACATGGCCCGGCTCGATCGGGCGGCCGCCGCTGACCAGCGTGTCGAAGGACACGCCCCCCTGCAGCAGCGAGGACAGAGAGTTCACGTTGAAGGACACGCCCGAGGCGCCGAGCGACAGCGAAAAGCCCGAGGTGTCCCAGAACACCGTGGAGGTCGTCAGCCGCTTGTCATGGGGGGCTTCGATAAAGGCGTCGGCGACGACCTGATCCTCGCTGTCGGCCAGGCGCAGGTTTTCCATCCGCCCGACCTGCACGCCGCGATACAGCACCGGCGCGCCTTCACTGATGCCGCCGGCGTTTTCCATCGCCAGCGTGACCCAGCTGCCGGGCGTATCGCTGCGCACCAGGGGCGCGCGTTCCTGGCCCACGAACCGCTCCTGCGGGGTGGAAACGGCGGCGTCCCAGTAGCCCTCGATGAAGGATCCGGTCAGCACCGTGTCCAGCCGGGTCACCCCCTGGGCCGTGACCTGCGGACGGACGATCCAGAAGGCCGCGTCGCTGTCGATATAGGGGGCGACATCCTTGTCCACGCGGATCCGGACCACGACGCGGGACAGATCCGACGTGAAGCTGACGCCTTCCACCTGCCCCACGGTGATCTCGCGAAAGCGCAGGGCAGTCTCGCCGGGGGTCACGCCCGTCGCATCGGCGAATTCGACCTCGATCACCGTGCCGCGCTCGGCATAGGCGTTCCAGGCGATCGCCGCGGTGACAACCAGCGCAATGATCGGCACCAGCCAGATGACATTGATCCCGGCCTGCGCGGCGCGGACGGCGGTCTTTCGTACGGGGCTGGCCGGTCTCAGGGGGGGCGGCTGGTCGGTCATCGGTTCTTGTTATTCCTGCCCCTTGTCGTCCGTCCGGCTTCGCAGCGGCAAGCCGCGCCAGATCAGTCTTGGGTCGAAGCTTTGCGCCGAAAGCATGGTGAAGGCAACAGACAGCGCGAAGGACACGGCGGCAGGGCCGGGATGGATGGAAGCGACAAAGCCCAACTGCACCAGCGCCGACAGGATCGCCACCACAAACACGTCGATCATCGACCAGCGGCCGATGAATTCCACCACCTCGTAGATCTTCAGCCGGGTATGGGCCTGATCGACCGTGGCGGGCTGGCCTGCGACCACCGCCAGCCAGGCGATCGACAGGAACTTGGCGATCGGCACGATGATCGAGGCGACAAAGACGATGATGGCGATGTCGTAATTGCCGTAATGGATCAGCTCGACCACGCCCTGCAGGATCGTCGCCTCGGTATTGCCCTGAAGCCCCGCGAAGGTCTGGGTGCGCATCATCGGAAACAGGTTCGCGGGGACATACATGATCAGGCCCGCGAACCACCAGGCCCAGACCTTCTGCAGCCCCCGCCGGTCGGGCGGCACCAGGTCGGCGCCGCAGCGGTTGCAGGTTTCCTGACCGTCGGGCCAGACGCGGCCGCAGGACCGGCAGCCGACCAGCCCGGCACGATGCGCGGTCAGGACCGGCGCGCCCGGTGCGTCATCACTCACCGCGCGCGACCCCGCCGGCCATCTCGCGCCCATCGGTGGGCAGGCTCCCATCCTCGATGGCGTCCCAGATGGTCGTCTGGCACATGAACCCGCGCGAGGCGAGGTTGACCAGGATCAGCGCGCAAAAGGCCCAGAAGGCAGGCCCCAGATGAACCGTCGCAAGCCCGGCCACCTTGACCAGGGCGACGGCGGTGCCGATCACGAAGATCTCGGCCATGGACCAGGGGCGCAGTTCCTCGGACCAGCGGAAGGCGGTCGCGGCATGGCGATAGGGCGCGCGGCCCTGCGCCAAGGGCGTCAGCGTATAGACCAGCAGGAAGGACCGCAGCACCGGCAGGCCCACGATCATCGCCATCACCGCCAGCACCAGGGGCAGCAGCACGCCATCGGCAAAGGCCATCGCCACGCCAAAGAGCGATGTCGCGTTGCCGATCCCCATGCGCGAGATTTCCAGGAACGGAAAGAAGATCGCCCCCATCATCAGCACCATCGACGTGAAGGCCAGCGCGATCAGCTGGCTGAAGGCCCCGCCCCTGGGCTTGGCCAGCACGCCCCCGCAGCGGATGCAGCGCAAGGTTTCGCCGGAATTCAGTTCCGCCTCGACATGCATGGCGTCGCAGCGCGGACAGGCCATCAGCCCCCGGCCCGTTGTCAGATCAAAGGTGTCCTGCGCGTCCATGCCTGCAAGATAGTGGCGCGGCAGAACCGTGCAAGCGCCATCGTGGCGCGGCGACCGGCCCACACGGGCGGGCTGTCGAATTCGTGGGCTGCCCAGAGCGTCATTGACCACCCGCCGGATCCCGCACCAGCCGAATGCCCTGGCGGGATCGGCATCCCCGGATCGCCATGGCTGGACGGCCTTAATGCTGCGCCCCTGGCCGTGCCGCAGAGGTCAGGACGACATTGCGCGTTTCGGCCAGGGTGTTGGCCCGCTCGATGCCGAAGTGCAGGCGCAGCACGAAGCTGTTGCCTTCCACGCCCGCAGTGGCCTGACCTTCAAGCTGGGTGGTGAAGGCCTCGATCAATTGGCTGCCAAGCCCGGTTCCTTCGGACTGGCGGGAATTGGCACCGATCGAATTGGCGACTTCCAGAAGGCCCTGGCCGGGGGCGACGGTCGCCAGATCCACCCTGACCCAGGGCGCGGCCTCACCCGGAGCGACGCCCGCGTATTTCATCGCATTGGTGAAGGCTTCGGTCGCCAGAAGCGACAAGGGCACCGCCTGGTCCGGCAGAAGGACCAGGGTTTCGATATTGGTCTCGATCCGCAGGTTGCTGCCCGGCTCGACCGAGGCATTGACCATCTGGTTGATGATGTCGCAGATCAGGCGCCCGGCCTCGACCGCGTCCAGATGCTCGGCCTGGTACAGGTTGCGATAGATAGTCGCCAGGGCGGCGACCCGGTCCTGGACCGAGCGCAGCACGCGCTTGGCGTCGGGATCGTCGATCACCCGGCTCTGCATGTTGATGATGGAGGCGATCAACTGCAGGTTGTTCTTGACCCGATGATGGACCTCTTTCAGCAGCACCGTCTTTTCGGCGACGGCTTCCTCCATCGCTTCCTCGTCGCGGATCAGGATGCGCGCCATGTTGTGGAATGTCTGGCTAACGTCACAGATCTCGGTCGGCGCATCGGCCAGGATGGCGGGCGGTTCCGTGCGGTTGCCGATGGCAAAGCGGCGCATCTGGCTACGCAGCACGGTGATGTGGCGCAACACCATGCGGAACACGGCGAAATAGGCGACGGCCAGCGACACAAGCCACAGCGCCATCGGAATCGTCACCGCGCCAAAGCGCGAAATCTGGAACAGCCCGACCCCCGCGGTCCGGGGCGACCAGCTGCCAAGCGCATAGACAAGGCCGGGCACCGCCGGCACGACGGTGAAGATGCGCGTCTGGCCATTGCCGGCCCTAGCCCGGAAGGTCGTCTCGGTCCCCGACAGCAGGCTGACCAGTTCGACATTCTGCGGCAGGATGTCGACGATGCTGGTCTCGGCGTCGGTATCCGAGGTCAGGATCTCGCCCCGCTGGTTGAAGGTCACGATCCGCGCGCCATTGCCGCCCGTATTGAGGTTATGGGTCGACCGCAGAAGTTCGTTCGTCAGCGACAGGCTGATATAACCCAGCATCTCGCTGTCGCGGTAAAGCGGCTGCATCACCAGCACCACCGGACGCCCGCTGACTGTTCCCCGTTCCACCGAAGTCACCAGCGTCCCCGGAGCGGCCATGAACTTCCGGAAGCCGTCGGCCTGGCTGAAATCGAGCGGCAGGCTGCTTCCCGAGGAATTGCAGCTGCTCTGCCCGTCCAGCGCCACGAAGCCCGCAAAGACATAAGTGGCGCTGCGTTCGATGAAATTGCGCAACAGTTCGGAACAAACCTGCGGACGCTCCATCGCGTCCAGCACGGCGGGACCAAGCGCATCGGCCGATCCGATGGCGCTTTGCAGAAGCGCCCGTTCACCCGCCGCAGCCGAGGCGGTGCGGCCCAGAAGCGCGATCTCGACCCCGCGCTCGGCCTCGGCCACCAGATTGAAGTTCTGGATCAGAGAGATCAGGCCCAGCGGCAGAATGGCAACCGACAGCAGGGCACCAAGCCGGAAGCCCAGCTTGCGCGTGAAATCCAGACGGTCGCTGATCCGCCGGAACACCGGCCCCCCTTAGCGCGCGATGGTGTGGCTGGACGCCATGACGGCCAGGGTGGCCTGATCGGTCATGTCCAGTTCCTCACCGCTTTCCAGATGCAGCAGTTCCGCGAGTTTCCGCCGCCCCCGATTGGCCCGCGACTTGACGGTGCCGATGGCGACGCCGGTCATGTCGGCCGCCTCCTCGTAGGAAAAGCCCGAGGCGCCGACAAGGATCAGCGCCTCGCGCTGTTCGTCCGGCAGCTGCGCAAAGGCCACACGGAAGTCCTTGAGCGCCAGCCTGCCGTCATGTTCGGGACGCGTCGCCTGGCGGGCGGCATGGATGCCGTCGCTGTCGCTGACCTCGCGCTTGGTCTTGCGGCGGGCCGAATAGAAGGTGTTGCGCAGGATGGTGAACAGCCAGGCCCGCAGGTTGGTGCCCGCCTGGAACTTGTCCATGTTTGTCCAGGCCTTGACGATGGTGTCCTGCACCAGATCGTCGGCAGACGCCCCTTCGCGTGTCAGCGACAAGGCAAAGGCACGCAACGCCGGCAGGTGATCCACCAGTTGGTCGCGCGGATCCGTCATCGCGGATTTTTTCATTCTGTTACCGTCCACCGTCGCGTCGTCGCGTTCAAGGATATCACTTCTGGTCGCGCAGCTGTTCAAGAAGGGCCAGAAAGCGATCAGGAATCTGCTCGGTCACGTCCTGCTCATAGACGCGGCGCAGGTTCTCGTCGATCTGCTTCTCGACTGCCGCCTTGCGACGATCATCTCGCTTCGATGTCATTACTTTGTTAGTCCCGGAAATCTTGTGCGCACGTTGCCCAACCTGTAGGGGTTGAGATAGGTTCCGCGCAATATGCGAAATGCGAAGGATGAGAGATATGTCGTCAGCCGACCTGGCCCAATCCATCGGGCGCGAGCTGCCCTATCTGCGCCGCTATGCGCGCGCGTTGACCGGCAGCCAGCGTGCCGGTGACAACTATGCCGCCGCCACGCTGGAGGCGATCCTGTCGGACCGGTCGATCCTGCTGGAAGAAGACGATACCCGGATCGGCCTGTTCCGCACATTCCACGCGATCTGGCAAAGCTCGGGCCAGCCCGTGGACGATTCCAACCGCACCACGCGCGAGATGCGCGCCCAGGATCACCTGCGCAACCTGACCGCCAATTCGCGCGAAGCCCTGCTGCTGCGCACGATCGAGGAGCTGCGCTTTGACCAGATCGGCCGGGTGATGCAGGTCGACGAGGCCGAGGCCGAGGAACTGGTCCGGATCGCCCTGAACGAGATGAGCGCGTCCATGCGCGGCAAGGTCATGGTGATCGAGGACGAGATGATCATCGCCATGGACCTGAAGGGCATCGTCCAGGCCATGGGCCACGAGGTGACGGGCGTCGCCCGCACCCATTCCGCCGCCATCGAGCTGGCCGGCCAGAGCCGTCCGGACCTGATCCTGGCCGATATCCAGCTGGCCGACGGATCTTCGGGCATCGACGCCGTGAACGAACTGCTGCGCGACATGGGCGACATCCCGGTGATCTTCATCACCGCCTTCCCCGAACGGCTGCTGACCGGCGAACGGCCCGAACCGGCCTTCCTGATCTCGAAACCCTACAACGAGGAGCAGGTGCGGTCCGCCGTCAGCCAGGCGATGTTCTTCGCCTCGACCGAGGGGCTGGACGCGGCGTAAGGCAGGGCATCCTTGAGACATGGAGGCGGCGGGTCATTCCGCCGCCTTTTTCACGTCTTCGAGCAGCGAAGCGCGAGCCTCGCGCGCGGCGCGGACCCGGCGGCGGCGGGCCAGTTCCACATTCATCAGCGCCCCCAGCAGCACCGAGAAGCCCGCCAGATAGAACCACATCAGCAGCGCCACCACCGTGCCGATTGAGCCGTAGATCCGGTTGTAGCTGTTGAAGCTGCTGAGATAGGCGGAAAACGCGACCGACGCCGCCGCCCACAGGAAGGCCGCGAAAACGGCGCCCCAGGTAAAGATCGGGGTCCGCGGCGTCTTCACGTTCGGGCCGTACCGGTAAAGGATGCCGATGCCCAGGATCACGATCAGGAACATCGCGCCCCAGGGCAGACCGGCAACCAGCCAGCCGCGCACCTGTTCGAAGACCTGGAAGTTCAGCAGGATCGGGACGATCACGATGGTCGCAAGCCCGGCCAGCGATATGCCCACGATTGCCAGCGTCAGCGCATAGGCCAGCATGAAGCTGAAGACCGTCGAATGGGACCGGACACCATAGGCGGCGTTCAGACCGCCGACCACCGCCTCGACCCCCGCGCGGGCGGCGACGGTGGCCACCATGAAGGACACGAAGGACGTCCAGCCCACCGATGTGCGCCCGGCCGAGGTCAGGGACAGGACCTGCGCGTCGATCAGGTCCGCCGCACCCTCGGGCAGGAATTCATGGGCCACGTCCAGATAGGTCATGATGACGGTTGGATCGAACCACAGGCTCCACAGGGCGATGATGGCGGCAAGGCCCGGAAAGACCGCAAACATCGCATAGAAGGCCACGCCTGCGGCGATCAGGCCCATGTGGATCTTGTCCATGCGTTCGAAGACCGCACCCCAGAAGGACCAGATGTCGCGCAGGATGTTCAGCATCGGCAGCATTGCCCCTGAGGTCGGCCTGTCGTCATGGCGTCACCGGCGCCCCCCGCTGTCAACCTGTATAGCGCGCCCAGACCGCCGTTTCGCCAAGCCGTGCGACAAATTCGGCATGGGCCGCGGCCTCGGCTTCGGTCAGACGCGGGGGCAAGGGTTGCGGGCGCGGGGCGCGGGGGCCTGCGTCGGTGCTCTGCGCACCGGTGGCTGTGCCGCGGCCGGGCTGGTCCAGCACCAGATCCGGCTGGCGGCCGCCGATCAGCTCCAGATAAACCTCGGCCAGAAGCTCGCTGTCCAGCAGGGCGCCGTGCAACTGCCGGTTCGAGTTGTCGATGCCGAAGCGGCGGCACAGCGCGTCCAGCGATGCGGGGGCGCCCGGAAACTTCTCCCGCGCAAGGGCAAGGGTGTCGAGCGCACGGGACCAGGGCAGGACGGGATGGCCCGCGCGCTTCAGTTCGGCATTCAGGAATTTCATGTCGAAACTGGCATTGTGGATCACCAGCCGGGCATCGTCGCCGATGAAATCGATGAAGTCCCGGGCGATTTCCGCGAACTTCGGCTTGTCGCGCAGGAAATCGTCGCCCAGGCCGTGTACCTCGAAGGCGTCCTTGGGCATGGACCGTTCGGGGTTGATATAGACGTGGTAGGTCCGGCCTGTGGGCAGGTGGTTCACAAGCTCGATCCCGCCGATCTCGACGATGCGGTCGTCCTTGTCCGCATCGAAACCGGTGGTTTCGGTATCCATCACGATCTCACGCACGGGCGGCAATCTCCTTCACGATCCGGTCCACGGCCTGGCGGGCGGCATCCAGGCTTTCGGTCGGGATGATCCAGTCGGCCCGCGCCCGCTTGTCGGCATCCGGCATCTGCCGCGACAGGATCAGGGCCAGCAGGTCTTCCGTCATGCCCGGCCGCGCCATCACCCGCCGCCGCTGCGTTTCCGCATCGGCCGAGACGACTGCCACGCCATCCATCAGTGCCTGATAGCCGTTTTCATAAAGCAGCGGAATATCCAGAACGACCAGAGGCGCGTCGGCATGGCGCGCGGCAAAGGCCTCTCGGTCGGCGGCCACGATGGGATGGACGATGGCCGAAAGGCGATCCAGCGCGGCGCGATCATCGGCAATCGCGGCCTTCAGCGCTGCCCGGTCGATGCGGCCGTCCCGCAGGGCCGAGGGGAAGGCTGCCGCGACCGGCCCGACCGCGGCACCACCGGGCGCATAAAGGCGATGGACCGCCTGATCGGCGTCCCAGACCGGATGGCCAAGGTCGCGGAACATCTGGGCGGTGGTGGACTTGCCCATGCCGATGCTGCCGGTCAGGCCAAGGCGGAAGGTCATTCCAGCACGGCCCGGCGCAGGTCGTCGTCAACCTCGGGGCGGCGGCCGAACCAGCGCTCGAATCCGGGCGCCGCCTGATGCAGCAGCATTCCCAGGCCATCGACCACGCGGCAGCCGCGCGCCTGCGCGTCCAGCAGGAAGGGCGTCATCAGCGGGGTATAGACCAGGTCGGTGACAAGCGCGTCGGGCGACAGTGCGTCCAGCGGCAGGCGCAGGGGCTGCTTGCCCTCCATCCCCAGCGAGGTCGCGTTGACCACGGTGGTGGCGCCGTCCAGCATGTTGCCCGCCTGCGCCCAGTCATAGACGACCAGACGCGCGCCGAATTCGGCCTTGATCTGTTCGGACCGGATGCGGGTGCGATTGGTGATGCGCAACTCCTTCACGCCGCTGTCCAGAAGCGAGGCCACGACCGCACGCGCCGCACCTCCGGCGCCGATCACCGCGGCAGGCCCCGCATCGGCCTGCCAGTCGGGCGCGTTCTGCCGCAGGTTGGCGATGAAGCCATAGCCATCGGTGTTGTCGGCGTGGATTTTTCCATCCGGCCGGAAGATCAGGGTGTTGGCCGCCCCGATCAGGGCCGCGCGGTCGGTCACGGCATCGGCCAGGGCCAGCACGGCCTCCTTGTGGGGAATGGTGACATTGATGCCGACGAAACCCAGCCGGGGCAGGGCGCGCAGCACCTCGGCCAGGTGTTCGGGCATGACGGGCATGGGAACGTAGTGCCCGGCGATGCCATAGCGCCGCAGCCAATGTCCGTGAAGGCGCGGCGACCGGGAATGCGCGATCGGCATGCCGATGACGCCGGCAAGCGGAACATCGGCGGAGAGGCTTGGCTGGTCGTCGGTCATCATCGCATCCTTGGCTTTGGCTGGCAGACTAAGCCCATGGGTGCGCGGAAAAAAGCGGCCTTTCGCGGCAATCAGGCGTTCCTTGCGGCCTTGTGGATAAGATCCGGGGGGAATCGGGTCGAATCATGGGGGCATGAAACGGACTGCGAAAGACCTGCAAAAGAGACCCCAGAACTTCCCCCGAACGGCTGCCTTCGGCCCACACGTGGATAAGCGACAGGCTTCGCAGGGCGGGTTTGTGGAGAAGTCTTCCACGGGCCACCAATCCCCATATTTATCCACACATCAACCCCATGCAAATAAAGGATATTCTGTCGTTTCGCGACAATAATCCAGAAGTTATCCACAAGGGGCAGATCAGTGGGTAGATCGGAGGATTTCTTCTTTATCCTTTTATCCACAGGCCCTACAGCAACATCATCCTTTATTCTTCTCTTTCTATTTAAGAAGGACGCCGATGACGGACTGGCTTGTGCCGATCTATCCCTATGCCAAGGCTTTCCACGTCATGGCGGTGATTTCCTGGATGGCGGGGCTGTTCTACCTGCCCCGGCTGTTCGTCTATCACGCCGAACGCGGGCAGGCGCCCGAGCCCTCGGGCAGCTTTGCGGTCATGGAGGACAAGCTTCTGCGGCTGATCATGAACCCGGCCATGATCGCGACATGGCTCAGCGGGCTGTGCCTGGTGCTGACGCCGGGCATCGTGGACTGGTCGATGGTCTGGCCCTGGACCAAGGCAGCCTGCGTCATGGCGATGACCTGGTTTCACATGTGGTGTGCAGGCCAGCGCCGCGCGCTGCTGGCCAGCCAGGGCCACCCGGGGCGGCGCTATCGCATGATGAACGAGGTGCCGACGCTGCTGATGGTCGGCATCGTCCTGTCGGTGATCGTCAAGTTCTGACGGCTTGTCGTTGACTCACGGGGCGATGCTGACTATTTCCACACCAAGCCCGGCCGTCCGGCACGGGGATTCCCGATCCATATCCTATCCAGCCGCGCGGCCAGACCGTGCGGGATCCGCGGTGACATCATGACCGAAGAACGCCTCAACCTGTCCGAACTCAAGGCCAAGAGCCCGGCCGACCTGCTGTCCATGGCCGAGGAATGGGAGATCGAGAACGCCTCGACCATGCGCAAGGGCGAGATGATGTTCCAGCTGCTGAAGGAACATGCCGAGGAAGGCGTGGAGATCGGCGGCGACGGCGTGCTGGAGGTCGTGCAGGACGGCTTCGGCTTCCTGCGGTCCACCGCAGCGAACTATCTGCCCGGTCCCGACGACATCTATGTCAGCCCCGACATGATCCGCCAGCATTCCCTGCGCACCGGCGACACGGTCGAGGGCGTGATCCGCGCGCCCGGCGAGAACGAGCGTTACTTCGCCCTGACCAAGGTGGAACGGATCAATTTCGAGGATCCCGAGAAGGCCCGCCACAAGGTCGCCTTCGACAACCTGACGCCGCTTTATCCAAACGAGCGGCTGAAGATGGAGGTCGAGGATCCGACCATCAAGGACCGCTCGGCCCGGATCATCGACCTGGTGGCGCCCATCGGCAAGGGCCAGCGGTCGCTGATCGTGGCGCCCCCACGCACCGGCAAGACGGTGTTGCTGCAGAACATCGCCCATTCGATCGAGCGCAACCACCCCGAGTGCTACCTGATCGTCCTGCTGATCGACGAACGCCCGGAAGAGGTGACCGACATGCAGCGGTCGGTGAAGGGCGAGGTCATTTCTTCGACCTTTGACGAGCCGGCAAGCCGGCACGTTGCCGTGTCCGAGATGGTGATCGAGAAAGCCAAGCGGCTGGTCGAGCATAAACGAGATGTTGTTATTCTTCTGGATTCCATCACAAGACTCGGTAGGGCCTTCAACACCGTTGTGCCAAGTTCCGGTAAAGTTCTGACTGGCGGCGTCGATGCGAATGCCTTGCAGCGCCCCAAGCGATTCTTCGGGGCCGCCCGGAACATCGAGGAAGGCGGGTCCTTGACGATCATTGCGACTGCGCTGATCGATACCGGGTCGCGCATGGACGAGGTGATCTTCGAGGAATTCAAGGGCACCGGCAATAGCGAGATCGTGCTAGATCGCAAGGTGGCCGACAAGCGCGTCTTCCCGGCGATGGATATCCTCAAGTCCGGCACGCGGAAAGAAGAACTGCTGGTCGAATCGAAGGATCTGCAAAAGACCTATCTGCTGCGCCGCATCCTCAACCCCATGGGCACGACCGATGCGATCGAGTTCCTGATCTCGAAGCTGAAGCAGACCAAGTCGAATGGGGAATTCTTCGACTCGATGAACGCCTGACGAGGCTGCCATGGACCTGATCTTTGCCGAAGCCACCCCGTCCGGACGGGGTGGCGTTTCCGTTATTCGGATCAGCGGAGACGGTGCAAGATCCGTCGCCGAGCAATTGGCGGGACCGCTGCCGAAGCCGCGCCACGCCTATCTCCGTGATATCGCCGATGATGTGACAGTTCTGGACCGTGCCTTGGTCATGTGGTTCGAGGCAGGGCACAGTTTCACGGGCGAGGAGGTGGTGGAAATCCACCTGCACGGTGCGCCGGTCATCGTCCGACGGCTGGGTCAGTTGCTTGGTTCGGTTGGCGTTCGGCTGGCCGAGGCTGGCGAATTTACCAGGCGGGCCTTCCTGAACGGCAAGATGGACTTGTCCGAGGTCGAAGGTTTGGGTGATCTTCTGGCGGCTGAAACGGAATCGCAGCGCCTCGCGGCGCTTCGGATGAGCAGTGGCGAGCTTGCCAGGAAGGCTGAGGGCTGGCGGTCGCTGCTGATCCGTGCAGGAGCCTTGGTGGAAAGCAGTGTCGATTTCGCCGATGAGGATGTGCCGGACGAGGTTCCCGAGGAGGTCTTCGACCTGCTGGAGCAGTTCACAAACGAACTGGATCTGCAGATCGGAGGCTATGCTGCGGCTGAACGCATCCGCAACGGCTTCGAGGTGGCAGTCATCGGCCCGCCCAATGCCGGCAAGTCGAGCCTGATCAACCGCATTGCACGGCGAGAGGTGGCTCTTGTATCGGATATTCCCGGGACAACACGAGACATCATCGAATTGCGCCTGGACCTGAAGGGCTTGGCGGTCACGTTGCTGGATACTGCCGGCATGCGGGACGCGCAGGACAAGATCGAAGGCTTGGGTATTGATCGCGCGCGTGCCCGGGCAGCGGCTTCGGATCTGCGCTTGCATCTGTCGCCGGATGGCCAAGCGGACGAGGACCTTTGGCGGGAAGGGGATCTTGTGATCACCAGCAAGGCTGATCTGGGCAGTTCGGAAGGCGGATTTGCAGTGTCGTCCTTGACCGGGGTAGGTCTTGATGCTCTCTTGGACCAGATGTTTGATCGTCTGTCCCAGCGGGTGGCTGGTGCTGCGCTGGTCAGCCACGAACGACAGTTGAACGCCTTGATCTCTGCACGGGAAGTGGTCGGTAGCATTAAGGGTCCGGAACCCGAATTGGTTGCTGAAGCGATCAGGCAAGCGTCCTCCTCACTGGACCAACTGCTTGGCAGAATTGGTGCGGAAGACTATCTGGATGTCATCTTTCAATCCTTTTGTATCGGCAAGTAGGTGTTTCACGTGAAACAATACAATGTAATCGTCATCGGCGCAGGTCACGCGGGCTTGGAGGCTGCTGCAGCTTCTGCCCGTATGGGCGCTAGGACGGCGCTTGTTACAATGCGTCAAGAAGATATTGGTACGCTGTCCTGCAATCCGGCGATTGGAGGCTTGGGCAAGGGCCATCTGGTGCGGGAAATCGACGCGCTGGATGGACTGATGGGTTGCATCGCCGACCGTGCGGGGATTCAGTTTCGTTTGCTGAACAGGAAAAAAGGACCTGCAGTACAAGGTCCTCGCGCCCAGATGGATCGCAAGCTCTATCGCGCAGCAGCGTTTGAGGCAATTTCGAAGCTGCCTAACTTGGACTTGATCTTTGGCGAGGTCGCTGCTTTAGCCGGAAATGAAGCCTCGGTTTCTGGTATCGAACTGTCCGATGGTTCAATCCTGCAAGCGACCGCTATTGTTCTGACTACCGGGACATTCCTGAACGGTGTTATCCATATCGGCGACGTCAGTCGTCCTGCAGGTCGCTGGGGTAATCAGGCATCAAACCGGCTCGCAGATTCTCTCCGCCGCTATGATCTACCTCTGGGACGCTTGAAGACCGGAACGCCGCCGCGTCTGGATGGCCGGACCATCAATTGGGACATCCTGCAGAAGCAGCTAGGAGATGGTGAACCTGCTCTGTTCTCCTATCTTAGCAACGGGGTCCATGCTCGGCAGATTTCGTGCGGGATCACGTACACAAACCAAACGACTCACGAAATTATCCGCCAGAACCTTTCTAGATCAGCAATGTATGGCGGACACATCTCGGGCCGAGGCCCTCGCTATTGTCCTTCAATCGAGGACAAGGTTCTCCGCTTTGCGGACAAGGAGTCTCACCAGATCTTTCTTGAACCCGAGGGCTTGGACGATCACACTGTCTATCCAAATGGAATTTCGACTTCTCTGCCGGCGGATACCCAGTTGGCTTATGTTCGAAGCATCACTGGTTTGGAGCGTGCTGAAATCTTGCAGCCGGGATATGCCGTGGAATACGACTACGTCGATCCGCGGGCGCTGGAGCCAACGCTGCAATTGAAGAATGTAGCCCGTCTGTATCTTGCAGGGCAGATCAATGGCACGACAGGCTACGAGGAAGCTGGCGCACAAGGCCTTGTTGCAGGTATCAACGCGGCGCTCTCGGCGCTGGACAGGGAAGCCGTAACGTTCAGCCGGGCCGATAGCTATATTGGCGTCATGATCGATGATCTGACTACGCGTGGTGTGACGGAACCTTATCGCATGTTCACTTCTCGCGCTGAATTCCGGCTAAGCTTGCGCGCAGACAATGCCGATCAGCGGTTGACGCCCATGGGGATAAGGCTGGGTTGTATTGGGGAAACTCGGCGCGATGCTTTTCATCTGCGGCAACAAGCGTACGAACGGGCCCGGACGGTCTTGGAAGAAGCAACTTATACACCCACAGCATTGGCCGAGGCAGGCATCCTGGTTCGACAAGATGGTCAAGCACGCTCGGCCTTTTCGCTCCTGGGGCAATCAGATATCGACTTTGATGTTCTGACGAAACTGCTACCCTTGATGAGCAATATTCCCGAGAAAACGCTAAATCAGCTGCGGAATGATGCGCTCTATCATCAATACACGGCTCGTCAACTGCGGGACGCAGAACTGTTGCGCAACGACGAGGCAATCTACCTGCCTGCTCATCTGGATTACGCTGCCGTGTCAGGGCTCTCGAATGAGTTGAAGGCAAAGCTGATCGCGGCTCGACCTTTGTCGCTTGCGGCAGCAGCCAAGATCGAGGGTATGACGCCTGCTGCCCTTACTCTGCTGATGGCGGTATCTCGCTCTGCAGCGCGACGGAAAGCATGACTGTTCCACGTGAAACATTAGAACGTTTGAAGATCTACCAGGATCTACTTCTTCGCTGGAATAGTCGGATCAATCTTGTGGCTCCTGCCTCTGTGCATGATATTCAGACGCGTCACATCGATGACTGCCTTCAGGTTTCCGAACTGGCTGACGCCTCCGCAGGACACTGGATAGACCTGGGAAGCGGTGGAGGGCTGCCGGGTCTCGTCCTTGCCATTGCCAAAGCAGAAACGGACCTGGTATTTACTCTGGTAGAAAGTGACCAGCGAAAGGCAGCATTTCTGCGAACAGTAATTCGTGAGACAGGCCTCTCCAACACAAGTGTTGTGGCTAAGCGCATCGAGGCACTTTCCCCCCTGAATGCTGCTTATGCCAGCGCTCGGGCCCTTGCTCCGCTGCGCCAGCTTGTGGCATATCTTCACCTGCATCTGGAACCGACAGGAACAGCCTTTCTGATGAAAGGACGGCAGTGGCAGGCGGAAGTCGAGGATGCCAGAAAGGAATGGGTCTTTGATTGTCTTGCCCATCCCAGTCGGACCCAGGAAGGCGCAGCGACATTGGAAATAAGCGGAGTCTCTCATGGCGCAAAGTAGCGTCGTTGCCATTGCCAACCAGAAGGGTGGGGTCGGCAAGACGACCACGGCAATCAACCTGGGCGCGGCTTTGGCAATGGATGGCCATCGGACAATCCTGATCGACCTTGATCCGCAGGGAAATGCATCCACTGGCTTGGGTATCGATGTCGAACAGCGGAACAAGACCGTCTACGACCTGCTGGCCGGTCCCGAATCCTTGGAAGACTGCTGGATGCCGACACCAATCCAGAACCTCCGCATCGTTCCTGCCACTCCGGATCTGTCCTCGGCAGATGTCGATCTGGCCCAGACCAAGGATCGCACTAGGCTGCTGCAGCGCAAGCTCGAACAGGCGCCACAGGGAAGCATCATCCTGATTGACTGTCCGCCGGCCTTGGGCCTGCTGACCTTGAACGCCATGATTGCAGCCGACGGGGTGCTGGTGCCTCTTCAGGCGGAATTCTATGCCTTAGAGGGTCTGTCACAGCTGCTGACCACGGTGAAGCATGTCCGTCAAAGCGGGAATCCGAATCTCCGCGTCAACGGTGTCCTCTTGACCATGTCAGATTACCGGAACAACCTGTCCCAGCAGGTCGAGGCTGATGCGCGCGCCACCTTGGGCGATCTGGTCTTTCCCACTGTCATTCCCCGGAACGTGCGCGTGTCCGAGGCGCCATCCTTCGCGCAGCCCGTCTTGCTCTACGATCCCGCCTCCAAGGGAAGTGCTGCCTATCGCCAGTTCGCGACCGAATTCGCCGCCCGCTTGAAACTCTCTAAGGAGGAAGCCTGATGTCCGAAAGCAAACTTGCCAAGCGTGGCTTGGGTCGCGGCCTTTCGGCCCTGATGGCGGATCTGGATCTGGATGGACCGGCCGAAGCGAAGCCGGTCAAGGACCGCACCCTGATCCCGATCGAACAGATCACCGCCAATCCGGACCAGCCCCGGCGCAGCTTTGATGCGGCATCCTTGCAGGAACTGGCGGACTCCTTGCGGCAGCGCGGCGTCTTGCAGCCTTTGATCGTGCGCAGGCATCCCCAGGATGAAGGGCTTTACCAGATCGTCGCTGGCGAAAGGCGCTGGCGTGCGGCCCAGATGGCCCAGCTGCACGAGCTTCCCGTCATCATCCGGGACTTGTCCGACACCGAGGTGCTGGAAGTCGCCATCATCGAAAACATCCAGCGCGCGGATCTGAATGCAATCGAGGAAGCCGCGTCCTATCGGCAGTTGATGGATCGCTTTGGCCACACCCAGGAAAGGCTGGCCGAGGCCCTGAACAAAAGCCGCAGCCATATTGCGAACCTGCTTCGTCTTCTGAGCCTGCCTGACCAGGTGCAGGACTATCTCAAGGATGGCAAGCTGACGGCAGGTCATGCCCGTGCGTTGATCACCGCCGACAATCCGGCCGCGCTTGCGCGGCGCGTGATCGACAACGGTCTGTCGGTCCGGGAAACCGAAGATCTTGTGCGCAAGCAGACAAAGACCGCAAAGGATGGAGAAACTGCAAAATTCTCGCGCGGTTCAGAGAAGGATGCGGATACGCGCGCGCTCGAAGCGGACCTGGCTGCGCAGTTGAAGATGGCAGTGACGATCAGCCATACAGCTTCTGGTAGTGGAACGATCACCATCGGGTATCGCGACCTTGAACAGCTTGACCGGCTGTGTCAGGTTCTCGGCGGGGTCGGCAGATCCTGATTTAGCCTATCCTCTTGATATTCTAGGATATCCTGTGGGACATCCACGTCTTTCACCATATCCTCTGATACGACGACCCGATGCAGGCCGGGCAGGGACCGCAGAAGATTCCCCGCACCCCGATCTCCTGTCAGCTTTTCCAGATCAGGAAAGATCGCGTGCGGAATCAGGGCAGGCGGGCAGATACGGGTCCGGTCGGTCGTGGCCGCGGGTGCGGGCGAAGCAGCGATCTGGTGCAACAGGCCCGCATCGACATGCGGCATGTCCGCCAGGACGACCAAGGCCGGGCCCTCTGCAACCTGGTGCAGCCCGACGCGCAGAGAGTCGGATTGGAGCCCGCTGCTGTAGACAATCTTGAACTCGGGCAACAGCCTTGCCACTGCCGGATCCGAGACGACCGCCACAGCCGGAAGTCCTGTCTGGAGAATGGCATCGGCCGCATGCCGAACAAGCGGCTTGTTCCGGTAGACCGCCTGCAACTTGCATGCTGCACCAAAGCGCCTGGACCGTCCCGCAGCCAGCAACACCACCGTTGTCATGCGGCCGCCAGCAGGACCTCGGCCAGGACCGAGACCGCAAGGACGCGCGGGTTGCGGGCGGAAGGGATCAAGCCGATCGGGCCTTTCAGCCGGTCCAGACCATCGCTCACGCCGCGCTCGCGCAGCGATGCCAGACGTTTGTCACGCGCGCGCAGCGACCCTTGGGCGCCGATGTAAAAGGCCGGCGATTCCAGCGCCCGGGCGAGGATTGGCGGCTCCCAGTCGTGGTCATGAAAGAACAGAATCACGGCGCTGCGGTCATCGATGGCCAGATCGGTGGGCAGCGCCGGCCAATGCAGCAGCCTGGTCATAGCGCCCGTGACCTCGGCTTGGGCGATGGTGGCCGGATCAGGCGTCAGTAGCAGATGGGGGTACCCCGCCGCATGGACGAGGCCGGCGAAAACCGCGGCCTCGGGGCCTTGGCCAAAGATCAGGAAGCGCGGCGGGGGCACCAGCAGGATGCGAAAGCCATCCGCCGTAGGGCCGGTCGCACCCGGGTCGCCTCGGCGCAGCGCAAGGTCATGGGTGACGACCAAGCCGACAGGCTGGCGGCGGGCACGGGCCTCGGCGATCTCGGCCAGAAGTTGCGGGCAGGGGCGGGGTATCAGGGTGATTTCCAAGCCCCCGCCGCAGGGCAGCTGCAGGTCGAACCAGGGCGATCCCTCGCCATAGCGGACCACCCGTGGCCCATCCTGCAAGGATTGCTGCGCATGGCGGGCCAGATCGGTTTCGATGCAGCCGGAACTCAGCGAACCGACGTGACGATCCCCGCAAAAGGCCATGATCTCGCCCAAGGGACGATAGGAGGGACCCGTGATGCCGGTGATGATCGCCAGAACGGAATCAGGGCATTCCAGCGCAGCCGTCAGCGGATCGCCGGAAAGTTCGACCTGCCGGGTATCTGGTGCAGGGTCGCTTCGCATCATGGCTCCAATCCGGCGATGATCTTGTCAGGGGTCGCAGGCAGGTCGCGGACCCGCGCGCCGCAAGCATTGTGGATCGCGTTCAGCACCGCCGCGCCGGCGCCGCAGATGCCAAGCTCTCCCAATCCCTTGGCCTGAAGGGGACCGACATAAGCGTCGCGTTCGGGCAGGAAATGCACGTCCAGCGACGGGACATCGGCATGGCTGGGGATGTGGTATTCGGCCAGATCGCGGCTGACGGCGTGGCCGTCGCGGGGGTCGTGCTCCATCGCCTCGGTCAGGGCGATGCCGATTCCGAAGGTCATGCCGCCCAGGCATTGCGAGCGCGCGGTCTTTTCGTTCAGCACCCGCCCGCAGGCAAAGACGCCCATCATGCGGCGGACGCGCACCTCTCCGGTCCAGCGGTTGACGGCGACCTCGGCCCAATGGCTGCCCCAGGTCGCCTGGCGATGGGACTTTTCGGTCTTGCCGGGTTGCAGGTGGCCTTCGCCGGTGATGGTGCCATCGACCAGTTCAGATAGGGACTTCGCGACATTGCCCGCGCGCGCCATGCCGTCCTGCAAGGTCAGGTCGCGTTCGTCGCAGCCCATGGCCTTGGCGATCTGCTGCCGGATTTCCTCGCAGGCCAGGAAGACGGAGTTGCCGCTGGAAGCCGCGCCGAAGGATCCACCCGAGCCCGAAGCCGGGGGAAACTGCGTGTCGCCCAGCCGGACCTCGACGCGGTCGGTCGGCAGGCCCAGCATCTCGGCGGCAAGCTGGCCCAGGATCGTATAGGTGCCGGTGCCGATATCGGTCATGTCTGTTTCGACAATGGCCGTGCCGTCCTGGACCAGCGTGACCTTGGCCCGCGATTCCTGCAGCATGTTGACCCGGACGGCGGCAGCCATGCCCATGCCGATGAACCATTCGCCCTCAAGGCGCTGTCCGGGCGCACGGCGCCCGGACCAGCCAAAACGTTCCGCGCCTTCGCGCAGGGCCTCGGCCAGCTTGTGGCTGGAAAAGGGGCGTTCGGTGGTCGGCTCGACATCGGGAATGTTCTTCAGGCGCAGTTCCACCGGATCAATCCCGGCCAGTTCGGCCAGCTCGTCCATGGCGCATTCGAAAACCGTGACGCCTACGGCCTCTCCCGGTGCCCGCACCGAACCCGCGCAACCGCGATGAATGCGGGCGACGGCATGGACCACCTGCCGATGAGCGGCCTGATAGGTGAAGGGCGTGGCCTGGGCGACGGGTTCCGTGAATTCGCTGCCGGGCAGGTTCGACACCAGGACCTCGTGGCCGATGCCGTTCAGGCGGCCCGCCGCGTCGCAGGCCAGGCGAATCCGCTGGCGGGTTTCGGACCGGCGATGCGCCAGGTCGAAGACCTGCTGGCGGGTCATGGCGACCATCACCGGCCGGCCCAGTTCCTTGGCGGCAATGGCCGCAGCCACGGCCTCGGCGTTGATGCCCAGCTTTGATCCGAAGCCGCCGCCGACATAGGGGGACAGAAGCCGCAGCTTGCTTTCGCGGATACCCAGGGCGTCGGCCATCTGCTTGCGGTTCGACGACAGCATCTGCAGGGCAGCCCGGATCGTCACGCTGTCGCCATCCCATTCGGCGATCGCGGCATGGGGTTCCATGGCGGCCGACATCTGCGACGGCGTGCGCCAGACCTGATCCAGGGTAAAGGCCGCCTCGCGCATGGCCTTGTCCACGTCGCCCGCCGCGGATTGCTTTTTCGGCGGCAGTTCGGGCGTGACCGATTCCGGATCGACCGGCACGGCCTCCGGCTTGTAGCGGACGACGATGTTCTGGGCGGCGTGGCGGGCGGCCTCGAAGGTCTCGGCCACCACCAGGGCGATCGACTGGCCCATGTACTCGATCCGGTCCGGGCCCGAGGTCGGGCCCTTCTCGTCCAAGCCCTGCGCGGCATAGCGGATCATGCGCTTGTCCTGGATCACGGCCAGGGCGCCCGGGGCGTCCCCGATCTCCAGCACCTTGCCTGCCGGCACGGATGCCTGGACCAGCACGCCATAGGCCATGTTCGCGGGCCGGGCCTCGGCGGCATAGGTGGCGCGGCCCGTGACCTTCAGGGGCCCTTCCAGACGGTTCAGGGGCTGGCCGATGACGCCTTGCGCCATATGGTCCAGACGGTTGTCGTGGTTCGGGCCATCGACCCGCAGATGCCGTGTCATGCCTGGGCCTCCATTCCGGTCGTGTCGCGCAGGGTCGCATTCAAGGTGCGGCGCAGCAGGGGGATCTTGAACTGGTTTTCGCCGTGACCCTGCGCCGGCTGCAGCAGGATTTCTGCCGCTTCGGCGAACAGCGCGTCCGAGGGTTCCTGTCCGGTCAGCAGCTTTTCGATCTCGGGGTTCCGCCAGGGCTTGTGTGCGACCCCGCCAAAGGCCAGCGCCGCATGGCTGATGCGGCCCCCGTCCATGCCGATGATGGCCGCCACGGACACCAGCGCAAAGGCATAGGAAGCCCGGTCCCGCACCTTGCGATAGCGCTGCTGGCCTCCGACGGGGGCGGGCAGGATCACGGCGGTGATGATCTCGCCGGGTTGCAGGACGGTTTCGACATGCGGCGTATCGCCCGGCAGCAGGTGGAAATCCGCCAAGGGCACGCGGCGGGGGGAGGGGCCGTCGATCTCCACCACCGCGTCGAGCGCGCGCAGCGCCACGGCCATGTCGCCGGGATAGGTGGCGATGCAGTGCTCGGACGCGCCCAGGATGGCGTGGTTGCGCGTCACACCGCCGATGGCCGAACAGCCTGCGCCCGGCTCTCGCTTGTTGCAGGGCATGCGGCGGTCGTAGAAATAAGGGCAGCGGGTCCGCTGCATCAGGTTTCCGCCGGTTGTCGCCATGTTGCGCAACTGTCCGCTGGCCCCTGCCAGCAGCGCGCGCGACAGCACCGGATAATGGCGACGGATGGTCGGATGCGCAGCCAGATCGCTGTTCCTGACCAGGGCACCGATTCGCAGGCCGTCGCCGTCGGGTTCGATCCGGTCCAGATCCAGCCGGGTGATGTCCACCAGGGCCTCGGGGGCCATGACCTCGAGCTTCATCAGGTCCAGCAGATTGGTTCCGCCCGCGATGATCGTCGCGCCGGATGGCAGATCCGCGACCGAGGCCGCGCGGTGAAAGGCGAATTCTTTCATGCCGCGTCCTCGTGCCGGGTTTCCTGGGCCGCCTGCCGGATGGCCGCGACGATGTTGCTGTAGGCGGCGCAGCGGCACAGGTTGCCGCTCATCCGCTCGGCGATCTCGGCATGGGTCAGGTCAAAGGGAGCGTCGAGGGAATCGGACGCATGGCTGGGCCAGCCTGCCGCGATCTCCTCCAGCATGCCGGTGGCCGAACAGATCTGGCCGGGCGTGCAATAGCCGCATTGATAGCCGTCATGGTCCAGGAACTGCTGCTGCAAGGGGGACAGGTTGCCCGGGGTGCCCAGGCCCTCGATGGTGGTGATGTCGCGGTCCTCGACCATGCAGGCCAGCGTCAGGCAGGAATTGATCCGCCGCCCGTCCATCAGCACCGTGCAGGCGCCGCATTGGCCATGGTCGCAACCCTTCTTGGTGCCGGTCAATCCCAGGTGATGGCGAAGCGCGTCCAGAAGCGTGGTTCGGGGATCCACATCCAGATGATGCGATGTGCCGTTCAGGTGAAGCGTGATCTGCATGAATCCCTCGGTGCTGGCATGGCGGCTGACAGCGCTTCAACGGCCAAGCCGCCGCCCCGTTCCCTGCAAGGCACGCTTTCCGCCAGCGGAACGACAGGGCGGTGGGGGCGTTTGATCGCGACAGAACCCCGGAGGCACACCATGTCCACATCGAACACCACCCAAGACCACGACACGATCCGCGAATGGGCGGAAGCGCGCGACGGCCATCCGGCCATGGTCGAGACCAAGGGTGAAGGCGGCATCCTGCGCATCGACTTCGGCGAGCCCGAGGAAGGGCTGACCCGGATCTCCTGGGATGAGTTCTTCGAGATCTTCGACGAGAACGGGCTGCATTTCCTGTATCAGGACGAAACGGCCGGCGGCGACACCAGCCGTTTCAACAAGTTCGTCTCGGAAGGCAAGTAAGGGTTTGGGGGCAGGGCGCCGCTCAGCGCCGCGCGATGTCCTGCCCGCCCATCTCGCGGAAGGCGCCTTCGACGATCTCGACCTGGGCCTGGGCCACATCGGCCGAGACCTTGACGGCGCCGCGCAGGGGGGCGTCTTCCGCCGCGTCCCCCTTGTTCGCATCGCCGCCGGATATCCGGTTGCCCGCCGTATTGTTCTCGCCTTCGGCCTCGGCAAAGATGTCCGCGCGGTTCAATCCGTGCTGCTGGACCAGATGCTCGATGGCATAATCGGCGGCTTCGCGCGTCTCGAACCGGGCCGAGACGGATGTGGTGGCGTTGTCTGACATTCAGTTCTCCTTTTTCGAAATTCCGGGCAGCAGGCAATCAACCGCCCAGGCCGCGGCCAGGCCCAGGGCCGCGCCTGCGGCGACATCGATCGGGTAATGCTTGGCCCGCGGGATCTGCACCGCCGCGATCAGCGCGGCAAAGCCCGTCACGGGCACCGACAGGTCCGGCAGATCGGCCGCGACCACCCTGGCAACCGCGACCGCCCCGGCCGTGTGGCCCGAGGGAAACGAGGTGTCATGCCTGCCCTCGGTTTCTCCCGGCTCGAACTGGTAATCACGATTCCTGACCATTTCCTCGGGACGGGTGCGGCGCAGGCGGTTCTTGATGCGGCGCTTGACGACATTGGCCAGCACATGCGCGGCCATCATCCGCACGCCGGTGCGCGCGATGTCGGGTCGCCTGCCCAGGAGGCCGCCCGCGATGACCAGCCCGCAGACCGTGCCCAGGGGCATCTGGTCCGCCAGTTCGCTGGCCTCGCCCAGGGTCTTGACCAAAGGGTGATGGCGGTGGCGGGCCGCGGCTTTCGCAGCCTCGATGTCCATCCGCTCCAGCCCCTCGGTCTGGGCGGCGGGATCGTCGGGCGCGGTCTGGTCGTGCATGTTTGGCATGCCCCGGTAACGGCGGGCGCAAGCCCCGGTTCCCCCCTGGGTGGAACAATCGCCGCGCCGCGCGGTTTTCCCTCACGCCACCACCGATACGAAACGGAGGATCGAGAATGGCAAATGCAAGCAAGAAGAAGTTCGGCGCAGGCCAGCAGGACCAGGGAAAGGGCGACGGCACCGGCGGCATGTCCCCCGACATGCCCGACCAGCTGCCCGACAACGAGATCCTGTCGAACCGCGACAAGTCGCGCCATTCCGACCAGCGGGGCCTCGATTCCCGTCACGTCGACACCGAGCAGCTTCACGATCATGTCGGCAACCGCGACGGCGATGCCGATCAGGGGGAATGACGCCATGTCCAGCAAGCATCCCAAGACAGATCAGCCGTCCGACAAGGACCTGCAGGACGATCCGGGCATCGGCCGGTCCAAGGGCATGCCCGGTCCCGGCGATCCGCCCATCGGCGGCGACAACACCTTCGAAGGCTACGTGCTGAACGACACCACCCCCCAGGGCGGCATCGATCCGGACCAGCGCGGCCGCACCAACAAGTGAAGGAGTCGGAACCATGGTCGGCAAGAAGACCAAGGACCAGCAGCAGCGCATCATCGAAAAGCGCGTCGATACGACCAATGCGGATCCCGATTTCGACCCGCGCCCAGACCTGAAGGCCTCGGACAAGCGCGAGGCCCAGAAGGACGAAGACGAGGCGAAAGAGGGCTAGATGCCCACGGGCAAAGATTCCGCCCAGGCGATTGCCGGCGGCTGCATCCCGCTGCCGCCGCCGGATGATGGTGATTTCGGCGCGCTGGCCGACCGGTGGGCGGATTGCCGCGTCCTGATGCTGGGCGAGGCGAGCCATGGCACCGCCGAATTCTACGCGGCCCGTTCGGCGATCACCCGCCGCATGATCGAACATCATGGCGTCAGGATCGTCGCGGTCGAGGCCGACTGGCCCGATGCGGCGGTTCTGGACCGTCATGTCCGCGGTCTTCCGCCCCGTGAAGGCGCCGAGGAGCCGTTTCAAAGGTTTCCCCGCTGGATGTGGCGCAACACCCATGTCGCCCGGCTGGTGGCCTGGATGCGCGACTGGAATCGGGGCCGGGATCCCGGGGATCAGGTCGGGTTCTATGGCCTCGACATGTACAACCTTTCCGCCTCGATCCGGGCCGTGCTGGATTACCTGGACAGCACCGACCCCGAGGCCGCCGCCGTCGCGCGGCAGCGCTATGGCTGCCTGGAACCCTGGACCGAACAGCCTGCCGCCTATGGCCGCCTTGCCGGCAGCGGCTATCACAAATGCGAACAGGCTGTCGTCCAGCAATGCCGCGAATTGTTGGCCCGGGCCCTGGAAGGCCGGGACCAGCTGGATGCGGCCCAGAACGCCCGGCTTGTCGCCTCGGCCGAACGTTACTACCGCGTCATGTACCAGGGCGGGGCCGAGTCCTGGAACCTGCGCGACAGCCACATGGTCGAGACGCTGGACCATCTGCTGCAGGCGGGCGGGACGGAAGCCAGGGCCGTGGTCTGGGCGCATAACTCGCATATCGGCGATGCACGCCAGACCGAGATGGGCAGCCGCCTTGGCGAGCACAACCTGGGCCAGCTTGCCCGCGAACGTTGGGGGTCGGGCGTTGTCCTGGTCGGCTTCGGCACCGACCGCGGCACCGTCACGGCGGCAAGCGACTGGGACGCGGCGGCCGAGGTCAAGACCGTCCTGCCGTCCCGTTCCGACAGCTTCGAGCGCCTTTGCCGCGACAGCGGCATCGACCGATTCCTGCTGGACTTTCGTGATGATCGGGATCTGGCCGCGCAACTGTCGCGGCCCTTGCTGCAACGCTTCATCGGCGTGATCTACCGGCCGGAAAGCGAACGGCTCAGCCACTACATGCAGGCCAATGCGGGGCGGCAATACGATGGCTGGATCTGGTTCGAACAGACGCAGGCGCTGTTCACCGTGGGGGACGGGGGCCGACAGCCCGACCTGCAGCACGACCTGCCCGACACCTGGCCCTTCGGCCTGTGACATGTCTGGCCTGAACAACAGCCTCTTTTCCGACCGGGTCGATGCCGGACGGCAGCTGGCGGATCGCCTTGCGCCCTACCATGGTCAGGAATGCGTCGTTCTTGCCCTGCCGCGCGGAGGCGTGCCGGTCGCGCTGCCGGTGGCGCGGAAGCTGAAGGCTCCGCTGGACGTGCTGTTCGTGCGCAAGATCGGGGCGCCGGGCTATCCCGAATTCGCCATCGGCGCGGTCGTGGACGGCGACAATCCGCAAGTCGTGATGAACGAGGGCGTGCCGTCCCGTCTTGCCGCCGATGGCTACCTGCAAACCGAGGTGCCGCGCCTGCTGCAGGAAATCGACCGGCGCAGGAAGCTCTATCTTGGCGACCGCAGGCCTGTCCCGATCGGGGGAAGGACCGCCATCGTGGTCGATGACGGCATCGCCACCGGCGCCACGATGCGCGCCGGGCTTCTGGGCCTGGAGCGGCAGAACCCCGCCCGGATCGTGGTTGCCGTGCCTGTCGCCCCCGCCGAGGCCCTGGACCGGCTGCGGGGGGTTGCGGATGACATCGTCTGCCTGCGCACCCCGGATCCCTTTCGCGCGGTCGGTCTGCATTATCGCGACTTCGCGCAGGTCAGCGATGCCGAGGTGGTGGCTGCCCTGCGCGAGGGAAGCCCCGACGAATAAGGCCCGGGCGGGCCCGTCCTCCATCTGCCGGGTGCGCAGTGGGTCTGCCGGGCGTTGCAGGGCCAGTCCCCGTCTCACCGGGGGTCTGTTCCCCAGCAGGCGCCACGGCTTTCTCTTGCCTTTCGCCAGCGTAAGGGTTTTCGTGGAATTCAGACCGCGCCGGCCTTGCAAGCCAGCCACATTATCCGGAGCCCCGCCATGTCCCTTGACCTCAACCAGAACGACCTGTCCCATGTCGTTGCCGCCGACCGGGCGCATGT
>NZ_JAPTYD010000070.1 GCF_026913015.1 Paracoccus benzoatiresistens
CAGAGCTCCTCCGGCACCGGCCCTGCGGCTGCCATGCGCTTGAACATGCGTTGCCAGATCGGCCGATGCGACCAGCGCGTGAAGCGGTTATAGATGGTGGTGGGTGGACCATAGGCGGCCGGCACATCACGCCAGCGGCACCCTGTCTTCAGAACATGGAGAATGCCCGAGATGACCCGTCGGTCGTCCACGCGCGTTTGCCAGGCAGGCCGCGCGGTAGATGCGGCTCGATGGACAACCAGGCTGCGTCCGAAAGCCAGAACAGATGCGCCATGACACGCTCCCCCTGCCGAACCCAATCGGAAGGAAGATTACCTGGCGGCTGGAGGCCACCCTTGCCGCGACGGGGGGCAGGGGGCCTGCAACCGCACCGTCCTCGACTGCGTGCGCGGCCTGTTCGATGCTGGTGCCGTCGCCGTCATGGGCAACCATGAACTGAACGCCATTCTGTTCCATCGCGGGCTGCGGGCCGACAGCAAGAAGAACCGCGACCAAAATCGCAGCTTCGTCGAAGCCTTCGGGTTTGCCACACCTGAGGCGATGGGCCAGACGGACTAGTGTTGGCTCCGGCTGTGACCAGGAACCGTCGGCGCCAGGCGCACCCGATCCAGCTGCGACCCTCTACACCGCACAACCCTGGTCAGAGCAATGGCACGAGGGTTTGCCTAGCCCAGTAGCCTGGCTAGATGCTCGCGATGGCCGTCCAGGGCGTCTTCGAACTGGGCCAGGAGCTGGTGCGAGGTCTTTGCCAGGGCGCTGTCCGGGGGGAAGGCCTGCCACGATCTCGCGCTGACGGGCAACATGGTCCTCCCCTTGGCGGATATGGCGCTGGACCATCTTGATCTTGGTCTCGCCGCCAGACATGGCGAGGTTGGTGGAACTGTAACAGGCAGCGTGACACGTTTCGCTGCCTTCAGCCGTTGCTGCGCATGGTCTTTCTCATGTGCCGGTTCATGGCTCTCACTTCGTCTCAAGACGCACCGGTGAAAGTGACAGCTTTGCCCTGCTCGGACTGGATCTGATACAGCAGGTTGATCAGCTCATCTTTCGTAAAGTCTTTTGCGGCCTCAGTGCCGACCGCCGCAAGCAATCCAATAGCGGCCAGACTTTCCATCAGCCCTGTAAAGGGAGCGGCCCCCATCATGCGCCCCGGAAATCCCAAAAATTCTGAATCGTCCCTCAAGGCCAAGCCCTCTGCTTTGTGACGCGCTTGAACCTTGAAACGCACAACCCGGCGATCTCGCGCCCCTGCTTTTCAGCCGTCTGGAACCTTTTCTAAACGGCCCGGTTCAGATTAGGTGAGGACTCGTCGAACATCCTTCATGGGAGGCCCTTGCACCTGGCATGGTTGTGAGGGCCTTTCGCGTCTTGGAACCTTTGTCACTCTGCCCGGTTCAGCGCGCCATGACAGATGTGCTGACTGCTCCCTCACCCCCTAAACCCGACCTGCCGCCCCGATTGAAGGCGCTGGCCCGGCAGCTTGCGGCGGCGCTGCGCCTGGCGCAGCGCGACGCGGCTGCGGACCCCTAGACCGCACAACCCCGGCGTACCCCCGCGCCTGCGCGGTTTCCGACCCATAAAACCTCATATCCGCCGATCAGCAGCTTGAGGTTGATCGGGCCTGGCCACCGCGCAGCAAAAAGCCCCGCCGGAAGGGCGGGGCTCGCTGAAAACCAGAACTCGAAACAGAAAAACTCGACCGCTCTCTCCAGCAATCATGGTTAAAACGATCTAAGCGCGGAAAAGTTCCGGAAATTTCCACATATTTCAGTAACTTACAACCTAAGGGAGATTATTGCCCTGCGCGCTTGGGATGTGTCCGGGCCGGCGCGTTAACCATAGCGTGCACGCTCTTGGTCACCCACAACCGAAAGCTGTCCATTTCGATAAGTTGCCGCGAAGGTCTGCCTCCGGCATAACAGTCCCATCAGCCGAGCGGCCCTGTGTGGTGTGTTTTCCGAGTGCCGCCGCTCGGCTGGAAAATACCTCTTGGCGGACCATCATCGCTCTTCAGCATCTCCTCTTCCCGGCCCCCCCGCGGAACGCTCAAGGTCCGTCAGGTGCCGCTGTCCTGGAGATCAGCAGACAGACGCGCGTGACTGAGGTCCAGGCTCGCGTGCATGCCGCTGTTCGTGAACTGCCGCCGGAATGACCCGTCCAGCTGATCTCGCACGGCGAGTTCACACATGACTGTGCCGAAGCCCTGTCCCTGAACGGCTGATCCTGCTTGCACTGGCGCGAATGTTTCGTCCCAGTGGATGATCAGGCGGTCTCCCCGGCGCTCGCTGCTGATGGCCAGTCCACCGATGTCCTGAGACAACGCCCCGTATTTGACCGAGTTCGTGCACAGCTCGTAGAAGACCAAGGCCAGCGGCGTGACGGCGGCCTGTCCGACCAGGACGTCCTCGACGGCGAGATCGATGGGAAGCGATCCGGCAAAGGGTTTGAGGATCGCCTCGATTAGCCCGCGCAGAGGCCGTCTCTCGAAGACAGCGGCATCCTCGACGGGTGCGGCAGGCGCTGTGAGGGAATGGGCGGCAGCCAGGGCCAGGAAGCGACCGCGCGTCTGAACAACCAGGTCGTCAATCGTGGTGGCCTGCCGGGCACACAGGTTCAGCAAGCCGCTGGCGATCGCAAAGCTGTTTCCGACCCGGTGCTTCATCTCCGACAAGAGCAGGCGCTGCTGCTCGGCGGCGCGGTGCTGGGCGGTGATGTCCCGCGCGATCTTGGAGGCGCCGACGACCTGGCCCTGCCTGTTGCGGATCGGCGAGATGCTGACCGAGATCGGGAACAATTGCCCGTTCTTCTTGCGCCGCATCGTCTCGAAGTGCTGGATACGCTCGCCCCGGCGCAGCCGGTTGATGAAGTCGACCTCCTCATGCTGCCGATCCTCGGGGATCAGCAGGGTGATGGACCGGCCCAGCATCTCGTCGGCCCGATAGCCGAAGATGCGCTCCGCGGCGGGGTTCCAGCTCAGGATGATGCTGCCCAGATCCTTGGCCACGATCGCATCATCGGAGCCTTCCACGATCGCGGCAAAATGCTGTTGCAGGTTTTCGTCCAGAAGCGACATGGTGATATCCCGGTGACGGCGTGACACACCGTTGAAGCGCAATCGGGGGCAGGAACGCAAGAGCATGTTGCCGCGCGCGTCATCGTCGATGATATCTCTATTCAATACGGCCTTGAGCAACTATGCCTTATCAGGAAGCGGGGCCGCGGAGACAGCCATGGATCTTGACGAACTCTACCGCCTGTTGCGCGGCTCGCATGTGCAGGCTGTCAGCATCGTCAACACGCTCCGCGATCCGTTGGTGGTGCTGGATGACGACTTCCGGGTCCTGAGCGCCAGTCCGGCGTTTTACGACACCTTCTGCATGAGCCGGGACGAGACGATCGGGACTGCCTTTGCCGAACTCGGCGATGGTCAGTGGAACATCCCGGAATTGCGCTTCTTGATGGACCAGGTCATTCCTAGGAGCACCTCGGTCATCGACTATGAGGTGCGGGCAGAGTTTCCCCATATCGGCCGGCGCACCATGCTGGTCAGTGCCCAACGGCTGCGCCATCCCGACAGCGGCCAACGCATCCTGCTCCTCACCATCGTGGACGCCACCGAGAAGCGGCAGGCCGACGACGACAAGGACATTCTCATCGGGGAACTGAGCCACCGGATCAAGAACCTGATGGCGGTGACCCGGGCGATCGCCCGGCGCACCGAGGTGGAGGGACGCAGTGCGGAGGAATACCGAGACGACTTTCTCGGCCGCTTTGATGCCTTGGGCCGGTCACTGGCCGTCTCGAGCCAAAAGGCCGAAGCAGACTTGGCTCAGCTGGTCCGCGCGGTCATGGAGCCTTGGCTCGAGGAAACAAGCGCCATCACGCTGCAAGGGGAGGGGGCTATTGCCCTGCTGCCCAGGCAGGCCATGTCGCTGGGCATGATCCTGCATGAACTGGCCACGAACGCACTCAAGCACGGCGCCCTGTCCGTTCCAGGTGGACACCTGGACCTTGCCTGGAGCCTTGCCAAGGATGAGAACGGCCATCCTGAGGTTCATCTCTGCTGGCGAGAAAGCAACGGACCTGAAGCCTCCCCGCCCGATGTTCGCGGCTTTGGCACGCATCTGATCCAGTTTGCCATTCAGCATGATCTCAAGGGCTAGGCGGAACTGAGCTACCGACAAGACGGTTTGGTGGCTGATCTGAAATTTCCTCAGTAACTGCCCCTGGTCAGCCGATGCCTGATAAATCCGTTCAGTGCCCTCGGGACGGCCGCGCTTTGGTGCTGGTCGTCGAGGACGAGATGATGATCGCTCTGGATGTTCAGATGATGCTGGAGGACAATGGCTACCGGGTCCTGGGACCGGCCGGATCGGTGGAAGGCGCGCTGCGGCTTCTGGAGGACACCCGCCCTGACGTTGCCGTGCTGGACGGCAACCTGCGTGGCCAACCGGTGGTGCCGGTCGCCCGGCGCCTGCGGAGCCTCGATATCCCCTTCGTGCTTTCCTCGGCCTATGACATCTTCACCTTCGACGGCAGTGAGGTCCTGGCCGGAGCCGAGAATGTCCAGAAGCCGGTCTCCGAAAGACGCCTGATGGCCGCGCTGGAGAGGGTGCTTTCGTAGGTAAAGGTGTCGGATGCCCTGCACCTATAGGCCGAGGTGTTTTCCGACTGGCAGCTGCGACACGTAAATATCAGGCACCTGTCACGCCTCTACTGCACTAGGTCGAACGTTCGCATCACCTTGCCGAGCAGTCATTGAGGGTGATCGTCTTGCCACGGCGTCATGTTCCCCGCCTGCACGATCTCCACTGTTCTCACGGCAATATCTGTGGCGGCCTCCTCCTTCAGCCCTGCCTCCGCGCAAGCCTGCAAGATCGCCTCGAACAGTGTGCCATAGCCTTCGCGGACGTGCTGGTCCGTGTTCTTAGTCATCGGGGCCCCTCTTGGCATGCGCCTTCGCCCGCAACGCCACCGCACGTCGCGCCATGTCCTGGCCTTCGACATCGGACATGCCCATCGAGTTGCACGCAAACCTGATGCGGTTGGCGACAATCTCATCCGATTGCCGGTCTTCTTCCGGTTCTGTCATGATGCGCCCTTTCATGGCTGAGCGCTCACCTGATCACGGCAGCCCCGTTAATGCAAACTGCCTCACCGAACACCGGAGCTACATGCTGTTCTGTGACGCCCATGTTTGCGTGGCGTTGGTGGATTGTCTCCCCTCGGCATGGATCAGGCGGCTGTCGGCTGGTGCCTCATCTCTGGAGGTCATGCCGTAATCCCGAGCGACGGCGGCGATGCGCAGGCGATAGGCGGCAAACACGCGATCCCGTCCGGCCGCCTGCACGCGGCGGTGCTCGGGCAGATTGCGCCATTGCGCGATGGCTCTCTCGTCGCGCCAGAAGGACAGGGACAGCACCTTGCCCGGCGTTGTCAGGCTCTGGAACCGCTCGATGGAGATGAACCCGTCGAGGTCGGCCAGCAAGGGCCGCAACTCGGCGGCAAGATCCAGATATTCCCCCTGGGCTTCGCCGGGCACCCAGGCTTCGAAAATGACGGCGATCATGCGCGGTCACCATGCGGTGCCGAGGCCAGTCTGACGAACAGCCGGTCCTCGCGGCGGATGAAGCCTTCGCGCCGGGCAAAGTCATAGTTCTGCCGGCCCAGGGGATCGGCGGCAAGCCTTGCGCGATAGGCCTCGTATTCGGCCATCGACGGCAGCGAGTAGATACCAAAGGCGGTGCTTGCCGAGCCCTCGTGAGGCGCGAAGTAGCCGATCAGTTCGGCGCCGCAGCGGGGGATGCACTGGCCCCAGGTCCGGGCGTAGTCGTCAAACAGGTCGCGCCGGTTCGGATCGATATCATAGGTGATGATGCAGGTGATCATGGCTGGCCCTTCTTGCTGTCCCTCCTGCTAACCGATTGCCGCATCGGGATGGTTCGATTAGCGTCGAACCATGAAAGAAGGTCCCGAGATTGCGCGCATCGCCGCCCTGGTTGCCGATCCTGCCCGCAGCGCCATGCTGCTGGCCCTGATGGACGGGCGCGCCCTGACCGCAACCGAGCTGGCAGGTGTTGGCGGCATCACCAGGCAGACGGCCAGCAGCCATCTGGCCAAGCTGGTCGAGGGTGAGGTCCTGGTCGTCGAGGCGCAGGGGCGGCACCGCTACTTCCGGCTGGCGGGCTCCCATGTGGGCGCGCTTCTGGAAGCGCTGATGGTCTTCTCCAGCGATGCCGTTCCCCCTTTGCGCACGGGTCCCAGGGACCTCTCTCTCCGCAAGGCGCGGATCTGTTACGACCACCTGGCCGGAGAGATGGGCGTCATGCTTTATGACCGGATGCTGGAGGAGGGCTGGCTGGGCCGCGATCTGGACGTGACGGACAAGGGATGGACGAAGCTGGCCGACCTGGGGCTGCAGCAAGGTGACTTGCCCGCCAGCAACCGTCCGCTCTGCCGCGCCTGCCTCGACTGGAGCCAGCGGCGGCATCATCTGGCCGGAAGGCTCGGAAAGGCCGTGCTCGATCGTGTTCTTGCCTTGTCATGGGCGCGTCGCCTGCCTGCGTCGCGGGTGATCGTGTTTCATCCGGAAGGGGAAAGACGGTTTGGTGAATGGCTGCGGTGACGCCGACACCTCCGCTCGCTCTGTCCGCGTCAGGCAGTTTGCTAACGGCGTTGAGGATGTGACCGCCCTTCGCTGGCATCTGTGTGCAGGGTGGGTCACTTCCCTTTGGCACGCTGCTGATCAGCTGGTCTGCGAACTCTTCAAGGCAGATAGAAGCCGCTGCGCCGTTTCCTCAGAGGAACCCGGGTTCTGACCGGTGATCAGAAGGCCGTCCTGCACCACATAAGAGGTCCAGTCGTCGGCCCGCGTGAAGCGTCCCCCTTTTGCGGCCAGTTCATCCTCCACAAGGAAGGGAACAATCCTGGTGAGACCCACGGCTTCCTCTTCGGTGTTGGTAAAGCCCGTGACCTCCTTGCCTTCAACAAGTGGCTTGCCATCTTGCCCCTGCACATGCCGAAGAACGCCCGGGGCGTGGCAGACCAGGGCAACGGGTCTGTCAGCGCCGATGAACGTCTCGATCAGCGAGATCGAGGCAGGATCCTCGGCAAGATCCCAGAGCGGACCGTGACCGCCCGGATAGAAGATGCCATCGAAGTCATGCGGGTTGATGGACGAAAGCTTTTCGGTCGAAGCCAGCTTTGCCTGGGCCTCGGCGTCGGCCTCGAAGCGGTTGGTTGCGTCGGTCCGGGAGTCAGGCTCGTTGCTCTTGGGGTCCAGCGGCGGCTGGCCTCCGTTTGGAGATGCCAGAACGATCTCGGCACCCGCATCCTTGAAGACGTAGTAGGGCGCGGCAAGCTCCTCCAGCCAGAAGCCGGTTTTCTTGCCGGTGTTTCCCAGTTGATCATGGGAGGTGAGAACCATGAGGATCTTCATTACACGCTCTTTCCCTTCTTTGCCTGCTCGAAGACCATCCCTTCGACGTCATGGCCTCGCAGTGATTGTATTTGTCGGCCCCGCTTCATTCGAAGGTCCTTCGCTGATCAAGGCGGTCGATTTTTGACGTTTTCTGGGTCAAACAGGAGTATGTCTGATCGGTGTCAGGAACGCCCCGTGCCCCTTGCAGTTCCGGTTCCTGGTTGTCGCGACACTGCTGGTCCTGGCAGTCCTGGGCGCTTCAGCGGGCGGCGCCAGGATCTTCGCGGCGCGATGCTGGTCATAGCCGAGTCAGGTTAGGACCTTTTCGATAAGCTCTGCCGCTATTCCGGCAGCTTCTTTCCAGGATCTGCCAAGACAAGTCCGGCACGCTCTCTTTCGTTGGCTCCAGGGCGAAGGGAACGCGTCGCAGGAGTGGCATGTTGATATTTTCAAACGAAAGGCGTCTGACATGAACACGTTCCTTATCAGCAGCGCCGTTGCGCTCGCTTTGACATCGACACAGCTCGCTGCCGGCCCGATCCATACCCAAGGCGGCCTCGCGCCCCTGGAAGCCTCGACTGTGGAGCAGCTCTGGCTGGCCAAGGACGACAAAGCCAAAGGGCAGGGCAACGGCAAGGCGGTGGGGAAGGGCCATGGCAAAGCCGGCAACGGCGACCACGGTCCCGACAGGGCCCATGGCCGCAATGAGCAGCCCGGGGCAGGGAAGGGGAGGGATCATCCCGCCGGTCGCGCCGGAAATCCAGACCATGCTGATGGGCGGCAGCTCAGGACGAATGCCAAGGCTGCCAGGCATGCATCGCACGGACATGGAAACGGCCGCCGCGGCTTTACTACGGCGGAACGCGAAGAGGTTCTGGACCGCACCCTTTCGACGCCGGCTCCTGACGGGCGGGACATGAAGCGTCTTCTGGCCGCGACAGCGCTCGCAGTGGTCACACCGCAGCTGCTGGTCGCCGATATCCCTGACGATGAGCTGATCGCCTACCGCAACTGTCCGCCGGGCCTTGCGAAGAAGGATCCCCCCTGCGTTCCGCCTGGACTGGCCAGGGAAGGTGTGACCTACGAGGAGTGGGCGTCGTATGATCAGGATGACTACGACACGATCTGGGTCGAGCGCCGCGACGAATGGCTCAGGTCCGAGGCCGGTGTCGACCCCGACCCTGAGCTTCTGCTTTTGCAATCGGACCAGATCGCGACGCTCTTCGACCTTGATCCCGCACCCGAAGGCTATCGCCATGCTCTGATCGACGGAATGCCTGTTCTGCTCGACCAGAAGGATTACGACACGCTGCTTTTGGTGAACCAGATGGCACAGGTGCCTGAGCTTCCGGCAGGAGCGCCGATTGCCCCGACGGCAGCCCTGACCCAGGATGAACTGGCCAGCGTATACCGTCTGCCGCAGCGGGGCGACGATGAGAACTATGCCGTTGTGAACGGGCAAGTCGTGCGGCTGAACGACGCAAACTACGAGCTGCTTCAGATGATCCGCGTGGCGCGGGCCATTCTGTGAACAAGAAAGACCCGCCTGGCAGGGCGGGTCTTCGGTTCTTGCCGTGGTCAACTTGAAGGCTAACCATACCGCAGCGGTAAGGCAACCATATCGTTACAACTTATAATTGTGTCGTGCCTGTAGCGCCTGGAGTGGTGTTTCTGTTTTTCGAAGGAGGGTTATCGTTCGAGCCGCAGGTCGTATTTGCATGAATCGTCTTGGTGCGGGCTTACGGCGAACAGGAGGTCCGGATTCTTGTGATCGACTTCATGCACCTGAAGGCCGGCGGCCGAACAGCGGCAAGCCTGCGTGCCGACAGAGCCGCTCCGCTTTCCAGCGGAACCGCGACCACCGCGACGCGTTCATCACTCCGAAGCCCAGTGGCCGGCGGATGCGGTCACAATTTTCTCCCACTCTCCCTCCTTGTGATGCCCGGCGTTCCTGCGCCGGGCTTTCCGTTTCAGTCTCGGCCATCGGGTGTGATCGCGTCTGAGGGGAGGGGGTTAATCCGGTGCGGGCTTATCCTCTGGTAGCTGAGACATTGACGCTGCGTGAAAGGGTCAAACTGCACCGTTTGTCGAGATTGCGTCTGCGAAGGCTGGCTGACAGGCAAAAGACAGTCTGACGCCATGAAGAACATCGGCTTCAACAGCCACTTCTTCTGCCCGGTGGGTAAACGCAATGCCTGAGGCGCTGAGGTTTCGGGCCACGGGTTCCAGGTCCGGCACCTGGAGGTTGAAGCCCACAAAGGTGGGCGCTTCGCCCGGGCGCACCGTGATCGCGCCTCCGGCAAGAGAAACCTGCGTCGGATCCGCCGTCGGCGATCCGGTGAAGGCCGAAAGGAAGCCTGCATGATCTTGGGGACGCGGCGCGGCGATGGTGACGCCCGTGATGGCGGTGGCGCCGTTCGGATGGCGTTGCAATGCCTCGTTCCAGAAAGCCTCGGGGAAATGCTGCTGGCAGGTGAAGAAGCCAAGGTCGGGTGCCTGGTTGTCCACCGCAAAGGCCAGGCTGAAGGCGACATGTGTGGCGCTGCCATCGGGGCGCCTGCCGGTCCGCTCGAACCGGAAAGGGGCGAAATTCCCGATGCCGTCCTGCGCAAAGCGCGCGGCGTCGGCTGTGGCATCGGCGCTGCTCAGCACCAGCATTGCCAGTCCTTCGCGACGTTGCAGGTAATCTCGCACGAACGCGCCGAAGCTGAAGTGGCCCGCGACATGCGGCGGGATGTCTGCAGTCTCGGAAACCGTGATCAGCTCGATGAATGACTGCCGGAACTGGATGATCCGGTTCTCGGTCCCCCAAGGATGGCGGTTGCGCGGCCCGACCTGAAAGCCCAGGCGGGCGTAAAGATCGGCGGCCCCGTCCAGATCCCTGACAGCGACCACGACATGATCGATATGGCGCATCACGCGCTCCTTTGGCGGGCAGAACTCAGTCAACGCCCTTTTCGAGCGGCTCAGGGCGGCGGCCTTCGGGAAGGATCTTCATCAGGTGCTCGCGAACCACGTCGGGCGTAAAGGACTTGCTGATGAAGAGGGCACCGTCCGGCATGTCTCCAGGGCCAGGCGGAGGTCCGCCCGAGGCCACAAGAATGTCGATATGCGGCCAGTTCTGCGCGCAGTGCCGTGCCAGGTCGAACCCGGTCATCTTGCCCGGGGGCATACTTACGTCCGTGAACAGCAATTGCACGTTCTGGCCGGACGTGCCGAGAAGCTCCACAGCCTGCTCAGCCGTTGCGGCGTCGTGGCAGCGAAAGCCTGCCTCCTTCAGGATCTCGCAGGCGTCCATCCGGATGAGCGCGTCATCGTCTGCCACGAGGGCATAAGGGCTGTGCCGGTCCATTTCGCCTGATCCTTCTTGTTCATGGGCAAAAGGACTGTGGCCCGGCATGAGTTCCGGTGTTCCACATGTTACTTGACACGCACAAAAATGCCGATGACGTCATGCGGATGAGATACATGGCAATCCTTTATCGGAGTGAGGCGCTTACCCCGAAAGGAGAGGCTGCCGAGCGAGCCATTCTGGCCACATCGCGGCACAAGAATGCCGAAGCGGGTTTGACTGGCTTCCTGCATCGGGAAAGCGACATCTACTACCAGTGGCTCGAGGGTCCAGAACCTGAAGTCCTGAAAACCTTCGACAGGATCAGGTCAGACGACAGGCACGGTGATGTCGAGGTCCTGGACCAGCAGCAGATGGCAACCCGCAGCTTTCCGACATGGTCGATGGGCTATGGCACCTCGAAGACGACGTCCCTCTTCGACTGGGCGGCCGATCACGATGCACCCCTTCACCCGCCGCGGGCATCGGATATCCTGGCGTTCATGAAGGAATGCGCTGCACGGCAGGCGTGAGATGTCGACCGCGGCCTGGGCCGCAACTGTCCGCAATGAGGGCACCGCCAAGCCTGAGGGAAGTTCATCAACCTGTTGGAATACCAAATCTGACTTCTCACCCTTGCGGACCCGCGAACTCCCCTATGCTTCCGCCGCCAGCCGCCAGCCGCCAGCCGCCAGCCGCCGTCGTCTGCCCGTTGCCGCGCCCGCTGCGATGGCTGCGGCAATGTCATGGCAGGCCGTGATCCCCTGCACGAAGGGCCGGTCATGCATCAGGTAGGGGATGGAGGCCAGCGTCAGCCGTCCTGCGTAATCCGGCACGCCGATCAGGCTGTAGTCCTCGGCGACCTCTGGCACGTCCTGGCCGGCTTGCAGCAGCGCTTCGCGCAGGGTCGGGAAAGGCATGTCCTGGCTGGTCAGCGACTTCTGTCCGCGCGCATCAATAAAGACCTCGAAGACATGTTTCCCCTTGTCGTTCCTGATCGTGGTCCGCGACGGCTCACGCTGCAGGTCGTAGTCATCCCCAAGCGCCAGGATCGACAGGATCCCGGCGTCGCGGAGGGCGAGCAGTCGCCGGATGAATTCGGACGGCACGGCGGCATAGTTGTCGACGAACACCTTCTTGAGGCCCGCATCGAACCGCTTGCGGTCAGCCTCGGGCAGTTCCGAGACGATGGTCTCGACCTTTTCGTGCATCCGCAGCAGGGTATAACGCCACGGGACGGTGACCTTGTCCGCCTTGTTCCGCTCCACCTCCTCGAGGTTCCTGCGCGCCCAGCGGAAGGGATCGGCGGCCTCTCTTGCTGCGAAATAGACAGGGGCGAAGCTGTCGGCATCCAGGCTCGCCAAGCCGATCCGCAGTGCGAAGGCTGGATCGGCATGGAGGATCTCGGCCCGGACAAGATCGAAGACCGCGTCGAGCGGACAGGCCCCAGAGGCGCAGCGAGCTACGGCCTCGTCTGTCAGAACCTTCAGTAGCTGGTAGGGGATCGGACAACAGAAGTCTGCTTCGGGCAGATCAGGGACCTTCGCCAAGGCTCGCCCGACGGAACCGATCTGTTCGCCGACATCGAAGCCTTGAGCTTCGACAACCGCGTCTACGAGCTGTCCTGACAGCAGCCTGCAGGGCGTAGAGTTTGGTCCTTGGTCTCTACGCGTATGCCCGATGACTGGCCCGCCAAGGCTGGCGAGGCTGGATCGGGACAGCGCGATCGGCCGCCTCATTCAGCGCTGGCTGCAACTCGGCGTGGCGGCCATGATGGGTGATCTTGAAGAAGAGAGCGTCGGGGAGTGAAACCTCGACCACCAGGAAGTTTGCCTCATCCTGGACTTCCACCCGAAAGCGGCTGTCACCGATAAGCACATACTCTCCGCAAGGGCATTCGGGGGTCGTCTCGAACTTGAACCGGTTCACTCTTTTTCCTCCGCAATTACTGAAAAACCGGGCAAAGCTGCGCGGCTAGAAATGCAAGAAAATCCAAACCTTCCTTGTCTGTTCCCCATCAAAACAATGATGAACGGGATATTTTGGTAATAGTTAACGCAGCTCTACCTGAGAAGTGTCGCCTGGTTGTCAGTTCGGTGGTTCTGTGTTGGGCGACAAACACCATGGCCGGCGTATTGCCGCATCCAAGAATGTTCCTGATCGCTCAGGCCGTTGCCTCAACTGAATGTTCCTGAGCGGTTCCTGCTGCCTCCCTGAAAGACGAGAGCTGATGGCCTGTGACGCGCGAAGCTTCCACATTGCGCAGCGCGTCACAGGCCATCAATGGTGTCGCGCATGGGCCGACGCCAAACACCAGTTCCCGTGCCAGTTCGCCTCTCCATACCTTCAGGCGACGTTGAACGGTTCGAAGCAATCCGCTGGAATAGATGTTTGGATATGCAGCCTGCAATTTCCTGAGAAGATCATGCCCCGTCTGTGACTGGTCTTCCAGAAACCACGCTTTCAGCTCATCGGTCACTCTCGCAAGAGGATCCGGCCGCCGCCGCCCTCGTGGAACCGGCGGTTTTCTCCGCGATGTGGGCCGGACCTCTCCCTCCTTCCACGCTTGCCGGAGACCGCTGAGGAAATCTTCGACATCTGCTTGCCGGGGGACGCTATCGTTAGCGAAGGTCTCTGTGTCGGTCAGCGCCGTCAGCCGAGCTTGAGACTGCCGAATGTCGTGCAGCAGCACGACCGGGTCTAGGCGTGCAAACTGCTCCGAGAATTCAGCCTTGGCAGCTTCCGAGACGGCTGGATGTGCCATCACGCGCTGGAAAGGTGTCAGGGGAGCGAGGTAACGCTTCGTCACACGCGCGCCGTCGCGCGTCTTCTCCACCAATTTGAACGACGGTTGGAAGAAGTTCACGAAGAGCCTCATGCTGCGATACAGGCACGCCAGTTCACGGGCTGCGGCAAGCCCTGCATACCGACGGTAGCCGACCATTCGACGGACCACGGCTCCGTTCTTTTGTTCAACATGGGCCTGGTCATTCTTTCGATACGGCCGTGATCGGGTGAACTCGACGCCCGCGGCCTCGCACCAGTCCTTGATCGTTTCGTTCATGAAGACGCTGTCATTGTCCGTATCGAAGCCGAGCAACGGAAATGGCAGGATCGGGCGCAGAGCGGTCAACACCTCGCTCAGCAGACTTTGTTCACGAAACAGCAGCGGCGCACATTCCGTCCAGCCTGTCGCCACATCGGTGAGGGTCAATGTCTGAACGAAGCTGCCGCTTGCGGACGGGCCGCTGTGCGCCACAAGGTCAGCCTCCATATACCCCGGTGCCGGATCATCCCAATCGGCGTAGGTGCGGACCGGCACGCTCCGGCGCACGGCCGAGGCGTGCGCGTTCCGCCGGTGCCGGCCACCAGAGGCGGTCGAGCGGACGGCAGCCAAAGCGCGGTCGATCGTGGCGGCGCTGATCTCCAGAAGCCGAGTGCGGACCACCTCGTCTAATGTCAGATGTCCATGCTGTTCCATCGCAGGGATCAAGACCGGAATGAGCGGTTTCAACCGTTTGCCGCAGATCCGGTCGGACGCTTCCCACAGGACCACCAGAGCCTCCCTGACTGCCTGGTCATAGACCCGCCGTTCCGGTCGGAACCGAGATCGCTCCGCAACGGGCTCTTTCCGGAGAAGCCGTTCCGCGTGCTTGCGATGATACCCGGTGATTTCCGCAAACTCGGACAAAATGCGCCCTTTCTCGCCACGCGTGGCGCCGCGATACCGCGCCGCAACCGCCACCAAAAGTTCGTCTCTCGTTCCCATGCTGACCCGCCTCATGCTCGCCCCCGAACAGATTTGCTCCGGGAACATTTCTAGTGACGCAACAAGTCATCTGTGGGGAACGATTCTGGCGAGGCAATGCGCCGGCGCCGACAACCAGCTTGGCCGGTGAGGCTGAACGGAAGACGGGCATGCCCGTCTGGAGGGCAGCCTCACCGGTCTGAGTGATTTCGGGGATAGGTGCTGATCGCTGCGGGTTGGTAAGCCGGAAACCT
>NZ_JAPTYD010000071.1 GCF_026913015.1 Paracoccus benzoatiresistens
TCCACTCCCAGAATCCATCAAGCCCTCAGCCGCAAGGGGCGCCGCTCAGACCGCCAAGTTCATATGCGATTCCCCTGCCTTGGTGCATGGTCGATGAACACAGCCTATTGTTGCCGCGGTCGAGAAGAACCCAAAGCTGATGGTCACATGCCGGTGGGAGATGCATGTGCAGCATCATGGTTTCTCCCTTTTCAGGACAGCTCCAGGATCGCGGGCTCGGGTCGTCAACTTAGAAGATGCTATCTGGCTGGCCACTGCGCATGGAGATCATCGATCACCACCGGGTGATGGTGGTGCCCATGCCTTCCAAACGCAACCAGATGCGGATGACCTTCGGGAAGATCGGGGTGCTGATGCGCGATGTCGGTTGGATCGCCGTTCGGCCAAAACCGCCAGGCCAGTCCAACTCCGACAAGACTGATCAGTGCCATGGCCACAAAGGCAACATCCATGCCCATCGTCGCGCCCAGCTGACCAACCAGCGGATAGCAGATCAGCCAACAGGCATGCGACAGGGCGAACTGCGCCGCGAAGATCGCCGGGCGATCCTCCGGGTGAGCCGAACGGCGCAGCAGCCGGCCCGGCGGCGTCTGAGCCACCGAATAGCCAAAACCCAAAATCAGCCACAGGGCCAGAAGCCAGCCATAGCTCTCCACTGCCACACCGGCCGCTGTGCCAAGGGCCAGCCCGGCTGCGCCGGTGATCATCACCGGGCGGTCTGACAGACGCTCCAGCACACGAGGCAGCGCCAGAGCCGCGATCATCGAACCCGCGCCGAAGGCCGCCAGTGCCAGCGCCACCTGCGGCTCGGCCAGACCGAAGCTCGCCTTGAGCAGAACAACCGTGTTGACGATCACCATCGAGCCTGCTGCCGACACCGCCAGGTTGATGGCCAGAAGCCCGCGCAAGCGCGGCGTCGCCAGATAGATGCGAATGCCTCGCGTGGTGCGATCCCAGATCCCGCGCCTCGGGACGGCAGTATGCGGCACAGGCAGGCGCACGCTAAGAACAAGAGCGGCAGAGGCCAGGAACCCCAAAACCGTGCCAGCGAACAGGCTGTGAAAGCTGATGACGCTCAGAAGCGCCGCTGCCAGCATCGGGGAAACCAGGCTTTCAAGGTCATAGGCCAGCCGCGACAAGGACAAGGCACGGGTATACTCGTCCTCGTCGGGCAGGATGTCCGGGATGGTGGCCTGGAACGTCGGTGTAAAGGCGGCCGAGGCAGCCTGAAGCACGAAGATCAGCAGATAGATCTGCCAGATCTCGGTCACGAAGGGCAGCCACAGCGCCACGGCAGCCCGGATCAGGTCCAGACCGACCAGCAGCGACCGGCGCGGCAACCGGTCCGTGAATGCCTGCGCCACCGGCGCCACGCCGACATAAGCGATCATCTTGATGGCCAGCGCCGTGCCCAGCACCGCCCCCGCATTGGCGCCGGCCAGGTCATAGGCCAGCAGTCCCAAGGCGACCGTCATCAACCCGGTTCCGAGCAGCGCGATCACTTGGGCTGCGAAGAGGTGGCGGTAGGTGCGGTTCCTCAGAATGGCCAGCATTGCGGCTCCTTACAGAAGCTTTGTCATCGCCTTCATCTCGGCCAAGGCATCGCTGGTCTCATGAACAAGGCAGTGGTCGATGTGATCATGGATCAGGACCCGCTTGGCTGCTGTCACCGCGCTTTCCACCGCCGTCAGCTGGCGGGCGATGTCCAGGCACGGCTGCTGGCCTTCGATCATGCCGATGACATGGCGCAGATGCCCCTCGGCCCGTTTCAGCCGCTTGATCAGATCGGGATGGCTTGCATGGATGTGGGAATGTGACATAAAGGCACTGGTATCCCCCCCGGGGGGATTGAGCAAGGGCCTTGCCGACCCACCAGAAGGTCGCAGGTAACCGAGGGCAGGACAGATGCGATATGACGGGGCCTTGGCCCAGCTGATGACGGTTCTGATGGTGTTGGCTCTCGTGCTGGCGCCAGTCATCATCGTTGCCACCCACGGCCCTGCCGCAATCGCCGCGGCCGAGGAGATTGCCGCCCATGGTCATTCTCACGGTGATGAGGGCGGGCTGTTCCAAGGCCACGATGCCACGGATCACGATCATCAGAGCCTTGCCGTTCTGGCGGGCAGACATGACGGTGGCGATGCCCATCGAGACCGAACGCAGATGCTGATCACGATCGACGCCGATGGGTGGCCCCAGGACCTGCCGCGACGACCTCCCCGCACCTGAGACTGTCGCCGGGCCCCACGGGGCCTGACCTTTCTCGGACATACGGAATACTCAATGACACATCTTCTCTCGGGGGAGCGGGCAAGGCTGGACCGTGCCGGGTGGCGGCTGGCCATCCTGCTGGTGCTGACGGCACTGACCCTGCTCCTGACCCTCCATCCTGCCCTGGCGCATAACGTCACCGAAGGCGACAAGGGCTATATTCAGGAAATCAGCGGGCCGAACCTCATCCCGTTCCTGTATCTGGGCGCCAAGCACATGGTGACCGGATACGACCACATCCTGTTTTTGGCAGGGGTGATCTTCTTCCTCTACCGGACGCGCGACATCGGCATCTATGTCAGCCTGTTCGCCCTTGGCCATTCGACCACCATGCTACTGGGGGTCATGTTCGGCTGGCAGGTGAACGCCTATTTCATCGACATGATCATCGGCCTCAGCGTGGCCTACAAGGCTCTGGACAACCTGGGCGCGTTCCAGCGGTGGTTCGGCTATCAGCCCGACACCAAGGCGGCGACGCTGATCTTCGGCTTCTTCCACGGCCTGGGGCTGGCGACCAAGATCCTGGACTATGACATTGCGCCCGACGGGCTGTTGGTGAACCTGCTGGCCTTCAACGTGGGCGTCGAGATCGGCCAGTTGCTGGCCTTGTCAGCGATCCTGATCGCCATGAGCTACTGGCGCCGCACCACAGGGTTCTGGCGCCATGCCTATACCGCCAATGTCGTGATGATGAGCCTTGGCTTCATGCTGGCCGGTTATCAGCTGACCGGTCTTCTTGCTTCGTAATTCAAAGGAAATCCCCATGCATAATTCACAGAAACCCACTGTCGACGACCTGCCCACTTCGGCGCAACTTCTGAAATCGACCGTCATTGCCGCAGGCGTCGCGGCCGCGATCCTGGTCACGGTCGTGCTGCCCTCGGAATACAACATTGATCCGACCGGCGTAGGCCGCGTGCTGGGCCTTTCCGAAATGGGCGAGATCAAGCAGCAGCTGGCTGAAGAAGCCGAAATGGACCGCCAGATGGAAGAGGTGCCGGTCGGCCCGCAGACTTCGATCGGTTCGGCCCTGTTGGGCCTCATCGTCGGCACGGCTTACGCGCAAGAAGCACCGGCAGAGGGTTGGACGGACACGATCACGGTCGACCTGGATCCGGGCCAGGGCACCGAGGTCAAGCTGGTGATGGAGGAAGGTGCCGTGGTGCCCTTCGAGTGGACCGTCACCGGCGGCGTCGTGAACCACGACCAGCATGGCGATGGCTCCGGCGACAGCATCAGCTATGAAAAGGGGCGTGCTGTCGAGGGCCAGTCGGGCGAAATGACCGCTGCCTTCACCGGCAATCACGGCTGGTTCTGGCGTAACCGCGGTGACGAACCCGTGACGGTGACGCTGAACGTCCGCGGCGCCTATAGCAAGATCAAGCGCTTCGAGTGATCTCCAGGATGCCGGGGCGATCAGCGCCCCGGCATGTCCTCGGGCCATCCCCGCCAGGCGTGGGATCGCGCGTGTGCTTTAAAGCATCGTGCGAAGGACGGGCATGACGGCGTATGGCGCAGCGCTCCTAGCTTTCCTCCGGCGGCTTGATGTGACGGAACTGCACGAGCAGAAGCAGATCGTAGGTGATCTTCAGGATCCCGCAAAGGATGAACGGTCCTGCAAGGAATGGTCCTCCGAACATGGCGCCCGCGAGGGCGGGACTGAGCGCCGCCGCAAGGCTGCGCGGCACGGACGTGACGCTTGCGGCGGCCGCACGTTCGCCTTCGGTCACCACCGCCATGACGTAGGAGGATCGGGTCGGCACATCCATCTGTGACAGGGCGGCCCGAACCAGCAGCAAGGTCAGGGCAAGCCACAGGGTTGGGGCGAAGGCGGCGAGGATCAGGCACAGGCTCGACGGGATATGGGTGAAGACCATCGTGTTGATCAGGCCGATCCGCCCGGAGAGCCAGGCGGCGACCGGAAACGAAAATGCCGACAGAAGCCCGGAGCAGAAGAAAAACAGGCTTGCGGCAGCAAGCGACATGTCGAATTTCTGAAAGAGCCACAGCGCCAGCAATGACTGGACGACAAAGCCGCCGGCAAAGGAGTCGAGGCTGAAAAGTGCCGCGAGCTTGAAAACGATCTTCCGTGACGGCCCGAGTGCGCTCGGCTTCTGGTCGCCTTGCTGAGCCGGACGCTGCGGGAGCCTCCGATAGATGAGATATCCCGCGACGCCCAGCATCGCATAGAGGACAAACATCCCCTTGATGGCCGTCAGGGGGTCGATGCCACTACGGCCGAGAAGGTCCGGGGTTGCCGCCGACAAGGCTCCCACCGCCCCGGCAAGGGCACCAACAAGACTGTAGCGGGCGAAGAGGGCCGTGCGTCGTTTCGGCACGACAGCACGGGACAGAACCGCGTGCTCGATCGGAACGAAGACGCTGACGCTTCCAGAGCTGGGATTGATCGTCCCGGCGAAGGCCACCAGCAACAAGATCGCATAAGTTTCCGCGACCGAAAACAGGATCCCGGTCATCGCCATGAGGCCGGCTGCGGCCAGGAGGAGCCGGCGGTGCTCAAGACGCGCACCGAGCATGCCCACCGTGAGGGTCAGCAGCGAGGAGCCAAAGAGGGACACGGAGGACAGAACGCCGACCTGCCAGGGCGACAATCCCATGGCAAGAAGATAGGCGGGCAAGAGCACGGCAGCAAAACCGTCGCCGAAATCTCGGAGCCCCCTTGCCAAAAGCAGGGGGACGACAGACGCCGTTTCCCAAGCCGCGTTCGAGTCCAAGCTCCCTGTTCCGCTGCGCCCGTCCATTTTCCTAGGCGATCACTCCCACTGCGTAGAGACAGATACCAAGGCCTGCCGCTCCGGCCAGGACCGTGGTCATCCCCAGCTTCAGCCGGAACACGGCGACAAGGGCGAGCGCTGACAGCGCCGCCGCGATCCAGTCGATGGAGCCGAGGACCGGCAGTTCCACGGAAAGGGGTCCGGCCTCGATCCGCTGCACCTCGCGCCAGATCACGTGGATCGCGAACCAGATGGCCAGATTGAGGATGACGCCCACGACAGAGGCCGTGACGGCCGTCAGGGCAGCCGACAAGGCCCGATTGGCCCGAAGCCGCTCCATGTAGGGAGCGCCCAGGAAGATGAAGGCAAAGCAGGGCGCGAAGGTGACCCAGGTGGTCAGCAGGCCTCCCAGTGTGCCTGCCAGAAGCGCGTTCTCCCACCCGGCGTCGCGAAACGCCCCGAGGAAACCCACGAACTGGAGCACCATGATCAGCGGTCCCGGCGTGGTCTCGGCCATGCCGAGGCCGTCCAGCATCTCGCCGGGTCGGAGCCAGCCATAGGTCCCGACCGCCTCCTGGGCCACATAGGCAAGGACCGCGTAGGCGCCGCCGAAAGTCACCACCGCCATCTTCGAGAAGAAGAGGGCAATCTCGACGAAGACATTGCCCTCCCCCAGGGTGAGAACCAGGATGGCCACGGGCGCCAGCCAGAGGGCCAGCGCTGCCGCACCCGCCCTGAGCGCACTGCGCCTTGCAGCAGGCGGCATCTCGGCCATCTCCTCGCCGAGGAGCGTTTCGGCATCGTCGACATGAACCCCGCTGACCGACCCGTGGCCGCCACCTGGTGCAAAGGCGCGCAAGCCAGTTCGTGCACCCAGGTAGCCGATCAGGCCAGCGGTGAGCACGATCAGCGGAAAGGGTGCATCGAAGGCGAAGATCGCCACAAAGGACAGCACCGCGAGCAGGCGCATGGCGTCGTTCTTCAAGGCCCGCCGGCCGATGCGGACCACCGCTTGCAGCACAATGGCCAGGATGGCTGCCTTGAGGCCAAAGAACAGCGCCTCGACCAGGCCCACGTCACCAAGCAAGGCATAAAGCCAACTCAAGGCCATGATCGCGACCACCCCGGGCAGCACGAACAGCGCGCCCGCGATCAGGCCGCCGCGCGTTCCGTGCATCAGCCAGCCGATATAGGTGGCAAGCTGCTGCGCTTCGGGTCCTAGAAGGAGCATGCAGAAGTTCAGTGCGTGCAGGAACCGCCCATCGCCGATCGAGCGCTTTTCCTCGACAAGGATGCGATGCATGACGGCGATCTGCCCGGCAGGACCCCCAAAGGACAGAAGCGCAATGCGCGCCCAGGTGTGCGTTGCCTCGGCCGGCGAGGGAAACTCAGGCCGCGAAGCCGGAATGGCGGGACCGCCGGATCGTTCTGGTTCGGAGGTGATGCTTGTATCGGTCATAGCGCAGCTCCCGTTTTGGCACCGGGCCAGTTGTGGGTCTCGCCCGTGGCATCCCGCGCCCAGCGATAGAAGGCGTCATAGACCAGCATGCCGGCCTCAAGCTGCTCCAGATCGTCGGCATACATTCGTGACAGGCCGAGTGACACGGCGAGCAGTCCGGCGGCTTCTGGCGCGAGATCCAACCGGGCAGTGTCAGCACCCCGCACGATGGTTGCCAGCCGGTCTAGGGCTGGAATGGACAAACCCAACTCGGCCAGCATCACGTCAAAGCTGCACAACTCGCCACGGTGGCTGAAAAACACCCCTTCGATGTCAAAAGGCGCCGCGTCGTGACGCTCGGCCACGCCCTCGACTTCGGAAGGAGCAACGAACAGGATCACCGCGCTTGGATCGACAAAGCGGCGGATCAGCCACGGACAGGCGATACGGTCGATCTTGGGCCGCGCGCGCGTGACCCAGACCGTGCGTCCCTGCGCATCCCGGGGCGGCAACGTCGCGGGATTGATCAAGGGCAGATCAGCCTCTCGCCACGCCGCAAAGCCGCCATCGAGATATTCGGCCGCCCTGCCCTCGGCGCGCAACCAGGCCGCGGCGCCTTGGCTGCGGCAATGGCCTGCGTGGCACAGTGCGATGACGGGTCCGGCGGGACGCGGTGGCAGATCGGCAAGGGCGCGGTCGTCGGCACGGAGGGCGCGGTCGTCGGCACGGAGGGCGCCTGGCAGCAGCCGGGGATCGGCGTCGAAGTCCTCGTCCGATCGGACGTCCAGAATAATCGGCGCGCGGGCCGTGCCGACCAAACGGGCCAGCTTGTCGTGCGATATCGCATTGGGTGACGGCATGGGCGTTCCTCCCCGGAAAGGCTGATCATGATCGATCTGGAACGCGAACTTCGGCTGGCGCCTCGTGGGGCGGTCGCAAGCCCCATGCGATGAGTTAAGGACGAGAGGCTGCAGACGTCAAGCCGTCACATGTCATCTGACATGTGCGGGGAGTTGAGCCAGTCAGAGATTCAGCATGGACCGCGGATAATATGCTGAAGGGGAGGGCCTCATGAGACCCACCCATCATGTTTGCCCGTTCAGGCTGCCCATTCGACCTCGACTGTCAGGTGCGAGATGTATCAACACGCACTGTCCGGAAGGGGATGGCTGAACGGACACTTGGCTTATCCTTCGCTGGCTCTCTGCCCAGTGCTGCAAAGCCTGCCGAAGCCGAGTCTCAGGGCTGTGTCCCATGTGGTTCTCTAATCGCCTTCGTCAAGGGCTGATCTTTCTGCATTTCATCCTGCGCGCCGGGCTCTGTGGTTCTCTCCGCGGTCATCGCGCCGGATGCCGCATGTTTGCGTTCAGGGTCCGGGTGGATCGAAGTGGTGTGCGCGGTTTTTGCCGCAGTCTCGGGAACGATCTCACCCGCGCCGCGCGTCCCGGCTGGACGCATTCCGTTGCGGTGATGTCAGCGACGGTGCAGCTGTGCGACTTCAAGCCATCGCTGCTTCCTCCTGGAAGGGCGTGTTGGTGCGCCACATGGCATGCAGCATTACGGCCAGCTTCCGCGCCAGTGCGACCTTGGCCTTGCGGGGCCCGGTTCTGTCGGCAATCGTCTTTGCCCAGTTGCGCAGGCGGGAGCCGCCAAGCTTCCGGCAGAAGATCGCGTTTGCGGCTTCGAACAGGCATCTCCGGGTAAACCCATCACCGCGCTTTGACACCCGTCCGTTTCGGCTGATCTCTCCCGACTCGTAGCGCTTTGGCGTCAGTCCGAGATAGGCGCCTGCGCTGGAAGATCGCCGGAACCGCGCGGCGTCGTCGAAGGCTGCAACAACCGCCATGGCGGTGATCGGTCCGACACCGGGGGCGGTCATCAGCAGCCTGACTGTCGCATGCCGCCTGGCGATCGCACGGATCCGGCTGTCGAGCGCGGCAATGCGGGCCAGAACATCACGCCGGGCATGGAGCAAGGCCTCAAAGATGGGGACAAGATCAGGGGCAATTGCCAGCTCCTTCGAGATGATCTCCTCGGCACGCCGCTTGAACCCGCCAACCCGCTTGCCGAACATGACGCCAAAGGTCTTCAGCAGACCCCGGATCTCGTTCTCCAGCTTGACCCGCATGCCAACCAGTGTCTCGCGCGCTGTGAGCATTGCCCGGTTGACATAGGCCTCATGGCTCTTGATCTGCACTGCCTTGAACCAACCGGTGCGAACGATCTGTGCCAGGCCTCGGGCATCATGCCGGTCAGTCTTGTTGGGCATCATCTTCAACACCCCGTTCGCGTGCCGCGCATCGATGCAGATGATTGGCACTTGCCGTGCCGTCAGCGCGTTCCAGAGCCAGACGGCCAGTGGCCCGGTTTCCATGCCGACCCGTTCGAGGTCGCCCGCCCGCGCCGTCAGCCAAGCGGCGATCCTGTCCGGGCAGGTCGGCACCTTTGCCTCTGCCAAGATCGTGCCGTCCTGGCTCACCATGCAGATCGCCGTCTCCTCCTGCGACACATCCAACGCAGCAAAAACACCCATCGTATCCTCCATGTGCAAGACTTCGGCGAATGCCAAAGCAACGGAGCCATACTGCCCGAAGCAACCAAGGCAGCGGGGCGTGGCGATTACGCTAAGTGGTGTAGGAGGCCGCGCGCGGAGCCTTTGGCGTAGCGCGAGCCGCGCGGCCGTAGGTAACGCTGGCGGTCATCGCCGATCTTCGGAGTAGGTTTGGGTTGCAAGACCTGAAACCTGGATGGAGACGACGATGACCGATGACAGAATGGCGCTTATCGATCTGGTTGAGAAGCAGGCTGATGGCGATCTCGTGCGCGAGATGCTGGCCTTTGCGGCCGAGCGGATCATGGAAGCCGAAGTTGAGGCGCGGACCGGGGCTGCCAAGGGGGCGCGAACGCCCCTGCGGGAGGTTCAGCGCAACGGATACCGTGACCGCGATTGGGACACCCGTGCCGGGCGGATCACGCTGGAGATCCCGAAGCTCCGGAAGGGCAGCTACTTTCCCAGCTTCCTGGAACCACGCCGCACAGCCGAGAAAGCCTTGGTGGCGGTGATCCAAGAGGCTTATGTTCACGGTGTCTCAACCCGCTCGGTCGACGACCTGGTCAAGGCCATGGGCGCGGGCGGGATGTCCAAGAGCCAGGTCAGCCGCCTCTGCGCCGAGATCGACGAGCGGGTGAACGCGTTCCTGAGCCGTCCGTTGGAGGGCGCGTGGCCCTATCTCTGGCTCGACGCGACCTATCTGAAGGTGCGCGAAGGCGGGCGGATTGTCAGCCACGCCGTGATAATCGCCGTCGGGGTCAACGAGGACGGCAAGCGCGAGGTGCTGGGGGTCGCGATTGGCCTCTCCGAAGCCGAGGCGTTCTGGATGAAGTTCCTGCGCTCTCTTGCCGACCGCGGCTTGCGCGGCGTGAAGCTGGTGATCGCCGACGACCACAAGGGTCTGCGGGCCGCCGCGCGCCGGGTCTTCAACGCAACCCACCAGAGATGCCGGGTTCATTGGATGCGCAACGCCTTGGCCCATGCTCCAGCCAAGAGCCGCACCGCCATGGCGGCGATGCTGAAGACGATCTTCGCCCAGGAAACCAAGGCCGAGGCGGAAAAGCAGTGGGATATCGTCGCGGAGGCGTTGCGTGAGAAGCAGCCGAAGCTGGGCGCCCTGATGGACGCCTCCCGGGACGACGTGCTGGCGTACATGTCCTTCCCCCGCGAACACTGGGCTCAGATCGCCAGCACAAATCCACTGGAACGGGTGAACCGCGAGGTGAAGCGACGCGCTGACGTGATCGGCATCTTTCCGAACGACGATGCAGTCATTCGTCTCGTCGGCGCGCTGATGCTCGAGACAAACGACGAATGGGCCGTCGCCCGGCGCTATATGAGCCTTGAAACGCTCGCTCGCGTCACCGACAATCCCAACGTCAGGCTGCCCGCCGTGGCATCCTGATCGAACCCCAATCTTTCCGGGGGTCGGCGCTCATACACCATGCCCTGGGGCACTATCCGTTCCTCACCTGATGCTAGGGCCGACAGCATCATCGGACCCTCCTCAGCATCATCACTCCGAGGGACAGCCACCTTCATGGCGATCTGAAGAGCGCAGGCCCATTACGGCATCTAAGCTGGGTTTACAGATGCGACTCGTTCGCTGGGACCAAAGGTTTCGAAGTAGATGCGGTTGGCTGCCACGCCGCCCGCTTGAAGGTTGGCGCGGATGTCTGCCATGAACCCGGCCGGACCACAGAGCAGGAAGTCGGCATCATGGGCTGACGGAAGTGACACCAAGTCGGTCGCCCCGATCCGGCCCGACCGGTCGAAGATCCGGATATCATCCCCGTCCTCGGGTGCGCTGTAATGGACTTGGCGGAGGGCATGACCGCCCTTGGCGACGAGGTCGTTTAGCTCTACGGCGAAGGCATGATCGCGGCCGTTCCGCGCGACGTGAACGAAGGTGACCCGCCGCCGCGGCTGCTCCGCGATCAGGGCATGCAGCATGGACAGCAACGGCGTGATCCCGACCCCTGCGCTGACAAGAACCAGCGGACGATCTCCCGGCGGCAGGGTGAACTCTCCCTGCGGCGGCTGTGCTTCGATCACATCGCCAATCCGCACTGTGTCATGCAGAAAGCCCGAGGCTATGCCATGATCCTCGCGCTTGACGCTGATCCGCCACCTTGAGGCGGCAGGGCTGCCGGAAAGCGAGTAGCTGCGCTCGACCTGGGCCGGTTCTCCCGGAATGTCCAGGCAGATCGGCAGGTGCTGCCCTGCCTGGAAGCGGCCAAGCGGGGTCCCATCGGCCGATGTCAGGTGGAACGAGACGATGCCCGCACTTTCCTCGACCTTGTCGACGACCTTCAACCGCAGGCTCCGGCCGGAAGGTCGCCAGCGCAGCGACAAGGCGAAGGGACGGTCCACGACCTTGTCGACCGCGACATGGATCATACGCCTCGCAGCGGGATCATGACTGTCTTTGGGGTTCCAGTCGATCCGGGCCCGACCGCTGACATGAAGGAGGCTGCCCGAGGTGAAATCGACGATCAGCACCCCCACCCGAGGGTTACGCATCAGATTGCCAATGGTGTTGAAAAAGTTGTTTCCCGGATAATCCGGCACAAGGAGCGACCCATCATCCGTCACGCGCACGAAGCCGGGTGCGCCGCCCCGGTGGGATGCGTCATACCCGTGCCCCTCCGACAGGCTGCCGGACCCGATGAAGATCGTGTCGGCCGCGGCGATCCGTGCCGTCTGTGCGGCTTCCAGCCTGTCAGAGATCCGGGCGGCCTGGGCGGAATGCCCAGCCACGCGATGCCAGTTACGGGCATGGATGTATTGCGGACAGTTGCCAAAGCTCTGATCGACCCGCAGTTCATAGCCCTGCGGCGTTGCAGTCAGTGTTCCATTCAGACGGTTGCGGCGGCGGGTCGCGAGATCGATCCCCAGAAGGCCGACTGGCCCGCCATCGGTCAGGCTGGCGGCCAGCGGGTCGTCCTGCGCCAGCATCCGTCCGATCGACAGGTGCTCCGCATCAGGGGAGGAGACAAACCCTTCGGGACCTTCCAGGACCGAGACCCAGGTCTGTCCGTCGTTCTGTCCGCCAGCGACGATCAGAAACGGCAGCCCTGCGAAGAATGTCCGGTGCTGATCGGGCATGGCGGTTCGGATGAAGGCACCCCCTGCCGCGGCAATGTCGGTCGTGCCCGCCAGCCTTTGCGCGGCCAGTTCGCCCGGATGGAATGGAGATGCCGCTGTCATCGCATACCCTCCTTCAGGCCAGCGCAGGCGAACGTGCCATGCCGATGAAGCCCTTCAGCGCTTCGACGCGGTTGAGCCAGGCCCGGATCGCGGGATAGGGTTCAAGGCTGACCCCGCCTTCGGGCGCGTGGGCGATGTAGCTGTAGCCCGCAATCTCAGCCAGCGTCACGCGATCTGCCGCGAGCCAGTCACGCGCCTGCAGATGCGCGTCCATGACGGCAAAGAGAGCGTGCGTGCGGGTCTGGGCCGCGGCGTGATCGAGGTCCGCGCCGAACACCGTCACCAGCCGTGCGGCACAGGGACCGAACGCGATCTCGCCCGCCGCGATGGACAGCCAGCGCTGGATCTCTGCCGCCTCGACAGGATCGTGGCCCCGCCAGGCGGGCGCATCTCCATGGCGCATGACAAGATAGGTCAGGATCGCGTTTGAATCCGAAAGCCTCACGCCGTTGTCGTCGATGGCCGGCACCTGCCCAAGGGGACTGATTATCAGATAGTCGGGTGCCTTGTGCGCGCCCGCCGCCATGTCCAGATCGACCGCCTCGTAAGGCAGTCCCAGAAGGGAGAGCATCAACTCGACCCTGTGGCAGTGCCCGGATTTGGGATGGCGGTAAAGGATCACCGGGGAAACGGGATGGGACATGTCAGCGGTCATTCGTCTTGCTCCTTGTGTCTGGCAGGCAAGATAGCGATGATCGGATCATGCAAGAATGGTCGCATTGCGCAGCGCACCATTTCGCATCCTGCAGGAATGAGGCGTCATGGATAGGCTGCAGTCACTTCGGGTTTTCGTCGCGGTGGCCGATGCAGAGAGCTTTGCCGGAGGTGCCCGCGCCCTGGGGATCAGTGCGCCGTCGGCCACGCGCGGCGTCGGCGACCTGGAGGCCGCGCTCGGGACGCGGCTGTTCACCCGGACGACACGGCAGGTGCGCCTGTCCGAGGCAGGGCGCGCCTATCTCGAGGATGTGCGTGACATCCTGGCCCACCTGCAGGCGGCAGATGACGCTGCCTCGGGCGCGGCCGCGAGACCGGTTGGCACGCTGCGCATCACCTGCCCTCAGGAATTCGGACGGTTGCATGTGGCGCCCTTGATCACTGATTTTCTGGATGCGCATGACGGCATTAGTGCAGAAATCATTATGGTCGACCGTGTGGTGAACCTGGTGGAGGAAGGGTTCGACGTGGCCGTTCGTATCGGCCCTCTGCCATCCTCGGACCTGACCGCGGTGAAGGTTGGCGAGGTCAGACGGGTTATTTGCGGCTCGACCGGCTATCTTGCGGAGCACGGAATTCCGACGGACCCGTCCGATCTGCTGAAGCACCGGCTGGTCGCATCACGCATCGATGCGGCCGCTCCACAATGGCGCTTTGGAGCCGACGAAACGTGCGTCCTGAAGATCACGCCGCGACTCACGGTGAGCAGTGTGGCGGCCTCTCTGGACATCGCACGCAAGGGCTGGGGGCTGACGCGCGCGCTGTCCTACCAGATCGTGCAGGACATCGAGAACGGTAGTCTGCAGATCGTGCTGGCGCAGCATGAACCCGCCGTGCTGCCGGTCCATCTGGTCCACGTCGATGGCCGCCGCGCCGCCGCCAAAGTCCGCGCCTTCCTCGACTTCGCCGCCCCGCGGCTGCGCCGGATCGCGGACTCAAGCTAAGCATTGGCACTACTTTGGCATTCTGTCGGGAACGACTGTGACTGATCCGCATTCCGCTATCGGTGTGGGAGAGCAGGGTCACCGGCGATGGCGCTGGATGGACGTTGGCGGGAAGATCCAGAACGCTGGCTTGCGCCGTTTATGTCGGCCCTGTTGAAGGACGCGCAACTCCAGTCCAGATGCCCGGCGTCCGACAGCCACTCGAGCAGCACGCGATGGAGCCTGGCCCAAGCACCGGCTGTCTGCCAGTCACGCAACCTGCGCCAGCAGGCCATGCCGGAGCAGCCGAACTCGCTTGGCAGCATCTTACAAGGAATGCCGGACCGCAGGACAAAGATGATGCTGGCCAAAGCCAAGTGATCATCGCATCGAGGGCGGCCGCCCTTGGTTTTGGGCCGCTCCCTTGGCAGAGGCAGCGCAAACGCCTCCCAAATATCAATAGATACACCGGCAAGCGAGGTCGTCAGCGCCAATTCAGTGACGCCGCGATCCAGACATGTCTGACGTTGAAGGTCCTGTTTGGCATGGCGCTCCGGCAGATCGAGCCATGGAACGCCACTGGTCCGAGTGACCATGGCGAGGTGGCTTCGTCGAGAGCCTTCTGCGTTTGGTCGGCCTGGACTGGGCGGTTCCCGACTTCAGCACCTTGAGCAGGCGTCAGAAGATCTTGGCTGTCAACATCCCCTATCGTGGCTCAGAGGGTCCCCTGCACCTTCTGATCGACAGCACCGGCCTCAAGGCCGAAGGGGAAGGCGAGTGGAACGCCCGCAAGCATGGCGGCAGACTTCTGTCTATCGGCTGCTGAAGTCCTGTGATACCAGCGGTATGAACCATCGACTCTGAAGGTGGTTTGCTTTGCGGCCGACCTCTGATTCACTCCACGGCAAGG
>NZ_JAPTYD010000072.1 GCF_026913015.1 Paracoccus benzoatiresistens
AAGGTTGCCTCCCATTTGGCAGCCTTGAATCAGCCAGCGATCAGTTTGGAAACCCTCAAACGTCAACACGCCCTAGTGAACCAGGCTGCCGCGCGGTTCTCAGCTTCGACCGGCAGGTCGCGGTCAAGGCGGGCATGACGGCCGTTCCCTGGCCGGCCCAGCAGTATCGCTCTGTTATCCACTAGGCCGGGAAGGCGCGCAGCGAGGCATCCTGGAAATTGCCAGTTGGCAATTTTTCAGTTTTCAGCTCTGCCCAAAAGATAACTGTCTAGAACTAAGCGAAGTTCGGCAGTGTTGATGCTGTCCGAAAATTCAATCCGAACCCTTTTTCCGCGCTTTTCGATGCTGACGCCATGCGCGGGCTTGTTGGCCTTGGGCGCGGGGCCGTATGCGGCAGCCTTCAAGCGCGACAGGACCTTCGGCACGGCGACATAGGCCCCCTGCCCTGCCCTAGCCTTTTCCTGTTCTGCCGCGATTTTTTCGGCTTCGACAAGCACTTTGTACTCAGCATCCTGAAGCATCGGGCGTATCTGCCGGGCATGCAGTTCCCGGATTTCGGTGATGCGAGGCCAGGCGTTGATGATAGCCTCTGGCAGACGGGCAAGATGCAGATAGCGCGACAGCCACGCCTCGGACACTTCAAGCCGTGCGGCCATGGTCTTTTGCTTGCCGCCGTAATAGGCGCCAAGCGCCTGAAGATAGTCCCGGGCCCGCTCGTAGTCGCTCAGGTCGGCGCGGTCCCGGTTTTCGATATCCGCGAGGCGAAAGGCTTCCTCGTCGGTCAGGTCGCGGACTTCGATCAGATAGCGGAACTGGGGATAGTTGTTGGCGCGCAGCCAGCTTATGGCGAAATGCCGACGGGCGCCGCAGATGACCTCGTATTCCGCCCCCTGCCCCACCGGCAGCCTGCGAACGATCGCGGGAAATTCCTGCTGTCCTTGGGACCTGAGGCTGTCGATCAGCTCACGGCAGTTTTCCTCGGTCAGCAAGTTATAGGCCCGGTTGTGCCGGGCCCACATCACGCAGCTTGCGGGATCGACCCATCTCAGCACCTTTTCCTCGCGCTCGCCGGTTTCCGACAAGGCGTTTGTCCGTTTCAGGAACCGCGCTCCGGCCCGGTCCGGCGTCGCCGGCGCAGGCAGGTTTTTCAGGACATCGTCGAAGATTGCATCGTGCCGCTTGCTCACAACAAGCCCTCCTTGCGCAACTGCCGGTGATGGCTTGGCCAAGTCTTGCGGACCAGCAGCTCGACCTCGCGCCCAACTGCGTCAAGATAGGCCCGGCAGCGCTTGTGCGTCTCGGTCCGGGTTGCGGGGCCTGTCAGTTCGTAGACCGTCATCAAGTTGGCCGTCGCATTATCGATCTCGGCCGAATCCTTCAGCGAGACGTTCAGGATGTCCTGGGGAAAGACCGCGTCCATCATGCGTTTGATGGCCTGATGCGCGGATTTCTGGTCGTTCATCTTGGAGGTCAGGATCTTCACGAAGCTGTATTCCCGCGCCCCGCCATGCCGGGCCAGTTCCGCTAGGGTCGATTCCATCATCTTCAGGAAGTGCGCGGTGGAAGCGAAGTCGATATTGTTGGGCGGTGCCGGGATCAGCAAGGCATTGGCCGCACGCAACACCGAAAGCGACAGCATCCCAAGCGCGGGCGGAGGATCCATTAGAATGATGTCGAACTGGTCCGCAATGGACGCTACGCCGTCGCGCAACCGGTCAAGTATAAAGGCCGGATCGCGCGCCATTCGGGCGGCAAATTCGTATTCCGCGTCATAAAGCCCCAGATTCGCGGGGATCAAGGCGATGCCGGGCCAATAGGTCGCCCGCAGTGCATAATGCAGCGACTTTGGGCCTCCATGCTGCAGAAAGGGGTAAAGCGTATCTTCCTCTTCGTGCACGTCGACATCCGGGTTCAGCCCGAAGACCGCCGTCGTCGAGGCCTGCGAATCGCAGTCTATGATGCAGACGCGATAGCCGCGAAGCGCGAAATATTGTGCCAGATGTACCACCAGGGTAGTCTTGCCGACGCCGCCCTTGAAGTTCTGCACCGCCATGATCAGCGGTGGATCACCGGGGTCGCGGTGCGGAAGAGTACCGAAAACTTCTCGCATGCGGTTTACCTCGGCAAGACCGTATCCATGGCGGCGGTTGGTGGTCTCATCCTTGGCCGGTTCAGGAAGCCGCCCATCGGCCTCCGCATCACGGATTGCTTTTTCCGACCGGCCAACCATCTCGGCTGCTGTACGGACGTTGAAGAGCAGGTCCAACTGCTTTCGTGTTCCGGGCGAAAACACCCTTTCCCTCAATCGTTCGATCACTGTCGAGGCACGCTGGCTAAGGACGGCAAGCTCGTCCAGCGTGACGGGAGGTAGAGCTGGGTTCATTGTTACGACTTCGCTGCTTTATTCGCTGCACTATGTCGGAAAGCGATCAACGCGTAAAGTTCGGTTTTTCGAATCGAAGTTGGCCAAAACCGGTAGTTTGCGAATCGCCTTGGAAGGAGTGGTTTTGGCGCTTGTGTGCCGCAATGGCAGGGCTGGTTCGTCCCATTTTGTAAGCAATCTTAAGTCGGCGCTGTTGGGATCTGTGGATAAAACAAAGCCTACCTCTTGTTCAGATTCATCAGATTCAGATTCACGGGAGACAAGTAACTGTTTGTCTAAGGGTTTTTGTTGATAAACTTACATATCGGGGCGCTGCGGCTTACTTTCGGGGAGGATATTTCTTACGATTCGGGACAGTGTGCCTTACAGGGTGGGTTCTGCCCTAGACTTACATTTTGGACGTCAGGATGCACGTTTGGTGGGGATAGAAATTACCCTACAAAAGCAGTGTGTTGCAAATCTCCTGGCCGAAGCTGCACAAGGCTGCCCTTACTTTTCGGGTGATACCCGCGCCTCTTTGGATGACGCGCTTGAATGCTTACCTTCATAGAGTTACAAAAGTAAGGTTCCAGACGTAAGGTGAACTGTGGCAGACGCATCGATTCGGACGGTAGAGGCGCGGCCTAACGCCGACAGTTTGGTCAAGCCGGGCGAACTTGTCGACCTTGTCGAGGTGACGCCTCTGACCCTTAACGACCGCCGGATCTATAACCAGCTTCTGGAAAACGCCTGGGATGCCATTGACAAGCCCGTGACCCATGTCATTGCCAAGTCCGTTCTGCGCGGTAGCCACAATTCGAATGACCGTGTGGGCGAAAGCCTTGAAAGGCTGATGTCCGCAATCGTCAAAGTTGCCGTGACCTGGGAGGGAGAACCAGCGGTCGAACGTGTCCAGCTTTTGGGTGGAAACCTTGAAAGCAGCCGGAGCGACGGATTGCTGGAATACGAAATTCCCGCTCGGCTGCGAAAAATCATCCGGAACAGCCAGATCTTCGCGCGCCTACAGCGTGAGGTGATGTTCGCCTTGTCTTCCAAATACGCCTTGACCCTGTACGAGATGGTGCAAAAACGTGGAAACTTGCGCTGGAAATCGTCTGAACGATTCACGCTCGATTCCTTGCGGGGCATCATGGGTGTGCCAAAGGGCAAGCTCTCGTCCTGGTCCAACCTTAAGCTGCGCGCCATCGACCCGGCTGTCGCCGAGGTCAACGCACTGTCGGATTTCATGGTCGAGATGTCGCCGATCAAGACGGGGCGGGCCGTGACCCATGTCGAGATGCGGTGGTGGCGCAAGGACGGCGACGCCGGCGGGGCAGCGGATCGCGCGCTGCAGTTTTCCAAAGTGGGTCGGCGGATCAAGGCCGAGGGCCGGACCGAGCAGGTGGTTGCAGGTCAGGGCGCGCGGCCCCGGCCGGCTTGGCTTGATAGTCACGGCCCGTCCCTGCAGACGGCAACCTACGAGACTGCGAGGCTACGTCATCCCGGCTTTGACATCTATTTCATAGAAGGCGAATGGCGCAGGTGGAGTGTGTCTAAAGAGCCTCCAAAAGACCCGGATCGCGCCTTCCTAGCTTTTCTGCGAAGCTATGCCGACAAGAACCCGATCTGAAAATTGCCAATTGGCAATTTCTGGAAGGGGCAGACCTCGGGCCCTGGAGCCCTCGATCCCAGCCGATGCTCCGCGTTTGACTACATCCCGCGCTGCTGTAGCGTGGCGCCCGGAACATCGCAGGACAGATGAGAGATCTTCTGGTGCAGGCAATTGGCGGTGTCATGGTGGCGCCGCGGCGCCTTGGCCCCGCTATCGGCACGGTGCCGGTCATTTCCAAGGTGACGGAGCAGGGCGTCAGACCCTGAAGAAGCCCATGTCGAAGGGCCGGGTGCCCGGCCATCTGCCAAAGCCGGCGCCTGGCCTGAAGGTCAATGCGTTCACCTCTGGCCTGGATCATCCCCGCTGGATCGAGGTCTTGACGAATGGCGACGTGCTGGTTGCCGAAGTCAGGGAACAAGCAGGACCTGCCAAAGCCCCTTTTGGATCGCGTCGAACAGACGGCGATGCGCCGCGACAACGCAGTCGGGATTAGCGGCAACCGCACCACCTTGTAGCGCAATACGGACGGGATCGGGTCGCGAAACCCGCCAGATGTTCCTGGAAGGGCAGAACCATCCCTGCGGCATGGCTCTTCTCCGGAGCAGCTTCTACATGGGAAACAGGGACGGCATTGTCGCCTTTCCTTATAAAGACGGTCGCACACGTCTCACCGGCCTCGGCCGAAAGCAGCTGGACTTCAAGCCAAGCTAGGACTCGCCCGGCAGGCTGATTGTTTCCCCCAACAAGACCCTGATCCATACCATCGTCGGCTCGCTTAGCAATATTAGCGAAGGGCATGGCGGCCGAGGAGGCGGGCTCCGCGATCTGGAAATTGGATCTTGCCGCCGGAAGACCCGCGTCTTCGCGTCCATGCTGCGCAAACCCGTCGGGATGCGTGGCAACTCAAAACGCAGGTGCAGTGTGCCGTCGTGAACGAGCGTGATGACCTAGGCGAAGAAATCCCTACAGACTATCTGACATCGGTGCAGGACGGGGTTTCTACGGATAGCTCTATTCCTCTTGAGACGAGACGACCGACAAAGGCCTTGGGCAAAGGCAAGCGCAATCGACTGGGATTACGCCCTTGGCGGCCACACTGAATCACTATGCTGTGCTGGATGCCCGAAGGCACCCCGCCGGGCTTTGGCAGCGGTATGGTCATCGGTCGGCATGGCTCGTGGAACTGCTCAACCCTCAGCGGGTACAAGGTGATCTTCGTGCCGTTTGACGACAGGCGTCAGAGCGGTACGCTCTGGGATCTAATGTGGGGCTTTCTGTCCGACCATGAAAGGCGCGCCTTCAGGCGTCCTGTCGGCGTTGTAATCAGATCCCTCAGGCATTCTTCGCTTTTGGCAGACAATGTCTGCAACGTCGTCTGCAGAGTGAGCGAAGCGCGACAGCCATGCTTCGGTGCCAGCCGATCTGATCGTCCTAGTCCACTGGGAAGGGCAGGGGCCTGATGGTATCTTGCGGCCGACCGGCAAGACCGTTCTGATCACCGTGAAAATAGAACACCACAACTCCTATGGTGAAGTTGCGTCTATCCCCATTCTGTCTGCTCGTTGCAGCAGCATCCTGACGGTCGAGGGATACCATCTCCTGTTCCCCCTTGAGGTGCGTTCGCGCATCTGCTCCAGACGCACGGCGATGCCCGCCAGCGTTAGGCCGGGATCGGCGTGGCGCATGCCCGCCACGATAGCCAGTAGCCGGTCCTCCGCTTCGCGGCGTGGCGCCCGGTCCAGTACCGATGCCGGCAGCAGCCCGCCGCGCATGTATCGCCGTGCCGCTCGCTTCAGCCGCTCCGCTGACCAGGGCGCGGGACCTGGGCCTGCGCCCGCCGTGATCAGTCGCGCCAGATCCTCTCAGGCCATGTCGGGGCGGTTCCGGCGCACCAGGGACAGCCAGGTTTCGGCCGTGGCCTCCAGCTTGCGGAAATAGGTCTCGTCCCGCGCGGCCCGAAACTGGCGCAGCGCGTCGCGGTCGCCTGCCCGCAGGCCCGGATTGCCGCCCACCCGGCCTTGAGCACTGCCGCACGCAGCCGGGCGCGGGTGCGTTCACGGATCAGCGCGCGCTCCAGCTCCGCCACCGCACGCATTACCTGCAGCGAGAAGGTGCCTTGCGGCGTCGTTGTGTCGATCGGATCGCCGAGCGAGCGGAAATGCGCGCCGCGCGCCTTCAGGAGATCGATCACCTGCAGGAGGTGGACAAGCGAGCGGGCCAGCCGGTCCAGTTGCACCACGACAAGGGTGTCGCGGGCCCGATGGTGGCTAGAAGGCGTCCAAGCACCGGACGCATGCGGTCGGCCCCGTGGCGTGCTCCTCGTGTATGACGGCGCAGCCAGCGGCGCGGAGTTCTATCCTCTGCGGATCGAGCATCTGTTCGCCCGTCGAGAGGCGGGCATAACCGATCAGTGACATGGAAGGCCTCTGGTAGAGTAGGACGGAAGGCCCGCTTACAATGATGAAAGATGGTAAAAAACGGTCGTTTGTGAACCGTTGCATAGCAAGTCTCTTCCGGGTCGAGTCAGGCGAAGGATGCAGCGTTTCTTCGCGCTATCGCTGTCTGAAGCACCTTATCTTTTGGCACCTCCCGCTCGACATCTGTGTCACTTGAGGCGTGCTTTAGTAGATAGCAGCATGGTTTAAGAAGCCGTTCCAGTAAACCGCATTACGGGCCTGAATGGCGGATATAGCTATAAAATAGTCTTTCATTATGGATCTCGATGAGGGCAGGGGGAGCAGTAAGTGGGGCAGATCTCCGGGTAGTGTGGTTCAGAAGGGTTGCTTAGCGGCTGATTCAGTTAGCAAGGGATAGAGCTGGCGGATCGCTGCACGACTGGCTGCCCGGAAATCTGCCTCGGTTACGGAGGACCAGTTATCGACAGCACTCAGCGGGCGTCGCAACTCAGCGGTGGCGACAGCTATGCACATAAGTCAGCCACTGTCTGTGCAGGCTTCCTATACTTTTTATTTGACAACATGAAGCACTGATGGATAAACGTTTTACTATCAGGTTAAACGTTTATATGAGTGTTATGACGGCAATCACCATCAAGGACGTAGCAGCCGAGGCGGGGGTGTCCATTGCCACCGTCTCCAATGCCTTCAGCGGCCGGAAGGCTGTCAGTCCCGAGGTGGTCCGGCGCGTGGAGGAGGCCGCCCGGACGCTGGGTTACCAGAAGAACATCGCCGCCTCGCAACTGCGCACGGGCCGGGTCAAGGTGGTGGGGGTTCTGGTTCCCAGTCTGGCCGATACATTCTTTGCCGCGCTTGTTTCGGATCTGGAGAAGCTGGCCGAGGCTGATGGATATCAGGTGCTGGTTGCCACTTCGGGGGACGATGCCGCACGAGAGGCCGCGCAGTTGGATGCCTTGTTGGGGTGGAAGCCGTCTGGCCTTATCGCGGTGCCCTGCACCAACGCGATCCCCGACACGCTGAGACGCGAGATGGTCGCCCTGCCGGTCGTGCTGGTTGACCGGATCGGCGAAGAGGACCTGCCCGTCGACACCGTGGTCGTGGATAACCATGCCGCCGGCCGCGAGGCTGCCCAGCACGTGCTGGAAAAGGGCCACCGCGAGATCCTGATCGCCGCTTCGGTGGCAGGCCTGCGCCCCATCGCCGAGCGTATTCGCGGCATCACGGATGCCTGCCTTGCGGCAGGGGTCGCGCCCCGCATCGTCGAACTTGGGACGGATGTCGAGGAAGGGGCCGCACGGCTGGGCGCCTTCCTTGCGCGCGAGGGGCATCCGACTGCCGTGATTGCCACGACCAACGTCACGACCCTGGCGACGCTGACGGCCTTTGCCCAGGCGGGGATCGACATGCCGGCGGATGTGTCGCTTGTCGGGTTTGACGATTATGCCTGGATGACGGCGCGCAGGGTGCCGCTTTCTGCGGTGCGTCAGCCGATCTCGGATATCGCGCAGTCCGCTTGGTCCTGCCTGATGACCCGGATCGGCGGGTCGGCGGACGCGGCGGTCCGCATCGTTCTGGATGCGCCCTTGCAGCGGCGCAATTCGGTTGGCGTTTCCCGCAGGGTTCTCGACACCGCGTAGTTGCTGCACAGCGAAGCCGGGCGGGGAGAGGCCCGGGTTGAAACAGGAAGCGGTCGGTTCGTCCGGCTGGGGAGGACATGGTGAGGAAGACGACATTCCTGGGGGTTGTCCCCCTGCTGGCGCCTGTGCAGCTTCTGCTGCTGGTCGTGGTGATCCTGCCGTCGATCTATGTCGTCTGGCTCAGCTTTCACGTGTCCAGCTTCGGACAGGCGCCGGAATTCACCGGGTGGAGCAACTATCTGCGCGTCCTGTCCGATCCCGCCTTCCGCGGCGCGATGTGGAACACGGTCGTGATCGTTGTCGTGGCCGTGCATCTGGAAATGCTGATGGCCCTTGGCATGGCGCTGCTCTTCAACAGCGGCATCCCGTTCCGGCGCATCCTGCTGGTCGCTGTGCTGGCGCCCTATGCCGTGTCCGAGGTGGTGGCGGTCGCCATGTGGCGCTTTCTATTCGACCTGGATATCGGGCCGATCACGCTGCTGATGCAGGGGCTTGGGCTGCCCGTCCTGGAGTGGTCCTATGATCCGGTGGACGCGACGGTGATGATCGTCCTTCTGACGATCTGGATGCATCTGCCGTTCACCTTCGTGATCCTCTATGCGGCCCGGCTTGCCATGCCCTCCGACCTCTACGAGGCCGCGCGCATCGACGGCGCCACCCGGCTGCAATGCTTCTGGCGCGTCACCCTGCCGCTGATGGGGCCCGCGATCCTGGTGGCGCTTCTGTTCCGCTATATCTTCGCCTTCCGCATGTTCTCGGAAGTCTGGCTGCTGACCGGTGGCGGGCCGGCCCGATCGACCGAGGTGGTGGCGGTCTACCTTTATCAGGAAGCCTTCAGCTACAACGCCTTCGGCACCGCGTCGGCCACTGCCCTTCTGATGGTGGCGGCCTCGCTGGTCCTGGCTTCGGGATATATCTGGCTCTTGCGTCGGCAGGTGAAGAATGCGCGCTGAAACCGTCCTGATCCGGCTGGGAAAGGCCGTGGCCGTGGTGGCGATCCTGTTCTGGTCGCTGTTCCCCATCGTCTTCATCGTCTCGTCGTCCCTGAAGCCCGGGCAGGACATCTTCGCCGTGCCGCCGCAATGGACATTCCAGCCGACGACCCAGCATTATGTCACGCTGTGGACGCAGTGGGGTGTCTTCTTCCAGGGCCTGGCGAACTCGGCCATCGTGACGGTGGGGGCGACGCTTCTGGCGGTCATCGCCTCGACCTGCGCGGGCTATGTGTTCTCGCGCCATGCCGCGCGGTGGTTGGAGCTGTCGATCGTGGGCCTGATCGCGGTGCGCCTGATCCCGCCGATCGTCGTGACGCTGCCGCTGTTTCCCATCGTGAACCGGTTGGGCCTGGCCGATACCCACCTGGTGCTGATCATCCTTTACGCGACCTTCTTCGTGTCGCTGGGCACGGTCCTGATGCGGACCTTCATCGACCAGATCCCGCGCGACCTGGACGAGGCCGCGGCCATCGACGGCGCCAGCCGGCTGACGATCCTGCGCCGGGTGATCGTGCCGCTGGCCGCGCCCGGGATCCTGGCGGTGGCGGTCTTCGTAGTCGTCTTCGCGTGGAACGAATTCCTGTTCGCCTTCATCTTCACCGGGACCAACGCCAAGACGGCGCCCCTGGTCATATCCGAGATGATCGGATCCATCGACGGGGTCGACTGGGGCGTGCTGTTCGCGGCCTCGACGGTGCAGCTCGCACCGGTGCTGATCTTCGTGATCCTGATGAACCGCTATCTGGTGGCCGGGCTGACCGCAGGCGCCACCAAGGGCTGACGACGTTTTCTTTGGGGAGGAGAGACCATCATGAAAACACTGCAGACGAACCGACGCGGCTTTCTGGCCGGAGCAACCGCCACCCTGGCGCTGATCGCCGCCGCACCCTCGCTGGCGGCGGGCAAGACGCTCAACATCCTCAGCCACCGGGTCCACCAGACCTCGCTGGGAGAGGGTGAAGCCGACCTGATGGCGGCTTGGAAGCAGTCGAATGACGCGGACCTGGCCTTTACGACCTTTGATTCCAATCCTCTGATGGACCGGCTGTTCCGCGAAGCCAGCTTGCCGGAAACCGAATTCGGCCTGGGCTATCTGGTGGACAACCGCCCCACCTCCGAGATCGCGAAGCTTTTCGAGCCGCTGGACCCCTGGATGGAAAAGGACGCCATCGCGGATTTTGCCGACATCGCGCCCGGCCTGATCAAGGGCATGACCATCGACGGCAAGCTGATCGGCATCCCGGTCCGCACCGCAACGCAGGCCTTGTTCTATAACCAGGACCTGCTGGAACAGGCGGGCTTCTCGGCGCCGCCCGCCACGCTTGAGGAACTGGTGGCGCAGGCCCGGAAGATCACGGACGACAAGATTGCCACGGGCATGATCCTGGCGTCCGATCTGGCGGTCTTCCCGGTGATGTTCGCGCGGGCCTTCGGCGGCGATTTCCTCACCCCGGACTTCAAGCTGCTGCCCGATCCCGCCGCGATGGAGCAGGCGCTGACGGTGCTGGCCGGGATGTTCGCGAACGGGGCCCTGCCACGCAGCTATGCCACCACCAAGAACGACGACCAGGTGACCTGGATGCAGCAGGGCAGGGCCGCCTTTACCGTGCTGCCCTTCGCCCGTGCCGCGCAGTTGAACGACCCGGAACAGTCGAAGTTCTCGGGCCGGATCACGGCCGTGGGCTTCCCCGTGGCCGAGGCTCTGGCGGGCAAGACGCCGATGGCCACGGTTGTCGAGGCCTGGGCCATGGTGATCCCCGCCAATGCCAAGGACAAGGATCTGGCCTGGAGCTATATCAAGCAGGTCGCCTCGCCCGAGACGACATTGGGCATGGCGCTGAACGGCAACGGACCCGCGCGGGTTTCCACCTTCTCGGACCCGCAGCTGGTTGCCAAGAACCCGCTGGCCACCATCGAGGCAGAGGCCCTGGCCAATGGACGGGGCGCCTTCCCGCCCTTCCCGGAAGCTGCCCGGGCCCAGGCCTTGTTCCTTGAGGAAGTGCAGTTGGCCGTTCTGGGGCGCAAGTCCCCGGCCGAGGCCGTCGAGGCGATTGCGGCCCGTGTCGCACCCCTGCTGCCCTGACCACGCACACCTGCCGGGCCGCATGGCTGGCCCGGCCCCATTTTTCAAGATCATCCATCAGGACCTTGCTTACCATGGCACAGACTTCGACCATTCAAGAACCCGCCCGCGAGATTCCCGTCAGCGCCGACTATGACGTCCTTGTCGTTGGCGGCGGCCCGGCAGGCCTGATCGCTGCCCTTGCCGCAGCCGAGGACGGCCTTCGCGTCGGGTTGCTGGAAAGCCGCAGCTTCGTCGGCGGCAACATGACGATCGGCCTGCCGGTGTTGGGCTTTCTGGGCCAGAAGGGCAACCAGATCATCGAAGGCCTGCCCCAGAAGTTCATCGACCGCCTGAAGACCCGCGACGCGGCGTCGGAACACCGGGCTTGCCCCCTGCACATGGGCATCACCCTGGTCGAGCCCGAGGCGGTCAAGACCGTCGGCCTCGAGATGCTGACCGAGGCCGGGGTGGACGTGGTCTTCTACACCTTCGTCGCGGGTGTGGTCATGGACGGGGACGAAACGACGATCCGGGGCGTGATCACGGAAAGCAAGACGGGCCGCAGCGCGGTTCTTGCCAAGGTCGTGATCGATTGCACGGGCGACGCCGACGTGGCCCACCGCGCGGGCGTGGTGACCGAAAAGGGCAACGAACATGGCGGGATGCAGCCCCCCACGCTGATGTTCTGCCTGTCGAATGTCGATACCGAAAAGCTGCGCATGGCCATCGCCAATTCCCCCAAGGAGGCGCGCACCTACCTGACCGACTTCATCCCCGCCGATTACTTCGGCCAGAACAACCAGTTCATCGTGGTCGGCCTGCGCGAGCTGATGGCCAAGGCGCGCAAGGAACGCAACCTCGACATCCCGAACGAACGGACGATCATCATCACCGGCTTGAAGCGCGGTGAGGCCTGGATCAACATGACACGGGTCACGGGCACCGACGGGACCGACGCCCGGTCGCTGTCGAACGGAGAGATCGTGGCGCGGCGCCAGATCGACGACATCGTGGAATACCTGGTGAACTATGTCCCGGGCTTCGAGAACGCCCATTTCACCAAGACTGCCCCCTTCCTGGGCATCCGCGAGACACGCCGGATCGTCGGCCGCTACATGCTGAACGAACAGGACGTGCTGGGCTGTCGCCATTTCGAGGACTCGATTGCGGTCGCGTCCTATCCCATCGACATCCACCGTCCCGGGGACGAAGGCTGCACCTTGCTGTGGTCCGGCGACTGCTACGACATTCCCTATCGCTCGCTGCTGCCGCAGACCGTCGAGAACCTGATCGTCGCCGGACGGGCCATATCGGCAACGCACGAGGCGATGGGCGCGATCCGGGTCATGGCCACCTGCATGGCCATGGGCGAGGCTGCGGGCCGGGCCGCCGCTTTGGCCGTCAAGCAGGACATCCGTCCCCATCAGGTCGACATCCATGCCCTTCGGCGCGACCTGCTGAGCCATGGCGCCTATCTGCGCGGCATGATGGGCGAACGGCTGACGCCCGAGACCGAGTCCGTCGCGATACCGGCCTGAGCCGTCCACGGGTCCTCGTCCGCGGGGGCCCGCCACGTCCAAGAAGGAGGAGCGCCATGGCCGAACTGCGGCTTTCGGGTGTCAAGAAGGACTATGGCGGCCATTCCGTCATCAAGGGGGTGGACCTGGATATCCGCCACGGCGAATTCGTGGTCTTTGTCGGCCCGTCCGGCTGCGGAAAATCCACGCTGTTGCGGATGATCGCGGGTCTCGAGGAGATCTCGGGCGGCACGCTCGAGATCGGGGGCAAGCGGGCCAACGATGTCTCTCCGCGCGACCGGGGCATCGCGATGGTGTTCCAGTCCTACGCGCTTTATCCGCACCTGACGGTGGCCGAAAACATGGGTTTCGGCCTGTCACTGCGCAAAACTCCCCAGGCCGAGGCCGCCAAGCGTGTGGCGCGCACGGCCGAGATCCTGCAGATCACCCATCTTCTGGACCGCAAGCCCAGCCAGCTTTCGGGGGGCCAGCGGCAGCGGGTCGCCATCGGGCGCGCGATTGTCCGGGATCCGTCCGTCTTCCTGTTCGACGAACCGCTGTCCAACCTGGATGCCGCGCTGCGCATGGATATGCGGATGGAGATCGCCAAGCTGCATCGCAACCTGGGGGCCACAATGATCTATGTGACCCATGACCAGGTGGAGGCAATGACGCTGGCCGACCGGATCGTGGTGCTGAACGGCGGCGTCGTCCAGCAGGTGGGTCGGCCGATCGACCTGTTCCGCAACCCCTGCAACGCCTTCGTCGCGGGCTTCATCGGCAGCCCGCGGATGAACTTCCTGCCGGTCAGGGTCGAAAGCGTCGATGCCGGCATGGCCCGGGTTGCCGCGCCCGGCATCGGCCCGGTGACCGTCTCCGCCGGCCGGATCGCGGCGCCGGGCCAGGCAATCCTGGGCGTCCGGCCGCAGATCCTGACCCCGGGCGACGCCGAGGGGCGTTGCCTGTTGCATGGCCGGGTCGCGCTGTTGGAGCGGATGGGAACGGAAACCCTGGTCAACATCCGGTTGACCGACGGCCCATCGGTGCTGGCGGTAGTCCCGGGCGATCTGGAACTATCGCCCGATCAGGACATCTCCTTCTCCTTCTCTCCGTCGGACGCGCGGCTGTTTCCCGCCAGCGATCTGCCGGATCCCTCTGCAATTCCCCATTGAGGCAAGACCCGGACATGGCACAAGACTTGAATGGCAAGACCGCGGCGGTGACGGGGGCGGCGTCGGGGATTGGCCTGGAATGCGCGCGGGCGCTGCTGGGGGCGGGAGCGCGGGTGGTGCTGATCGACCGCGCCGCGGATCGGCTGGAACGCCTCTGCCGGGAACTGGGCCCGGACGCGCATCCGCTGGTGGTGGACCTGCTGGACGGGCCGCAGGTCGATGCGATCGCCGAGCGGATCGCGCAGATCGCCGGGCCGGTGGACATCTTCCACGCCAATGCCGGCGCCTATGTCGGCGGGCCCGCGGCCGAGGGCGATCCCGATGCCTGGGACCGGATGCTGAACCTCAACATCAACGCGGCCTTTCGCAGCGTCCGCGCCGTGCTGCCCGGCATGATCGCCCGCAAGAGCGGCGACATCATCTTCACCTCGTCGGTGGCGGGCGTGGTGCCGGTGGTCTGGGAGCCGGTCTATACCGCCTCGAAATTCGCGGTTCAGGCCTTTTTGCACGCGACCCGGCGGCAGGTCTCGCAACACGGGATCCGCATGGGCGCGGTGCTGCCCGGCCCGGTGGTGACGGCGCTGCTGGACGACTGGCCGCGCGCCAAGATGGAGGAGGCGCTGGCCAACGGCTCGCTGATGCAGCCCGGCGAGGTCGCCGAGGCGGTGATCTTCATGCTGACGCGGCCCAGGGGCGTGGTGATCCGCGACCTAGTGATCCTGCCCAACAGCGTCGATCTGTAGGGAAGGGACGATCATGACAGAGCCGATCTTCCTGGGCATCGACGTGGGCACCGGCAGCGCGCGGGCGGGCCTGTTCGACGCGCGCGGCCGCATGCTGTCCAGTGCGAAACGCGACATCATGCTGTGGCGCGAGGGGGCCGGGATCGCCGAGCAGTCCAGCGACGACATCTGGTCGGCCGTCTGCGCCGCCACCCGCGA
>NZ_JAPTYD010000073.1 GCF_026913015.1 Paracoccus benzoatiresistens
GCGCATCCTCCCGCTGCCCGATCTCGTAGGCGCGCAGCCGGCGTAACTCACATCGCCCCGCAATCTGCCCCAGTTACAAGGGGTGAGCCGAGACAACAGAGGAATATTCTTGGGTGCTGATTAGCAGTGGCCGCATTTTTTAGCTTATCTGCGGATTACCTTGGCAGTAAAGGTGGGCTGCTGCACTGGTGGCCCTTCTCTCCCCTCCACTTCCTGAGCAGGTACACTCGTGGTCGGCTTCTACTGCCCTTGAATTCCGTTCCTTGATCACCTGCGCCAAGCCCAAGCCGTTATAAACAATTCCTTAAACGGTCGTTTCATCACCTCTTATAGAATTGTATTCTGGTCCTGAAGCCCGTGTGTCTTGTCACGCCTGATCAAATTGCTGCAGCCAAATCATGCCCCCGCCCCAAGCACGAGGGTCCGGCTGCCGACGATCCCAGCGGACATGCGCCAGTCTGATCCCCGGCAGACCGTGGCTGCTATCGTGAGCTGGCCAGATGTCACGTGTGAGCGCATCCCACGCGGCAACAGCAACAGGTGTCCATTGTCCGTCGGGATGCTTCTGATAGCAGCCGCGACATGGACCTGAGCGCAGCGGGGACGCTGTAGCGGCCCCGCGTAGCGCATCCCCTGCCCTGCCCGTCAGCCGATCTGGTCCAGAAGTGCCGCCACCGCCGCTTCCAGCTTGCGCCGGTCCACGGTCGAGAAGTCTCGCGCCAGGCGGATTTCGAGGCGGCCATTTGCGGCGGTGCATTTCGCACTGCCTTGGGGGCGCGGGATCTGGAAGGTCGTCTTGGCGCGGCGCTCGGGCACGGGCGGGCTAGCCGGCTTGCCGAGGGCCTCGGGCATGTCCTCAGGAAGATCGGACCCCTGCCCTGCGAAACGGCGCAGCACATCCAACTCATCCTTGATCGAGCGCGTGTCCCAGTCCTTGAGTTCGGCTGCAATAGCCGTGGAAAGGCCGGGGATTTCGGCCAAGCGCTGCGCAAGCGACAGGCCAAGGGCACGGGGAATTTCCTGGGGGTACATCAGCACCTCGCCCAAGGCCTGAACCAGGGGGATGAAGTTGCGGATATAGCTGCGCTTCTGGTACCCGGCCGACTTGAACAACAGCGCCACGGCCCGGTCAGGATCGTGTTCGGCGGTCTGCGGATCCATCGCGTAGTGCAGCGCAAGCTGGGCCATCTCGGCAAAGGAGATGTCCTTGCGCACCATGTTTTCATCGACCATCCGGCGATACAGCTGCTCGAGCGCATCGCCCCGGGCGGCGATGCCGGCGGGGATGCGGCCCCACCGTTCGGCATCGCCGGTTTCCTCCAGCAGCTTGCGAAAAGCCGTCAGGCGACGCCAGCCTTGGATCAACTCGTATCGGCCGTCCCTGCCCGGCTCGACCCGGATCGGGTTCGACAGACCGATATCGCGGATGGATTGCACCAGTTCGGCCAGCTCGAAATCCGCTGCTGGCGCACGGTCGCGGATCAGCTTGTGGGTGTCGATGGCGTCCAACGGGACAAGGTCGACGATCAGGCCTGCGCGCTTCAGACGGACATGTTCCTGCGCCAGGGCATCATTCTCGGCGCGGATGGTGGCTTCCAGCAAGGCTCGGTCCCGCGTCGACTCTGCCGTTTCCACAATCGCCGTGGCCATCGGCCCGCGGCGCTGCGCCTTGTCTGCCTCCTTCCCTGCGGGGAAGTTTTCCGGCTCCTCGGCAGGAACCTCGATATCGAACATGCGACGCTTGCGGCTCATGCCTTGTCCTCCAGCTGGTCCCACGCAGCCAGCACATGCCCCCGGAATTCCTCGTAGGCTTGGTCGAATGTAGCACGCGCCCGACGCCAGGTGCCGCGAGTCATTTCCCGGTAGTCGATCTCGTAGACCGAACTGAGGAAACGGCCGGACTGTTCGACGGCGCGCGTCAGTTCGATCGGATGCTGGGCCATGCGTTCGCCAAAGACCTGCCGAAAAGCGCCGAGCATGGCCTGATGCAGCTCATTAGCTGGCTCGAACCGGGTCATCAGGAAGCGGATGTCGACGAAGGCCTTCGGCAGGGCGATCTTCCCCGTGGGGAAGTTCTCGAAGCCATGGGACAGATCCTCCAGCGCCTCGGAAAGCTGGCCGATGAAGCTGGTGGTCGAGTCATATTCCCAGTAGCCGGGGCCGGATGGGATATAGAGCATGTCCGCGGCAAAGACCGCGTTCATCGATTGATAGCCGATGGCCGGCGGGCAGTCGAAGAGGATCAGGTCATAGGCGTCATCGGGCAGGGAATCGAGGAACCGCGACACGGCGCCGAAGAACGTCCACTCGGGGTTGAGGTGGCGGTACTGGGCGCTGGCAAATTCGACAAAGGCCGCGTTGGCACAACTGGGCACGATATCGATGGTGGGCCAGGCGGTCGGGCGGATGAAATCGGCCGGGCGCAACGAGCCCAGACCCATGTCGCGGATCGAGGAGGGCAGCTTCCGCTGGGGCAGGGCGGTTCCGCTTTCCGCGCCCGCGGCGGCGCTGTTCATGCGATCCGTCTCGCGCTCCAGGTCGCGGGCCATGATGCCCCAGACGGTGTGATCCTCGCCCACATCGGTGAGGCCCATTGAATGGGACAGCGTGGCCTGCGGATCGAAATCCACGACCAGCACCCGATAGCCGTCCAGCGCCGCGGCATGGGCAAAGTGCAGGGCGACTGTCGACTTGCCCGCGCCACCCTTGAAATTGGCGATGGCCGCGCGGAACGCGCGTCGATTGGCGGGCCGGGGAGGCAGCAGGCTTTTCTTGCTGACCCTGATGCGGCGGCGCAGCTCGTTGATCTCCTCCAGGGAAAACCAGCGCTGGCGACCGTCCTCCTCGACTTCCCCGAGGGGAAGGTTCGGATCCGCCGCCAGCTTGCCCCGGAAGGTGGACTGGTTCATCCGGAAGATCAGCTCGGAAACCTCCCAGCTCGAGAATCGGCGCAGGGTCTTCTCGTTGTCGGGGCTGAAGGTCTGACGGCGGATCCATCCTTGCATCTTCAGGGATTGGCTCTGCAGCCGGGCGAGGTCTTGGTGAGTATACATCATGGGCCTGTCATGGAGGACGCAGATTATTCCTGATCCTGCTTTTACGTCGGATTTGCATCTTTGGCAAAACCCAAGTTCATTGAAATGCGGTTCTGCTGCAAATCCAGCCCCTGCTGGGCGAATCGCCTCCGAAGCGTCGGCAGTCGTTCGGCACAGGACGCAAGCGATTGGGGGACAGGTTCAGGAACCCCGCAAGAAATTGGGTGACATTCCAGCCCGAATAGGGGACGCCTTCAGATGTCCCCCTATACCATTAATACCGATTATCTCTGCCCTCAGCTTCGCGCTGCAAAAACCAGGGGCCGAATCTCTTGACAGAATCGAAGAACGGAACGCAAATGCGAGAGCGATGACGAAAAGCGTTTGAAAGCACCTTCCTGGAACCGAAGGGCGTCACCGCAGGGGCAGTTCGAACAAAGGACGGGACACGGGGCGATGCAGCGGATCCGTGCTGTAGGCCGAGAGGCCGCGGCCAAGAAATACGACATCCTGTCGGCCATGATGGCCCATGCCCTGGCAGGCGATGGACAGGACCAGCGGTTGGTCCTGCGACTGATGGCGCTGATCACCACGCGATACAACTGGCAATCGGACGAACTCGTGATCGGCCAGCGCCAGATCGCGCGGCTGTGGTGCGTGGATGAACGCACCGTCAAGCGCGACATGGCGCGTCTGCGGGGCCTGGGCTGGATCACGGTCAAGCGGCAGGGGGCGCGGGGCAGGGTATCGGTTCTGGGTCTGGGCTTGGAGCGGATCATGCTGGACACCCGCGCGGCCTGGCCAAACATCGGTCCCGATTATGTCGCGCGTCTCAGCGGCGAGTCCGAGCCGGAAGCAAGCGATACCACCGTCGTGCCCTTCCGCCGCCCCGAGATCGCAGCCGAAGGCGGCATCTGGGGCGCCGCGCGCGCGCATCTGGCAACCGAGGACCGGGCGCTGTTCGACGCCTGGTTCGCGGGCCTTGCCGATGGCGAGATCAAGGATGGCTGCCTGACGCTGATCGCCCCCAGCCGATTCCACGCCGCCTATTTACGCACCCATCTGATGGACCGGCTGCGCACCGCAGTCCGGCGCGCGGACGTCCGCATCACACAGGTGCGCATCGAAGCGGGCTAGGGGGACTTCCCTGCCATTTCTGGAAAAGCCGCCCCGGAAAGGGGGCAGGATTTCCCGCGCCACGCGACATTCAGCGGTGGCCGAGGGACGCTGCCCTGACCGAGCCAGCCGCGGTCGCAGAACGCGCCATGTCCAAAAGAACAGCTTTCCCCTGAGGTAAAGAGCAGACATGACGGGCTCGTCAGCCGGGCGGCCTTTTGTTCCTGTTTGCCAGTGCCCGCCGCCCGGCTGGCAAGACTTCCTTCGCCTTGACCTTCGGGGATCTTTCTGTGCTTCCGGATGGTTCCGGAGGCCATCTCGGCTCTGATTCCCGGAGGTTGCCGGGCCGGATCGCGGCTGGTCGGGATTGACCTTGCCCGCACGAAACGGCCACAAGTGACCTTTGCGACAGTCGACGAAGATCAGTTTACCTTCCATGGATGGATGATCAGTCTGGCCAGACGAGCGGAACAGGGCAGGGCACCCTCATGCTGAAGAGCGACACCCGTCAGACGAACTGGCGCCGGGCCAATCCGGCCAAGTACACGGCACACCTTGCCGTGCAGCAGGCGATCAGTTCGGGAAAGCTGACAAAGCAATCCTGCGAGGTTTGCGGCGCCGAAAAGGTCGATGCCCACCATGACCGCTACGACGAACCCCTGAACGTCAGGTGGCTGTGCCGACGCCATCACGTCAAGCTTCACCACTATGGCGAGGACATGTTTCCGGTCAACCGAGCCCCCGCGGAAGATCAGTCTTCGACAGAGTAAAACCTGCCTTCGGGTAGCGGATGCCTGCCAAGGTCGGCGGAATGCGCCGGGCCGGCTGCACTATGTCTCCCTCCGCTTCTCCGCCTCGATGCTGCCAAGCGCCTGCACCAGGAAGTCCAGCAAGGTCCTGGTGCGGCGTGGAATACGGTGTTGCCGCAGATAGACGGCATGGATGTCGCGCTGCGGCCCGCTAAAGTGGGGCAGCACCCGCTCAAGCCGTCCGCGGCGGATGTCGTCCTGCACGAGGTAGTCTGGACAGAGCGCGATTCCCTCGTCCATCATCGCCAGGTCGCGGGCGCTGCGGGCGCTGTTGACGAGGAAATGGCCCGTGACCCGGACGCGCTGTTCCGCCGTCGCGTTTGTCAGTGCCCAGGTGCCGTCGCCGCGCATGTTGGTGTCGCGGATACAGTCATGATGGCCCAGATCCTCTGGCGCGGCAGGATGGCCGCGGGCTTCCAGATAGCCCGGCGAGGCCACCAGGAGCAGGCTCATGCTGCCGATCCTGCGGGCGACCAGCGACGAATCGTCCAGTTGCCCGATGCGCACCGCAAGATCGATGCCCCCGGCCGCCAGATCGACGAAGTGGTCCGACAGGCGCAGGTCGATCACCAGGTCGGGATGGGCCGACCGGAATCGGCGCAGCAACTGCGCCAGCAGCAGTTCGCCATGCGTCACCGCCGCCGAAACCCGGATGGTGCCCGACAAACCCCGCTGCGCCTCGCGCATGTCTGCGGCCATCTCCTCCAGCTGGTCCAGCCAGGCCGGGGCCTGCGCCATCAGACGCTCTCCGGCGGGGCTCAGCCCCAGGCGGCGCGTCGTGCGGTAAAGAAGCTGCGTGCCCATCCGGGCCTCGAGCGCGGCCATGTATTTCGAGGCGAGCTTGGGCGAAATCCCGAGCCGCGCCGCCGCGCCCGAGAACGACCCGGTTTCCACCGCCGCCACAAAGACCCGCATTCCGTCGACCAGATCCATCCACCATCCATCCGGAACGCCATGGGGAAAGTCATACGCCAATGCCGCCATTTTCGCCAGGCCGTTCCAGCCGCATATTCCGGTCATCACCATTGGCCAGAGGGCGCAAGCAGGGCCGCCGCCCATCGTATCCCTGGCCGCTTCCATCAGGAGAATGACCATGATCGACCCGAAGACCGCCCCTCTGGGCATCCTTGCGCTGCGCGTGACGACCGGCGCGCTGTTTCTGTTCCACGGGCTTGTCAAGCTGTTCGTCTTCACCCCCGCGGGCACGGCAGGCTATTTCGAATCCATCGGCCTGCCCGGCGCGCTTGGCTATCTGACCATGCTGGCCGAGATCGTGGGCGGCCTTGCGCTGATCCTGGGCATCAAGGTGCGGCTGGTGTCGGCGGCCCTGGTGCCGGTCCTGCTGGGCGCCGCCTATTTCGGTCACGGAAGCAGCGGCTTCAACTGGTCAAACCCGAACGGTGGCTGGGAATACCCGGCGATGTGGGCGATCGTCCAGGCGGCAGTCGCCATCATGGGTGATGGGCCCTACGCCCTGGCGCCGACCGGCAAGCGCGCCTGATCCCGACAGGCCGTGCCCCGGCGGCACGGCCCCATCCGCAAAGGAGAAAAGCCATGCTGGTGAACGGCACATGGATGGCGGACTGGCACCCGGTCCAGGCAAGGGACGGCGAGGGGCGCTTCGTGCGGCAGGTCTCGTCCTTTCGCAACTGGATCACCGCCGACGGACGCCCCGGACCGACCGGGTCCGGCGGCTTCCCGGCCGAGGCCGGGCGCTATCGCCTGTATGTCGCGCTGATCTGCCCCTGGGCCTCGCGCACGCTGATCGCGCGCAAGCTGAAGGGCCTGGAAGATCTGGTCGCCGTGACCGTGGTCAACCCGGTTCTGACCGAACAGGGTTGGGCCTTCGATGGCTATCCGGGCGCTGATGCCGACCCGCTGCACGGGGCGTCCCGTCTGCATGAACTCTATACCCGCGCCGATGGCGGCTATACGGGCCGCGCGACGGTGCCGCTTCTTTGGGACGAAAGGACGGACCGCGCGGTCAGCAACGAAAGCGCCGAGATCCTGCGCATGTTCAACAGCGCCTTTGCCGAGCTGGCCCCGGGCCGGCCCGATCTTTACCCAGCCGATCTGGCAGCGGAGATCGACGCACGGAACGCCGAGATTTACGACAGCCTCAACAACGGCGTCTACAAGGCCGGCTTCGCATCCTCGCAACAAGCCTATGACGAGGCGGTGGCCGGCGTCTTCGCCATGCTGGACCGCTTGGAAGACCGGCTGACCGGCCCCTTCCTGCTGGACGAGCGGCTGACGGAAGCCGACATCCGGCTGTTCGTGACGCTGATCCGCTTTGACGCGGCCTATCACGGGCTGTTCAAGACGAATATCCGCCGCATCGCCGATTACCCGCGCCTGTCGGCCTATCTGGAGCGCGTCCTGCGCCTGCCCGGCGTCGCAGAGACCGTGAACCTGGACCACATCAAGGCGGGTTATTATTCGATCAGGGCGCTGAACCCCGCCGGCATCGTGCCGGCAGGCCCCGACCATGTCACGCGCCTGCTGGACCGTATCGCCCGTCGCACAGATGCAGGCTGATCCCGCCAACAAGCCCTATCGCCAGAGGCGAAAATCGGTTAGGCTTTCTCCACGCAGAAGACCGTGAAACACCCAGCCTTCCCCAGCCCCTTGGGCTGGCTTTGCCTGTTTTTTGTCGGGAGCATGTGCAATGGTCAATCTGGTCGGGCGGCTCGGGCTTGCCGACATTCTTGTCGGCATCGATGACGAGGACAACGGGCTGACAGGGGATGCGGTCGAGATGTCGGGCAGCCAGTCCGGCGGCCGCGACCTGCTGGTCGGCGGCAGCGGCGCGTTTTTATTCAATGTCCTGACCGGCGATGGCGATCTCATGTTCGACACGAGCCGGGGCGGCAACGACTGGCTTGTGGGGGGCGGCGACGGAACCCAGTCCTTCCTGCATGGCGATGCGCAGGAGATGTTCGACGAGGCGCAAGGCGGAAACGACCGGATCTTCGGCGGCGACGGCGCCCTGTCCAACTTCCTGGTCGGGGACGGGGTGTTCATGCAGGATGCGGCCCGGGGCGGCCGGGACCTTCTGGTCGGGGGCGACCATGCCGAGAACTCGCTTTATGGCGATGGCATGGAGATTTCGGATTCCGCCCGGACCGGACGTGACACGCTGGTCGGCGGCGATCATGCCGACAACATCATGCGGGGCGATGGCCAGGAAGTGGACAGCGCGCGCCGGCTGGCAGCCGATGTCCTTGTCGGCGGCCGAGATGCCGTGAACGATCTGGCGGGCGACGCCAACCTGCTGAGCCGGGGGCGCGGCGGCAACGACCTGGTCCGCGGCGGCGAACACGGCGACAACACCCTGCAGGGCGATGCACGCTATCTGTTCTCGCGGGGCGGCGATGACACCGTGATCGCCAGCCACAGCGGACAGAATGTGCTTTATGGCGATGCCTACCAGATGCTGGGCACGGCACAGGGCGGCGACGATCGCCTGATCAGCGACTTCGGCGACGACCAGATGTGGGGGGACGCCAAGTTCCGCAGCGGCATCTTTCTGGGCGAGGCGACCGAGGACGAATGGTATGCGGATCCCCCGCTGGTCGATATGACGCTCAGCGGCAGCGACAGCTTTGTCTTCAGGCCCGTCAACGGCCATGACACGATCCACGACTTCCAGGCGGGCCTGGACGTCATCGAAATGCGGGGCTTCGGGCCCTACCTGGACGAATTCGACGACCTGTCGATCGTGCAGGACGGTGCGAACTGTGTGATCGTCCTGGGCTGCGGTTCGATCACCGTGATCGGCATGGACGGGCTTTCCGAGGGCGACGTCCAGTTCGTCTGATCCGCTGCCCAGCGGCGGCCTTGCACACAAACAGGGCAGGGGGGTCGCCGCATTCCCGCGCCCCGCCTAGTTCCCCAGGCTTTCCCGCAGGTTTTGCTCCACCGTGCGCAGATGCGTGCGCATCGCGTCCGCCGCGGCCTGGCCATCACGCGCCGCGACCGCTTCCAGGATGCGGTCATGCTGCTCGAAGCTGTGGTGGTCGCGGGGCGGGCGGTCCGGCTTGTCGCGGCGGCGGCTCCAGGTGACGGCACGGCGCACGGTTGTCATCGTGTCGAGCAGCGCCAGAAGCAGGGCGTTCTGCGTTGCTTCGCCCAGGGAACGGTGCAGGCGGTTGTCATAATGCTCGTACTGGCGCCAGGTCGGCGCCTGACGGCATTTCTGGGCGCAGGCCCGCATGTCGTTGATCTGAGAGCCGGTGGCATTCGCCGCAGCCAGGCGCGCGATCTCGGGCTCGAAGGCAAGGCGGGCGGCCATCACCTCCATCGGATTGGTTCGCAGGACAAGGGCGTTGATGTCGGTGGCGCTGGCGACCGGCCGCTCGCCCATGAAGGTGCCCTTGCCGACATGGCGCCACACGAGGCCCTGGCCCTGCAGGGTCGCCAGCGCCTTTCGCAGGACGGTTCTGCCCATGTCGAGCGCTTCCGCCAGTTCCCGCTCGGGGGGCAGGCGGCCGTCCTCGCCAAGGTCGGCGGTTTCAAGATAGGCCCGCAGCTTCTCCAGCGGGCTCGTGTCGATATTCTGCATGTCTAAACCAATTTTCACATTGGTTCATGAATGGCATATGGATATCAAATGTCAATTCGTCTCCGAAAACGCGCTTAAGCGGCGGTATTGTCTAGTAAAGCAGGGGTTCGGCAGAAAGGATGATCCTTCACCCCTTCCGAATTCGTTGACACATTTCGGAATCAATGAGAGCATTGGTTCCAGATTGGGCTTGGAGGAGCCCGTTCCAGGGGAGGAACAGATGGGATTTCTTGCTGACAGGATTCGCTCCGCGGCGCTGGTGTCCGCGCTTGCAGTGGCGCTTCCGGCCGCCGCGTCGGCCGATCCGATGCGCATCGCCTTCGGCGACATTGCCACGATCGAAACCTTGGGCCTGCTTATCGCACTGGAGCGCGCGAAGGAGCAGGGGGTCAAGATCGAGGCGACCTTCCTGAAAAGCGAGGACATCGCCGCGCAGGCGGTTGTCAGCGGGCAGGCCGACATCGGCATCGGCGGCCCCTATGCCTTGCTGCAGAAGGTGAAGGCCCCGATCCGGATCTTCCTGCAGCTCAGCGAATTGCAGATGTATCCGGTCGTCAATACCGAGTTCTACCAGGACTGGGCCGACCTGAACGGGCAGGAGATCGCCGTTCATTCCCGCGGCTCGGGAACCGAGGCGATCATGCAGATGATGGCCGACAAGCATGGCATCGAATATTCCGGCATCGCCTATGTGCCAGGGGCAGAGGTGCGGACGGGCGCCCTGCTGCAGGGCAACGTCAAGGCGACGATCGTCGATTCCTCGGGCAAGCGCGTGCTGGAGGCCGAGGCGCCGGACCGCTTCGCCTTCCTGCCGCTGGCTGGCGTCGAGGCAACCGACGAGGCGATGTTCGCCAACACGGACTACCTGGCCGAAAATCCCGAGGACGTGGGCAAGCTGGTCGAGGCGATCGTGACGACCTGGCGCGAGATCGCGGCGGACCCCACCGTCGTGACGAAGCTGCGCGAGCAGTACAACCTGCTGCCCGACGCCACGCCCGAGATGCTGGCCGACATCGAGCCATACTATGCGGGAATGAAGGATGCCCTGCCGTTGAACGGCGGCGGCGAGCAGGCGGCGCGCAGCGACTTTGCCTTCTACACCGCCTCGGGGGCGCTGGAAGGCAAGCCCGAGGATCTGAAGGTCGAGGATTTCTGGGATCTGACCATTCTGAACAGCGTGCTTGGCAGGATCGGGACGCAGTGAGATGAGCGTCATGTCCCAAGATGTGAAGGTGGTGGCCCCTGCGGCCACCACAAGGCAGGCCCTGCGCCTCTTTGCCGAACGGCGCCGGTCCTTCTGGGTCGTGCTGTCGCTTCTGGTCCTGTTCACGGCATGGGAAATCGCGGGCCGCGTCCCGATCAGCTTTGCCTTCCCGACCTTTCTCGACACGCTTGCGGCCCTTGCCGAAATGGTGGCGGACGGCTCGATGGTGCGGGCCTTCTTCCTGACGCTGCAGCCGCTGGTGCTTGGCGTGGCGATCTCGGCCCTGCTGGGGATCGCGCTTGGCATCGTCATGGGCCTCTCGGACAGGATGGAATGGCTGCTTGCGCCGGTGTTCATCGTGCTGCAGGCCGCGCCGATGGCCGCGCTGGTGCCGCTGGTGACCTTTGTCTATGGCATCGGGCTGGTCGCCAAGACGCTGGCGGTCATCATGCTTGCGCTGCCGGTGATCGTGCTGAACTCCTACAAGGCGGTGCGGCACGTGAATCCCTCGCTGGTGGACATGTGCCGGTCGTTTCAGGGAACGCGGCGCCAGCAGATTTTCAAGATCATCATTCCCGACGCGGCTCCGGTCCTGTTCGCGGGGCTGCGTCTGGGGGTGGCGGCCGGCTTCATCGGCGTCATGCTGGCCGAACTGCTGATCACGCCGACGGGGATCGGCGACCTGATCACCTACCACCGTTCCGTCGCCAACTACGCGCACATGTATGCCGCCGTGGCCTCCATCATCGCGGCGTCCACCGTCACGCTGGCCGTGCTGCAGTGGTTCGAGACCAATGTCATGCGCCCCGAAAAGAGGAGGAGCTGAGATGAACGCCACCGCATTGGCGGCCGACGAGTTCGATCCCGCCAGCGTCGTCACCAGGGATCCGGTCGTGCGGGTCGAGGGGATCTGCAAGCACTATGGCAGCGTCGAGGCGCTGCGCGGCATCGACCTGCAGTTCGAGCGCGGCAAGCTGACGACGCTGCTTGGCCCTTCGGGCTGCGGCAAGACCACGCTCTTGAAGATCATCGCGGGGCTGGTGCCCGCAACCTCGGGGCGGATCATCGTGAACGGCCGCGCCGTCACGGGGCCGGGACCGGAGCGGGCCTTCGTCTTCCAGGACTTCGCGCTGATGCCCTGGGCCACGGTCTTGCGCAACGTGGGCTTCGGGCTGGAACTGAAGGGCGTCCCGGCGGACGAGCGCAACCGCATCGCCCGCAGCTATATCGGGGAAGTCGGGCTTCAGGGCTTCGAGGACAAGTATCCCCACGAGCTGTCGGGCGGGATGCGCCAGCGCGTCGGCATCGCCCGCGCCTTTGCGGTGAACGCCGACGTGCTGCTGCTGGACGAGCCCTTCTCGGCCGTGGACGAGCAGAACCGCCGCAAGTTCCAGGAGGACCTGCTGCGGCTGGTCGAGATGGAGCGCAAGACCTTCATCTTCGTCACCCACTCGATCGAGGAGGCGGTCTATGTCTCGGACCGGATCGTGCTGCTGTCGCCCCGCCCCGGCCGGGTGTCGAACATCATCGACCCCAGGATCGACCGCACCGCCGACCCCGACGACATCCGGCGCGACCCGGGCTATCTCGACGTGGTCGAGGAGATCTGGCAAGGCCTGCGCCATTATGCGGAGTGACTGGTCATGACACTGTTCGGATACCGCATTCCCATGATGGCTTCGCTGATCGTCTGGGCCTTGGTCTGGGAGATCGTCGGCCGGCTTGACCTGATCTTCCTGATCCCGCCGATGACCGCGATCATCGTCGCAGGTTTCGACCTGATGCAGACCGGCTCCTGGCAGAACGCCACGCTTGTGACGGTTCGGTCCTTCGTGATCGGCATGGCGCTGGCGATCGGGGTCGGGGTGCCGCTGGGCGTGATGATGGGTCGGGTGAAGATCATCGACAACATCTTCGGGCTGTGGGTGAACATCTTTGTCAGCGCGCCGCTGTCCGCGCTGGTGCCGGTGCTGATGATCCTGTTCGGCATGGGCGAGGCGACGATCGTCGTGACGGTCTTCCTGTTCGCAGTCTGGATCATCGTGCTGGATGCCCGCGCGGGCGTCATGCAGGTGCCCCCCTCGCTGGTCGAGATGGCACGCTCCTATGGCGCCTCGCGCGCCACGATCATGCGCAAGATCATCCTGGTCGCGGCGCTGCCCGAGATCCTTGCCGGAATCCGCATCGGGGTGATCCGCGGGGTCAAGGGGGTGGTCATCGGGCAGATCCTGGTCGCCGTGATCGGCTATGGCGAACTGTTCGAGCTGTATTCCCGCAGCTTCGACATGGAGCGGTTCTGGGCGCTCACACTGTTTCTCTTCGCCGCGGCAATGGTGCTGTCGGCGGTCGTGGAAAACGCGGAAAAACGCATCGAATACTACGCAGGAGCGAGATGATGAACGAGATGACCAAGATGGCGGACTACGTCTTCGTGCCGGAACCCACGCCGACGATCCCGGTGGCCGGCAGCGACAAGGTGTTCCCTGTGCGCCGGATCTATTGCGTGGGCCGCAACTTTGCCGGCCATGCGATCGAGATGGGCCACGATCCCGACAAGGAGCCGCCCTTCTTCTTCCAGAAAAATCCCGACTCGATCGTTCCGCCCGGCAAGGACTTCCCCTATCCGACCGAGACGAGCGACGTGCATCACGAGATCGAACTGGTGGTGGCGCTGAAATCGGGCGGCACGGACATTCCGCTGGACAAGGCCTTGGACTGCGTCTTCGGCTATGGGGTCGGGCTGGACATGACCCGGCGCGACCTGCAGGGCCAGGCGAAGAAGATGGGCCGTCCGTGGGAGACCGGAAAGTCCTTCGAGGCCTCGGCCCCCTGCTCGGCCATCCATCCGGTGTCCGAGGTGGGCCATCCCACGCAAGGCGCGATCCGCGTCGAGGTCAACGGCGAGTTGCGCCAGGAGGGCGACCTGAACCAGATGATCTGGAAAGTGCCTGAAATGATCTCCTATCTCTCGCGCCTGTTCGAACTGCGCCCCGGCGACGTGATCTTCGCCGGCACACCGGCGGGCGTCGGCGCGGTGGTCCGCGGCGACGTGATGACCGGCCATGTCGAGGGCGTGGACAACATCGCCGTCAAGGTGGTCTGAGAACCCGGCAGCGGCCCCTTCGGGGGCCGCTTTCCTGTGGCGACGCGGACCTAATCGCCTGACCAAACACGCGGCCGCGTCCGGCTTGCGCCTTTATCGATCTCCTGCCGGATGCGGCATCGGCATCGGCATCAGGTTGGATGCGGCGGATACGCCCCAGGGCTCGCGGAATTCGAAACCGCCGGGCCTGGCCGGGGCCGGAAACAGCGTTGCCGCAGGCAGAGACATCCGTGGCGGACAGTCCGGGCAGGGGGTCGGGCCCTGATCGCCCCGGCGCCGTCAATGGGCGCCGGGGCGGCTGCGAGATCGCAGCTTCTGTTCATTCGCTGTCGTCGAAGCCCGCGTCGGCGCCTTCGTCAAAGCCGGCGTCTTCCTGGGGCATGAACTCGCCGGCTGCCGCCTCGGCGGCCTCGGCCGGACCGGCAAGCATGCCGCCGATGGCATTGCCCAGCAGCACGCCGCCCGCCACGCCCATGGCGGTCTGCGCCGCCCCGGCCATGAAGCCGCCACCCGCCGGGCGGCCGCTGTTCCAGGGGCTGGCGCCATGGCCGTGCTGCGGATGCTGGCCATAAGCCTGCGCCGGGGGCGGGGCCATGGGCCGCACGGGCTGCGGCTGCCCGCCCCCGAACAGCCGCCCGAAGAGGCCGCCCCCCTGCTGAGGGGGCTGGCTTTGCATCTGCTCGATCTGCTGCTGGGCGGCGTTCAGCGCCTGTTCCTGAACGATCACGGTTTGCGCCAGGTAGTAGG
>NZ_JAPTYD010000074.1 GCF_026913015.1 Paracoccus benzoatiresistens
TCCGCGGTTCCCCATGTCGCGGCGCTACCCGGAAAATCGGGAGGTTCCTGGCGGCTCGTAGAGGCGCGGCCCGGCATTCACCGGCAGGTCAGAACAACCGGCCCTGCCGGTCCTCTTCCTCCGGCTCGAGGACCTCGAAGAGCAGATCGTCCAGAGGCCGCTGCAATCGTGCAGCCTCGGCCCATTCTGCGCTCATCCATGTCTCGATTTCCTCCGGGGTGGTGAGGATCACGGGCATGGCCTTGGGATGGATCGGCTTGACGACCGCGTTCGGCTCGCAGGTGGGAAAGGCGAAGAGCTGATGCTCTCCCGAGCGGGGGGTTCTTCATCGATCCGCGGTTCCCCTTCCAAGGCATCCATATGCCAGCGAAGAAGAACGGGGGGCGGCTGTCGTCCAGGGAAAACCAGTACAAGGGCTTTCGCCGGGTGACCCTGTCTGGCCTCGAGCCATATTCCGAAGACGCCGTTGTCCGTCGTCGAATGGGCCTGCTCTGCGTCCTTACACTCCTACGGAAAACGACCCCAACACCGCCAGATACCGGCGCAGCGAAGAGAAGGCATCAAGCTTACCTGTGATCTTGACCCGGACGATCACGCCTTCATAAAGATTGATCAGGTCCGTCACGACCAATTGGGTATCGACCGCCGGGTCGATCTCTCCCCGCGCTTTCGCAGCGTCGATCTGTCCGGCCAGGGACGCATGCCAAGCAGCATAGGCGTCTGCTAGGGCGCTTTGGAAGGCAGGTGATCGCGATGAGGCCGTCTGGGCCAGACTGCCGTATAGGCAGCCACCATGCGGCAGCGTATGCGCCAGTTCCGACTGGAGTTCCGTGAAATACGCGTCGAGCCTCGCCAGCGGCGACAACATGTCATTCTCGAAGATCCGCTGCCGCATCGCTTCATATCTTGCCGCATAGGCACCGACGATCTCTGCCGCAAAATCGTCCTTGCTGGCAAAATAATGATAAAAGGAGCCTTTGGGGACGCCCGCTTCAGCCAGCACCGGCCCAATGCCCATGCCTTCATAACCGTGACCGAGCAGATTCTTCAAACCTGTCGCAATCAGTCGATCGCGGGTCGCTGTTGGTCCAGCACTTTTGTAGACGACCGGTCTATTCATGTCTTATCACATATCAGCAGGTCGGTACATGCTACAAGGATCACGCAAGCTTGGCATCCTTCTTGTCTTGGTGTCCGCCGTCCTGTGGAGCACCGCAGGACTGTTCGTCCGGGTCGCGGATCTGGACATCTGGTCAATGGTCGGCTGGCGCTCTGCGTTCACGGCCATCGTCCTGGGCCTTTACATCGTCTGCCGAACCCGGTTCGAGGGCACGCGTGCGGTCCGCAGCTTCGGTCGCCCCGGGCTGGTGGCCACGGCCGTCGCGGTGGTGGCCTCTATCACCTACGTCGCTTCGCTGACTTGGACCTCGGTTGCCAATGTGATGACGATCTACGCAGCCCTGCCATTCGCGGCAACCTTGCTGGCCTTCCTGTGGCTCGGCGAACGGATAACCGGTCGGTTCATTCTGGCCGGGAGCGTTGCGTTCGTCGGGATCGCGGTGATGGTCGGCGCGAGTTTCGGGGGCCGCGACACTCTGGGGATCCTCGCGGCGACCGGAATGACGCTGAGCTTTGCCACGGTGCTGGTGATCGCCAAGCGCTACCCGACGCTCGACCTGACGCAAATGACAATGCTGGCGGCCATTGCTTGCTCCCTTATCGCGCTTCCCTTTATGCCTAGCCGCCTGCCGTCGCCCGAACAGTTGATGGCTTGCGCAGCCTATGGGGTGCTGAGCACCGGAATCTCCTACATCCTCGTCCTGATGGGCGGACGTCTGATCGGCTCAGGCGAGGCGGGGTTCCTGTCGATGCTCGATGTCGTGCTCGGGCCGTTTTGGGTCTGGCTGTTTTTCGACGAACGGATCGGCCTTTCGAGCTTCATCGGCGGCACGATCGTGATTCTGGCAGTGATCTGGTATCTGGGTGGCGGTCCGAGGAATGTCCGGGCGGCTCTGCCGACAACGGGTGGGTAGGCTGGAGTGCATAGAATACAGCAAAGCCTCTACCATTGCGCTCAGCACGACGCTTAGTAAGCTTCAAAGGGGCGAACCCAGTGCGCACATGCAACAGCAATAATCGTCTTGAACGGGAGCCGGGAAGACATGGGCACAACCTATCTAGCCTCCGGCATTGTTCTTGCCACGGGCATTTTCTGGGGCATCTACTGGTTCCCGGTGCGTGCCATAGCTGAACTCGGTCTGGACGGGGCGTGGGGAACTGGCGCAATCACTCTGGCAGCCATGCTTTTCTTGCTGCCATTCGTCTTCGCAAGGAAAGGTGATCTGCGTGACGCAAATCTTGTCGGGGTCGCAGCAATCGCGCTCGGAGGGGCTGCTTTTGCCCTCTACTCCATCGGATTTCTTTACGGCAAGGTTGCGCTTGTCGTCTTGCTTTGGTTCTTCAGCCCGGTCTGGAGCGTGCTGATCGCAAAGTATCTGTTGCGGTGTCATGTGCCAAAACTGCGGCTGGTCGCAATCGCGGTAGGCCTTGCCGGTCTTTTCATCATGCTTGGTGGCGATGGTGAACTTCCCGTCCCGGGCAGTTTTGGGGAATGGATGGCCTTGACGGGTGGTCTGATATGGGCGCTCGCAACAGCGGGCATGCGTTTGAAGTCCCAAGTGCCGCCGGCACCCGCAGCGTTCCTGTTTGCGCTTGGCGCGACCGTAACCTCTTTCGTCTTCGCACCTGTTCTCGAGCCTGTTCCCTCCATTGCGCTTTCCGACCTCGGCGCCGCGGCAGTGCATGTCTTTCTGACTGGCGGACTTTGGTGGGGGGCATCAATCGCCGCGCTGATGTGGGCAACCGTTCGGCTTGATCCTGCGCGGGTTGGGATTCTTTTGATGACAGAGGTGATTTTCGGCGCCGTGACTGCGGCGATTTTTGCAGGCGAAAGCTTGTCACCAAGCGAAATGATCGGCGGAACCCTGGTCATCCTGTGCGGCCTTCTCGAAGTCTGGCCGACAAAAACCGAAATCGAGCGTCTCCACGTCTGATACCGGCAGCCTTGATCTCTGACTCGCTCGGGATTCCCTTCGGCCTGAAAATCTGAATCATGGCCATCAAGGGATGAAGGCTCTGAGGGCAATTGAGATCACGCGCACGGATATGTCGGCAAGCGAACTTCGGGCGATGGCGGCTCGCACAAGGGATGCAAAGGCGGCGCGGCGGATGCTGGCGATCGCTCTGGTTCTGGATGATGAGCCATGTCGCGCCATCGGTCCGAGCGACAATGGCGAATGATCGCAAAGCGGCGGCGGAGGCCTGCGGCATGGACCGGCAGACCCTGCGCGATTGGGTGCATCGCTACAATGCCGAGGGGATCGTCGGTCTGTCGAACCGCCATGCGGCACGCCGGACGCCGCTCCTGAACTCGGAGCGGATGGTCACGATCCCGAACCAGTCCTCCGTTGCCAAGGCCTATGACGAGTTCGACAAGGCCGGCCGGATGCGCCCGTCGAGCTACTACGACCGCATCGTGGATGTGATGGAAGAGCTGGTGAAGTTCACGCTGCTGACCCGCGACCTGTCGGGGTTCCTCACGGACCGATACAGCGAGCGGAAGGAAACGGCGGCAAAGCTGGAAGCGCGGGTGAGCCTGAAAACCGCGACCTGAGGGGTCAGGAGCCGCTCCCTGCGAAACGCGGCAGACAGTCCTGCGGAGGGCGGCTTCAACCCGGTCTGGGTCCCGCAGCGGCGGCATCGTCAGACGCTTTCGCTGTATCGCAACACGCCGCAGAGCAGGCCCGTGGGCACGGGGCCGCATCGGGCAAGTGCGCTGCCGCGATCAGCCCCGCACGGAGCACCAAGTCTTCCGGAATGGTCTCGTAGGTTTGGCCATCAACCTCCAGGGTGCGGCACTCCCTGTCGCCGCATTCGTTGCAACACCGGCTGCTGCCAGTCCGGCCGCCAAGCCAGTCATCCAGTGGCCTGCCCGAGATCAGCACCTGATTCGATTGGAGCGGGTCCCGCAGGAACGCAGCCTGATCGATCTCCCGCTCTTCAAGCACGGGCTCAATTCCCAGGGACTCCAGAACCGTGCGAAGCTGCGCAACGGCGCGCCGGACCTCCTCGCCCGTGCCACGGCACCGCGGACATGTGGTGCCCTGCGCGCCGACCAGCCGCTGCCAGACAATCGGGAGTGTTCGCATCTTTGGTCCTCCTCATCACGGGCTTCCCTGCAGGCAGCCAGTTCCAAAACAGCAGCGCCCCTTGACGCCGGGCGGGCGCAGGCGTCCCCTTTCCTCAGAGCAGCTTTCCGATCTCCTCAGCGCTCAGCACCTTGCCGGTCGAGACGACCTTTTCGTCGACCACCAGACCGGGCGTCGACATCACCCCATAGGCCGCAATCTGGGCTATGTCCGTCACCTTGACGATCTCGGCTGCCTTGCCGGCCGCTGCGGCGGCGGCCTTGGCGTTCTCCCCAAGGGTAACGCACTTCTTGCAGCCTGAACCGAGGATCTTGATGATCATGGCAGATCTCCTGTCAGATGAACCAGTGGGTGATTTCGTTGAAGGCGAAGCCGATGGTCAGGATGCCCGCGCTGACCACGCAGATGAAGGTCAGCAGAAGCGGCATTCTCACCACACGCTTGAGCATAATCATCGAGGGCAGCGAGAGCGCTGTCACCGCCATCATGAAGGCCAGCACCGTGCCCAGCCCCACGCCCTTGCCGACGAGCGCTTCAGCGATCGGCAGGGTGCCGAAGATGTCGGCATACATGGGGATGCCGACCGCAGTGGCCAGCGGCACGGCCCACCACTTGTCCTGACCCAGCAGGGCCGTGATGGTGTCTTGCGGGATCCAGTTGTGGATCGCGGCCCCGATGCCGACGCCGATCAGGACATAGAGCCAGACCCGGTGGATGATCTCGATCACCTGATCGCGCGCATAGGCCAGCCGCTGCGTTCGGGCCATCGTTTCGACGTTGCCGGAGACAGGAACCGTCCGCACGAAGTCGGCGACCTGGTTCTCCATTCCCAGCTTTCCGATGACCGTGCCACCAATGACCGCCACAACCAGTCCGACTGCCACATAGGCCAGGGCGATGGGCCAGTTGAAAATCGACGCCAGCAGGATCACCGAGGCCAGGTCCACCAGGGGCGAGGAGATCAGGAAGGAAAAGGTGATCGCCAGCGGCAATCCGGCGGCCGTGAACCCGATGAAGAGCGGGATTGACGAGCAAGAACAGAAAGGCGTCAGCGTGCCCAGCAGTGCTGCGAGGACATTCGCCCCGAGGCCAGAGCGGCCGCCCAGTATGGCCCGCGTCCGTTCCGGCGGAAAATGGCTTCGCACATAGGAGATGGCAAAGATCAGCACCGACAGCAGCAGGAAGATCTTGACCACGTCATAGACGAAGAACTGCACCGAGCCACCAAGCCGCGAAGCGGGGTCAAGGCCGATGCCGGCTACCCCTTGGCCAACCAGATCATTGAGCCAGGTCATCCGCAGGAACTGGTCATTCATCCACCCGAAGATGCTCATGCCGTATTCTCCTGGGCCACCGGCGCGAGATGACCGGGTTTTGGGCAGCGGATCGAATGCGCATCTCGCCGAATCCCCAGCAGTCTGGGCTGCGTCAGAGCCTGCATGTGCCGCCCTCTCTGGCTCCGCGTCGCGCCAGTCGGATCAATCACGACAGGCAGGATCGACACGACCATCCCCGATGCTCCTCCAGATGCCGCCGCCCGCGCATCTATGCACATTCAGGGGTGCGGCGCCTTGATCCTGATCAGCTTCAGGAAGGGCGGCAGCCAAACTGTCATCAAAGCTTCACTGGACTTGAGCCGTCCTATCCTAAATACAGGAATCATGGAACAGAATAGTGCCGTTCATGCCTTTGCTACGCTCGGCCATCCCGGTCGACTGGCTGTGTTTCGCCTGCTCATGCGCTTTGCGCCGCAGGGCGTGCGTCCAACCGAGATCGCCGGGGCGCTCGGGTTGAAGCAAAACACGCTGTCGCATCATCTGGCGGACCTGACCGCTTCCCGCCTGGTGCAGGTCGAGCGTCAGGGGCGGTCGCTGTTCTACGCGGTCGATCTCGACACGGCAGAGGGGCTGATCGGCTACCTCGCCCTCGACGTGGGCCGGGCCCGGCCCGATCTTCTTGCTCCCCTCCTGACCTCTCGGAAGGACGCTGTCATGCGCGATACCGACTTCGACGTGCTGTTCATCTGCTCGGGCAACTCTGCCCGCTCGATCTTTGCCGAAGCCCTGCTGCGCGATCTGGGCCGCGGCAAGTTCCAGGCTTTCTCGGCCGGAACGCGCCCCGGCACCGCGCTCAACCCCCTTGCGTTGGAGGTCTTGGCGCGCAACGGACACGATACGACCATCTTGCGGTCCAAGCATATCTCGGAGTTCCAGCGTCCCAGCGCGCCGGTGATGGATTTTGTCTTCACCGTCTGCGACACGGCCGCGGCCGAGGAATGCCCGCCCTGGCCGGGCCAGCCGATCACCGGCCACTGGGGGCTACCGGATCCGGTGAAAGCCACCGGGACAGATGCCGAAAAGGCGTTGGCCTTCGCGCAGACCTACGCGGCGCTGCGTCGCCGGATCGAAGCCTTTGTCGCATTGCCCTTCGCCAGCCTGAGCCGGATGTCCCTGCAAGCCCATGTCGATGCCATCGGCACCGACCTTCCCGTGAAAGGCTGATCCATGGCCCGCATCGCCCTGAATGGCCTCGGCCGGATCGGAAAGCTTGTCCTGCGCGACCTCATCGACACCGGTGCCGCTGGCGAGATCGTGGTTCTGAACGACCCGGTGGGCGATGCCGAGCAGCACGCGCTGCTGATGGAGTTCGACTCGGTCCATGGCCGCTGGCGCACGCCGGTCAGCCATCAGGAGGACGCGCTGGTGCTGGATGGCCGCGCCATCCGCCTGACGCATGAGAAGACCATCGAGTCCCTGCCACTGGCCGCACTTGGCGTCGATCTGGTGATCGACTGCACGGGGGTGTTCAAGACGGCGGCCAAGGTGGCGCCTTACTACGCGGCCGGGGTGAAGAAGGTGGTCGTCAGCGCGCCGGTCAAGGACGACGGCGCGCTGAACCTGGTCTATGGGGTGAACCACGGTCTTTACGACGGCTCGCAGACGCTGATCACGGCGGCCTCCTGCACCACGAACTGCCTGGCCCCTGTGGTGAAGGTGATCCACGAAAACCTTGGCATCCGCCACGGCTCGATCACCACGATCCACGATGTCACCAATACCCAGACCATCGTGGACCGCCCGGCCAAGGACATGCGCCGGGCGCGGTCGGCCCTGATGAACCTGATCCCCACGACGACCGGCAGCGCCACGGCGATCACGCTGATCTATCCCGAACTCAAGGGCCGCCTGAACGGCCATGCGGTGCGGGTGCCGCTGCTGAACGCTTCCCTGACCGACTGCGTGTTCGAGGTGGAGCGCGCGACGACGGCAGAGGAGGTGAACGCCCTGTTCGCCGCCGCGGCAGAGGGTCCGCTGAAAGGCATCCTCGGCTTCGAGACCCGCCCGCTGGTGTCCTGCGACTTCACCAACGATCCGCGCTCGTCGATCATCGACGGGCCGTCCACGATGGTGATCAACGGCACGCAGGTGAAGATCTACGCCTGGTATGACAACGAATGGGGCTATGCCTGCCGGTTGGCCGACATCGCGCGCATGGTGGCGGGATCGTTGTGAGTGCCGTGAGCCAGACAACCCCGCCGCCCAATCCCTTGCGCGCCTACGCGGCCGTCACGGCCGCCTACTGGGCCTTCATGCTGTCGGACGGCGCGCTGCGGATGCTGGTGCTGCTGCACTTCAACACGCTGGGCTTCACGCCTGTCCAGCTTGCCTGGCTGTTCCTGCTCTATGAGGTGGCCGGGATCGTCACCAACCTGGCGGCCGGCTGGCTGGCCGCGCGGTTCGGGCTGGCAGCGACGCTTTATGGCGGACTTGCGCTGCAGATCGGAGCGCTGATTGCCTTGGCGCAGCTGGACCCCGGCTGGGGTGTCGCGGCATCTGTCGCCTTCGTCATGGGGGTGCAGGGCGTGTCGGGTGTGGCCAAGGACTTGGCCAAGATGTCCTCGAAGTCGGCCGTCAAGCTTCTGGCGCCGCAGGAGGATGGCGGACTGTTTCGCTGGGTGGCGGCGCTGACGGGGTCGAAGAACGCAGTCAAGGGCCTCGGCTTCTTCCTCGGCGCGGCGCTGCTGGCACTGGCAGGGTTCGAGGCGGCGGTTTGGGGCATGGCCGGGGTGCTGGCCCTGATCCTGATCGCGGTCGTCCTGTTCCTGCCCGCAGGCCTGCCCGGCCGCATCAAGTCCAATGAGGCCTGGAGCGGCTGGCGGTCGAAGGATGTCCGCGTCAACCGCCTCAGCCTCGCGCGCATGTTCCTGTTCGGCGCGCGCGATGTCTGGTTTGTCGTGGGCGTGCCGGTCTATTTCCAGTCCGTCCTGTCGGACGGCACGGCCGAGGGACGGCGAGAGGCGTTTTTCCTGATCGGCAGCTTCCTCGCCCTCTGGATCATCGCCTATGGCGCGGTGCAGGCACTCGCGCCGCGCCTTCTGGGCCGCAAGGGCCAGCCCGAGGCCGAGACCACCCGCAAGGCGATCTTCTGGTCGGGGTTGCTGGTGCCGATCCCTTTCCTGCTGGCCGGGGCGGCATGGGCTGCTGGCGGGCCGTCGGCCTGGTTCACTGCGACCCTTGTCGGCGGGCTTCTGGTCTTCGGCTTCGTCTTCGCGGTCAACTCCTCAGTCCATTCCTACCTGATCCTGGCTTTTGGATCGGCGGAACGGATCACGCGGGACGTGGGCTTCTACTACATGGCCAACGCGGCGGGCCGCCTGATCGGAACGCTCCTCTCCGGGCTCAGCTACCAGATAGGCGGGCTGCCGCTGTGCCTGGCTACCGCCGGGATCATGGCGCTGGCGAGCTGGCTCGCCGCGCGGCGCCTCAGCGCTGTCTGAGCAGCAACAGCGCACCTGTCGCCAGAAGGCCCACCCCCGCCGTCAACCAGATCGCGGACGGACCCCAGCTTGCCAGCGCCGCGCCAAACAGCAAAGGGGCCGCTGCCTGGAGCACGCGCGCGGGCGCATTCAGCCAGCCGAGGCGTGCGCCATAGCCCGCGGCCCCGAACAGGGCCAAGGGCAGCGTTCCTTTGGCGATGGTCAGGATGCCGTTGCCCGCACCATGAAGCATGGCAAAGGCATAGGCCGCAGGTCCGCCAAAGACTGTCAGGCAGATTGCCGCAACCGGGTGGGAAAACGCCGCCAGCCGTTCTGCCCATATCATTCCTCCATCTGTCATGCAGGCAGGGAATCACAGATCAAGCCACAGGAGTATCCTGAATCGGGAAAGCCGCAACACGCTCTAGAGCAGCATTTCGCGGCGATCATCGAAGGCTCCAACGATGCGATCATGGCCAAGGATCTGGGCAGCATCATCCTGAGCTGGAACCCCGCCGCCGAGCGCATCTTCGGCTATCGGGCCAACGAGATGCTGGGCCGGTCTATCACTCTGCTGATCCCCGAGGATCGGCAGCACGAGGAGGTCGACTTCATCAACCGGCTGCGCCGGGGCGAGCGTATCCAGCACTTCGAGACGATGCGGCGCAAGAAGAACGGGCAATTGTTCCCGATCTCGGTCAGCATCTCGCCAATCCGCAACAGGCAGGGCCAAGTCGTCGGCGCCTCCAAGATCGCCCGGGACATCACCGCCCAGCACCGCCTGCTCTTGGCGGAGATGAAGCATCGGGTCGGAAACAGCTTTGCGATCGCCAGCGGCTTGCTGAACCTGTGTGCCCGGCAGGCCACCACGATGGACGACCTGGTTGTTCAGACGCGCGGTCGCTTCCTGGCCCTGGCTGCCGCCCATTCCCTCACAGCGCCTGGCGCACCCGTCGAGGATGCCGCTGTCTTCGAGAGACGGCCTCTGCACGGGCTTATCGAGGCGATCCTCAAACCCTTTGCCGGATCGCTTCCCATCGATCTTGCCGTCGAGGACGTCCTGGTCGGACAGGCCGCCGTCACGCCGCTGGCCCTGGTCTTCGACGAGCCGTGCACGAACTCGGTCAAATACGGGGCGCTGTCTCAGGACAGCGGTGGGCTGGCCATCAGCAGCGAGCACCGGGGAGATCGCCTGATCATCCACTGGGACGAAACATTCGCGCCAGTGCAGGCAGGATCGACCGTTCAGGGACAGGGCTTCGGCACGATCATGTGTGAACTCGCCCTGCGAGATCAGCTGGACGGATCATTCCGGCGGCAGTTCACGAACAGCGGCATGCACGCGAGCCTGGACCTCAGTCACGCGCGTCTGTCTGCTGATCCCCAGGACAGCGGCACCTGACGGATCCTGAGCGTTCTGCGGGGGCGGAATGGCCGGTCGGGATGCCTTTCCAGCCGGGCGGCAGGAACTAGGAACCACAACACAGTAACCGGCCGTTTGTTACCGCGGCGGTTGAGCCTTCAAACATTGGACGAGTTCAGGATCGGTGACGAAATCGTCGAGGAACTGGTGCCAGGTTTCCGTTGTGTGGCGCGCGTCTCTGAGCATGTCAGTTAGTTCATCAATGCCGTCGTCGGTCAAGGCCGTGATGGCCTCGTCCGACCCGGTGTAGACGCTGATGATGGAGACCCATCACATCCAGAACACGAACGCGCTCCCCTCGCGACTCGAGGGCTTCATGCAGCCGTTCCGCGGGCCTGCATCCAGGTATCTCGACAGCTACCTTCAGTGGTTCATCGCCCGCGAGCGCCGCGTCGGGCCGCTCAAGATCTACCGAGCTCTGTAAGCCAACACGGTTTGCGGCATTGCCAAAATGAAAGCCAGGTTGCCGATCCACCTTGCCGATCCTTGCCCGATGAGAGCGCGGGCAGCCGGCAGCGACACCGCCGTCGACGCCAGCGCCGGAGAAGCACGCAGCGAGCGGAACCGCCGTGCTGTTGACGTCTTCGCCATCCAGCGCGGAACATATGGACACAGGACCAGATGAATGGCGGCAGCAGCCGTGCTGCCGGGAGGCCCTGCGGATGAAGGCCAACACGGTTTGCTGACATGGCCTTTTTTTCGGTCGGATGAGAGGCGCCTCAGGCGCGTGATTGATGTTCGCGCGCGAGTTCGCTCGCGAGGATTCCGCGCCCAGGCTTCCGGCAGGCGGGCGAGATGGCACAGCGCCGCATGCCGGCATCCGAGGGAGAGTACCTACTCGGCCGAGAACCGTGGAAAGAACTGGCCGGTGGAGACGAGGTCAAGGCGCGGCGGGCTCGTCGCCGTGACCTTGCTCTCGAGCTTGTCGAAGAAGAGCGGCTCGTCCGGGGCGAACTTCTCGAAGGTTCCCGCCAGAGCGCGGCTGAGCCAGCGATCATGGCCTTGGCGGTGGTTGCTCCAGCCGAGGTCACGGCGCCCTGCCTACACGATCCACCAGCCCTGATCGCTGTCGTAGGCCGCGTCGGCCATGCCTATCCCGCCCTCCGCCGGGGGAAGGACGCTCCACAGATCGGCTTCCGCGATGCGCTCGGCGAGATCGTGATTTCCAGTGGCGTCATTCGGCAGAACCAGACGATCGAAGATCACGACGCGCTCGATGTCTTCGGCTTCCACCCCGAGTTCGGCGATGGCGAAGTCGTCCAGACCTCCGCAGCGGCCTCGCGCGGCCTCGACCGCCGCGATCGCGGCATCGCGCTCGGCCTCGCCGTCAACTACCAGCAGCAGCGTGTCGCAGCCGCGGCTGCCCACGAAGCGGTCGAGATCGGCGCTTCCCGGCGCCCCGCCGATCATGGTTTCGGAGACGTAAAGAAACACGTCGGCACCGGCTCCACCCCTGGAGAGATCGCTGCCCAGCCCGTCGAAGATGAAGTCGGCGCCTAACCCGCCGGCGAGCACGTCGTCGCCGTCCTGGCCGGAGAGCACGTCCGAGCCGCGTCCGCCAGACTGCCGGTCGTTGCCGCTGCCACCGGCCAGGATGTCGTCCCCACGCCCGCCGCGCAGCCGGTCCCCCCCGCCGCCGCCGAAGATGACGTCGTCGCCCCGGCCCGCATAGACGCGGTCGTCGCCTCCGTCCGCGAACACCACGTCCTCGGCCCCGAGGCGCTTCGCCGACGGCCAGCAAACCCGGTACTCGTCCGCGCCGTCGCTCAGGAACCGGAGGTTCTTGGTGAGCGACGCCTCGCTGTAGACTGTCATGATGTCGTGCGTGTTCGCGGTGAAGTGCACACTGTCGAAATAGAGGGACTGATCGAGGGGCATGCCATCGGGGTAGAGCGGGTTCTCCGGAACAAAGAAGAACAACTCGCCGGGCGCCGGGTCCACCGCGCCGAAGGGCGTGTCGAGGTAAACCGGCTGGCTGAGGTTCAGGATCCCGAAGGACGCCGGGTCCTTGAAGACCTGCTCCAGCATGGAAAAGGCGTCGATCACCTCGAAATGCGTGTTGATCGAGGGATCCGCATGCCGCGCGTCGATCGCCGCTTCCACCCCTGCGTTCTGCGCGTCGAGGATCGCCTGGCCGAAGGGCCGGAACAGGTCGGAGAGGCCTTCCGGCAGCCCCGGCGCGACCTGCACCAGCGGGGTGAAGAATGACGGGTTGTTGGCGAAGATGACGGTGTCGATCCCCGCCTCGACGAAGGCATCGATCGCCGCAACTGTGGCCTCGATCGTGCCCGCCAGGACGGTGGAGATCTCGACGAGGAACTGCCTGATCGGCTCCGGCGTCGCCGGGTCGGCGATCAGGGCCGGGATGTCGAGCGGCCCGCTCGCCACGAGTTCCCCCAGCGCGGCGGCGTTCTCGCTGATGAAGGCGAGGTTGGAGGAGATGAAGGACAGGAAGTCGTTCGAGCCGATGGTGACGATGGCCGCGGCGCCCTCCGGCCGGCCGTCCGCGCCGAACGAGGCCACGGTCCGCTCCACCTGGCCGGCGAGGTCCATCCGCGTCTCCAGGCTTTCAGGCGGCGGCGTCCGCCCCTGAAAGTCCAGGACGTCGAGAATGCTCACCCCGAACACCGAGTCGCGGTCGATGTATTGCCCGAAGGTGATATCCCGCGCGGCCTCGGCACCAGCGACGGCCTCGTTCTGGACCGACCTTGCCATGCCGAGCAGTGTCACGAGTTGTTGGGCGTAGGGTTCGCCGTCCTCGATGCCGTCGCCATCCACGTCCTGGGTGTTGGTGCGGTAGCTGTATCCGAAGGCACGGTAGTCGCCGATCGGCGTGCCGAAGGTGAGCGTGTTGATGGCGCCTGAATCGAAGATGCTGTCGCCGACGATGTAGAGCTTCGAATAGCGGGGGCCGGCGCCGCCGTCGCGGTGCGGACTGCAGGACGGTTCAAGGGACATCGCACTTTTCTCCACGCGTTGGAACCACCGTTCGAAGAACAAAACGTGCCGTGTCGCAGGAGGTCAATAGGCATCGAACTGCCGTGACCTTGCGGCGCGAAGCCCTGCTGTACTGCATGGTCTGGCGCCGCGGCCGTGGGCAAGCTGTTCGCACGCCGGCGGGGATGGACAGGGGTGCCGACACGGCTGGGGCCCCGTCGCGTGCGTCAGCTTTGCCCGATCATCAGCTTCTCGACCGTTCCCGACAGCAATGCTGCCCGAGATCGACCGGAGCGCCACCTCGGCGCTGCAGGTGATCCAGTCCGGCGAGGAGCCGACGATAGACATAAGCTGCCAACGGGTTGCCTCCGCAGCATTAGCGAGAGGCAGGCTCAGCGGATCCGGAAACTTCGGAGGCGGTCCAACACGCTTTGCTGACATAGCCTTTTTTACGTCTGTTGCCCTTGGCAGTCTGAGACGAGGATGCTCACGGCCGCGGCAGACCAACAAGAGGCGCACATCTTTCTTGTGGGGGCCGCCAGACAGACCCTGTCTCCTTTTCTCGGTCGTGTCGCGAATGTGGTAGGAATTCCCTGGCAGCGCGCTCCGGGCATGTGAAATTGGCTTCGATCAGGCGGCGAGGTCAAGGGACATCGGCACGAGTGGTTGAGAGAGGGTTTCCCATCCGTCGACCTTTCGCATCTGGATCTGCCCTGACGCCAAGAGCGCCCAGAGCAGCATCGGCACGGTTTCGGCGCAGGGCAGCACGGTCTGGGTCTTGATGCGGCGGCGGAATTCCTCGTTCAGACGCTCGATGGCATTGGTGGTCCTTGCCGACTTCCATTGCGACGGATCGAGGCGGGTGAAGGTGAAGAGCCGGTCACCTGCTTCCTCCAGGCTGTCGGCCACGGCCCGGCACTTGAGCTGAGAGTGTCAGGTCTTCTGTGTATGAGTGATCCGGTCCATGCTTCACCGAAAGGAAGCATGCATGACGATCTCCAA
>NZ_JAPTYD010000075.1 GCF_026913015.1 Paracoccus benzoatiresistens
CCCTGACCGCGAAACCAGCGTCCCTGAGATCAGAGACGTCGCATGAAATCGGCGGACAACTACCTTGATAAACACCGTGATCACCATGGCACCTCTCCTGGCCAGCGTGAGCGACACCAAGGTCTGGCAGTTGGTATTCTTGCCCAGCACGGTCGCATACTGCGGAGCCACGCCAACCGAGTGCCGGCGACCGGATCGGCAAGTTCTACGACATCGAGCGCGCCATCAGCGGCAAACCTGCCGAGCTGCGGCTGGCGGTTCGACAGAAGGAAACCAGGCCCAAGATGGACGCCTTCCGGGACTGGGCCGAAAAGCAGCTAACGCATATCCCGGGAAAAAGCGATCTGGCCAAGGCCTTCCGCTACGGGCTGAGCCGCTGGTCTGCCCTCACGCTGTTTCTCGAGGACGGGCGCGTGGCCATCGACAACAATGCGGCCGAGCGTTCCCTGAAACCAAATGGGCGTTATTCGCAGGCTCGGATGCGGGCGGCAAAACGCTCGCCCGCGCCCTGACCGTCACTGAAACGGCAAAGATGAACGGGCTCGATCCGCAGGCTTATCTTGCCGATGTCCTGGGCCGCATCCACGATCACATGAACAACCGCCTCAGCGAATTGTTGCCCTGGAACTGGGCGTCAATAGGCTCGGTCAAGATCGAGGCCGCGTAAACAGCGCCCGGAAGAGTTCTTCGGACTGCCTCAGACCCTCATCGGTCAGGATAACCGACTTTGCCTTGTTGACCGGATCGGCGATCAGTCCCCGGGCGTGCAACCGCTCCAGGGCGTCCCAGTCAAAGCCTTTCCACGCCCGCCGCTCGTCATGCAGCGTCAACCACAGCAGCGCCAGAACGGCATCGTCGATCTTGTCCCGATCAATCTCCATGGACTGAGCCTACCACGCAAAGCCGTGGCGCAAGACACGACATCATCAACACTTGTCGATGCAAAATGGCCGCGGTGCAAGCCGGGTGGTTACGCCAGCGCGGAAACATTGACGTCCGGTTCCAGAGCTGCAGTGACTGCCTGTGCCTTGAACTCATCCGACCACCGGCGACGCTCGCCGACCGGCGCACCGTCCAGCCGCTCAACAACAGCTTCGACCAACTGAAAGCTACCAGCCGCAGGCATAGGCGTAGAACTAGACGTAGACATGGAACACCAGCGATCAGATCAACGCCCGCACCCTATGCCAGACTAGGCACGCCATTAACCCACTTGGTCTCCTTACCGCTTACGCGCAGTGAGTTCCGCGCGGAATTCAATTAACCTATACAAAAGGTTAATTTGTTTAGTAAACAACCTCAGGGTACCACAGTAATATTCAATGCTGTTTGTGGGTGTTTCAATGAGCCAGTCTGAACGTTTTTCTACTACTCGCCCCACTATTTCCCCTGATGATTGGAACCGGATCATCTCAGCAATAGGCGCCTACTCTCACAGTGGTGAGTACCGCGATCTTCTGGCGCGGCTGGAGCATCTCGCCAAATTTCACGGGATCGAGCCAGCGCCTCGCGGTGCAGATTTACCTTGAGCTGGGTTGCCGGGCTGATCACGGACGCGCTTCACCAGACAGGGGATCACTGACATGGGCATCACCACCGACCTGTTCCGCCAATCCATGGCCCTGTTTCCCGGCGCCGTGACGCTGATCACCACTGGCCAAGGCGACGGGCGCCGCGGCATCACCGCCACCGCCGTCTGTTCGGTCAGCGACAGCCCGCCCAGCCTGCTGGCCTGCGTCAACCGCAAGACCGAGACCTGCGACACGATCAGCCGCACCGGCCGCTTCAGCGTGCAGCTGCTCGACGACACCTCGGACGAGATCGCGATGGCCTTCGCGGGCGCACGCAAGCTGGAAGGGGCGGCCAAGTTCGGGGTCGGCCGCTGGGCGTGCACCGCTTTTGGCCAGCCGCGCCTGCTGACGGCGCTGGCCTGCCTGTCCTGCCGCGTGCTGACCGAGAGCGACAGCGGCAGCCACCGCATCTTCGTGGGCGAGATCGAGGACGCGGTTCTGGCCGACGGCGACGCGCTGGTCTATGTGCGATCCCGCTTTCACAGGCTGCAGGCTACGGGATTGGCTGCAAAAGCGTAGTAGGATCATCTGACCGAGGTAATCTTCGACATGACCGCTCTCCTTTGTGGATCGTTGCAGACCCATCTTGGCACTTAGATGCCGTCGGGGAGCGGTCACATCATCAACGCGGGTCCCAGTACTCTTAGTTGGAAACTGTAGCAGCCAGTCCGGCTCGCGACTCTCTTGTAGACATCTCACTATTAAGACGGCGAAACTCTTGCCGAGCGCGGTTGCGATCTCCCGAATTCAGATAGGCGTAAGCTCTAAGGATAGCGAGATCGCGGCGGATACTGCCTGCCACCTGTTCCATGGCATCAAAATATTGAATGGCTTGTTTGTATCGGCCGTTCTTGTAGGCAAGGACACCCCGCTGATCGAGGATTTGACGCTCGATATCGACCCGCTGCTTTCGGGTGAAATCAGTGCCCGCTGAAATGCGCGCGGCTTCTTCGGGCATATGCATTTTCAGATAGGCGAGCGCCATCCCATAAGCTGCATCGCGTCGCTGCGTTGAATCCAGTCGCCCTGACAAGGCAGTCCGAAAATCCGCAACTGCCTCCATCGGGCGATCAAGGTTGTAGGCGCACCAGCCGCGTTGATAAACTGTTGCAGCATTGGTCGATCCTGCTGAACGCTGGAGACAGCCCCTCCAGTCCCCTGCCGAAACGAGCGCATCCAAGGACGTGCCACTTCCAGCCGCCCTTCGTGACGGTTCAGAAGTGCGGCGGGGTGCCGCTGCTTGCGGTGTAGGCGCGCTCTCCTGGGGTTTAGGAGTGGGAGCGGTATCTGTCCGAGAGGGTTGAGCAGAACGGGGAGTTTCCGGAGCCCGAGATGCAGCAGCAGATGTTGCTGATCCACGTCCCGCGAGGAGACGCTGCAGAAGTTCTGAATAGCGTTCTTCTTGGGCAGGAAAACGCGATATAGTCTGCGCGATCAGGGAGCGGAGTTCAGCTTCCGAGGCGACATCGTTAGCTTTTTCCAATGTGGCAACAAGATCTGCCTCGTTAATGCAAGCTGTCAGGACGGCGCGGTAGGTTCCTAAAGCTTCGGCGTTGTTCCCTTTCGCTTGCTGTGTGGCGGCAATGCGCCACGCATTATTGATCCGGTCGCAGCGAAGAAGACCAGGTGTATTCGCGGTAGCCTGAAGCGCGTTGGTGAGATCACCCGTTTCAATAGCCTTATCCAACAGGGCCTGCCCTTCGGCAATCTCAAGAAGGTCGGTCATCTCGCCGGGCGGAGTCCAGCTCGGGTAGTCCGACCGAGCTTTGGCAAGAGTCTCACGCGCCTGATCGAAGCGACCTTGAGCAACGTGGCCATAGAATTCGTCAATTTCCGTAGAAGGCCCCGTGACTCCAATCCGCGAGAGGTCCTCGGGAGGGGTCCATTGCGGATATTTCAACTGCAGCCGCCGCAGTTCGGCATCGATCGATACGGTATCCTGCTGCTGAACGTAGAAGTTCAGTGCCAGAAGCTCTTCAGCCTCGGGTGCGTTTTGTTGGGCAAGTGCGGAACCCGCATTCAACAGAACAAATGTAAGAGCAGCAAGAGATCGGATCATATTGGTACGCACCTTGGGAAGACCGTAACCTGGACGACGAGCGCCATCAGATGCAGGGTTGCAGGATAATAGGGCTGGGCGTCCGAGAAGGCCGGCATAAGCGAACCAACCCGGTTCGATGTTGCACAGGTGGCAAGGGCAGAGGTAGCCACATAACCTGGGTGGTCACTGCGCTCCAGCCCTTCACGGGTGGCCGGGTCGAAGACTGTAACAGCACCGGGCTGAGTTGCCTCCGCCGCCACAGCGCGAGAGAATGCAATCACCGCGGGAGCGTCTGCCCGGTCTCCCCAGAGCGCAAAGAGTGGCACCCGCATCGCCTCATAGCCTGATCGGCGCGAAAATCTTTCAGGTGCTGCTCCTGGCCCGTCTTTGGTCAGGCTTATCCAGTCTGGCACAAGTCCATTTTGGGCAAGTTCATCGATAAGCGCCTCCCCATCGGCGGTCAGAGTCGCCAATGCGCTGCGACCCGTAATCTGTGCCAGGTCATACATAGCGCGAGGCATATAATATGAGGGGTTCAGGGTAAGCGATCCCTCATGCTGAAATCCTGCGACACCGGGCAGAAGATATCGCCGACCGCTCTTGTCAGGGTGCTCGGCGGTGCACTGGGTGAGGAGGGCATCGACGATCCCTCCGGCTTGCTCAATCAGCTCGGACCGGCCTTGCTGTCTCCCCAGGAGTGAGAGGCCCCACGCATAGAACAGGTCACCATCGCTCGCATTGTTGGGATCCTCGATGTTTGGGGTTGTATCAGGACGCCAGCGCCATGCCAGGAGCCCGTCGCCTCTTCGGTTCAGGTTACGCTCCGTCCAGTCGATGATTGCCTCTGCTGCAGCATGATCTCTGAAAATCGCTGCCAGCGTAAGCCCATAGCCTTGGCCTTCGGAATGGCTGGCAGCCTCTTGAAACTGATCAATGACTCGACCGTCCGAAGTCAGGCACAGCGCCTTCCATGCCCGCCAGGCCTCTTGCAGGGGATGGTCCGCCGAGAGAAAGTGGACATGCTCACCATTTGCCGCATGAGTGGCGCGCGCCCAGTGAGGCATAGTTGCCGCCAAAGCGGCCGTGACGAGAAAGCTGCGGCGGTTCAAAGCTGCCCCCTCCGTTTGGTAAACAGGATGAACAAAAGCGCGGGAATTGCCGACAGCAACGCAAGGACCAAAAAGGTGACGGTGAACAGCAGCGGCGACCAGGAGGCGTAGTTCCCAAGAACTGCTCGCAGATTTGAGAGCTTGAGAGGTTCGCGCAGCTCCGGGGGGCGCACCGGCGCCCAGACTTCCCACGTATTGTCTTTTGTCAGTATCGCGGCTTCTCCCTTTGCCAAGCCGCCTTCGCGCAGTCTAACAAGACTCTGTAGTACTGCCGGAACCGAAACCTGTGATCCTAGAACCAGCCATAGCTCGTCCGGTTCCTGTCGACGGGGACGAAGAAGCAGCACGCTACCGTGACGCGTTTTGAGCCAAGTCGAGAGGCTTTCGTCAGAACCCATAAATGCCGCAGATTCCAGCCAGTCTATTCGTCCAGAAATCAGATCCCTGACCGCGGAATTGTTGGCGACGGGCTCAAGAGGGAGCGGAACGGAAGGCTGCGGATCCTCCTCAGTTAACCGATAGCGAGGAGCAGCTTCCACAGCGGCCGCCGGTCCAGGCGGTGACGATGCTGACTTTATGTCGATCAAAGCCTCTTGAAGATCACGAGCGGCCACCAAGCCTCCCTGCAGAGGGAGAACGGATATATCATTGACGCTAATGAGATTGAGGCGCACTGAAGGATCAGTGGTTTCGGGGTTCGAGGTCAGTCCAGCAGACAGCTGGGCAGCAGTCATTTCCAGCGCTGCCCGGTCGGATACGCCTTCTGGAACTGTAATTCCCCGTGAACCTAGTCTGGAAAGGGGCTCCGCCAACCCTGCAAGCGCCATGGTTGGCGCGGGCGGCACCAACAGCGTACTGTCGCTGGTAATCACCAGCATGTCCGCGCGGCGCAGGGGGCAGGTTGCATCAGGAGGATCGCCCGGCACCATCATTTCAAAGATGAGGTTGTTACGCCTGCCGTGCAGCAGGTTGGCGGCAAAGACGATATCGAGTGGCTCCTGCATTTGTCCGCCCTTGCGATCCAGTGGCAAAAGTCGGACAGTTTCGTTGTTAACCTTGATCAACAGAATGGAGCCCGCGGGCAGGGCGTCTGCAAAGCCGTAGTGAAGCTGAAGGCGAGCTTTCTGGTTGGAGAGCAGAAGCCAGTCTGAAGGCAGATCAAACGGAACCTCGTGACGAAAGTAGTGTGTGCCGCCAATAATGTCCTGCTGACCCAAGTCGGCTAGCTTGACTGTTGCCCCCGGTGTGAGTGCCGGAACCACGTCGAGCGGTGTGGCTAGCTTTGGAAGAAATTGATCCAGCGGCGGCAATATTCCATCTGCATGTTCCACCTGAAGAACAAGTCCACCTGCAGCGCCTTTTCTGAACTCCGCATGGCTGCGATCGGAACCGATGAGCGCGACCGACAGCGGCGACGGTGCCTCAAGCCCATAGAATGAACGGAACTCGACCAGGACCTGCCCACCTGAAATTTGTCCCAGCACTTCGACCAGCTGTTGCAGCATTGCCCCGTTTTCATTTTCGCCTACCAGGACGGGCAGTGGCTGGCCCGTCGCGGCGAGGGCGCGTAATGCCAAGGCAAATCCCGCGTGATCTGCGGCCATGATGTCAGCATCGACAGGCACGCCACTCTGCGCAAGATTGATGTCGGTCCAAACGCCAAAACTTGCTTCCGGACCACAATAGATACGGTGGGGCTGCCGGACATTCAGACGCACGAGGTTTGCCCCGGATTTTAGGCCTGTCGTCGCGACCCTGACCGTCTCAAACGCGTTGAGATGCTCAAGCGGCAGCACCACGGGTGCGGCCTCGTTGATCGTGATACTGATTTCAGAAACTTCCGGCAGGACGTTTACTGTCGACCGGAGCGTCAGCAACATTTCCGCAGGGATCACAGCATTCTGAGGCAAGTTAATCTGGAGATCCACAAATGCGACTTCACCGGTTAATCGCAATATGCCCGGCTCAGCCTGGCTTGCACCAATCTGCACGGTGTCGGGAAGTCGAACGAGGGGGATCAGAGGCGCCAACCAGGGTTGCCGTTCCGCTATCCGGACCTCGTCACCTCGATCGCGCTCGGGGATCAGGGGAGACGCCTCTGGGTCGGCTGTTTCGGACGAGGGCATTGTCGCAGAAGGAAGCTGGATCTGGGGTACTGCCTCTCCAAGGGAGGGCGGCTGACTTTCCACAGCCGTTGTAGAGCTTTGCTCTGGCACCTGATTGGCAGGAGCAGGGTCGAGCACGATAAGCGGTGGTTGTTCCTGTGCCAGAACTGACTGGGACGTCATCACTGCCGCAGCAACCAGACAAGTGAAACAGCGCAGGACGTTCACTGCCGTGCCTCCGGTTCGATCCAGGCACCGAAAGGCGAGGGCGCTGCCACCTGCCGATGTTCCTCCTGATCAAAATCTGCCCCGAACGCTACCAAGTGCGCAGGCTTGCGCATTTGCCGCTCGGACAACGCCGCCTGTCTCCGACGCCCGGGCTCACGCCAGAAATCTCCCATTGTCTTGGGGATGGATGTGGCCATCAACCACAGGATATAAACCAATCCGGCCAGCAACCCTTTCCGCTTGCAACTTTGCTCCCGCTGGGCGGCCCAGTTCTCACTCGAGCCAAAGACCAGGTGGGCTATTGCCTCTCGCACATCCATGTTCTGTTGGGCGACAAACTGAACGCCCAGCATGATGCCCTCGCGCGGGGTGCCAAAGACCGCGCGGACAACAGCTCGCACGTCTCGCTCCAGGTGCGGCGACTGATCGAACCGCGGGCGGAATACCACCTCTTCGCCCTTCTCAACCATTCGGGCACCTTCGCCTTGTGGCATCCCGATCAGCCTGAGACGGGCACCCGAGGTCGATCCGTCAAAGATCTCCACCGAGAGTGGTTCTAGCCCGCTGTTTTTCCAGCGGATCACGCCTGGGGCACGCATCTCGACGCGAGGAGAGCTGCGGCGCTGCTGCTTCTCTGACACCGCGCGCAGTGACAGGGAGACCAGCAGAAAGTTGAGCACGGCCCAGACACCAACCACTGCCAGCACGTTCCGGTCGCCTGGAAAGGCAATCCACCGGATCACGAGAGCTATCAATCCAGCGAACATCAGCAGGAACACGAACATCAGCGGGCGATAAATCGGAGAGATATAGTCTTCGGCCAGCGTCTCGTCCTTTGCGGTCACATTGAACCGCGCATTGCGGGGACGCAGCACAGTGCGAAAGATGGCGGACACCAAATAGGGCGCTTGCGCGACCTCGTAGATTTCAGAAATGAGAGGCCAGCGATAGCTTGCAAACACCGCGTTCTGGACCAGAAGAACCACAGCCATGTAGCTGAGCACATAGGCGACCGCCTCTCCAAAGGTGGTCACAAAAATTTCAACCCCGAAGAACAGATAAGCAAGGGGTGCCAGTAGATAAACCATCCGAATGACGGGAAAGAACCAAAAGCTCATGGAGTTGATATAGCAGAGCCGCTGCATGAAACTCAGTCCCGGCCGAAACAGGGGGTTCTTGAGCAGCAGCATCTGCATCATACCCGATGCCCAGCGGCCACGTTGCTGGATGAACGAGGCAAAGGTTTCGGGCTGCAGCCCCGCGATCATGGCGCGGTTCAGATACATACTGCGCCAGCCTCGCGAATGGATCTCAAGCGCCGTTTCAGCGTCCTCGGTGATGGTCTCCCCTGCAAAACCCCCGACACTGTCCAGCGCTTTACGGCGCAGCACCGCTGCCGATCCGCAGAAAAAGGCGCCACCCCAGCGATCCAGCCCGCGGTGGATCATCCCGTAGAACATCTCATTCTCTGGCGGCGCTTTCAGGTTCAGGTTGCGCTCGATCGGATCGGGATTGATGAAGTGATGTGGTGTCTGGACCAAGAAGAGCTTCGGGTCCTGCACGAAATAGCCGACCGTTCGGGCCAGGAAATCCCGCGACGGAACGTGGTCGGCGTCGAAGATCACGACCAGATCACCATCCAGACGCTCAAGCGCCGCACTCATGTTGCCCGCCTTGGCATTTTCATTACGAGCGCGAGTCGAGTAGATCACCCCCAGTTCACGACACAGAGCTTGAAGCTCGGCGCGCCGTCGGCGCGCAGCAGCCGCCAGCTCTGGATCGGACGAGTTGCAGCGCTGGTCAGTTCCGCCGTCGTCACAAAGCACCACCCGACGCAACTTGGCTGGATAGATCATGTTCTTGGCCGCAGAAAGCGTGATGCTCAGCATCTCGATGGCTTCGTTATATGACGGCACAAGGATGTCGACGGTGGGCAACTCCGCCAGCTCAACCTTGGGCGGCAGCCCTCGGTCGACAGGATCGGCGGTGATGAAGGCGTTGAGAAAGAAGACGAGGATTGAATAGGTCTCAACCAGGAGCAGGATCGTTGCGAGGATGAAGGATGCCGTGAACCCCGGATCAGGCATCGTGGCAGTAACCCGCCAGAGCCAATAGCGCAGCACGATCACGCTTGCGATCGCCATAAGCACGACTCGAACTGGCATTTTGAAGGCAAACGGCTTGAGCAGAACCACCACAAGCACTGCCGCAAGCCCAAACACGCTTTGGGCGGTGTTCGAAACCGGGACAGAAGCGATAACCAGGACCGGAAGCAGGGCCATTGCCCATAGCGGCAACAGCATTGCGCGGAAGACCTTTCGCCGACTCTTTCCCGGCTCTCTTTTCATCCTCAGGCCCCCTGCATTACCGTGAAGGACCGGCCAGCGGCGAAATCAGCCGGCTTTGGCCGGCTCCCGATTGAGCCAAGGCAGGAGACGTGATGCTTGCTGCTAACAATGGCTGCAGGGCGTCTTCTGAAGTACCGGCGACGCAGTTGCGGAGCATAATGTCCATGACATCATCTCCGCCGGGAATCTGGCGCATGCTACTATTTACTCTGCGCAGGCCAAGCACGCAGACGGTATCGTTGCCAAACCGTTCCTCGGTCCAGAGATAGCTGCCAAGCTCATCGTTATCACTGATCATCTCTCCCGTGGTAACATCCGCGAACGGGGGCGGAAGCTCGCCAACCCAGCGTACCAGCTCCTCAAACCGCAATGGCCCGCTCGCACGCATCCCAGAGCGCGTGCGTATCATCAAAATATTGTCTCCTGGCACCAGCGTTCGGTTACGCAAGCTAATCCTTTGCTCCGGCCCAAAAACGAGTTCACGTTGCAGAACCAGTTGAGTGTCAGGTGCGTTGATCCAGGCTCTTTCCGCCGGAATAGAACGCATCGGGATGTTTTCTTCCTGGCGCTCTCTGGACAACATGACGCCCTCAGGACCGATGGCGCAGCTGGACAAGAGGAGGCTGGCAGCAAGCGCAAAAACACCAGGCAGCATGGTCCAGGTCCGCCGAACTGCACTGCGGCAACTCGGATCCGAGGCTCGCTGTTGTTCTAGCCTATTCCGCATCGCTACCTTGCTCCTTGTCTGCATGCCTACGACCCCGACTTTCAAACAACTGTGACAATGGGCCAGGGCGGCCCAGTTCGAATCCTTGAACCTTGTCGGCCCCCAGATCGCGCAAGGCCTTTAGAATTTCGGGAGAGCTCACATGTTCGGCGACGACTTCGATCCCCAACTCGTGAGCAAGATGGATGATCGAGCGGACAATCTGCGCTTCGACATTCTCAGGCTTAACCACATTCTGAATCAAGGCACCATCAATCTTGATGCAATCAGGCTCGAAGGCTGTCAGATAGCCGTAGCTGGATAATCCGGCGCCAAAATCGTCCAAGGCAATGCGACAGCCAAGTTGCCGCGCCTTCCGAATGTTGGATCGAGCCTGATCCAGATTGCGTATGGCAGAGCTCTCCGTGATTTCAAGCTGCACACGCTGCGGATCGATCTCACTCTGGCGCAGTATTTCTGCAAGAAGGCCAGCAAAAGCCGGATTGCTCAAGGTCGGGGCGGAAATGTTGATCGAGACGCGGAGTTCGGGATGTGCGTGCAAGTCGGAAGCAAAGTCAACCAACACTCGGCGCAACACCCATCGGTCCACCATCTCAATAAGCGCGCTTTTTTCAGCTGCGGGCAAAAAGCTTGATGGAGGGTATGCGTTACCCTCACGGTCGAGCAACTGAAGGAGGATCTCGACTTCGCGTGGGGCATCCGGCCCAGAGCCAGTCGCTACAATATCTTGTGCATGAAGCTGAAGGCGGTTCTCAGCAATTGCAACAGGGAGATCGCATATGAGCTGGGCAGTAAGCTCAGTGCTGTTGATGGTGGCGATGTCTGGCCTGTCCAGAACCATGCACGAGCGTTGCTCGTGCCGTGCCGCTACGATCGCAGTGACCAAGTTGCGGCGCACGACTTCGGGCGAGATGCCCGTCTCGGTCCAGACAATCCCTGCCCGAGCGGTAAGGGCAATGCTTCGTACGCCATGTTCAAGCTTGATGTCGGAAATGTCTTCCAGTGCTTGTTCCACGAGTATTCTGCATGCGGCGGAGTCACTGCTTCTCAAGCAGACGAGAAATCCATCCATGGCCTCGTCACCTGCCATGTTGCTTGGCTCGAAATAGGTGGCCAGTCTTTCCTGCATCAACCGGTGCAGGAGATGGGTCTGGAGAGGCCCCGCTGTGACTTCCAACATGTCGAGATTGTCGGGCACAATCAGAGCAAAGCCCCCCGGACATGGTCGCTGCGCCAGCCAGTCACGAATAATATCGTCCGGGCAAAAGGGTTCACGGGAACTGCCCAAGGAGCCGGCTAAAATCATGGGCGTTGTACGAGGCTCTGCATGTCATGTCCTAACTGGACCGTACCCCGTCCGAGAGCAAGGCCTTGCCATCAGGAACTCTCTACAGTTGTGGCTGCCACAATACGATTTCGGCCGCCACGCTTGGCGGCGTATAAGGCACTATCGGCCCGTTCAATCCAAGATCGGCACATCTCACCCTGGTACCGTTCAGCAACCCCTGCGCTGATCGTCACGGTCCCCCCATTGATCTCTGAAATGGATAGCTCGGAAATTTGAGCCTGCAGTCGGCTCATCATTTCTTGGCCCTGTGACAGACTTGCACCTTGGAGCAAGATGCCGAATTCCTCGCCCCCCAAGCGGCCTACGCTGTCAGACTTCCGCGCTTGATCCCACATAACTGACGCGACCCGTGTCAGTACGATGTCTCCTGCAGGATGACCGAACTGGTCATTGATGGATTTGAAGTGATCCAGATCGACTAGCACCAGGGTGTTCGGCGCGTTAGAATTTTCTGCAACCACCAGGTCTAGTCGAGCCAAGAAGGCACGCCTCGTCAGCACGCCGGTCAGACCGTCGGTCCGGACTGTCAAACGCAATTCGAACTGCGACATGACGACCTTGGCGAGATTGCTCAGGACTTCTTTGTCGGCTTCGGTGAAGCGTCGCGGTTCAGTTCCGAACACACATAGCGCCCCTATTTTGTAACCATCGGGCGTTGAAAGAGGAACGCCGAGATAGGAGCGAATGCCAACCGGACCAGTGACGAAACGGTTCTGAGCAAAACGCGGATCTTGGGTTGCGTCGTCAACCATCATCGCGTCCTCGCCCCTGATCGTATAGTCGCAAAACGCCTCACTGCGTGCGCAGCTTCTTCGTGGTACGATGCGTTCAGAAGCGGTAGCCATCGACCATTGCCGGTCAGATCCGATCAGATTGATCGCCGCATGGGAAATATTGAAAATCGATCTGACAAGCGTGACAATCTCGTCAAATTCTTTCTCGGGCTCAGCGTCAAGAATCTTGTAGCGGCGCAGTGCGGCTAGTCTTTCTTCTTCGTTTGCCTCGAGTCGCACGACCTCGTTCATTCGTTTTCCTCCAGAGCCCGGATCCGCTCGTCCTCGTGACTTCACAACATTGTTGCGACCAGAGCGCAGAAAGCGCTTCGATCCGTGCCGGATTTCTGAACGGAACCAACGAGAGGAGCGACGCTCGCGCTGTGCCTACCAAGGGCTTGTTGGAGTTCTTTCGATAACGCACGGTCTGCGAGGGAGCCCACTCTCAACTCTTCAGTAACTATCTGTGCAGGCTCCATCTACCCCCCGGCGCACGACGTGTCGTCAACCATAACGCGAATCATCGTATGGTACCAAGACATGCAGGGCAAATGGACCACGCAGTTCTGCCTCAACAAAAATTTGAGCTTGAAGGCAGGCTCCTTCTACTCCGGTCAACTTCCGGACCCTCTCCTGGAGGATGCAAACCTCGTGATTCGGGTCATGGAAGGGGTGGAGGTCATTGGAGGGGTTGATCCGAGGATGAACTGCGATTTCAGTTCCGCAGCAGTACCCTTAACACGCGGTTGTTTCGGAACGAAGAGGACCGTTGAAGCGGAATCAACCGCCGCAGCAGAAAAATCGCCGCTCCGCCACCAAGCAGCCCTCCCCATCCTCCGGCAACATAGCCGACAGCTATCATTGCCCAAGATGCATCGATAGCGGCCAAAAATAACGCCGTCCCCAAAGAACCGGCCACGATTACGATGAGCATGACAGCGATCATGCGGCCACCTCTGTCGTGGGATCGATCGTCTGTTTCAGGCTAACAACCATTGTCGCTCGATATAGACTGTCAGTAAGGAGACTACCTATCTGGTCAAGACTGCCATCCCAAGCAAGAGATGCAGCGGCTTCAATCTTGCGAAGCAGCGCTAAAAAATCGTCATCCAAGATAGTCATTACAGCCTCGGGGAAATCTTTACAGTAAACTCCTCTTAAGGTTGCTGCTTCGTGCTTTCAAACTTCTATTTGCTTGCTCATAAGAAAAATGGCTCGTACGCCAAGACTGTAGCAGAAATGTCAGAGGCCCTGCCTTGCCTGTGATCACCGCCCTTCGTGGACGCGGGATGCCTTGGCATGTCCCCGCCCCTCCTGTTCGCGGATCCGCTCCAGCTCTTATGGTCGTCCCGCCTTTTGAGTCCGCTGCCGTTGCTCGGCTTTCCGCGCTCTGGGGCTGATCTCTGCGCCCCTTTTTAGCATACCCGACTGCACTCTCGGAATGGGAGACTTCAGTTTACATGTCTGGCGTTCGATAGTTACTTGAGCAGCACGCGACAGGCCGAGTCCGACTCCCGTTGTCTGCAGTGTAAATGCTGGATCACAAATCCCCAGAAGTGCTGGCGCAATATTCCCCACCCTTCGGGTTCGGCAATCAGCCGTGCAGGTGATGGGCACCTCCATTTTTGAGCGGCCGACCGCGCCGCTTTGGCGGGGGCGGCGGTGTGATGGTGGCGTGCGCCCGGGTATGTTCCGGGATCAGGTCAGCATGTTGGCGGAGCCGGTAGCTGGCGCCTTCGATCTGGACGACGACGGCATGATGCAGGAGCCGATCCAGAAGCGCGGTCGCAACAACGGGATCACCGAAGATCTCGTCCCATTCTGCGAAGCCGCGATTTGAGGTCAGGATCATGGCGCCTTTCTCATAGCGCGCATTGACCAGCTGGAAGAACAGGTTTGCGCCTCCGCTGGTGATGGGCAGGTAGCCGATCTCATCGACGATCAGCAGGGAGGCACGGGCATAAAAGCGGATCTT
>NZ_JAPTYD010000076.1 GCF_026913015.1 Paracoccus benzoatiresistens
GCGCCCGGTGCGCACGCGCTCCTCGTTCTCGATGGTGCCGGCTGGCACAGCTCCACAGACCTCATCATCCCACCCAATATCAGCCTGCTGCCGCTGCCCCCTTACAGTCCGGAACTGAACCCGGTCGAGAACCTCTGGCAATTCCTCCGTCAGAACTCCCTCGCGAACCGGGTCTTCGACAGCTACGAGGCCATCGTCGACGTCTGCTGCAATGCCTGGAACACGCTCATCGCCATGCCGGAAAGCGTCGCCTCAATCACCTCACGCAATTGGGCGCAGGTCAGTGGATAATGCCGTTAGTATGATGCATATCAGCGGCTGGAAAACTGCCTCGCCTTTCGCCTGGACAATCTTTGCCTAGGCAGGCTGCTGCAGCGTTCATGCAGGACGCACCATCCCGCAAATACACTGTGGAAAACAGACAGTGGTTCTTCACGCAAAAAGCCCCGCGAGGGGCGGGGCTTTTGCTCGCAGGCCAGTGTCGTCAGATGTCGTCGCCGAGCTTGCCCTTGACAGTGCCGGCCACATCTTGCGCGGCGCCGTTGGCCTTCTGCGCCTTACCTTCGGCCTGCAGGTCCGGATTGTCGGTCATCTTGCCGACCGCGTCCTTGACGGCGCCTGCCGTCTTGTTGCCGGCCGCTTTTGCCTTGTCGGTCATCTCGCCCATCTGAGTCTTCTCCGCTCTTGTGGTCGTTTGGCAGAAAACGCAGGACGAGCACGGATGTTCCGCAAAGGGCGCAATCCTGACGCGCCAAAAGATGCAGAGGAAGATTATCTCAAACCGCGCACGAGGCTCAAAGCTACCTCCTGTCTGGCATCAGACACTTGTGAGGCCGCACTCCGTCGGAACCCCGTTTGAGTGGTTCAGGGCGACGGCCATCGAGAAGGATCTTCATCAGATACTCGCGAACGCCGTCGGCGGTGAAAGGCTTGCTGATGAACAGGGCGCCATCCGGGATGTCGCCAGGCTCAGGCAACGTGCCCCCGGAAGCCACCAGGATGCCGATTTCCGGCCAGTCCCGCGCGCAAAGCCGTGCCAGGTCAAAGCCGGTCATTTCTTCCGGCGGCATGTCCCCATCGGTGAAAAGCAGTTGCACGTTCTGGCCGAACTTGCCGAGAACCTCCACGGCCTGCTCAGCGGTTGCAGCCTCGTAGCAGCGAAAGCCCGCCTCCTTAGGATCTCGCAGGCGTCCATCCGGATGAACGCGTCATCGTCTGCCACGAGCGCATAGGGGCTGTGCAGGTCCATTTCGCTTGTCCTTCCCATTGACAGGGTAAAAGGGCTGCAGCAGAGCATGAGTTCCGGTCATTCACGCGTTACTTGACACAGATCCCGATCCCAGTGACGTCATGCAGATGAAATACACGTCGACCCTCTATCGCAGCGAAGCGCTTATGCCGCAGGAGGGCGCTGCCGAGCGAGACATTGTGGCCAATCGCGGCGCAAGAATGAGGAGACCGGGTGGACCGGCTTCCTCCATCGGGAGAGCGACATCTACTATCAATGGCTGGAGGGACCTGAGGACGAGGTCATGGCAACCTTCAGCCGCATCAGCGCCGATGACAGGCACAGTGATGTCGAGGTTTTGGACCACAAACAGTCAACAACCCGTAGCTTCCCGACATGGTCGACGGGCTATGGCACCTCGAAGACGAGCTCGCTCTTCGACTGGGCTGCCGGCCGCAATGCGCCCCTTCACCCGCCGCGCGTTTCCGACATTCTGGCCTTCATGAAAGAATGCGCTGAACGGCAGGAGTGAGACGTCGATTACGGTGTATGATCTGGGAAGCATCAGCATTTCCAGCCAGAAGGTGACGGTTTTCGGCAGAAGGCGACGACAGAGAGAAAGGCCTCGCGTACTTGCCGTACCAGCTTGCGACGCGCTGTCAGGCCTGAAGCCCTTCCAATATAATCTCGACACCGTTTTCTTGACCGCTGTGTTGATGGGTGGCTCTTCACATGGGTTAGGGAGTGACACCGATCGCCATCTCGTTTAGGTGTCCGGAACAAACCATAAACTTTTGTTCCTGGCTTTCATGAGCAACCCTTCCGAAGACCGCCGCATCGATCTTGAAATTCATCGCGCCAAGGCGAGCTCTGACCCCTTCGCGGCTGCGATGCGCGCCACGCGGATGCCCATGCTCATCACCGATCCCCGGCAGCCCGACAACCCGATCGTCTTCGTCAACGATGCCTTTGCGAGGCTGACCGGCTATACGCGCGCAGAGACCCTGGGACGCAACTGCCGCTTTCTTCAAGGACCAGGCACCAATGTCGAGGATGTTGACCGGATGCGTCAGGCCATCGCTGATCGCGTTCCTGTCGAGGTCGAGTTGCTGAACTACAAGAAGGACGGCAGCATCTTCTGGAACAGGGTGCTTGTCTCCCCGGTCTTTGACGGTGATGACCTGACTTACTTCTTTGCGTCCCAACTTGATGTCACACGGGACAGGATCGGCGGCCTGGCACCTGACGGAGCCGACGAGAGTGAGATGCAGCGCCGCATTGCTGACCTTACCGCTGCCGAGGAGCGACTGCATTTTACGCTGAAGGCCGGCGGGCTCGGCACCTGGACCTTGGATGTGCCGAACCAGCGGCTCGTCGTCTCTGCCCTCTGCAAGGCCAACTTCGGACGCGGCCCGAGTGATGAGTTCGGATACCAGGACCTGCAGTCTTCTATCCATCCCGAAGACTATCCTCGCTGGCAGCAGACGCTTCGCGCGGCTCTGGAGGGAGACGGAGAGTTCCACATTGAATACCGGATCAACTTGCCAACGGGCGATCTTCGGTGGATCGAAATCCGGGCACAAACCCGCTTTGACGATCAGCATCGGCCCCTGACCATGAGCGGCATCTCTCTCGACATTACCGAACGCAAGGAGGCCGAGGCCTACAGGATGCTGGTCACTCAGGAGATGGGGCATCGGATCAAGAACACCTTGGCAACCGTTCAGTCGATCGTCAGTCAGTCACTGCGGGCAGAACTGCCGTCCAATGAACTGCGAAAGGTTGTCGCCGAGCGGATCGAGGCCCTGAGTGGCGCCCATGATATTCTTGCGGAGGATGATTGGGACGTGGCTGGCTTGCGTCAAACCATCGAGCGTGCCTTACGCCCCTTCAATGCCGATGGTCGCATCCACTATTTTGGACCCGATATGGAGATCAGACATGCCGTCAGCAGCACGCTGACGCTGGCGCTTCATGAACTTGCGACAAATGCCGTGAAGTATGGTGCGCTTTCAGGGGACGACGGGCGGGTGCGTGTCGAATGGAGCCTCCAGGAAGAAGACTTCGTGCTGACATGGGATGAGATCGGGGGACCTCCCGTGACGCCACCCACCCGGACGGGCTTTGGCAGCCGGATGATCGAGAAGGTGCTGTCTGCCACTGTCGAAGGCAGCGCCACTGTAGATTACCGGCGGCAAGGTGTGCATTATGAACTGCGGGCGCCCTTGATGGCTTTGTCAGGCTCTGGACCCGGGCGAGGTTTGAGCATCAGCAAGTAAAGGATCTGATGCGACCAAGTAGCTCTGTCCCCTTGCTCCAAGACCGCCGGCTAATGTTCTCAGTTTCGTAGGGTCGCTGACTGCGTCCGTAGGACCATCCCCTTATGGACATCTCAAGTTGATACCTTGTTGCTACATGTATAGATGCGGGATAGTCTAGACAGTGTATCGACAGGAGGTCTTCATGCGTGCCGTCGTCAAGAAATGGGGAAACAGTGCGTCGGTTCGCATTCCGGCATCGGTCATGGCCGCGGCAGGCTTGCATCTGAATCAGGCCGTTGACGTCCGAGAGGACAACGGGCGGATCGTCATCGAGCCTGTCGCGCGCGAGGAGTATGACCTCGCCGATTTGCTTGCCGGCATTACGCCTGAGAACATTCATGATGAGGTCGATTTTGGTGCGGCAGTCGGCAACGAAGCTTTCTGATGGCGGAGTATGTTCCTGAAGCCGGTGAGATCGTCTGGCTGGAGTTTTCACCGCACGCGGGACATGAACAAGCCGGGCACCGTCCCGCTGTTGTTCTGTCGCCCGCAGCCTATAACCGCATCGGTCTGATGCTGTGCTGTCCGCTCACGACGAAACGCAAGGGCTACCCGTTTGAGGTTCCGATCAACGACGCGCGCGGAAGTACCGTCCTGGCAGATCAGGTCAAGTCTCTGGATTGGCGTGCCTGGCGAGCAAAGGTTAAGGGGCGCATTTCCGACGACGAACTCTCAGCAGTTCGGTCAAAGGCAAAAGCCTTGATCGGCTCATAGAGCTGCCTTGGCGACGGTCTGGCCGGGAACGGAGCAAGCGGTCCATTCCCGGCATTTCTTCATCAGTGCAGACGCAAGCAAGTGCTCCTGCGTCGATCCAGGCTTTTGCGTCAGGCCACGGCGTCAGGCACCGGGTCGTGCACGGTGAGCCCACCGGATTGCTTGAGGACCCATGACGCGACGATCGGTGCCAGGATGGCGGTGACCAGAACCGCGGTCGCCGTTTGCGCGGAGGCCGACTCGACATAAGGCAGGAAGCGGGGATCGGCGGTGGCCACGGCCAGGGGGACGGCGACGGCATTGCCGGCGGTGGTGCCTGCGGCAAAGCCGATGCCGCTCTTCGGACCTCGCTTCAGCACATACCGGTAGCCGAGGTAGGTGAGACCGCCGGTGAAGGCGACCACGCCGACGCCAAGGAACACGCCCTGCAGTCCGCCGGTCAGCACGGTTCCCAGGCTGATGCCGGTGCCCACGGCGAAGGACATGAAGGGGATCGTGATGTTCGGCACATCGTCGAGGACCTGGGTCCACTCACGGTCAACCGCGCCGACGATGAGGCCGAGGATGAACGGGACAACGGCAGCGACCAGAGCAAGGAACGGGATCTCGCCCAGTCCGGAAGCGCCCAGGAAGATCATGGCTAGGAACGGGCCGTCGTCAAAGGCGCTGGCAACATAGGCGCCGGTGTCGCGCTCGTCACCGTACTCGCCTGCGAAGGCCAGCCACAGGGCGCCGTTGCTGTTGCCCATGATCGCGAGCAGGGCCAGGATCGAGATGCCGAAGAAGCCGTCGAGCCCGATCATCAAACCCAGGGCAATGGCGATTGATGCAGGAATGAGGGTCTTGCAGACCAGCACCACGCCGGTGGTGGCCGCCGCCGCCTTGCCGCTGTGGCTGCCGGTGATCTGCGCTCCCGTGGCGAAGATCAGAAGCCCGATCAGGGCCAATGCACCGTCCTTGAACAAGGCTTGCGTAAAGCCGCCGATCTGCAACACCTGCGGCGCAAACGAGTTGATGAGCACCCCGAGCACGAGCGGGATCAGCATCATCCCGGCCGGGACTCTCTGCATGGTCTTGAAGAACGGGACGCGCGAGGGACCCTGCCTGAATTGCATCTTGGCCATAAGGCACACCTTCTGTTGAGCGTCACATAGCAATGTGACGCAAGTTGCTGTTTTTGTTTCTCTTACTTTCAGATCGATAACTTAGGAGTGTTGAGCGATGCCCCAGCACCCCAGGACACCATCAACTTCGTGGATCCGGCCGATTTGTGTCACCGGCCAGTCATTCACCGCAGGATGCTGCGGCCCGCGTATTCGGCGGTGGCGCCCAGCATTTCCTCGATGCGGATGAGCTGGTTGTATTTCGCCAGCCGGTCGGAGCGGGCGAGGCTGCCGGTCTTGATCTGGCCGCAGTTGGTGGCGACCGCCAGGTCGGCGATGGTGGCGTCCTCGGTCTCGCCCGAGCGGTGGGACATCACCGAGGTATAGCCGTTGCGGTCGGCCAGGCGCACGGCGTCCAGCGTTTCCGACAGCGTGCCGATCTGGTTGACCTTGACCAGCAGCGAGTTGCCGCAGCCCTTCTCGATCCCCTCGGCCAGGCGGCGCGGATTGGTCACGAACAGGTCGTCGCCGACCAGCTGCACGCTGCCGCCGAGCCGGTCGGTCAGCAGCTTCCAGCCCTCCCAGTCATCCTCGGCGCAGCCGTCCTCGATCGACAGGATCGGGTAGTCGGCGCAGAGGGCCGCCAGATAGTCCACGTTCTCGGCCGAGGAGAGCGACTTGCCCTCGCCCTTCATCTCGTAGCGGCCGCCCTTGAAGTATTCGGTGGACGCGCAGTCCAGCGCCAGCATGATGTCGTCACCGGGCTTGTAGCCGGCCTTCTCGACCGCGCGCAGGATGAAGTCCAGCGCGTCGCGGGCCGAGGACAGGTTCGGGGCAAAGCCGCCCTCGTCGCCGATGCCGGTTGAAAGACCCGCCGCCGACAGTTCCTTCTTCAGCGTGTGGAACACTTCCGACCCCATGCGGACGGCGTCGCGGATGTTCTCCGCGGAAACCGGCATGATCATGAACTCCTGGATGTCGATGGGATTGTCGGCGTGTTCGCCGCCGTTGATGATGTTCATCATCGGCACCGGCAGGATCCGCGCGCTGGTGCCCCCGACATAGCGATACAGCGGCTGCTGGCAGGCATCTGCCGCAGCCTTCGCCACCGCCAAGCTCACGCCCAGGATGGCGTTGGCGCCCAGCCGGCCCTTGTTGGGGGTGCCGTCCAGCTCGCACATCACGGCGTCGATGGCGCGCTGCTCGGTCGCGTCCTCGCCGATCAGGTTTTCGGCGATCTCGCCGTTGACCGCGGCCACGGCCTCCAGGACACCCTTGCCCATGTAGCGCGCCTTGTCGCCGTCGCGCTTCTCGACCGCCTCGTGCGCCCCCGTCGAGGCCCCCGAGGGAACCGCCGCCCGGCCCATCGTGCCATCCTCCAGCGTCACGTCGACCTCCACGGTCGGGTTGCCGCGGCTGTCCAGGATCTCGCGCGCGAAAATGTCGATGATGGCGGTCATGCGGGCTCCTTTCGCGCTGCTGCCAAGGGCGTGACGCGGATGCTGTTGGTGGTGCCGGGCACGCCGAAGGGAAAGCCGCAGACCACCACGATGCTGTGCCGATCGTCGCCAATGCCAAGGCGCAGGACCGCTTCCTCAGCCATGATCGGAACGGTGTCGTGGTCCGTGACTTCGTCCTCGACCAGCGAGCGGATGCCCCAGACCAGCGCCATGCGTCGCGCCACCGCCGGGTCCGCGGTCAGCAGCACGGTCGGGCGCGGCGCGCGATGCGAGGCGATGCGCCGCCCGGACGCGCCGGTCGAGGAAAAGGCGACAATGGCCGGAGCCTCGATGGCACCGGCCAGATCCACGGCGGCCGCGGCAATGGCGCGGTTCGCTGTATCGGCTTGCGGCGCCGTGGCCTCCAGCGAGGCGGCATAGAAGGGATGCGCCTCGGTCCGGTGGATGATGCGGTCCATCATGGCCACGGCCTCGGCCGGAAATTGGCCCGAGGCGGTTTCGGCCGAGAGCATGACCGCATCCGCGCCGTCGTAGATCGCTGTTGCCACGTCCGAGGCTTCGGCCCGCGTGGGGGTGGGCGTGGTGATCATCGACTCCAGCATCTGGGTCGCCACGATCACCGGCCGGTCAAGCTGGCGGCAGAGGCGGATGATCTCCTTCTGCCGCCCCGGCACGTCCTCGGGCGGGATCTCGACGCCCAGATCGCCGCGCGCGATCATCACCGCATCGGCCTCGAAGACAATCTGCTGCAGGCTGTCCAAGGCCGAGGGCTTCTCGATCTTGGCCACCAAGCCCGCGCGGTCCTGAATCAAGGCCTTGGCCTCGACCAGATCCTCGGGCCGCTGGACGAAGGACAGCGCCACCCAATCGACGCCGAGCGACAGGCCGAATTGCAGGTCGGCGCGGTCCTTCTCGGTCAGGGCCGGCAGGTCCACCACCGTGTCGGGCAAGTTCACTCCCTTGCGATCGAGAAGGCGACCGCCTGCCACCACGCGCGCGGTGATGGTCTCGGCGTCGTGGGCAACGGCCTCCAGCCGGATGCGGCCATCGTCGATCAGCAGCTGGTGGCCAGGGCGCACGGCTGCAAAGATTTCGGGATGCGGCAAGGGGATCTCACCTGGGCCAAGGGTCAGGGTCAGTGTCTCGCCGACCTGAACCTCGCGCGGGCCGCCGGGCAGTTGACCGAGACGGATCTTGGGCCCTTGCAGGTCCTGGAGGATGCCGATGGGTTGACCGAACTCGGCTTCCAGGGCGCGGATCGCCTCAAAGGCTTGCCGGTGATCGTCATGGCTGCCATGGCTGAAGTTCAGCCGGAAGGTGTCGACACCGGCCGACAGAAGACGGCGCAGCATGGCGGGACTGCGGCTGGCGGGGCCGACCGTGGCAACAATCTTGGCGCGACGGTTTCCGGGCATGGGGATGGTTCCCTGTAAGGCGCTCATCGTGAGCGCGCGTGGCCTGCAGAGCATTGCTGGGGAAAAGCCGTTGGCAGCGCCGTGGCGACGTCCCTACCAACACGTGATGATCGTCCATGCGCCCAATCCCGGCTGACCGAGTGCTGCGCGCGAGCCCTCCCGGCCTCAGGCCGGGAGGGCTCCGGCGGCAAGAAAGCCGCCGTCCACGGGCAGAACGGCACCGTTGACATAGCTCGCGCCCTCGGACGCCAGGAAGGACACGGCCGCCGCGATCTCGTTCGGCTTGCCATAGCGGCGTGCCGGAATGGCGGCGGTGTAGGTGGCCCGGAACTCCGCCGAATGCAGGACTTCCGTCAGCGGCGTGTCCACGGGACCGGGGGCCACGGCATTGCTGGTGATGCCATGGCTTGCCAGTTCGGCCGCCATCTGTCGCGTCAAACCGATGACCGCCGCCTTGGACACACCGTAAGCGGTCCGGCCATGGCCCACGGCACGCTCGCCCGCGACCGATGCGATGTTGACGATCCTGCCCCAACCCTGCTGTGTCATGAGCCGCGCGGCATGCTGGCTGCAGAGCAGCGCTCCCGTGACATTGATGTTCATCGTCGCGACCCAGTTGTCATAGGGAAAGTCGAGGAACGGAAACGTCTTGGCGATGCCGGCATTGTTGACGAGCACATCGCAGCGACCATGCTCCTGCTCGACAGTCCGGAACGCCTCGGCAATGGCCTCGGGGCGGCCGACATCCATGGACACGAACGCTGCTTTCAGACCGGCGGCTTTGAGGTCTTCCGCGGCTTTCTCGGCAGCCTCCGTGTTGATGTCGGCGATAATGACCGAAAAGCCGTCCGCGGCGAGTTGCTGGGCAATCGAGAAGCCGATCCCCATGGCAGCTCCCGTGACAAGCGCGGTCCTCGTGGGAGAACCGTCAGACGAGGTCCCGGATGCGTTATCGCCTGCAGTGTCTTGATACGTTGGCATGTGTTCCTCCCTGATGCCAAGATGTTCCGGCGCACGCGCCGTCAATGACAGTCCGACTTCGGAAGACGTCAGGACGCAGCTCTGCGCCTACCGCCCGTCCCGCGCGGCAACAAAGTACTCGGCGGTGCCGACCTGACCGCCCTTCATGGCAATTTCGATCCCGTCCCGCGATGGCTCCCTGGAATGGGCGCGGCACAGCGGGCCGCCCGGGGCCAGCTTGGCGACACTGGTTAAGGCGTCGATCTGCAGGTTCAGGGCGGCATGGCTTGACGTGTCTCCTCCCGACAACACCACGCGCTTCAGGCCTGTTTCCGTGATCAGCCTGTCCAGGATCCGTCCCAGGCTGCTTCCGATACGGTCGTTGACCGCCTCTGCGGCCTGGGGGTCGTTGCGATACCTGTGCTTCATCTCCCGGACCGCCGGGTCGTCGGGTCCTTGCGCGGTGAACACAAGAGGATCGCGACCCTCGGACAAGGCTGCCTTGGCACGGGCCACGGCCCGGTGAAGCTCGGCGTCCCACGCCTGTGTGTCCGACACCTGCCGAAGATCGAGCCGGATGCCTTCAAAGCCACGGGACACCGCGTAGGCGATCTGCTCGGCTGTCATCGGCGACACGGAGCCCGAAACCACGGCAATCCGATCAACAGCGCGCACCGACGTCTCAATCGGGGGTTCTGTCACAAGACCTTCCGCGCGCCAGTAAGCAGCCAGGGCCGACTGGACACCTTGCGAGCCGATGACGAACGTCTGCGGCGCGCCGGTGGTCCAGATTGTCTGCCCTGCGGCGCGCAAGGTTTCCTCATCGATCAGGTCGATGGAGAAGATCCGTGTTCCGGCCTCATGCTGCCGGCGGATGCTCTCCGCCACATTCCCGCCCTTGAGATCCAGGAAGCTGACATTCGCCACCGGCAACGCGCTTTGCTGGGACAGGTGCCGCGCCAGATCGGCTTCCTGCATGGGTGTGGCCGGATGGTTGGCCATGGTCGGGTGCCGGTCCAGGCGATGGTACGTGCCGTTGGCCTGGGCAAAGAGATGGCCGAACACCTGCAGCCGTCCCATGCCCAGATCGCCCACCAGCATCGGGATCGGACCGGGAAAGAAGCTGGCTCCGATATCGGCCGCTTTCCCGATCGAGCCGGTGTGCGGGGCTGAGTCGAAAGTCGAGCAGACCTTGTACTGGATGATCGGCGCTCCGGTTTCTGCCAGCCGCTTGAAGATCGCCGGCAGATGGGCCTCCATCCATTGGGGGCTTTTGGACCGGGCAATGCCCGCGATGCCGATGCAACGATAGTCCGCGAACTGCGCCAGGCGCTCCGGCGAGGGCAGGTCCAGGAACAGGACCGACTTCAGGCCTTGCCAGGCGAAGGCCTCCATGGCGGCCGAAGAGCCGGTGAAGTCATCGCCGTAGAAGGCCACCAAGGGCCCCGGCGGAAGCGGCGTCGGAGAGCTGCTCATGCTCTTATCCCCGCAGCAAGCCTCAGGTTCTCACTCCGCTCCGCAGCGGACGACAGGGCCTCACCCGCCATGGCGGCCTGCCATGCCTCGCGAAGAGCCTGCACGCCGGCCGCAGGACCCTTGGGGTGAGCCATGATGCCGCCACCGGCAGTGACGATGAGGTCGTCCGACTTCAGACCGGAGTAGGTGCTGTCGGCCTGAAGAACGCTCTGCCCGCTGGAAAAGACCGGCATGACCAGGCACGGCTTGTCCTCGGACATGGGCGTCAGGCATTCGCGGGCCGCCTGCAGGACGGTCTCGTTGTCTTCGGAAAACTTGTTGTCGATGCCGTTGACATGCATGTGGTCGGCGCCGGCGAGCCGCCAGATCTTCTGCCACGCGACATAGGACCAGCCCAGCGAGCGATGGCGGGTCAGATAGCCCCAGCCATTCCGGTGCGCGTGGATGGGGAGCTGGCTGAACGACCGCAGTTCCAGAAAGGCGGCAAGGCCGACGGAGTTCAGGCTGACCATCAGGCACGTGGCCCCGGCCGAGACAAGCTTGTCATGGCGCCACCGCATCTCATCGAGCTCGCCCGTCAGGTTGAAGGCATACATTGCCTTCCTGCCGGTGCGATCGGCACTCTCGTTGATGACCCGCATGACCTGCTCGACCCGCTGGTCGAATGGACAAACGTCGGAGTCGCTTTGAAGCTCGTCATCCTTGATGAAGTCGATGCCGCCCGTGACCAGCTCACTCACGGCCGAGGCCGTCTGTTCGGGGGTCAGGCCGACACTCGGCTTGATGATCGTGCCAACAAGTGGTCCGGTCGCAACCCCGCTCAGCTCTCGCGTCCCTGCGATCCCGAAGGCTGGACCCTTGTATTTGTCAAAGAAGGCCACCGGGAGCCGGATATCGGTGATCCGGAGGCCGCTCACACAGGCGAGTTCGAAGAGATTGCCCGCCACGGTCGCCAAGAGGTTCGGAAGAGACGTTCCCACCGTGGCCAGAGGCCAGGACAGCGTCATCTTCACGCGGTGAATCAGCATGGCGCCATCGGTGGGATAGCGCCCTTCAAGAGCCGGTCTGCCTGTATAGGTGTCGATGGTTTCGAGCGAAACGACCTCGGCCGCAGCCAAAGCTTTCAGCTCCGGCGTCTCACCCGGCACGGCCACGAAGGTACCGCTCGATTGTTCGCCAGCGATGATCTGAGCCGCCTTCTCGGGAGCGATATGAGTCTCGAGAATATAATCCGCCTCGATGCGGTTCGAATGTCTCACGATGTTCCTCCCTGCCTGAGTACGCTCCGTTTCCTCGTCCGTGCGCCTCCTGCATCCCTGCATCTAAAATAAGCAGGGGAGCCTCTCGGAATAGGCAGAAATAAGGCCCTAAGATGTGAGTTATACTCACATCTTCTTTGGCCAATTCAGGGACGTAAGGGCGCTTCTCTCAGGCTCGCGTCGCTAGCGCTTAAACAGCTGCTGGCTGTTTTAATCATTTTGGGTCTGAGATTTATGATAGCATTCTTCGAAGCAAAGCTGTGCATGGAACTTACATGTTCGGTGCGTCAGAGAAAGGGTGCGGTCGATCTTTATCCGACAGTTCGGCCCAGCGAGGAGCGTGCGACTTGTCCAATGCAAAACTTCCCCTCCATGCCCTTCGAGCCTTCGAGGCAACCGTCAGGTTGGGCAGCATGACGAAAGCGGCGCGCGAGCTCGACGTAAGCCATGGAGCCATCAGCCGCCATGTTCGGGAGCTTGAACGGTTGTACGGCACCAAGCTGGTCGAACGCCTGTCCAAATCATCCGAACCCACTCCAGCAGGAGCGGACATGGCAGAGACCCTGAGCGAGGGATTCCGGCTTCTCAACCGTGCCGTGGCCCGGCTGTCTCTCGGTCCCATGACGCTGTCCTGCTCGGCTACCATCATGCAGTACTGGCTGATCCCCAAGCTGCCCGAGTTCCGATCCCGGCATCCGGACGTGCACTTTCGCCTCAACGTCAACTACGGGGAAGTCGACTTTGCGCGCGACGGGATCACGCTTGCCATCCGAAACACGATGTACGCTCCGCCCGGTGATGTTGTCATCGTGGACATGATCGGAGAGGAGGTTGGTCCGGTCTGCAGTCCAGAGTATCGGTCCCGTCTTTCCCCACTTTCCCCTGACAGCCTCGCGTCGGCAACGATCCTCGGAACCGCTACTAGGAGGGAGGCGTGGAATGAATGGCTATCGGCCATTGGCAGACGGGATCTGACGCTCGAGGTCCGTGAAGAGTACGAGCATTTCTATCTCATGCTCCAGGCTGCTTCGTTCGGAGCGGGCATTGCCATTGCACCAAAATACCTTGTCGAACGGGAGCTTGCCACAGGGCAGCTTGTCGCCCCGTATGGCTTTGTCCTGGGGCCTCATAGACTGCAGCTCTGGATCGCCCATCATGCAAGGTTGAACCCGGAGGTAAAACTCCTGGCCCGCTGGATCGAAGAGAAGATGACAGAACGCTTGTGATCATTGGCGTTTTTGGTCCAGTCTGCCGCTCTGCGATAGATTGTGTTGAAGAAGTCGGTGTTTGTTCGGACGTCGCAGGCGCTGAAAAAGGCAAGGGTTGCCGTTTCATGCGACCCCTGCTGCCATCGGCACCAACTTCACCAGTTTTCTCAGTTTCTGGGCGGTGGCAGCCAGGAGGAATTCATTCTTTGCGTCGTTCGGCCCCCGACGGCGCAGGCGGTCGGGGCGCATGATGCGCTCGAGGTGGGCGAAGAACATCTCAACCTTCTTCCTGGCGTAGCCGGAGGTCACATAGGCATCCGTCTTCGCCAAGTCCCAGGCATAGTCCGGGGCATCCTCGTGCTTGTGTAGGGCGATCTTGCGAGCGGTGACAATCGGAGTGTACTTGGTTTTCAGAGGGTCGTGTCGCGAATGTGGTAGGAATTCCCTGGCAGCGCGCTCCGGGCATGTGAAATTGGCTTCGATCAGGCGGCGA
>NZ_JAPTYD010000077.1 GCF_026913015.1 Paracoccus benzoatiresistens
TCGCGGCCTGACTGGAGCCAACGTCACATGCCCGGAGCCCGCTGCCCGGCAATTTCCACCACATTCGCGACACGACCCTGGCGCGGGTCGATACTCGCTATCCCGAACTGCTGACCGAGATAACGCTGCTGACCGCGCTGCGCACCGCCGCCACAAGCGCCATGGTCGCCCGCCATCTGGCGCCGAAGGGCGCCACCACTATGGCCATGATCGGCAATGGCGCGCAGTCCGAGTTCCAGGCCCTGGCCATGCGCGCGATCTGCGGGACCGACCGGCTGCGGCTTTACGACATCGACCCGGCCGCGACGGCGAAACTGGTGCGCAACCTTTCAGACCTCGGCTTTGATCTGACCGCCTGCAAGACCGCGCAGAAGGCCATCGAGGGCGCGCAGGTCATCACCACCTGCACCGCCGACAAGCAGTATGCGACGATCCTGACCGACAACATGGTGGGCGCGGGGGGCCACATCAATGCCATCAGCGGCGACTGCCCCGGCAAGACCGAACTGCATGGCGACATCCTGCGCCGTCGGACGTGTTCGTGGAATACACCTCCCAGACGCGGATCGAGGGCGAGATCCAGCAGATGCCCGCCGATTTCCCCGTAACCGAGATGTGGCAGGTCATCGCGGGCGCTGCGCCCGGCCGCACATCCGACCGCCAGATCACGCTGTTCGACGGCGTGGGCTTCGCCATCGAGGACTTCTCGGCGCTGCGCTACGTCCGCGACCTGCTGGAAGGCTCCGGCTTTTTCCAAGACCTCGACATCATCGCCGATCCGGACGATCCGCGCGACCTGTTCGGGATGCTGATCCGGGCGGGCGCCTCATCCGCCGGTATGCAGCGCGAAGGCGCCACGCTTTGACGTCATCGCGCAAGGCATGGGCCTTGCGCGATCCGTTCTGCCGTCAGCTTGCCGAAAGCCAGGCGTTGAAGCGTTCTGTTAACTCGGACTCGTGATCGACCCAAAAATCGTAGGACGACGCGAGTGCGTTCTTCATGTTGTCGGGGTTTGTCGGCATGTTCGGGGCCATCTCGGTCTTGCCATCCTGATAAAGACCGACCAATGGCGCCGATGATTTGCGGGCCGGGCCATAGCTGATCCATTTCGCCTGATCAGCCAGCCGCTGCGTGCCGGTGGCAAAGGCTATGTATTCCAGTGCCGCGTCCTTGTTGGGCGCGCCTTTCGGGATGGCGAACAGGTTGTATTCATAAACCTGCCCGTCCCAGACCATGTCGAAGGGGCGGCCCTCAGACACGGCGGCGTTGAAAATCCGGCCGTTATAGGCGGTAGACAGCACCACCTCGCCGTCGGCCAGAAGCTGTGGTGCCTGCGCCCCGGTTTCCCACCAGACGACATCCTTCTTGATCGTGTCCAGCTTGGCGAAGGCGCGGTCCACGCCCTCGGCCGTGGACAGCAGGTCATAGACCTGATCCGCCGGAACACCGTCGCCCATTAGCGCCATTTCCAGCAGCGCCTTGGGTGCCTTTTTCAGGCCGCGCTTGCCGGGGAACTTCCCTGTATCGAAGAAATCGGCGATGGTCCTGGGCGGGCTGTCCGGAAAGCGGGTTCGGTCATAGGCATAGACGGTCGAGAAGACGATCGATCCCACGGCGCAATCGCTGAGACCCTGAGGCAGAAAGTCGTCGGTCGCGGGGGTGCCGTCCGGGGCACGGGGCAGGATAGCGGGGTCGATCTCCTCCAGCAGACCTTCATCGCACAGGCGTATGGCATCGGCATATTCGATGTCCACCACGTCGACGGTGACATTCCCAGCCTCGACCTGCGCCTTGATAGGGATGGCCGGATTGTCGCTGTCGACCGACACGACAGTGATGCCGGTTTCAGTGGTGAAGGGTTTTTGATAGGCCTCGACCTGGCTCTGGCTGTAGGTGCCGCCCCAGGACATGACGGTAATCTGTTCCGCCATGCCGGCGGACGCGATCAGGGCAAGGGCGGTGCCGAGGATGAGAGACGTCTTCATGATGCTTCCCGTGCTGGATGTGAATCATCAGCCCGACCATGGCGACATGGATGGCTGTCTTTTCCTCAAACGGAGCGCCGAAATTCGCCGTCTGTCAAAGGAGCTTTCCTCATGCAGAGATGAGAAATATTCATGCTCAAGCATGAGGTTCACAAACGCCCGGGTTTGTGGGCCTCCTTGTGCAAGGAACTGTCTTTCCCATGGAGTGAGGAGAAACAGAAATGTCGCGGGTCATGGTGGATTTTCTTGCAGATGCCGTGTGGAAAGGCAGGCAGATAATCTGCTGAAAGGTCGCTGAAGGCACAGGCGATATGCGGTCTTCAGGAGGTAAATCGTGCATCAGTCGGACGTTGTATCAGCCCTGCAGGATCTTGTTGGCGGATTGTCTCCGGGCGACCGCTTGCCAGCCGAGCGTGCCTTGGCCCGCAGCCTCGGCTGCAGCAGGCAGACCCTGCGCGCGGGCCTCGCCGCCCTGCAACGCGAGGGCCTGATCTGGCGGCACGTCGGGCAGGGGACATTTGTCGGACCAGCGCCGCGCGGCCTTGCCCTGCGTGGCGCAATGCTTCCCGCCGATGCCTCGCCTGCCGATCTGATCCGCGCCCGTCTTCTTTTGGAACCGCCAATTGCGGCGGAGGCAACCAGGCGGGCCGATGCCTCGGACATCGCAGAACTGCAAAGGCTGGTCCAGGCCGGGCGTCGCGCGCAGCGGATCGCCGATTGCGAACGGTCGGACAGCGACTTTCATCATGCGATCGCGCGCATGACGCGCAATCCTGCCGTGGTAGGGGTGATGGCCTGGCTGACGGACGCACGTCGCCATGCCCCATGGCAGCGGGGCTGGAATCGCAGCTATCGCCGGCTTGCGGCGGCGACGTTCCAGACCAGTCACAGCGATCAGCACCGGCAGATCGTGGACGCAATCGCAGCCGGTCACGACACCGTTGCCTTTGATGCGATGACCGGGCGTCTGGAGAAGATCGGGACCGGGTTAGACACTGTCTTTGCAGCACACGACTTTAAACTGCCCGGATATTCAGCATGGGCAAGTTCTGGATAACCCCACCAGACGCTTTGCCTTACGCTAGGGCAACTGAGGGGGATACCATGCACAAGTTCGCAACACTCTGCGTCCTGCTGATGACGGGCGGTGCCGCATTCGCGCAAGATAGCGATCTGGATATTGCCATGCTGCTGCCAGGCAGGATCGACGATAGCGGTTTCATGGAGGCGGGCTACAACGGCCTGCTGCGCATCCAGAAAGAGTTCGGCGCCGAGATTTCCTACATCGACGGCATCAAGCCCGAACGTGACCTTCTGGCCGGGGCCTTGCGCGAACTGGCGGAACGCAAGCCCGACATGGTCATCGCCCATGGAGGCCAGAACAGCGAGGCGGCCCAAATCGTCGCGGCGGAATATCCCGATGTCCGCTTTGTTGTCGTTCAGGGCCATGTCACCGGCCCGAACCTGTCCAGCTATGAAGTCCTACAAGAGGAAAGCGCCTGGCTGGCGGGCGCCGCGGCGGGCCTGTTGACCGAAACGGACGTGGTGGGCCATATCTCGGGCATCCGGGTGCCGCCGGGGCTGAAGGGGCGGGGGGCATTCTATCACGGGCTGATGCATACCAATCCCGAAGCGCGCTTTCTGACGATCTTTGCGGGCGACCAGGACGACAACGCCCTGTCGCAGCGCGTCGCCACCACCCAGATCGGGGAAGGTGCCGACATTATCTTCACCATGCTGAACGCCGGCCGCAGCGGTGCGACCGAGGCGATGCGTGGCACGAAGACCCGCCAGATCGGCAACGTGATCGACTGGACCGCCGTCGAGCCGGGCATCTTCGTGGCCTCGGCCCTGGCCGATGTGGGCATTCCTAGCGTCGAGGCCGTGCGCGACCTTGCCGATGGCCAGTGGCAGGCCGGCACAGTCAAGGCGATCGGCCTGGAAAACCCGGCGGCGGTGTCGCTGGCCCTGTCGTCCGATGTTCCAGCGGATGTGCGGGCCGAAATCGACAGCTTGCGCGACCAGATTGTTGCGGACCGCATCACGGTCGCCACGGATTACGACGGACCCGAACTGGCTCCGTGATCACCGCGTCCGGCCCATGTTTTCCTTCAACGTCTTTCCCAAAGATCCATGTTGCTGCCCCTTTCGCTTCTTTTCGTCGGCGCGGTCCTGACGCTCAACGGCCTGTGGATGCTGAAGCGCATCTCGGACAAGGAGATCGTGATCATCAACCTTGCCGTGTCCGTCATCACCGGGACCGTGGCCTTGATGGGCATGGCCGAGGCCAGCACGCCCGCTACGGTCAAGGCTGCGGCGCCGACGCTGCTGTTCACCCTCACCTACCTTTGGGTTGCGGTGAACCGGCTGACGGGATCGGACGGGCGAGGGCTTGGCTGGTTCAGCCTGTTCGTGGCCGTCTCGGTCCTGCCGGAAGCCGCGGGAACGCTGCGCCATGCCCCGGACGCGATGACCGTCTGGCTGGGCCTCTGCTGGGCGTGCTGGGCAGGCCTGTGGTTTCTCTACTTTCTGGTGCTTGCCCTTGAAAGGCCGCTGGAGCGCGCGACGGCGATCGCCACCTTGGCAAGCGGCATCCTCACTGCCTGGATGCCTGCCCTGACAATGCTGTACGACGCGACATGAGGCATTGCACGTAATTGGGGCACCTTCCCTTTCATGTGCAAATTCAGAAGGCTATCCATGCCTGCAAGACAAGCGGAGAGCAAGAATAATGGGACAGATCGACGACAAGCTGGAGGGCATCTTCGACGAGGTGATGCGCCGCAACGCCGGCGAGGCCGAGTTTCACCAGGCCGTCCGCGAGGTGCTGGAAAGCTTGGGCCGCGTGGTTGCCAAGCATCCCGAATACCTGGACAAGGCGCTGATCGAACGCATCTGCGAACCCGAACGCCAGATCATCTTCCGCGTGCCGTGGACGGACGACAGCAATCAGGTTCGTATCAATCGCGGCTTTCGCGTTCAGTTCAACTCGGCCATGGGTCCCTACAAGGGCGGGCTGCGGTTCCACCCGTCGGTGAATGTCGGGATCATCAAGTTTCTGGGCTTTGAGCAGACCTTCAAGAACGCGCTGACCGGACTGCCCATTGGCGGCGGCAAGGGCGGCTCGGACTTCGATCCGAAAGGCCGCTCGGATGCCGAGGTGATGCGCTTCTGCCAGAGCTTCATCACCGAGCTGTATCGGCACCTGGGTGAATACACTGACGTGCCCGCAGGCGATATCGGCGTGGGTGCGCGCGAGATCGGCTATATGTTCGGACAGTACAAGCGGCTGACGAACCGCTATGAGGCCGGCGTGCTGACCGGCAAGGGCCTGTTCTATGGCGGCTCGCGGGCCCGCAAGGAGGCCACCGGCTATGGCAACACCTATTTCACCCGCGCCATGCTGCAGACCGGGGGCGACGATTTCGACGGCAAGACAGTGGTCGTGTCGGGGTCGGGCAACGTGGCGATCTATTCCATCGAAAAGGTGCAATCCTATGGCGGCAAGGTCGTGGCCTGTTCGGACAGCAGCGGCTATGTCGTGGATGAGAGCGGGCTGGACCTCGACCTGATCAAGGAGATCAAGGACGTGCGGCGCGGCCGCGTTTCGGAATACCTGCGGCTCAAGGGCGAGGGAAATGGCGTCTATTTCGTCAAGGCGGGCGAAGGGTCGATCTGGGACGTGCCCTGCCAGGTCGCCATGCCCTCGGCCACGCAGAACGAACTGACCGGCAAGGACGCCAAGACACTGATCAGGAACGGGGTGCAGGCGGTCGGCGAAGGCGCCAACATGCCCTCGACCCCCGAAGCGATCCGGGCCTTCCAGCAGGCAGGCGTCAAGTTCGGTCCGGGCAAGGCCGCCAATGCGGGCGGGGTGGCGACCTCGGCACTGGAGATGCAGCAGAACGCCTCTCGCGACCGCTGGAGCTTCGAGAGGACCGAGGCCAGACTGGCCGAGATCATGCGCGACATCCATGACAGCTGCCATGAGACGGCAGAGGAATACGGTGTGCCGGGCGATTACGTGACGGGCGCCAACATCGCGGGCTTTATCCGCGTGGCCGAGCCGATGCGTGCCTTCGGGGTGATCTGACACCACAGTGCAGCAGACGAAAAAGGTGGCCGAAGGGCCGCCTTTTGCGTACAATTCAGGTTTGCTCAGTCTTCCAGCGGCCTGCCAGCGGTTTCCCGGCAGGACAGCATGGCCATCAGGGCAACAACCGCTGCGGCCACCAGGAACCAGGCGGGTGCGGCCTTGCTGCCCGTGACCGAAATCAGCCAGGTCGCGATAAAGGGCGCGGTGCCGCCGAACAGGGCATTGGCTGTGTTGAAGCTGAAGGCAAAGCCGGAATAACGCACGCGCGTCGGGAAGATCTCGGTCAGGAAGCAGGGCAGGGTGCCGTCATTCACGGTCAGCAGGGCGCCGAAGATCACCTGGATCAGCACGATCATCCCGAAGGTGGCGCCATCCAGCATGCCGAACAGCGGCACCGTCAGAACCATGAAAAGGACCGAAGCGGTCATCAGTGCCGTCTTGCGTCCGAACCGATCCGACAGCGTGCCCATCAGGAAGATCAGGAAGATATAGGCAAACAGCGCGATGCTGTTGGCCAGGAACGATGCGCTTTCGTCCATGCCCATCTCGGTGATCAGATAGGTCGGCATGTAGCTGAGGATCAGGTAGAACCCGACCGCATTGAGGCAGGTGACGGCAAAGGCGCGGATGACCGGCTTGCGATAGGTGGTGAACAGTTCCCTGGTCGGGGTCGCTTCGACGTGATGGCGCGCTTCCAGTTCGCGGAAGCGGGGCGTGTCCTCCAGCTTCAGGCGGATATAGAGGCCCACAAGACCCATCGGGAACGCCAGAAGCAGCGGCAGGCGCCAGCCCCAGCTTTGCAGCTGCGCCGTATCCAAGAGCGAAAACAGAAGGGCCGAGATCAGCGACCCGGCCAGCAGGCCCGCCGCGGTGCTGGCGGGAACCATGCTGGTATAGAACCCGCGCTTTTCCGGCGGGGCGTACTCGGCCAGGAATGATGCCGCCCCCGCATATTCACCGGATGCGGAAAAGCCCTGCACCATGCGCAGGACCAGCAGCAGGATCGGCGCTGCAAATCCGATCTGCGCATAGCCGGGAAGAAACGCGATCAGGGTCGTTGCGCCCGACATGATCAGGATGGACCAGGACAAGGCGGTTTTCCGCCCGATGCGATCGCCGATGCTGCCCCAGACAATCCCCCCGATGGGTCGGATGATGAAGGAGATCGCGAAGACCCCAAAGGTCGCAAGCAGCGCGGCCGAGGGCGCGATCTCGGGGAAGAACACCACCGCGATCACGGTGGCGAAGTAGCCGTAGGACGCGTAATCGAACCATTCGACGAAGTTGCCGATGAAGCTGGCGGTCAGAACCTTACGCAGGACGGCAGGCGTGGCCCTGGCATCAGCCAAGGCATCCGGACCCGCGGCGGCAGGGACGGTCATGGCGGTCATGGTCTCCTCCCATGTGGACCGATGATGACATGTGTCATCGTTGCCGGCCTAACCCTCCCGGTCCGCCGGACGGCTTTCGCATGTCGCTGAAAGAAAAACGGCGGGGTTTGCGCCCCGCCGGTTCATTCTGTCAGGCGGCCTTGGCCTTGCCTGCGTTCCTGACGATCAGGTGGTCCGGGCCATAGGGGAAGCCGGCGATGTTGCGGTTGCCCCCTTCCTCGATCACCAGGATGTCGTGTTCGCGATAGCCGCCCGCGCCGGGCCGGCCTTCGGGAATGGTGATCATCGGCTCCATCGACACGACCATGCCGGGCTCCAGCACCGTTTCGCAATCCTCCCGCAGCTCCAGCCCGGCTTCGCGGCCGTAGTAATGCGACAGGACCCCGAAGCTGTGCCCATAGCCGAAGCTGCGGTATTGCAGCAGGTTCTCGGCGGCGTACATCTCGTTCAGCTCGGCCGCGATGTCCGAGCATTTCGCCCCCGGCACCAGCAACTCCTTGCCGCGGTCATGGACCTTGCAGTTGAAGTCCCACAGGCGGATGTGTTCGTCGCTGGCTTCCTCGGCAAACAGGGTGCGCTCAAGGGCGACGTAATAGCCCGCGACCATCGGGAAGCAGTTCAGCGACAGGATGTCGCCGCGCTGGATCCTGCGCGAGGTGACGGGATTGTGGGCACCGTCGGTGTTGATGCCGGACTGGAACCAGGTCCAGGTGTCCAGCAGTTCGGCCTCGGGCCAGGTCCGGGCGATCTCGCGCACCATCGTGGCGGTGGAGTGCAGCGCCACCTCGTGTTCGGGCACGCCCACGGCGGTGGCTTCGACGCAGGCCGCGCCGCCGACATCGGCGATGCGGGCCATCTCAGAGATATGGGCGATCTCCTCGGCCGACTTGATCATGCGCAGGCGCATGGCGGGGGCGGCGATGTCCACGAACTCGACACCCGGGAACTCGGACTTCAGCAGGGCCAGCAGGTCGATGTTGACATGGTCGAACTCGATCCCGATGCGCCGGGCAGTCCCGATGATCTGGCGGATGGCGTGGAAGTAGTTGTCCTTCTGCCAGTCGGTATAGGTCAGGTTCCTGCCGCCGAAGGTCCGGCGCCACGGCTGGCCGCCGTCGATGCCGGCGCTGATCGACGTCGCATGGTCCTGGTCCACGAAGAACCCATAGCGCCGCCCGAACTGGCAATACATGAAGTCGGCATAATAGTTGATGTTGTGATAGGACGTGAACAGCGCCGCATCGATGTCCGTGTCGGCCATGTGCTTGCGGATCGCATCCAGCCGGCGCCGCATCTCGGCATCCGAAAAGGTGCCCTTGGCCTTGTCGCCGTTGCCGAGGAAATCCTGAAGTCTTTCACGCTCGGTCATCGATTCCTCCTGATATGATATTTCCTGAAACCTGCATGCAGGGTTTGCAGCGGTCGAAAGACCAATTATAAAGGATTGATTAGGTTTTCTCATACACGGTGACTGATGTCCCAGCCGCCGCTGAACGCCCTGCGCGCCTTCGAGGCCGTGGCCCGCACAGGCAGCTTCCGTGCGGCGGCCGAAGATCTGTTTGTCACGCAATCCGCGATCAGCCACCAGATCAAGCACCTGGAAGACTGGCTGGGCGTGTCCTTGTTCGATCGCAACGGGCGGGCTCCGAGGCTTTTGCCGCGGGGTGCCGCCCTGGCGCGCGACCTGACGACAGCATTCGACGGCATAGACGGCGCCTGCCGCCGCGCGCGGCCTGCATCCCATGATGGAGCGGTGGTGGTGGCGGCCATTCCGTCCGTGGCGGTCTGCTGGCTGATTCCCCGCCTGCCGCGCTTCCGGGCCTTGCATCCGGAGATCCAGCTGCGGGTGATCTATGCCCACCACGGCCACGAGATCGACGTTGCAACAACCGACGTGGCGTTCATCTTCGCCGACGCGCCCCCTCGATCGGAGGGCACCTTGGCCGAACCGTTTCTGTCCGGGCGCAGCGTTCCGGTCGCCAGCCCCGTCCTCGTCGGCACGGCTTCGGTCGAACTTTCAGCCCCGTGGCTGCTGCGAACGGGGCTGTTGCACGACACTGACCTGTCGGGGTGGCAAACTTGGCTGGGGCGTGCGGGGGCGGATGTTCCCGACCGGCTGCCTGGGGCAATCTTCGAGGATTTCAACCTGCTGCGCGCCGCAGCCCTGGCCGGGCAGGGGGTGGCGCTGTGTTCGCTGGCGATGATCGGGCCGGACCTGGCCGAAGGATGCTTGGTGCAGCTGTCGGACATGTCGGTTCTGGAGGAGTATGACTATTACCTGATTCAGTCCAGCCTTACCCCGCGCGACGCGGGACGGCGCAAGGCACGCGAGGCGTTCCTGTCCTGGATCAGGCAGGAACAGGCCTGCGCGCCGGCCATGTCAGAGCGCATCCGACGGTATGGGGTTCGCAGCCGCAAGCCAGACGGTTAGGGGGCAGCCCGTTCCGGCCCGATCAGCTGTTTCAGGATGGCAGCGTAGATCTTCACCCCTATGGGGATCAGTTCGTCGGGGAAATCGTAGTCGGGATTGTGAAGGGCGGGCCTGTCCTCATCTGCGCCCAGCAGCATGATCGCCGCCTTCGCGTGTCGGCCGAAATGGCCGAAATCCTCGGAGGCACGCATGGGCAGCAGGCCCACGTTGCACGGGACTGCTGCTTCCTCCATTGCCTTACGAACAACGGCGGTGGCGTCTGGATCGTTCTCGGTCGTGACGAAAACGTCGGAGTAGCCGATCTCCAGATCCAGCCCCTCGCCTTGTGCAACCTCCTGCGCCAAGGCCTCGGCTCGTTCAACCAGGCTGGACATCGCGGCGTTGGTCAGTGTCCTTAAAGTCACAAACAGTCTGGCTTCGCCGGGGGCAATCCCAAAGGCGGGCGCGCCCATTTGGGCATGGGTCACCGTCACCACGGCAAAGCCGAAATCGCCAGTGGGGGTGCCGCTTGGGCTGCTCAATGCAGTCAGCCCCGGCATGAGACGAGAGATCGCCGCCATCGGTGAAAGGCCCATTTCCGGCTGGGAGGCGTGGGCAGTCCTGCCCGTCAGCCGCAGCGTCATCCCGCGCGAGGCGCAGCAGACCGGACCGTCCTTGATCAGCATCTGACCAAAGGGAATACCCGGCATGTTGTGGATCGCGAAGGCGTAGTCGGATTTCAGGGCGTCAAAGGCCGCGTCGTTTACCACCGCAAGCGCGCCCGAACCGTCCTCCTCGGCGGGCTGAAACATTAAGACGACCGCACCGGAGGCGGGGCGCTGTTGTCCCAGGATGCGGGCCATTCCGGCAAGAATCGCCATGTGGCCGTCATGGCCGCATTGATGCCCCTTGCCAGGCGAAGTGGATCTGTGAGGCACATCAGCCAGATCCTCAATCGGCAGCCCGTCCAGTTCGCAACGCAGCAACACGCGCAGTCCGGGTGTGCCACTATCATAGATTGCAGCAACGCCATAACCTCCTATTCCCGTGATGATGCGGTCCGGCGCGGTGTTCGCCAGAAACGCTCCAACCGTTTCGGCTGTGCGCTCCTCTTGTCCCGAAAGCTCGGGTTGGCGGTGCAAGTTGCGCCGCCATTCGATCAGTTCCGCGACGCCGAAATCAGAGAGCAATGGATGATCTGCGGTCTTGGTCATCAGGAGGCCTCCACATGTCTGGGGTATAACGCACGATCATGCATATGCCGTCCAATTACCCAAGGTTTGTCTGACGTCAGCGCCCATGGGACAGATTAGGCCGATTGCGTGACAGAGGGTTTCTGGCTCATCGTAGCATTCATGGAGCGAAGATGAGCAAGAAACCCGTGACAACAAAGGACGGTGCCGAGCGGGTCGTCAAAGACATCCGCCGGGCGACGCGCAAGATCCACAATGCCGAAGAGAAGATCAGGATTGTCCTGGCGGGGCTTCGGGGCGAGGACAGCATTGCCGAGCTGTGCCGCCGCGAGGGGATCGCCCAAAGCCTGTATTATAGCTGGTCAAAGGAGTTCCTCGAGGCTGGCAAGAAGCGCCTCGCCGGCGACACTGTCCGGCAGGCGACCAGTGGCGAGGTCAAGGATTTGCGCGCCGAGGCTCTGGCCCTCAAGGAGGTGGTGGCCGACCTCACTCTCGAGAACCGGCTGCTCAAAAAAAACACGACCGGGGCTGGGGGCGAGCACGAATGAGATACCCTGCCTCCGAGAAGCTCGAGATCATCCGCATCGTCGAGCAATCCCACCTGCCGGTTCGCCGGACCCTGGCGCAGATCGGGGTGCCGCCGACAACCTTTTACCGGTGGTATGATCGATACGTCGAACACGGACCGGAGGGGCTGGAAGACCGCCCCTCACGGCCATCCCGGGTCTGGAACCGCATCCCCGATGCTGTGCGTGACCGGATTGTCGCTCTGGCGCTGGAAGAGCCCGCCCTGTCGCCACGAGAGCTTGCCGTTCGCTTCACGGACACAGAAAAGTATTTTGTGTCGGAAGCGTCCGTGTATCGGCTGCTCAAGTCCTATGACCTGATCACCAGCCCTGCCTATGTGGTGATCAAGGCTGGCGACGAGTTCAGGAACAAGACCACCCGGCCAAACCAGATGTGGCAGACCGACTTCACCTATCTCAAGGTGACAGGCTGGGGATGGTTTTACCTGTCCACTGTCCTGGATGACTTTTCGCGCTACATTGTTGGCTGGAAGCTGTGCACCACCATGAACGCGGACGATGTCAGCGCCACGCTCGACATCGCCCTCGGTGCATCAGGATGTGACAGCATCGCCGTGCTGCACAAGCCGCGGCTGCTGAGCGACAACGGCCCCTGCTACATCGCTGGCAACTTGGCCGAATACCTCGAAGAAAATGGCATGGACCATGTCCGTGGCGCCCCCAACCACCCTCAGACGCAGGGCAAGATCGAGCGCTGGCACCAGACCCTCAAGAACCGCATCCTTCTGGAAAACTATTACCTGCAGGGCGACCTTGAGGCGGCCATCGCCGCCTTTGTCGAGCATTACAACAACCACCGCTATCACGAGAGCCTCGGCAATCTCACGCCCGCTGACGTCTACTTCGGACGCGGCCCGGCCATCCTGGCAGAAAGGGAGAAGATCAAGAAACTGACCATCCAGAACCGGCGCTTGAACCATCTGCGCCAGGCAGCATAACCTCAACCCACAGAGCCAGAGCCCTCCAGACCAAACTCAGGCCGCCTGTTCCAAATCATTCGACGACGGACACGCCACGCGGGCTTTCTTCGCGCCGACGCGCCGCATCAGGCCGAGCCCCCAGCTTTTGAGCGGACTGGTTCCGCGCCAACTCGTCAGCAGGCAATTGGCGGCTTCGTAGAGATAGTGCCGCGCTACCCCATCGCCTTGCCGGCTGATCGCGCCGGACACATCCTTTTCTCCGGATTGGTACCTCTTTGGCGTCAGCCCGAGATATCCTCCCACATCACGTGTGCGTCGGAACCGCCCGGGATCCTCAATCGCCCCCACAAAGGCCAGCGCCGTAACCGGGCCCACTCCGGGAACCGACATCAGTCGCCAGCATGTTTCGGAACGCTGCGTGAGGGCTCGCACTTGGCGATCCAAGGCGGCAATCTGCATCTCGATGGCCGCCAGCGCCTCTAACAATGCATTGACGCATGCGTAAAGCAGATCATCCTGGCAGACCGCTGACCGCGCCGCCTCGTCGAACCGTTTTGTGCCCTACCGTGAGGCCAGCCTGATCCCGAACGGACGCAAGAGGCCCCGGATCTGACCAAAAAATGTCCGCTTGTTCCGAACCAGCTGATC
>NZ_JAPTYD010000078.1 GCF_026913015.1 Paracoccus benzoatiresistens
ATGAGCTGCAAGGACCCGCCATGAAAGATGCGCGCTTGCTCTTCATGTGAACTGAGGATGCCAACTTCCCATATCACCCCTTATTGGCGACCGAGGCGAGCGGCGGGCACATTCCATTCTGGAATGCATCACTCGATAGTTTCCTGAAGCACTTCAGGAGCATGTGATAAGGCGCCCTTTCACCAACCTGACGCTCGACGAACGCCGCGTGATTGCAAGGATGCTGCAGGCCAAGGTGCCAAAGACGAAGATTGCGGCGATGCTCGGCCGCGATCGCTCGACCATCACGCGCGAAATCAAACGCAACTGGTGGCATGACAAGGACGTCCCGCAGGCTGATGGCTACTGGCATGTGACGGCTCAGGCCCAGGCCCAGGGCCCAGGCCGACTGCAGGCGATCGCGTCGGCGCAAGCTCGAGCGTCTTCCGGATCTGCGTGCCGAAGTGATCCGTTGCCTTCAGGGAGGCTGGTCTCCCGAACAGATTGCAGGCCGGCTCAGGATTGAACCCGGCGCCCCGCACAGGCTCTGTCATGAGACGATCTACCAGTATGTTTACTCTGCCGAAGGACAGTCAGCGCAGCTGGCGCGCCTCCTGCCCGAGCGGCGTCGAAAGCGGAAGCCACGCTATGCTCGCACACCCCGCAACCGGGTTTTTCCTGCGGAAACAAGCATTCACAACCGGCCGTCCGAGATCAACGATCGCAGCCAGTTTGGTAATTGGGAAGGCGACTTGATGATCTTTGAGCGCGCTCAGGGCGATGCCAATGTGGCCACGCTGGTCGAACGGAAGACCCGCTACACGGTTCTGCTGCGCAACAACGATCGGAAGTCCAGGCCCCTCATGAACCGTCTGATCCAAGAGATGTCACCCCTGCCCGCCGAGGCGCGGCGCTCGATCACCTTTGACCGCGGCCTGGAGTTCGTGGCCTGGCGCGAGTTGGAAACCGGCATGGGCACGAAGGCCTGGTTGTCTAATCGCGCCACCTCGGTCAAGCCCTTCTGCAAAAGCCAGACAGGTCGCGCCTTTCTGGCCCGTTGGGATGTAGGTGCAGAAGGACGGGTCAGCTCAGTTCATCGGCATCCTGGAGGCTGCGTATGTCCGGAGCGTGGTTGTCTCCGCGGTCAGCACAGGGCTGCCGCATTTCGGTCTCCGCAGGTGAAGCCTTCTTATGTTCTGCACGCAGTCCATCGCGGCTGCAGCCAAGTCCTTCAGAATGGCCTGACCCTCGTCCGAGACAGGGACGCCTCCTCGTATCAGGGGTTCTGACACGCTGAGCTTGTTGAGCTGGAAGTCTTATGCCGGGCTTCCAGCCATTGGGTTGAAGCGCTCGCCCGTCTTCAGCATGGTGTGCATGATCACCGCCAACTTGCGTGCCACGGCCACGGCGGCGCGCTTGAAGCCGAGCCTCTGTCGCAGATGAAGGCCCCAGGCCTTGAGCCGGTTTTCACTTTCAGCGCTGGTTCTGGTGAGCAGTGCGGTTGCAGCCTCGTAGAGCAAGCCACGCAGCCGGCGGTCACCTCGGCGGGAGATATGACTGTCATAATCAACCTCACCGGACTGATAGCGGCGGGTGGTCAGGCCAAGCCACGAACCGACAACGCGGGAGTTTCGGAAGTTGTTCGGATGTTCGACCGCGGCAAGGTAGGAGATTGCTGTGATGGCGCCGATGCCGGGTATTGTCATAAGGAGCTTCATGGCTGCGCTTTGCCGTGCCGTGGCAAGCAGGTGCTGACCCAGACGGGCGGCACGTTTGCGCAGTTCGAGCCAGACATCCAGCAGGGGCAAGATGATTTGCGCCAGTGGGCCGTCGTTTGCCACCAGCTCTCGAACATGGAAATCGAAGACGCGCCCGGTGCCCTTCGGAACAATGAGCCCAAAGGTTTTCATGAAGCCGCGGATCTGGTTTGTCAGTTGAGTTGTCATGCCCAGCAACTGAGCACGCGCTGCAATGAGCGTGCGGATCCGCATGGCTCCAAACGATTTGACCCGCACGGCCTTGTAAAAGCCAGCCTCAGCCAACTGCGCCAAACCATCCGCGTCGTTTGCATCGGTCTTGTTGAGGGTCTCGCTGAGTATCTTCTGAGCGTGACGTGCTTCGATGCAGATCGCGGGCAGTCCTTCTTCCGTCAAGGCGTGAAAGAACCAGGTCGCCAGCGGGCCGCTCTCGAAGATGACCTTCTGGGGCTGTGCAGCATGCTTGCGAATGGTCTGGGCAACGGCCTTGGGGTCAGAGGGGCATTTCCCTCGCCAGATCCGCCGCCCGCCCTGGCGGATCGAGATCGTTGTGTCCTTCAGAGAAACATCAAGTCCAACATACTGCTCCATGGTCATTCTCCATCCGATGGCGCGACCAAGCCGTTCATCGGCCCGGCGTCTCCATCGTATCGGGCGGCGGCTCGGTTCCACGACACAGTGCCCGAGAAGCGCGACGCGCGATTAACCCATGTTCTGCGACCCGCAGGCGCCGTGGCAAAAAGGCTCGGTCGAGAACATGAACAGACGATTACGTCGCTACCTGCCCCGGGACACTGCTGTGTTGCAGCTGACGCCTCGTTCGATGAGGATGACATGTCAGCGGCTGAACGCGACGCCCCGAAAGTGCTCGGGCTACCGAACACCGACCGAAGCGTTCCGAGATGAACTGATACGACTGGAGGCACCATGACGAACCCTGCCCCGCAGGACTGGTGCATTCAGAATGGAGCCTGCAGCGGTATTGATGTGGTGGCACTACCGTGTTTACGTGACGCCATTACAGGCTGCGATTTCAGGTAACTGCGACCTCTAGCCGTTGTAAAGACTCCCTCGCCATAAAAGCTGTTGGAAAGGTGACCGAATTTGGACGATTACCGGTTATGATCCAGTCCATCAGCAAGCGCGCCGCCGTTGAGCCGATGCGGCGATGGGGAACGTGAACGGTGCTCAAGGGCGGTGAAACGGCGCGTGCAAGTTCGATATCATCGAATCCGGTCACTGAAAGCTGCGAAGGCACGTCGATGTCCAACTCTCGCGCGGCGCGAAGAACACCTGCGGCGATGACGTCGTTGGCGCAGACAATCGCCGTAGGACGCGGTGTTTTGGTCAAGATTTGGCGGGCCGCTTGCTCTCCATCGTCCAACGTATAGGGAATCTCAATCAGCCAATTATTGGGCAGCACCAGCCCATGCGCCTGCATTGCCGCTGCGACACCGGCGACTCGCGCTTCGGCACGGTCGTTACCGTCTCTGATGCCTGAAATCATCGCTATCTGACGATGCCCCGCCGCAATCACGCGCTCCGCTACGTCACTTGCGGCTGCCTGATTATCAAACCCAATAGTAACATGTGTCGACTGCGCCGGATCCGACCAAAGGATTACGAAAGGTACTCGCCGCGTATCCAGCAGGCGATAGGCAATTTCTGACCGGTAGATGCCGATCAGCGCCAGACCATCGACGCCGCGGGCCAACAAAGACCGCAACTGCGCCTCTTCCCGCTGCGGTGAATAATGCGATGTTGCAACCAGAAGTGTCACGTTGCTTTCCGACAGAGTTTCCTGCAACGCCTGAAGCGCTCGAGCAAAGATCGCGTTTTCCATAGTGGGAATGATCGCGCCAATAGTGTTCGTGCGCTTGGACGCCAAGGCCTGCCCACCGAAATTTGGCGTATAGCCCAACTCAGCTACCGCACGTTCGACTGCAAGGCGCGTTTCTTCGCGCACGCGTCCAGTAGCGTTTAAAGCACGTGAGACCGTTGCAGTGGAGACGCCTGCCAATCGTGCGACATCCTCAATCTTGGGATGTGTTCCATTGCGGTTTCCATTCCTGTCGTTCATCGCCCGCCTCGCCTTTCTTCCGAGGTTAGCAGTGTAAGCGCTTGCACAACAGAATGTAAGCGCTTACATTCGGTTTACGGCGACGATTCGTTTACATGAGGAGGTGTAGCGATGAAATTCTCCGGACTTATCGCATTTGCAGCCTCGGGGCTGCTTGGAGTGCTTTTCCTGATCAATCTAATCGCGGCCCGACGTGGTGCGGGATGGCTTGGCACTGCATCCGAGGCATTGGTCCTGCTGGCTGCGGTTGCCTTGTTTGGCATTGGTACTCTGATCTTGGAGCAACGCAGCAAACGATAAGAACAAACGTTCCAACAGGGGAGAGGTGGAACATTGTCACAGGAAGCAGAACAGATCTGGAAGGCGCATGCATCGCGGCGCAACTTTCTGAAGCTGGCAGGCACGGGCAGCTTTACCGCGGCAGTTGTCGCATCTGCGGGCGGCATCCTATGGTCGAACGCCGCTGCCGCCCAAACTCTTAATGAGGAACGGGAGCGAGAGCGGGCGGCCGAACACATCATGACGCTTGCTACGGCCTATGTGCTCATGGCGGATCGTAGCTACCCGATCATGCAACTCGATCTGAAGGAGAACATTCAGAATGCCAGCGGTGGCAAGATCTATGTCAAGCTTGCTCCCGCGGGCCAGTTGGGGGCAGAGAACGAATTGCTGCTCAAAGTGCAGGGCGGCACTATTCAGGCAGCCCAGCACTCAATCGCCAATTTTGCGCCTTTCGCGCCAGTAGTGGATCTCATCAATCTGCCTTACCTATGCGGATCGAACCAGCGCTTCGTAAACCTGACGCGTTCGGATGTCTGGCGTGACTGGGTTCACCCCCAGGTAGAGGCGAGAGGCTTCAAACCGCTCTTCTATGCCGTTATTGATCCACGGGTGATCGCCATTCGCAAGGGTGGAAGCGGCGCGGTAATGGTGCCGTCCGACCTGCGCGGCATCAAATTCCGGGTCCCAGGATCCGAGATGCTGCAGACCTTCTATCGACTGGTCGGCGCCAACCCGACGCCGGTTGCATGGGGTGAGACGCCATCTGCAATCCAGCAGGGCGTGGCCGATGCCCTAGACCCTGCAGTAGGGGCGCTTTACGTCTTTGGTTTCGCCGACATGTTAAGCCATGTGACCTTTACGCAGGCAGTACCGGATGCGCAGGTCTACTCGTGCAATCTGGAATGGTACCAGGCTCTGCCCCCGGAGATGCAGCAGGCCATCGACTTCGCGGCCGAGATCACCGCGGCGCAGAACCTCGCCAAAGTACCCGCCGCACGTCTCTTTGCGATGGCAGAGCTGCAAAAAACGGGTGTCCAATTTCACACGCTAGACGATGACCAGATGGCGCAATGGATTGATGCGGGTGGCTATCAGCGCAGCGAATGGGATCGCTTCAAGACGCATCTCGCAGGATCCATGACTGATTTTGAGCGCCTTGCCGACGCAGCGGGAACCGAGGCGCGCGCCTACGTTAACGACGCGTAACCGCAAGTCACCGCAATCCAGACCAACCAAGGAAGGGGCCGGCATCTCACCGGCAACGATGAACCATGTGGAAAACCCTGGACCGCAACGCCGAGCACTGGGCCTTGCTGATTTTCTATCTGATGCTGGTTGCGACGATGACGATCGAGGTGATCCGTCGCGAAGTCTTTTCGTATTCGTCGATCTGGGGCGAAGAGGTCGTCCGGTACTGCTTCATCTATCTGTGCTGGATCGGTGCGGCTGCCGCCGTGCGCGAGCGCGCCCATATCCGTATCGACGTTATCCTGAACTATGTATCGCCGCGTGGCAGGACGCTGATCTACATCTTTGGCGACTTGGTAACACTCGGCCTAGCCTGTTTGGCGCTGTGGCTATCGCTGGAGATGATCCACGTGTCTTGGCGCTTTGGCTCGGTGAGCCACGGTCTTCGAGTGTCAATGATCTGGTTCTTCATGGCTGTGCCGGTCGGCTTCTCGCTGATGGTGTTCCGGCTTCTGCAATCCCTTGCCCGCGATCTCGCGGACCTGCGCGCTGGTCGCCCGGTCTACGAGGGCGCCCGCATGTTCGAATGAGGCGAAAATGTTGTGGCAGTATATGGAGCAAGGCGCCGCGGCGCTGGACTGGACTTTTTACCTGCCTGTAGCGATTTTTGCGCTGCTGGTCGCGCTGGCCGTGCCGGTCTGGGTTGCCATTGGTGTTTCGACCGTGCTGCTGCTGGTCTTTTCACAGGCGCTTCCGCTTTCGCTGATCGGCGAGGGGCTGTTTTCGGGCATTGACCACTTTGCTCTGACAGCAATCCCGCTGTTCATCCTGACAGGCGATGTGCTGGTCAGGACGGGCCTCAGCCGCAAATTCCTTGACGTGGCCGAGGCACTGACAAACTGGACACGGGGGGGATTTGGCTCAGCGACCGTGCTCGTTTGTGGGATGTTTGCAGCCATTTCCGGATCGGACGCAGCGGGCGCCGCGGCAGTGGGTCGCATGACCATTGACCGGCTGGTCGAGAGCGGCTATCCGCGCCCTTATGCATGCGCATTGGTGGCTGCAGGGGCCTGTACCGGTATCCTGATCCCACCATCTATCGCCTATATCGTTATCGGACTGGTGCTTGGCATATCGGCCTCTACGCTCTTCAAGGCGGCGCTGATCCCGGGTTTGATCATTCTGTTCTCGATCCTGCTGACGAATACACTCATCAACCGCCGCCACGCATATGAACATGGCAATGCGCTCAGCTTTCATGAATGGCTGGCCAATCTGGGCGCGACAGTGGCGCGAGGCTGGTATGCCTTCATCGTGCCCGGTGTCATCTTCTACGGCATCTTCAGCGGCCAATTGACTCCGACAGAGGCTGGTGCTGTTGCCGTTACTATCACCATCCTGATGGGCTTCGTGCTGGGTACGCTGCGACTGTCGGACTTTCCCTCGATGATGGTCAGTTCGGCGAAGGTGAATGGAGTGATCGTACCGATTATTGCCATGTCGCTTCCTCTTGCACAGGCACTGTCGGCAATGGGTGTCCCGCAGGGCTTTGTCCATTCAATGACCAGCATCAGCAGTGAACCTTGGATCATGATCCTCCTGATGATCGCGATCCTGATCGCAGCGGGCTGTGTAATGGAAACAACGCCCAACATCATGATCCTTGCGCCGCTGCTGAAGCCTTTGGCCGACAACATTGGCATGAACGAGATCCAGTTCTGCATCATGATGATCACCGCCCTCGGGGTCGGCTTCATCACGCCACCACTGGGAATGAACCTGTTTGTGGTTAGCGGCCTCACGGGGGAAGGCGTGCTGCGCATCTCGGCTCGCGCCGTTCCCTTCGTCATCTTCATGCTGCTGGTCACGCTGCTGATCGCCTATGTCCCAGCGATCTCAACCCTGCTGCTTCCCTGAAAACAGAAAGAAGAAAAACCATGTCAGTTACTTATCTGAAAAAAGCAGGCCGCGTATCCACATCCGATGCGAGCGAGACGCAGGCTACTGTCCAGAAAATCCTGTCTGAGATCGAAGCAGGCGGGGAAGCCGCAGCCCGCGCCTATGCCGAGAAATTTGATCGCTACAATGGCAACATCGTGTTGACCCGTGACGAAATCGACGCCGCAAGCGCAGCTCTTTCGCAACGCATCAAAGACGATATCCGCTTCGCCCATGACAACGTCCGCCGCTTTGCCGAGGCTCAGAAACAAACCATCCGCGACTTCCAGACGGAAATACAGCCGGGCCTGGTCCTTGGGCAGAAGGCAATCCCGTGTCAGGCGGCAGGGTGCTATGCCCCAGGCGGGCGTTACAGCCATGTCGCATCGGCCCTGATGACGGTTACAACGGCCAAGGTCGCGGGCTGCGGACATATTGCGGTCTGCTCGCCACCCCGTCCGGACGTGGGGCTGAACCCGGCAATTGTCTACACCGCTGATCTGTGCGGGGCGGATCAGATCCTGGCGCTTGGCGGCGTGCAGGGGATTGCGGCAATGGCATTCGGTCTGTTCGGCCTGCCGCCTGCCGATATCCTTGTCGGTCCTGGGAACCAGTTCGTAGCCGAGGCGAAGCGGCTTCTGTTCGGCCGCGTCGGCATCGATATGTTCGCCGGCCCAACCGACAGCATGGTCCTGGCAGATGCCACCGCTGACCCTGAGATTGTCGCATGGGATCTGGTTGGTCAGGCGGAGCATGGCTATAACTCGCCCGTCTGGCTGGTCACTGACAGTCGCGCGCTTGCCGATGCCGTGATGGCCCGGGTACCGCAGCTGATCGCCACACTGCCGCCAGTAAACGCGAAGAATGCCACCGATGCATGGCGCGATTATGCCGAGGTGATCCTCTGCGAAACGCGCGAGGAAATCGCTGCCACTGCCGACCGTTACGCGCCCGAACACCTAACTGTCCAGGCCGCTGATCTGGATTGGTGGCTGGACCGGCTGGCCTGCTATGGCAGCCTTTTCCTGGGCGAAGAAACGACTGTTGCCTTTGGAGACAAGGCATCAGGGACGAACCACGTCCTGCCGACCTCTGGTGCTGCGCGCTATACTGGCGGGCTGTCGGTACATAAATATATGAAGCTGGTAACGTGGCAGCGTGCCACTCGCGAAGGCGCAAAACCCATCGCCGAGGCAACCGCTCGTATCTCGCGACTGGAGGGTATGGAAGGACATGCTCGCACCGCAGACATTCGCCTCGCCAAGTACTTCCCGAATGAAACCTTCCAGCTTGATGATGAGGCGGTCGCATGACCCCTGATTTCAGCGTCAAGGACCGGATCGCTTGTGTCACTGGCGCAAGTTCCGGACTTGGAAAGGCCATTTCGGAGGCCTTGGTGCAGGGCGGCGCGCGCGTGGTCTGTTTATCACGGCGTAGTCCCGACTGGTGCGACGGCAAGACCGCGGCCGCGATCAGCGCTGATCTGTCCGACACATCTGTCACGCCGGACATTGCGGCGCGGGTGGCGAAGGTATTCGGCCCGCCTGACATCCTGATCAACGCGGCAGGGATCAACATCCGCCAGCACGCAGACGATGTCACGCCGGAGGGTTGGCAGGCAACGCTGGCCCTGAACCTGACGGTGCCGTTTTTCCTTGCGCAAGCGATGGTTCCAGCAATGCGGGATAAAGGCTGGGGACGAATTGTAAACTTTGCCTCGCTGCAAAGTCAGCGTGCCTTTGCTGCGGGCATAGCCTATGGGGCTTCCAAGGGCGGGATCGCACAACTGACCCGCGCGATGGCCGAGGCATGGTCACGGCATGGCATCACGGCAAACGCGCTTGCGCCCGGGTTCTTTCCAACGGAACTGACCAGTCCCGTGTTCAGCAACCCGGAACTGTCGACGCGCAATGCCGCGCAAACCTGTATCGGGCGGAATGGCACGATGGCCGACATTCTCGGCCCCGCGCTTTTCCTGTGCGCGCCTGCCTCGGACTATGTCACCGGACAGGTGCTTTACGTCGATGGGGGGTTCACCGCAAAATGAAGGCACTTGTCTACACGGCAGTCAAACAACTCCACCTGCGCGACGCTCCCGACCCGGTACCAGGCCCTGAAGACGCGCTGATCCGGATCGAGGCAGCGGGCATCTGCGGGTCCGACATGCACGCGTGGGCGGGCCATGACGAGCGCCGCCCCGCACCTTTGATCCTTGGTCATGAAGTCGCAGGAACCGTAATTGCAGGCCCGATGGCGGGGCAGCGCGTGACGATCAACCCTCTGGTCACCTGCGGCACTTGCCGTTTCTGCCGTGCTGGCCGGGACAATCTTTGCACGACACGGCAGATCATCTCGATGCCGCCACGTGAAGGCGGGTTTGCTGAATATCTTGCGATACCAGCGCGGAATCTGGTTGCCATTCCTGATAGCATTTCCTCACAGCAGGCCTCGCTGGCAGAGCCACTGGCATGCGGTTGGCACGCCGTCCGGCTAGGCACCGCCGCGCTAGACCTACCGTTGGACAAGGCGCGCTGTCTGGTCATCGGTGGCGGCGCAATCGGGCTTGGCGCAGCACTGGTCCTGCGCTCCATGGGAGCGGGGAATATCAGCCTGTCCGAGCCCTCCCCCCCTCGACGCGCCATTGCAGCCAAGCAAGATGGGATCGAGACGCTGGATCCGAGCGTCGCCCTACCCAAAGACGTGGATCTGGTCATTGACGGTGTGGGGTACGGTGCCACCCGCAGTGCGGCGAGTGCGGCTTTACGACCAGGGGGCGTGCTTGTCCATATCGGCCTTGGCGATGCGGGGCCGGGACTCGACATCCGCCGTGCGACCCTGCAGGAGTTGAGCTTCATCGGTACTTATACCTATACCGCCGCCGATTTCCGGGAGGCCGCCGCCGCGATGTTCGACGGCAAGCTGGGCGCGCTGGATTGGGCCCAGGCTGTGCCGCTCGCTGATGGAGCAAATGCATTTGCCCGCATCGCTGCTGGGCAGGTCGCCGCTCCTAAGGTCACGCTGATTCCTTAACTCCTTCGGCGTCGCCAACGGCTAGCAAGCAGGCGGCGCCGTCGACTCCCGAACGATAAAACAAAGTCCCCGCGCTGATGACGTAAATGCCTTTGATCGGCCTGAAGTTCAATCAGGAAGCTGTCTGCTCGTCTCCAGAATTCATTGGGGGGCATGTGGATCATCGTTAGGCTAGGCTGCAAATGGCGGCTCCGTTCAAGATCATCGAGGCCTGCAATGGAGAGTTGTTGCGGAACCGCGACCCCTGTCTGATCGCAGCCATCATTACAGCATAGGCGCTGACGGGTCCCCAGCAGAGCGGATTATCGATCTGTAATTCCAAATTGTGCCCCGTCAAAGCGTATGAAGCTTCAATTAGCGCAATTCCGGGCTCCATCTTTGATCTTCGAAATGGCAATGGTAGTGTGGTTGCATGTTATCTCTCCGAAGAGAAGTTTTCTTTCAGATAGGTCAGAATGACCTTTTTGGTTTTGTCGTCGGGCTCAACCATGCCCTGCGCCTCTACCATCCAGGTCCACAGTTCGTCCCAGCGGTGGTCGGTGACGCGCTGCTGCTTGATGATTTCGGTCGAGTGGCATGCAACGCATTGGTAATAGGTATCCTCCGCACCCGGACCATCCGGCAGGCCGCCCAACTCCGCATTGCTTTCAGCATCCGCTCCCTCGTCAGAACGCGCCATCAGGGCAGTCATCGGGTCCAGCGGATTGTTCCCGGCGGGCAGGCCCGCCAAGGCCTTCATCGGATCAGATTCCGGGGCGGCCAAGGCGAGACCGGCGCCAAGTGCCAGGGCTGCGAAGGCACTAGCACAGTTGCGAATGAGAATTCTCATACCCTGCTCCGCCCTCAGACCACCGCGACAAGCGCGATGCGATGCTGGATGTTGTTGGCATACCCACGAGGGTTCCAAACCGGGGACTGCGGTGGCTGGCTAATGCCGTCCTGATCGGTGGCGCGGGCCCAAACCTCGTAATAGCCATGCTGCGGCGGAGTTAGGTTCGCACGCCACCGCTGCCAAGCAAACCTATTCGCTGCGGGCTCAAGCGTAGCTTCTTGCCAAGTCTGGCCGAAGTCAATCGAGACGTGCATTGCACTGACATCGCCCTTGCCGCACCAGGCATGGCCGCGCACCTCGACTTGTTCCCCCGCCTTCACTTCTGTCCCGGTTTGAGGGAATGTAACAATGGATTTGACAGGCATATTGGTCAGGACCACCATATCGCTTTCGGGAACTTCGGTTCCCGGCGCCACGGGATAGGCCGGGATGCGGTAGGAATCTCCGGTCATCTTGGCGCCATCATGTTCCTTGTCGCGGATCCAGATCCTAGTCAGGTATTTCTGCGAGGCTGAGGCCGGATAACCCGGCACGATCACCCGCAGCGGAAACCCATGCAAGGCCGAGAGCGGCTCTCCGTTCATCGCCCAGGCGATGATTGAGTCGCCCTCCATAACCTTCTCGATGGGAGCCCCCCGCGAGATCACTACTTTTTCTTCATCGCCGCTCAGGTGAACATCGTTGCTATAATGGCCGGTATAAACCGCCGTCTTTTTCAAGCCGGCTTCCTTCAGCACATCGGATAGCCGCACGCCGGTCCATTCAGGACAGCCGACCGCGCCCACCGTCCACTGATTGCCCGAAGTTCCAGGTTGGAAATATGCGCGGCCATTACCACCGCATTCAATCACTAGGCGGCGGGTAACGTTTTCGAAGCGCGACTTCAGGTCGTCAATCGTCAGTTCCAGCGGATTCTCGACCTCGCCGTCGATGGTCAGGCTCCAACCCTCGGCATTCTGATCCAAAGCTGTCTGCGGTACCAGACCGTTCATGCGCACGAACAGATACTCATATGGGGTGATATCGTCGTCCAGCAGATGGGCAGGCACCTCGGCATTCAATGGACGATCACCAAGGACGACAAGTCCCGTCTTGCCAGACATCAGATCCATTCCGGTATCCTGAGCAAGGGCCACAGGGATAACGCCTGAGGGCAGGTTGCGCTCGAACGGGATCGTCATTCCCAACATTGCACCCAAGGCCGATAGGCCGGTCGTCCTGAGAAAACGGCGCCGCGCCTCGTCCGGGGTGTCTCCGTCATGTGTTGCTACAGTGTTGCAGGCTTGCTGGGACATTGTCGTTCTCCGTGGTTGCTGTGAGGGCAAGAACCGGTCCTTATGGAAGGGCTTGGATGAAACCTGTTGCGCAGAGGTTTCGCCGATCACTCGATCATCGGCAGCAGCTTGTTGAGGCTGTCCTTGGCATCGCCATAGAACATCCGGGTGTTCTCCTT
>NZ_JAPTYD010000079.1 GCF_026913015.1 Paracoccus benzoatiresistens
GGATAAACGGCTGCAGCAAGGCGCCGTTCCTTCCGGCGTGTAGCGGCCTTGGAACCGCTCGCTGCTACTGTAGGCACGATCAGCTGCTTGATAACGCCCGTTAGCCGTCCCAGCCTCACTCGGAAGATTGGCAAAGGTTGGCGCAGGAGAGCGGGGGGTGGTGAAAATGGTGCAGGCGAGACACACCGCGTGACAGGCTATGCCCGCCACCCTGGAAAATCTCTCTAAGAGGCCTCAGGGGCCCTCTAATCTCAGTCTATCCGCCGCCGGTGCTGCCGGCCAACTTGGTGCCGGTTCTGCGCATGCGGGTGCCGGCATTTCCTTATGGACCGCCAATCAATGAAGCGTCTTTGAGATGTCGCAACGTTTCTTAACCACTCTCTTTTGCCGTTGTGGGGCTGAACCTTATGCGGTCTTTCAGCCCTCACCGCGCAGTTCCCGAACTTGCGCCGAAAGGTAGACAGGCGGGGTCCTTGGCCCAGATCGTCTGATAGCCGATTTTTGATCCGTTTTGGACGCGGCCAGCATGCCGTAGACCGCGCCAACCCTTGCGGACAGGCGTTCCCGTCATAGATCTGGTCCAGCGTGACGAGGAGACAGGGCCGACAAACCCACCGCTCCGGACAGCATCTTGCAAAAATGCAGATGCCGACTGGGACGACGGGCAGAAGACACGGAGAGATCATGACTGGAGCATCCCTGCCCACGACGCTGATGAACGAAGCCATGAAAGTTGCTGGGGAAGCACTTGGAACGAGGCTGGCCTCGAAACGGGACTTCGAATTGATAGCGGTGAGCCGCGGCGCCATGGCCGAGGCAAACGATCCCGGCTTCACCGATGAGCACCGGCTGCACCGCTTCGCTCTTCACCTGCTTGTCGAGGCAGAACTCGACCGCCGCCTTACAGAGCGTCAGAAGACCCGCGAGAAGCACCTGGGGACGAGGACGCCCCAAGAACTGGCTGCTCACGAGGACGCGACACAGGAGAAGAGCAACATCCTCCCCTGGCCGAAAAAGGTCAGCCGCACGGGAAGTCTGTGACGCCGGATCGTCGTGCCCAGACCACGGCAGCTGCTCTCCGGTAGCCTGACTGGATCTGCTGCCAGGAAGCCATTGGCAAGGGCGCATGAGCGTGTCACGGTTCCGGCATAGAGACCTGAATTTCCGTCGATCTCGCGCCGACGGTCAAGGAAACAAGAGGCTCATCGGAGACACGAGGACACATCATGACTGACGAACGCACGCGACGGATCCAAGAACGAGCCCATTCGATCTGGGAACAGGAAGGCCAGCCCCATGGCCGTGATGCGCAACACTGGTCACAGGCGGAACGCGAGATCGACGCGGAAGACGATGCACGCGCATCCTCCCCGGCTGGAACGACCGCTGCGCGCCGCCATCCGGAGCGAAGGGCTGTGACGAAAGCGGCTGCGGACACATTGGGCGCGAGCGGTGGAGAAGCAATCCGGGTGGTCGCTGATGTCTCGGCGGAGGAGCCGGTAAAGACCAGAAACCGCAAGCCGAAGGCTGTGTCAGAAGATGGCACGGAGCAGCCGAAAGCGCGGCGTGGACGCTCCTCCAAGGTGGCCGCCGAAGCCTCGGCAGATGCGCCAGCAACAACCAGGGGCCGCAAACCGAAGGCTGCAGGGCAGGAGGGCGCTGAGGCACTGAAATCAGCACGAGGGCGGAAAGCAAAGGCTGTGTCCGAAGAAGGCTCAACCAGTTCGACGGCAGCCCGGGATCCTCAACCCAAAACCGCGGTCGCGGAAGAGGCTGCTGGTCACCAAGCGCAGGTGGCTCAGTATACAAAGATGTCCGAAGAGCCTACGATGGCTGCCGACGCTTCCCACACGGCTGAATAAGGTCTTCATCACGGCTATCAATGAAGATTGCTCCCGCATAATGAATTTCCGTGAAGGACAAACGCACGTCCTTCACGCGAGACCCTTGCAGTTCGGAGCAGCCGCGCTGGAAACATCCTGATGAGCAACGGGTTCGCCCATCACCGCTACAGCCCAACTGAGTTACAGCATTACTGGGACGTCATCTTAAGATTAACACCCATGCTGCCTTGCTGACGTCGGACAGCGCAGCACCACCCCTGGGACGTCATCCCCCGCTGCTCCCCAACCTCGCCGATATCCACTATTGTCTGGCCTGCAACCAAGGGCTTGCACGATTGTCCAGACCCTGCTGATGAAATGGCTTTGCCTGATAATTATATCTTGAAGGCCGCAGCAGATTGTTCTGCGTGCGACTTATGGAGGGCCCCCTATGGGGATTCGAGGCATTGCCGACAATCAGCGCAATCAACCGCACGATCCCCAATCGGAATATGGTGACCCTGGGCGCCTGATAGATCGAGCGGACGCCGACAGCTGGCAAAAGCCGGATGAGGAGGCTGGGCGTGGACGAAAATGCCGCCTGCCCGAACAAGCCTGACTCAGTTGCGGGCTTCAGCGGTTCCGGCGGGGACAGAGCCCTGCAGTTTTCCCATTAGGGAGAGTAACATGGAACTGACACATGAGCGTTGGCAGATCGAACGACGACATCTGAAGGAGGCCATCGAAGCGGCCGCACACAAAGACCCGTAGGGACGCCTTTTGGAGGCATTCAGGACTGCTCACGCGTAGCTGGGCAAGCAACCACTCAGTCCGAAGCCAGACGAGCCGCAACTGAAGTCCTAAGGACATCAGCCTGGCGAAGGCCCTTGGACGGCAGAGATCGCCGTGGCTACAGTGACCATCGGCGCGGTCCCATGAACCAGAGTTTGTCTGATCAATCATGGGAAAGGCGCTCGCTACTGGCTCGATAGACGTTTCGACCCACTCATCGGCCTATTCCACGGCAATGGCGGGCAAGGGCCTTTTGCAAGTAAAGAGTGCATGCATTCCCGCTCGCTTAAACTCGTAAGGGTCAACTCTGGCAGAGGGGATCCTCCCCTGCGCGGAAGGCCGGCGGAGCACATGCAATCGTAGACGAACGATATCCTCGGCAGCAGGATCAACCGTTGGTTCGAAACAGCGGCATGGCTTTTGCCCGCTGAAGATCGGTCCGGCGCTCCAAAGCCGGTCGTGGCGGGTCGAAAGCCCATCCGCCAGAAAGGCACAACGGCATGGTACCGCCCCTTAAATCTCCGCAGTGGTCGTGCAGGCTGTGCACACGTCATGCAAGCCTGCACGACTGCGTTCTCAGGCGACTGCAAGATCGGCAGCAGCAGCCCAGGAACCGCAGGCTGCGCGACTGTGATGGAGGAGACCCGACGTGCCCACGTCGATAAAGACAATCGTCATCTTTCTGCGCCCTGTCGAGCCATTCGGTTTCAATGAGACGCTTCCGCCGGGAGGATACGAGCTCGACACCCAAATCCCCATTCCCTTGGCCGGGATCAGACCGGATGTCTGCAAGTCTTCGGTCCTTGTGCGTCTGTACCCTCGCATGTCTCATCCGGGTCTCGACCGGACACTGACCATCCCACTTGTCGAACTGGAGCGCGCGGCCGCGAAGGACAAGCTGACGGGCCCAGCCGTGACCGGCTTATTCCTCGAGGAAATGCTTGCCGACCCGATGATCCGTCTCGTCATGAAAGCGGACGGATTTGAAGGAGAACGGGAGCGCAGCTGCGCCCTGCGGGGACCAAGAGGTCTGCGAGCGGGGGCAGCGCCCTGCCGCGGAACGCCCGGAAGCCGGCGCCCCAACCACGCCGCCGCGTACCGATGCGTCTGAGTAGGCGCCGGCAAGAGCGCACCGCAATGCGGCAAGAGTCACAGCTAGCAGCCCCGATCCGTCACGAGGTTTGGCTGGATCGCCGTCCCGAACAGGCGGGATCCGCACTGGCGACGTCGCTTGGCCCTGCCCTCCCCGCTTGGCAGCCCTTCCAGTACCCTCGCCGTCTGACGGAGAACCGCGCAGCCGTACGTGCCACCTACCTATCGATTTACAAAGAGGCTCACGGCACAAGCAGCATCACCCCTGCCGCAGAATGGCTGCTGGACAACCACCACATTGTGGACGAGACCTTTCGTCACCTGCACCGGGACCTGCAACCCAAAGCCTATAACAGCCTTCCTACGCTGCAACTCACCGGGGGCGAGCATGTCCCCCGGGTACTGGCGTTGGCCTGGACCCATGTCGCGCTGACCAACTCGGCCGTGACGCTGGTGGAGTTGAGTCAGACCGTTGTCGGCATGCAGCGTAATGTCGACCTGACCATCGGCGAAGTTTGGGCTGTTCCCTCGATGCTGCGCTTTGTGCTGCTTGAGAACCTGCGTCGCTTGTCCGATCGGATCGAGGATAGCCGCCGCAAGCGCGCTGCAGCCAACGCATTGGCCGACCGATTGTTCGAGTGTGCCGCCCCGGCCGCGGCGGCCTGCCTGGCATCCCAGAAGGCTGCGGCTCATGATACAACTTTTGCCGCGCAGCTGCTCTATCGCCTCAAGGATGGTTCTGGAACGACAGTCTTGGGCCTTGACTGGCTGGAAGCACGATTGTCGGAAGAAGGACAAACTCCGGACTCGATCATCACCGCGGAACATACGCGCCAGTCCAGCGGCAATGTCACCGTGGGCAACATCATCCGTAGCCTGCGCCTGATCGACGAGACGGATTGGCTGGAGTGGTTCGAAAGCGTCTCGGCCGTGGACCGGGAACTTCGCCGCACACCGGATTTTGCCGCGCTGGATGGCGCCACGCGCAATGCCTACCGCGAGCAGATCGAGAAGCTCGCCCGGCGGTCCACCCTTACCGAAGTGGAGATAGCGCGCGCGGCCATAGCCGCCGCGGAAGGGGCAGACCCGGGGCGTCTGCTGTTGGCCGAGGACTTGCCGGGGCTGGAGGCGCGCATTGCCTATCGTCCAACCTTTGGTGAATGCCTCCGCCGCCGCACCCGCTTCGCGGGCTGGGTCGCCTTGGCGGGTCCGGTCGCGATCCTGACCGTCCTGATTGCCGGGCTGATGATCCAGGGCTCTGACGCAACGACCTGGATCGTCGCCACCCTGTTTCTGCTGGCCCTGTTTCCTGCTTCCGAGGCCGCCCTTGCCCTTGCGCAGGTTGCCGTGGCCCGGCTGTTCCCGCCGCGACGCTTGCCAGCCTATGATTTTGCCGACGCGGTGCCTGACACAGCCCGCACGCTCGTCGTGATCCCCTATCTTCTGACTTCGCGCGACGAGATGGACGATGTTCTGCGCAACCTTGAGCTTCATTACCTGGCCAACCCTTCGGGAGCGATCGATTTTGCGCTGCTGTCGGACTGGGCCGACCACGCCTATGAGGCGCGGCCTGACGACGCCCTGCTGCTAGACCACGCCCGGAGCGGAATTGAGGATCTGGCGCTCCGTTACGCCGCGACGGGCCGCCGCTTCTACCTGCTGCATCGGCGTCGTGTGCATAACGCACGGGAAGGCGTTTGGATGGGGTGGGAGCGCAAGCGGGGAAAGCTGATGGAGTTGAACGCCCTGCTGCGAGGGGATGCCGATACCTCATTCATGGAGACCGGTCCGCGACCTCCTCTGGACGTGCGCTTCGTGTTGACGCTGGACAGCGATACGCGGCTTTTGCGCAATTCGGTTGCTGGCCTGGCCGGAAAGCTTGCACATCCCATGAACCGCCCGATATCCGACGCCACGGGCAGGGTGATATCGGGGCACGCGATCCTTCAGCCGCGGGTCACCCCATCCCTGACGTCCGGCGGCGAGGCTTCGGTCTTCCAGCGCATCTTCTCGACGAACCGAGGACTGGACCCTTACGTCTTCACCGTGTCCGACCTTTATCAAGATCTTTTTGCCGAAGGCAGCTTTACCGGCAAAGGCATGTACGACGTCGATGCCTTCATGCGCGCGACGGCAGGACGCATCCCTGATAACACTGTCCTGTCGCACGACCTGCTCGAAGGGGCGCTTGCCCGCTGCGCGTTGGTCACGGACGTACAAGTAGTAGAAGATTTTCCTGTACGCTATCATGTGGATGCCGCCCGCCAGCATCGCTGGATCCGAGGTGATTGGCAGCTCCTGCCGTTCCTGCTGAACCGAGGCAATGGGCTGGGCGGAATTGCCCGCTTCAAGATGGCGGACAACCTGCGCCGCTCGCTGCTGCCGGCGGCATGGATCGCGGGTTCGGTCGCGGGTTGGCTGGCTCTCTCGCCCGGTGCCGCCTTCCGTTGGCAAGTTCTGCTGATCCTGATGCTGTTTAGCGGATCAGTGATGAGCTTTTGTTCTGGCCTGATACCCGTCCATCCCTCGGTTTCGCTCCGCCACCATCTCCGGGTGCTGCTATCGGAAGGCAGGGTGCTTCTGTCGGCCGCGGTGCTGCGCCTGTCCTTCATGCCTCACCAGGTGGCTCTGGCGCTGGATGCCATCGGCCGAACCCTGCATCGCATGTGGGTGAGCCACCAGCACATGCTGGAATGGCGCAGCAGCTCGGACGTAGCGGCCAGCGGAGCGGGCAGCCGGACCGGGTATCTGCGGCACATGGCCATCGCTCCCGTCATGGGGATTACGGCACTGCTGCTGGTCGCGTGGATCAACCCCGCGAATCTGCTCCTTGCAGCACCGTTCGCGCTGATGTGGCTGATCGCCCCGCCACTGGCCTGGGAAACAAGCCGCACGCTGGAAACCGAAGACCGGCTGAGCATCACTTCCGCGGATGCCGCAGCCCTGCGCCGCACCGCCCGCATGACCTGGCGTTTCTTCGAGGAATTCGTCGGCCCCGACACACACCACCTGCCCCCCGACAACTATCAAGATGTGCCCGAGCCGAAATTGGCCCAGCGGACGTCGCCCTCCAATATCGGCCTGTATCTGCTGGCAACACTTTCGGCCCGTGACTTTGGCTGGATCGGTCTGACCGAAACCCTGGACCGCATCGAGGCCACCTTGTCGACGCTGGAACGGATGGAAAAGCTGAATGGGCATCTGTTCAATTGGTATGATACACGCGACCTGTCAGTGCTGTCGCCACGCTATGTATCGTCGGTCGACAGCGGCAACCTTGCAGGGCATCTGGTGACGCTCGCCTCTGGGTTAAGGGACTGGACGCATGGCGCCATCGTCCATGTGCCCACCCACCCGCAAGGGGTCGGCGACGTGCTGAACATCCTTGTTGACCAGCTTGAGACAATTCCCGACGACCGCCGGGCCCTGCGCCCGTTGCGTCACCGCCTGCTGGATCGTATCGAGGGTTTCTCCCAAAGCTACGTCACGATCCTGGCTGAACCGCACCTCTCTGTCGGGCGCGGCTTGAACCTGACGGAGATCGCGGCCGATATCCGCCAGTTCGCGGAGGCTTATGTAGCCAAAGCCGACGCTGACGGAAGCGACCTGCTGTGGTGGGTTGATGCACTGCATCGCACCTGCGAAGCCTCGATTAGGCCGCCCGCAAATGCCCCGGAGGTGCAGGAGCGCGTGGCCGCCCTAGCCGAACGCGCCCGGGCGCTTGCGTTCGGGATGGACTTCGGCTTCCTGATGAACCCGCAGCGGCGACTTTTGTCGATCGGCTACCGTGCCGAGTCCGAGCAACTGGACGAAAGCTGCTACGATCTTCTGGCGTCCGAGGCGCGGCTGGCAAGCCTATTCGCCATCGCCAAAGGCGATGTCCCGCACGAGCATTGGTTTCGCCTGGGTCGGCCCATGGCCGCCTTGGGGGCACGCGGGGCCTTGTTGTCTTGGTCCGGCTCGATGTTCGAATACCTGATGCCGCCCTTGGTGATGCACGAACGGCATGGCAGCCTGCTCTTGCAGGGCTGCGTGGCAGCGGTGGATGCCCAGGTCGCGCAGGGGCGCGCGCGGGGCGTGCCTTGGGGGGTTTCGGAAAGCGCCTTCAACGCCCGGGACCGCGAGATGAACTATCAGTATTATGCCTTCGGCGCCCCGGCACTTGCACTGAAGCGGTTGGCGACAGAGGATCTGGTTGTCGCCCCCTATGCCACTGCGCTCGCCAGCCAGATCCGGCCGCATGCGGCCGTCGTCAACTTCGAGCGATTGCAACGGATCGGCGCCCTGGGACGGCATGGCTTCTTTGACGCCGTCGACTTCACCCCGGCCCGACTGCATGACGAAGCCGACTTGGCGGTTGTCTGCACCGTCATGGCCCACCACCAAGCCATGAGCATTGTCGCGATCGCCAATGCGGTGCTGGACGGTATTCACCGCGACCGCTTCCACGGTGATCCGGTGATCCGGGCGGCAGAACTGCTGCTGCAGGAAAAAGCCCCGCGCCAGATCGTTCCCATCACCCGCCCGACGCCCGGCCACGGCCTTGCGGGCAGCGACACAGAACTTGCCCCAGCCACGCAGACGGTTGTGGATGACCCAGCCCATGCGCCGCGCGCAATCGGGCTCATGGCGAACGGACGCTACAGCCGAATGGTCACGGCGACCGGCACCGGGTGGTCACGACTGAACGACGTCGCCGTCACCCGCTGGCGTCCCGATGCTGCCGTGGACCGCGACGGTCTGTTCCTGTTCCTGCGCGACGCCCAGACGCAAGACTGGTGGTCGGCCACAGCCGCACCGAAAGCGGCACCTTCCGAGGAAACGCACGCCATCTTTTCCGGTCACAAGGCGGAATTCTTCAAAACTGCCCACGGGATCGAGAGCCATCTCGAGATGATTGTTGCCTGCGAGGCGCAGGCCGAGGGGATGCGCCTGACGCTTCGCAACCGCACGTCCCGCCCACGCGTGATCGAAGTGACCTCCTATGGCGAGATCGTGCTGGACAGGCAGCAGGCGGACTTGGCGCATCCAGCCTTTTCCAAGATGTTCGTGCGCACGGCGATCCAGCGCGACGGCAGCGCAATCACTGCCCATCGTAATGCCCGGGGGCGGGAACCCGGCCTGCATCTGGCGCATCTGGCGACCGGCGGCACGCCCCTGGGCGCAGAAACTGACCGCCGCGCCTTCATCGGCAGGGGGCACGACATCACCCGCCCCGCCGCGATGGAGCCGGACGCACGGCTGGCCGGCGAGCAAGGCTTTACGCTGGATCCGATCTTTGCCCTGCGTCGCCGCGTCCGCCTTGCGCCCGGAAAAGCAGCAAGACTGACCTTCTGGACGATCGTCACGGAGGATGAGGCATCCCTTGACGCCGCGCTGACCCATTACGGCGAGGGCAATGCCTATGATCATGAAAGCCGGCTGGCCTGGACACTGTCGCAGGTGCAGCTCCGCCACCTGGACAGCTCCCTTGACGAGGCGGCGATGTTTCGGGCCTATGCCGCGCACCTTATCTGGCCCGACAGCCGCATGATCCAGCGGCGTTCCGATCTTCGCAACGCAGTGGGTCCCCAGTCTGGCCTTTGGGGTCTTGGCATCTCGGGGGATGCGCCGATCCTGATGCTGCGGATCGATACCGAAAGTGACCTGCCCATCGTCCGAACAGCGCTACGAATGCAGGACTATTTCCGCCACCATGGTATTCACGCTGATCTCGTGATCCTGAACGACCGGGCGTCAAGTTATATCCAGGATCTGCAGAACGCGCTATCGGCGTTGTGCGACACCTTCCTGCGCGCGCATCTCGATCCTGCTGCACGCCATGTTGTTCTCCTACGAAAGGACCAGGTGGACGGCGCCCAGTTGCAGGCGCTGCTCGCAGTGGCGCGGGTTGTCCTGCATAGTCGCAACGGCCCCCTGGCCGAACAGCTGGCCCGGGGACAGGCCACGGCGGCGCCCCTGCAGAGCCGGCGACCTCGGCTCGTTCCAGCCGCATACGCCGCGCCGCGCGAGATGCCGGAATTTCCTGCAGAGGATTTGCGTCACTTCAACGGCTACGGCGGGTTCTCATCGGATGGGCGCGAGTATGTCATTCGCTTGCGGCATGGCGAATTCACGCCCCAGCCGTGGATCAATGTGATCGCGCGCGACGACTTCGGCTTCCATGTGTCGGCCGAGGGTGCCGGCTTTACATGGGCTGTGAACTCCCGCGACTACCAGATCACCCCGTGGTCGAACGATGCAGTCGAGAACCGCCCGGGCGAAGCGATCTTGCTCCGCTGCCGCCGAACTGGCCGCGTCATGTCGCCCTTTGCGGCGCTGTGCCCCGATCCGGGCGCGATTCATGAGGCACGGCACGGACTGGGTTACAGCCGCTTCAGGTCGTGGAGCGACTGGATCAACACGGACGCCGTTCAGACGCTGGCGGCAGGTCAACCCGCCAAGCTGACCCGTCTGCGGGTGACGAACCGGGGAAAGGAGCGGCTGGATCTTGATTGTCTTGCCTATGCTGAGCTGGTGCTCGGCAAGGACCGTGGTCAAACTGCGCCCGTGATCCGCGCGCAGGCCGTCGCCAATGCGATCATCGCTCGTAATGCTTGGTCGGTGGAATTTCCGGGACGCACTGCGGGCCTTGCCTGCAACAGGCCGGTGACGGGATGGCTTGCCTCGCGAGCCACAGTGCTCGGTGCGGGCGATGTGCATTACCCTGACGCCTTGATCGGCGCGTGGCCCACCAACTCGACCGACACCGACGGCGATCCCTGTCTGGCGCTGCGAACCCACCTCACTGTCCAGCCCGGCGAGACGGCCGAGTTGGTCATCGCCCTTGCCGATGCGCCCGAGGCCCAGTTGCGCGGCATCCTGGATGCCGTCACCAGCGAGGGCGAGATGGCACGGGCGCTGGAACACACCGCGATGGAGTGGAACGGGTTTCTGGAGACGCTCCAGGTGCGGACCCCTGACCCCAAGCTGGACCTGATGGTCAATACCTGGTTGCCCTATCAGGCGCTGACCTGCCGAATCCGGGCGCGCTCGGCCTTCTATCAGGCCTCTGGCGCCTTCGGGTTCCGCGACCAGTTGCAGGACACGTCTGCGTTGATCTTGCACGACCCGGACCTGTGCCGGCGCCAGATCCTCAGCGCCGCCGCGCGCCAGTTTCCAGAGGGTGATGTGCTGCACTGGTGGTTGCCGTCGAGCGGCGCGGGTGTGCGCTCCACCATCTCGGACGATGTAATCTGGCTGGCCCATGCCACCGAACGTTATGTCCGCCTGACCGGCGACCGCTCTGTCATGGATGAGGCAGTGCCGTTCATCACCGGACCTGTACTGGAGCCGGGCCAGCACGACAACTTCTTGATGCCCGAGCGGTCTGACGAGGCCGCGCCACTTTATGACCACTGTGCCCGCGCTTTGGATCTGGCGGTAACAAGGACGGGAACGCACGGGCTGCCGCTTATCCTCGGCGGTGACTGGAACGACGGTATGAACCGGGTAGGAGAGGAAGGGCGCGGCGAGAGCGTCTGGCTTGGCTGGTTTCTATGCGCCACGATCGACGCCTTTGCCCCCTGGCCGAGGCACGCGGCGACAACGAACGTGCCGCTGCCTGGCGTGCGCATCGTCGCGCGGTGACCGAGGCGCTCGATGGTCCGGGTTGGGACGGCGCATGGTATCGGCGCGGCTATTTTGACGACGGCAGCCCACTGGGCTCGTCAGCATCAGACGAATGCCAAATCGACTCCATAGTGCAGAGCTGGGCGGCAATCTCGGGCGTGGGGCGCCCGGACAGGATCGGCCCGGCGGTAGATGCCGCCCTGGGCTGGCTGTGGAACGACGGCACCGGTACAATGAAGCTCTTCACACCCCCGTTCGAACATACCGACAAGGATCCAGGCTACATCAAGGCTTATCCCCCGGGCGTGCGTGAGAATGGCGGCCAATATACCCATGCTGCGTGCTGGATGGTCTATGCCTTGGGCAGAATGAGCCGTGGCGCCGACGCTCACCAGCTGTTCGACCTGCTGAACCCAATCTCGCACTCCGAGACACGGGGCGCTGCTGACCGCTATCGCGTCGAGCCCTATGTCGTGGCCGCCGACGTCTATGCAGAAGGTTCCAAAGCCGGCCGCGGTGGCTGGACCTGGTACACGGGCTCCGCCGGATGGCTTTACCGCGCGGCGGTGGAAGGTATCCTCGGCATCGTGCCCGAGGGCGGCAACCGGCTGCGGATCGAGCCGGCATTGCCTCCGGACTGGCGGGGCTTCAGTGCCACCCTTAGAGTTGCTGGCCGCATGCGCCAGATCGAGGTTACACTGAATGGGGTCACCTTGGACGGAAAAGGGCCAGGGACGGATGGCAGCTTTTCACTTGAGGGCCTTGATGAGGCCTTCAGGTGACGGGCTATAGCCAGGTTTCCCTGCTCTCTAGATGTCGCATCCCGCCTGACTGCAGACCCGCTTCTTGAAGCGTTCGGGCCTTCGACGTTGCAAGTCCTTGAGGGCGTCGATGGGCGCTCATGATGTGACCGCCCCCCCCGACGGGGCTGTGTCCCATGTGGTGGTGTAGGAGGCCGCGCGGAGCCTTTGGCGTAGCGCGAGCCGCGCGGCCGTAGGTAACGCTGGCGGTCATCGCCGATCTTCGGAGTAGG